>CAZWMT010000045.1:9395-53195 GCA_964635055.1 uncultured Microthrixaceae bacterium | reverse complement strand
GCTCGCGGTGACGGGTGTGGCGCCCCACATGATGTAGCGCAGCGACGAGAGGTCGTAGTCCTCGAGGCTCGGGTGGTTGGCCATGGCCAGCGCGATCGGGGCGACGGCCATCTCGAGGGTCATGCGATCGGACTCGATGCGCCGCAGCACCTCGTCGAGGTCGAAGCGGGGATGCAGGCGCACGGTGACCCCGGCCTCGGCCGCGGCGAGCAGGTTGAGCAGGCCGAGGATGTGCGACGGAGGCGTCGCGACCTGGAAGCGGTCGTCGGCGGTGAGGCCGAGGCAGCGGACCCAGTGGTCGGTGGCCCGCACGATGGAGGCGTGGGTGTGGCGGACCGCCTTGGGCAACCCGGTGGTGCCCGAGCTGAACACCAGCACGGCGTCGTCGGTGTCGTCGGGGTGCCCGAGGCCGTCGGGGTCGAGGGGGCGATCGGCGGCGAGGGTCAGCGCGTCGTGATGATCGAGGTTGACGATCGCATCCGCCTCGAGGTGCTCGGCCAGCACGTCGTTGCCCGCGCAGTCGACCACGCCGGCGCGGGCGCCCGTCACTGCGATGGCGTGGCCCGCCTCCACCGTCTTCCATGCCGGGCTGATCAGCACCGCGGCGGCGCCGAGGCGGCTCACGGCCTGGACCGCGATGATGAACTCCACCCGGTTCGTCATCATCAGGGCCACCCGGTCGTGGGAGGCGATGCCCAGGCCGGCGAGGTGGTGGGCGAACGCGATGCTGAGCGCGTCCAGCTCGCCGAAGGTCCAGTGCTGGTCGCCGACGCGGACGGCGTCGCGATCACCGAACGACGCGGCAGCGCGCGACAATCCCCCGTGCAGCGGCACTGACATTGGAAACATTGTTCTCGCTGGACGAGATTGCTGTCAACCGCTGAGTGCATGTACCGTTCCCGCGGTGGCCGACCCGGTGAGAGGGGACCGAGTGACCGACCCGACCGAGGCGCCGATCCCGCCCACCGACCCCGACCTGCGGGCCGAGATGATCGCGACCGTCCGCCGGTTCGTGGCCAACGAGGTGATCCCCGTCGCCGCCCGGATGGAGCGCGACGACGAGTTCCCCGCCGACATCGTCGCCGGCATGCGTGACCTGGGGCTGTTCGGCGTGACCATCCCCGAGGTGCACGGCGGGCTCGGTCTCGACCTGCTCACCTACATCGGCGTGATCGAGGAGCTGGCCTACGGCTGGATGAGCCTGTCGGGCGTCATCAACACCCACACCATGGCGGCCACGCTGATCATGAAGCACGGCGACGACGCCCAGAAGCAGCGGTGGCTGCCGTCGATGGCCGCGGGCGACCGCCGTGGGGCGCTGTCGCTCTCCGAGCCCGATGCCGGCAGCGACACCCGCAACATCTCGTGCAAGGCCACCCGTGACGGCGCCGAGTTCGTGATCAGCGGCACCAAGGCATGGGTCACCAACGGCGAGCGGGCCTCGATCGTCGCCCTCGCCGCCCGCACCGAGGAGGGCATCAGCGCCTTCATCGTGGAGAAGCAGCCGGGGCCGAGCTTCGAGGGCATCAGCGTCTCGAAGAACATCGGCAAGCTCGGGTACAGGGGTGTCGAGACGGTGGAGATGGCCTACGCCGACCACCGCATCCCGGCCGCCAACCTCATCGGCGACCTCGGGCGGGGACTCCCGCAGATCCTGGGCGTGCTCGAGGTGGGACGCATCAACATCGCCGCCCGCGCCGTGGGCGTGGCCCGGGCCGCGTACGACGCCTCCCTCGCCTACGCCCAGGAGCGGGTGACCTTCGGCAAGCCCATCGCCGAGCACCAGGCCATCCAGCTCAAGCTGGCCGACATGGCCACCCGCCTCCAGGCCGCCCGGCTGTTGACGCGGGACGCCGCCGAGCGCAAGGCCGCCGGCCTGCGCTGCGACGTCGAGGCCGGCATGGCCAAGCTCTTCGCCAGCGAGACCGCCATGGAGCTCGCCACCGAGGCCATGCGCATCCACGGTGGCGTGGGCTACACCACCGAGCTCCCCGTCGAGCGCTACTACCGCGACGCCCCCCTCATGATCATCGGCGAGGGCACCAACGAGATCCAACGCCTGGTGATCGCGCGCGGCCTGCTGGCGCGGGCCCGGGGTGCCAGGTAGTCCCCAGCCGCTCCCCGTCAACCGTTGCGGTGCACGGACGATGTCGTGCCTCCGCCGTGGTCCGACCGCTCCTCCCTCGAGAATGTCGGACGGGGCCCGTCAGATGTAGAGGCCGCCGTTCACGCCGATGACCTGGCCGGTGATGTAGCCGGCGTCGTCCGAGCAGAGGAACGCGCAGGTGGCACCGATGTCGTCGGGAGTGCCGACCCGGCGCACGGGCACGAAGCCGGCCATCGCCTCCATGGACGGCACTTCGCCGGCGTCCACGCCGGCTTGCGACATCGGGGTGTCGATGATCGACGGCGGGATGGTGTTGACGGTGATGCCCGCGGGCGACAGCTCGACCGCGAGCGCCTTGGTCAGGGCGATCACACCACCCTTCGACGCAACGTAGTGCGCCCGGTCGGGTGCGCCGGACTGCGCGCTGGAGGACGAGATGGTCACGATCCGACCCCAGCCCGAGGCGATCATGTCGGGCACCGCGGACTGGATGCAGTTGAACGTGCCGGTCAGGTTCACGCGCAGCGCCTGCTCCCAGGCCTCCTGGGTGATGTCCACGAAGGGCCCGGTGGCGTTGATGCCGGCGCTGGTGACCATGATCGCGATGGGCCCGAGCTCGGCGCGCACGTCGTCCAGCGCGGCGTCGACCGCAGCGCGGTCGCCGACGTCGACCACACGGCTGATCACACCGAGGTCGTGCGCCGTCGCCGCGACGGCATCGGCCTGGAGGTCGAAGCACGCCACCCGGTGACCGGCGTCCGCGAGGCGGCGGACGATCCCGAGCCCGATGCCCGAGGCGCCGCCGGTGACGACCGCGACTCGACCGGCGGGGCTCACGCCGCCGCCCCGGAACCGTCCGGTGCCGGCGTGACCTGGAGGTGGAGCTCCTTGATGCCGTGCAGGATGTAGATCGGCTCGAACTCCCACCGGCGGTCGCCGGGGGGTCCGTGGTGCGCCTCGTCGACGCAGATGTCCGAGGTGCGGGCCAAGAGGCGCTCGATCGCGACCTTGGCCTCGACGCGGGCCAACGGCGCGCCGGCGCAGGCGTGGATGCCGCGCCCGAAGGCGAGGTGGTCGTTGGCGTTGGGCCGGTCGGGCCGGAACTCGTCGGGGCACTCGAAGCGCGCGGGATCGCGGTTGGCCGCCTGGGGGAACATGGCCACCGAGGTGCCCGCCGGCATCACGACGCCGCCCACGGTGACGGGCACCCGGGTGACGCGCCCGATGTGCTTCACCACGCCCTGGTAGCGCAACACCTCCTCGACGAAGTTCGGGATGCGCCCGGCGTCGGCGCGCAGGTAGGCCTGGACCCCGGGCTCGTCGGCGATGATCCGCAGCGCCGCCGTGATGAGCCGGGCGGTCGTGTCCTGGCCCGCGGCGAAGAGGAAGGTGGCCATCCGACAGACGCTGTCGACCTCGGGGACGGACCCGTCGGCGTAGGTGGCGACCGCCATCTGGGTGAGCACGTCCTGGCGGGGCTCGCGCCGGCGGTCCTCCACGTACCCGGCGAACTTGTCCTGCAGGTACGACAGCGGGTCGTGGGTCATCTCGCTGGGCGCGTCGCCCGCGTCGATGGTGGGCAGACCGCCCAGCTGCTTGCGGAATTCCCGGTGGTCCTCGTCGGGCACGCCGAGCAGGTCGGCGATGGCCAGCAGCGCGAACGGGTACCCGAACCCGCGCAGCATCTCGACCTTGCCCGTCCCGATGAACTCGTCGATCTGGCGGTCGGCGAGGCCGTAGAGGAACGCCTCGTTCTCGCGCATGCGCTTGGGTGTGAGCAGCCGCATGACGAGGCTGCGCTGGCTCTGGTGGAACGGAGGGTCGAGCGTGACCATGTACTCGCTCATGGGCAGCTCGCCACGGTGCTCGGTCAGGAAGTCGCTGATGTCGTCGCTGGGCTCGGGCGCCTCGGAGAAACCGGGAAAGGGCCCGCCCACGGCGTTCGCCGACGAGAACGTGTCGTGGTCACGCAGCACCTGGAGCGCCTCGTCGTAGCCGGTCACCGCCATGACGTCGTGGGCCGGCAGGTGCACCACCGGGCACCGGGCACGGAGGTGGTCGTAGTACGGGAACGGGTCGTCGACCACCGACGGGTCCAGGTAGAAGTCGACCTCGTCGAAGTTGGTCATGTGAGGGATCCCCCGGTCGTCCGATGCTGCGGTTCTGCTTAGTGGGGCGCCCACGCTGCTGTCAACGTACTACTCTTCTCAGGAGAACGGGCTTCTCCGCGGGCTGTCTGGCGAACTGGCGCCCGATTCGGTCGCTCACACGACAGGATCAGGCGCCAGTTCGGGGATCGGCAGTTCGGACTCCTGCCGAGGGGATCAGAGCGACCGCAGGATGTTGCGGAGGCGCGTGACGGTGCCCTTGGGGTCGAACCAGATCTCGGTGTCCGTGAAGCGCTCGACCCGGTAGCCGGCGTCGGCGAGCTCATCGGACCGGCGCTCGTCGTCGCGGGTGTCGATCAGGGCGCCGTGGCAGTAGGCGCTGTCGACCTCGATCACGAGCATGCGTCGGTACGAGCAGAAGTCGACGCGACCGAGCCATTCGCGGTCGAGTAGATGTCGCTGGCGCACGAGGTCGTCGAAGCCTGCTTCTCGCGCCAGTTCCAGGAATCGATCCTCGAGGTTGGTGTCGTTGGGCCGGTAGTCCGGCCCGCGCTCGGCGAGCAGGGCACGGACGAGCGGGATCCCCTTCCGTCCCCGTTGAGCGAGCTCGTCGAGCATGCGCATGCAGCTCCGGTAGCTGAGCAGGTTCTCGGCCCACGCACGGTCGAGGGCCTTCTCGGCCAACCACGGCTGCGTGGCGGCGAGGTCGAACGGGATCCGCGTCGGCACGACGACACGCACGCCGTCGAGCATCGTCTGGTGATGAGCCGGGAAGCAGCGGGGCTCGTGGATCACGCGGGCCAGGCGTGCTGGGGTCGAGTTGGTGTCCCGGAGGCGCGTGACCTCGACATCCGCGAGACGGAAGCCTCGCAGCCGCCACCACGCGGCGTCGGAGCGGTGTGACAGTGCGGCACCAGGCCCGGCATCGAGCACCGCCTCGACGACGCGTTGGCCGCGAGAGGGGGGGCTGCCGACGCGCCGGAGCACGTTTGGCGTGATCCGCTGCCACTGCCCAGAGGCAGTGAGGTGCCTGACCTCGCCGGCGGTCAGCCGGAGCCGCATGACCTGCGGGATGGACACCGAGCCGTGCTGGCGCTCGGACAGCGCAATGAGCTCGTCGAAGTGGTGCATCGGGTTCCCCCGTGGCGCGTGAGTCGATGGCGGGGGAAGCCGGTCTCACCGTACCGAGACGCTCGGACAGTCATCAGGGGACTCGAACTGGCGCCCGATTCGGTCGCTCACACGACAGGATCAGGCGCCAGTTGCACCGACTAGCGGTCAGGTGGTGGCCGTGTCGTCGCGGGTGGCGGCGGCCCGCTCGCGCAACACGTTCTTCTCCACCTTGCCCGTGGCGTTGAGGGGCAGCTCGTCGACCACCACGACCGCCCGGGGCACCTTGTAGTTGGCCATCTCGTCCCGGGCCCAGGCGATGACCTCGCCAGGGTCGACGGTGGCGCCGGGATGCGCGACGACGAAGGCCATGCCCACCTCGCCGAGGCGCTCGTCGGGGACGCCGATCACCGCGGCGGCGGCCAGGTCGGGGTGGCGCAGCAGGTGGTTCTCGATCTCGGCGGGGTAGGCGTTGAACCCGCCGACGATGAACATGTCCTTCGAGCGGCCGACGATGCGCAGGTTGCCCTGCTCGTCGACCACGCCCAGGTCGCCGGTGCGCAGCCAGCCGTCGGCCGACAGCGCCGCGGCGGTGGCCTCGGGATCGTCGAGGTACTCGGCCATGACGGTGGGGCCGCGCAGCACGATCTCGCCGGGCTCGCCGGCGGCCACCTCGGCACCCTCGGCGCCGGCGCCGGCAGCGGCGTCGAGGATGCGCACCTCGAAGCCGGGGCGGGGTCGACCCACGGTGGTGGCCACCACCTCGGCGTCGTCGCCGGGGCCGGTGGCCGACGCGGTGCCGGCCTCGGTGAGCCCGTACCCCGTCACCACGACGGAGAAGGGCAGCTCGTCGAACACCCGGCGGATGAGCTCGACCGGGATGTCCGCGGCGCCGGTGACCGCGACCCGAAGGGCGGACAGGTCGTGGCGGCCCCGCTGCGGGTTGTCGAGGATCGACTGGTACAGCGTCGGCGCCCCTGGCAGGACCGTGATGTGCTCGGCCGCGGCCCGCGTCAGCGCCCGGTCGGCGTCGAACACCGGCTCGGGGTACATGGTGGCGCCGGCGGCGACGCAGGCGAGGATGCCCGCCTTCAACCCGAACATGTGGAAGTACGGATTGACCATCAGGTAGCGGTCGTCGGCGGTGAGCCCGGTCATGGCCACCCAGTCCGTCGCCACGCCGAGGGTGCGGCCGTGGGTCATCACGACGCCCTTGGGCACGCCGGTGGTGCCCGACGTGAAGAGGATGTCCGAGCGGTCGTCGGGGCCCAGCTCGAGTGAGCGGCGGTCCACCTCGGCCCGGGCCTCGTCGGTGGCCCCGCCCAGGAAGCCCGCCCAGTCGACGGTGCCGTCGGGCGCGTCCCCTCGGGCCACCACGGTGGTCTGCAGGTCGGGCAGATCGACCCCGGTGGCGGCCAGCATCGCGACGTAGTCGGTGCCGAGGAAGTCGGTGACGGTGACGAGGGCCTTGGCGCCGCTGCGGCCCAGCAGCACGGCGGCCTCGTGGCCCTTGAACCGGGTGTTGACCGGCACCAGCACCGCGCCGGCCTGGAACAGCCCCAGGACCGCGACCACCCACTCAGCGCTGTTGTACGACCAGATGGCCACCCGGTCATCCGCCTCGATGCCGGCGGCCACCAGCGCGGCGCCGAACTCACGAGAGCGCTCGGCCAGCTCGGCGTAGGTGAGCTGCAGGTCGCCGTCGACGATCGCGGGCCGGTCACCCACCCGCTCGACGGTGGCGGCGAGCAGCGCCGGGATGCTGTCGGGACGTCCGATGTCGTCGCTCACGGGCGATTCCGAGTGGGGTGGGGACCGTGGCTGGTCATCCGACCTTGGCGTCGTCGACGTTCATCAGGCGGGCCAGGTTGCCGCCCATGATCCTGCGGGTGTCCTCGTCCGAGAGGTGGGCCAGCTCGTCGATGTAGCTGGTGGGGTCGGCCAGGCCCTCGGGGTGGGGGTAGTCCGAGCCGAACAGCACCTGGGTGACGCCGAGCAGGTCGGCCAACGCGCCCAGGTCCTCCTCCCAGAACGGGCTGATGTGGATGTTGCGCTTCACCACGTCGACGGGGTTCTCCATGAAGTCCTGCGGCATCTTCTTCCACAGGTCGGCCATGGCCTTCAGCAGCGGCTCGACCCAGCTGCTGCCGTTCTCGATGGCTGCCACCTTCAGCGTGGGGAACCGGGACAGGGCGCCGTGGCACACCAGCGACGCCACCGCGTCCTCGACGGGCCGCCAGCCCGACAGCAGCCGGAACGCCTCGGGCTGGAACGGCAGCATCTCGCTGTCGTTGCCCACCCAGTCGTTGGCGTACCGCTCGTACCCGCTGTCGGACGAGTGCAGGGCCACCAGCAGGTCGGCCTCGACGACCTTCTCCCAGAAGGGGTCGAACTCGGGCAGGGCGAACGAGCGGGGACCGCGGTACCCGTAGGCGGGCGCTGGGCGGATGAGGATGGCCTTGGCGCCCCGCTCGACGACCCATTCGAGCTCCTCGATGGCCTTCTCGACCACCGGCAGCGTGATCACCGGGGTGGTGAAGATGCGCTCCTCGTAGTTGAAGGTCCACGTCTCGTACAGCCACTGGTTGAGCGAGTGGATCACCGCGTGGGTGAGGTCGGGGTGGTCGCGCATGCGCTCCTCGATCACGCTGGCGAGCGTGGGGAACATCAGCGTGCGGTCGAGGCCCTGCTCGTCCATCAGCTCGAGGCGCGGTTCCGGTGCTCGGAACGCCGGTATCGACTTCATCGGCTCGCCGAAGATCTGCCGGCGGTCCTTCCCCTCGGGGTTCCCGATGCGGAAGTACTCCTCCATGGCGCCGGGCCGGGCCACCACGTCGAAGGTGGGGTTGGGGATGTACTCGCTGATCTGGCCGCGGATGGCGATCTTGGTCCGGCCCCGCACCTCCACGTAGTCGACGGCCCCCCGGTACTGGTCGGGCAGGAACTTCGTCAGTGAGTCCCGCGTCTCGTACAGGTGGTTGTCGGCGTCGAACACCGGCATCGTGGCGGTTGCTGAGGACATCGGTTGCCTCCTGGAGAGAACAGCATTATCGCATTGGGAGAGTGGGCCTGCAACCGCGGCGGGACGCGGGGAGCGGTGGCGATCAGAGCAACGGGCCGAGCGAGGCCAGGAGGTCGCGGGTGCGCCGGGATGAGGCCACCAACTCGTCGCGGCCGCTGCCGATGGGCACCACCCGCACCGAGAGGTCGGTGACCCCCGCGTCGGCGTACGAGCGCAGCCGCCGCTCGACCGCTGCCTCGTCGCCGGCCGCCAGGAGGTCGCCGACGCCCGAGGCGTCACCCTGGTCGAGGAGGCGCTGGTAGTTGGGGGACACCTCGGCCTCGGACAGGATGCGGTTGGTCCGCTCCACCGCGACGTCGACCTCGTCGTTGCGGCAGAGGCACACGGGGATGCCGGCGACCACCCGGGGGGCCGGGCGCCCCGCACCCTCGGCGGCCCGGGTGAGCAGCGGCACGACGTGGTCGGCGATGGCCCGCTCGTCGGCCAACCACAAGATGGTGCCGTCGGTGCGCTCGCCGGCGAGGCGCAACATCACCGGTCCCAGCGCGGCCAGGAGCACCGGGTTGGGGGTCAGGTCGGTCACGTCGAGCGGGTTGTGGACGGCGAACAGCTCGTTCTCGGCGTCGACCGGACCGGGACCGGACAGCGCGGGCCCGAGCACGTCGAGGTAGGCGGCCATGGCGCGCGCCGGGCGCTCGTAGGACAGCCCGAGCATGTCCTCGACGATCCAGTGGTGCGACACGCCGAGGCCGAGGGCGAAGCGCCCCTCGCACACCGCCTGGACGGACAAGGCCTGCTGGGCGGTGGCGATGGGGTGGCGCGTCTGGATGGGCACCACCGCGGTGCCGACCTCGATGCGGTCGGT
Source organism: uncultured Microthrixaceae bacterium (assembly GCA_964635055.1). Lineage (GTDB taxonomy): Bacteria > Actinomycetota > Acidimicrobiia > Acidimicrobiales > DATDAH01 > JAEUJM01. Next base: position 43,983 of record CAZWMT010000045.1, on the reverse strand, counting down.
GGCGCCGCCGATCAGCGCGGCGGCGGTCATGGCGTCGAACTCGTCAGGGATCTGCGGGATCCACACCGACGCCAGCCCCGCCTCCTCGGCCCAGGTCGCGTCGGCGAGGAGGCGGTCGACCTTCGTCGCGTACCGGCCCCGCTCGGGGCCCACCATCACGCCGATGCGCATCCCCACGCCTCCTCGACCGAGAACCAGATTCTTGTCAGAGAGTAACGTGAATCTCGCAGCGGTGCGCAGGTCGCGCCGGACGTCCGCTGATGCACTTCGCCCACCCGGTGCACCTGGCCCACGTGGTGCGTGGTGCGTGGTGCGCTGCCGATCAGAACTTGCTCTCCAGGAACCCGACCGCGCCGCTGGCCCCGGGGAACGAGCCGGTGATGCCCGAGGCCTGGTAGCCGGCATCGGTGATCATGGTGATGCCGGTGACGCCCACGGCCGCGTCGCTGCACAGGAACACCAGCGGGTAGGCCTGCTCGGCGGGGGTGGACGCCTCGATGCCGGCCTCGTCCCGGTAGTCGGCACCGAAGCCCAACCAGGTCTCGGCGTTGGCCTGGGCCAGGGGGGTGTTGGTCGGCCCGGGCATGATCGCGTTGATCCGGATGCCCTGCTTCAACAGGCCGAAGGCCTCCTGGGCCACGTAGGTGTTGATGGCCAGCTTCGACCACATGTAGTCGGCCTTGTTGTTCTCCCGGGCGTACTGGGCGGCGGCGTCGAACCCCTCGACGGCGAGGTACGCCTGCGCGGCCTCGAGGTTGGCCCGCCAGCCCATGCCGGCGGCCGACGAGATCATGCCGATGGCCGACCCTCGCGGCAGCTTGCCCGCGGCGAGCAACCGGTTGATGAGGTGGCGGTGGCCGATGAAGTTGATGCGCTCGATGCCGGGGGTGCCGTCGGCGACGCCGGCGCACGAGAAGAGGGCGTGGACGGGCCCGTCGACCGTGTCGGCGAGGGCGTCGATCGATGCCTCGTCCGCGAGGTCGACCTGGAGCGACTCGACACCGTCGAGGGTGACCGGTGCGCGGTCCGCGACGATCACCTCGGCCCCGGCGTCCTTCACGAGCTCGGCCGTGGCCGCGCCCATGCCGGTGGCGCCTCCGACCACGAGGGCTCGCTTCCCGTCGTACCGGAATGCATCGAACGGTGTCATGTGTGCTCCTTGGTTCAGCGCTGCGGCGGTGGATGGGTGCGGTGGATGGGGTGGTGGTGCGGGTGCGGTCGGGGGGTCTGCGCTCGGTGGGTCTTCGCTCAGGCGGGCTGCGAACGGGCGGGTCTGCGCTCAGGCGGGGTTCGGCGTGGGGAGTGGCGGGACCGTCTCGCCCGGCGCGGGCGGGCGGGGGGCGAGGAACACCGAGGCGATCGACACCGACGTGCCGGCGCGCAGCACGGTGGCGACCGCGGTGATCACCTCGTCGACGTCGATCAGCCGCTCCCCGATGTAGCCCTTCTCGATCCAGCCCGGCACCAGCTCGGTGGCCAGCTCCATGTCCCAGCCCACGTTGAAGCCGGACTGGGCCTCGCCCTCGCCGCCGGCGCAGTTGCCCACGACCACCCGGGTGAACCCGAGGTGGGGGTGCTCGATCTGCCAGGCGTCGACGAGCTTGTCGAGGGCGGCCTTGCTGACCGCGTACGCGCCCAGGCCGGGCCACGGCGACGTGAGCGACGCCACGATCGACGAGAGGTACACCACCCGTCCCTGTGACGCCTCGAGGTGGGGGACCGCGGCGGCGGTGACCAGTGACGCGCCGATGACGTTGGTGTCGAACACGCTGCGCCACGTGTCGCGGTCGAGGTCGGTGATGCGGGCGAGCGGACCGATCGCCGGGGCGTACACGAGGCCGTCGATGCCGCCCAGTGCCTCGGCGGCGGCGTCGATGGCCGCGTGGCACGACCCGCTGTCGGTCACGTCGCACTCGACGACCACGGCGCCCGGGCCGGCCTCGGCGGCGGCGCTCTCCAACCGGTCGCGCCGGCGCGCCAGCAGTGCCACGCGGTCGCCCTGCTGGGCCAGCCCCACCCCGATGCAGCGACCGAGCCCGCTCGACGCTCCCACGACCACTGTGCGCACGTGCCACCCCCTTCAGTGACGTCGATGTTAGACGACCGCCGGTCGGCCTTTCCGCATCCGGAAGCGGTCCTCTCAGCTCGAGAGATCGGTGCTATCGCCTCGGGCCCGGGCGTCGGGGACGTTCCCGCGTCGCTCGCCCCAACGTCCGAGGAGCCCCGTCTCGATGATCGACGCGGCCAGGTCGGTGGCGGCGGGGGACCGGGGCCGGGCGCCGAAGGCCTCGAGCAGGCCGACCAGCACGATGGCCTCGGTCTCGACGTCGCCGAAGCCCCGTGGGCGCAGGAACCCCGCCATCTGGCGACGCCCCCAGTCGAACACCGCGGCCGAGTCGTCGTTGCCCTCGGGCTCGGGGAACGCGTCGGCCCAGACACGGATCAGCGCCGCCTCCGACGCCTGCGCGGTGTTGTAGTGGCGCATCCACGAGCGCAGGGCGGCGCTGGCGTCGACCGAGCGATCGTGCACCGCCTCGGTCGGGATGCCGGCGAACGCGGTCGACACCGTGCGCATGGCGTCGCCCGCGAGGAGGCGGGCGAACTGGTCCTTGTTGTCGAAGTACCGGTAGAAGGCGCCGTGCGACAGCCCCGCGGCCGCGGCGATGTCGTCCACGCGCGTGCCGTGGAACCCCCGCTGGACCAGCTCGGTGCGGCCCGCCCGGAGGAGCGAGTCGTAGGTCCGCCGGCCGGCCGGTGTGAGCGACGACACGTCGTGGCGCTGCTCGAGGACCTGCAGCATCGCCGGCCCGAAGGGAAGGGCGGTGGGGGGTGTCGCCACGGGCGGGTGGACGTTGACGCCCGGCAGCAGGCCGAACAGCGACCGGTGGAAGACGTCGGTGGCGGCGTCGTCCATGCGGTCCCGAGGATGGTCCCCCGGTGCCGCCGAGCGCAGCGTCGCGGCGATGCCGAACGAGGCCGTGATCGCCTTCATCAGCAGGTCGACGGTTGCGTCGAGGTGGCGCGCGGGGACCGCCGGGGCGACCAGTCGGGTGCGGAAGCGGGCGACGTTGCGTGCGCCGGCGCGCATCGAGCCACCGGCGACGGCCTCGTCGGTCTCGACCGCGGCCTGGAAGGTGGAGAAGACGGCTCGATACCGCTCGTGGAGGTCGCCGTAGCCGCTGACCCACGCCCGCAGTGCATCCCACCCGGCGGCATCGGCGGTCACCGGCGAGAGGGCGTCGATCGACGCGGTGATCTGGCGCGCGATCTGGCCGGCGAGGTGCCGGAACACGTCTTCCTTGCTGGAGAAGTACTGGTAGAAGGAGATGCGCGAGCAGCCCGCCGCCTTGGCGATGCGGTCGATGCTGCACTGGTGGTACCCCGCCTCGCCGAACACCTGCAGGGCGGCATCGAGGATGCGCTGCTGGGTGCGCTGGCCCCGTGCGCCCACCCGCGGGTTGGTGGAGAACGGGGCCCGGCGCAGCACCGCGTCGGCGTCGTCTCCGGCGGGCGCGGCGCCGGCGCGGCTCGCGTCGTCGGTCTCGCCGACGCGCTCGGGTGGTCGACCGGTGGTCACGCGGCCTGGTCGGTCGGCGGGCGACGGGCGGGCACGGGCCTGCTCACAGCGCGACCCGGGGGTCGGGGGAGGGGTCGCCGTCGGGGAAGGCCCGCACCATGGCGTCGACGGTGAACGAGGCGACCAGGTCGCCCGATCCATCGTGCACGTGACCCTCGGCCCGGGTCATGCCGTCGCCGGCGAAGGTGGAGCGGTGGTGGTAGAGCAGCCATCGATCGGCGCGGATCGGGGCGTGGAAGGACAGTCCGATGGCGTTGATGGCGGTGGAGAGCGTGCGATGGGCGTCGTGCTGGCCGACGCCCGCATGAGGCCGCAGTGCCGCCGCGATCGAGAGGTGGCCCGTGAACTGGGCGAGGAGCCCTGCGTGCAGGGCAGGGTCGCCGGGCACGTCGCGGAACCGCACCCACGCGTCGAGGTCGGGCGGCCCCACCGGAGCGTTCGGATCGCCCGTGTAGGCGCCGCCCACGATGCGCAGGTCGCGGCCGGTCACACCCATGTCGTACGGCTCGCTCCCGTAGGGGGAGGGCACCGCCGGGCCTGGCTCGGTGTGGCGGATGAGGTCGTCCGCGGTCGCGTCGAGCAGCAGGGTGCCGACCGCGACGCACCGCTCGCGCTGGGTCACCCGTACGCCCAATGTGGTGAACGTCCTCCCCGCACTCACCTCGTCCAAGTGGACGCGCACTGCGCGGCGCGAGTCGGCCACCCGTGGGAACACCAGGTGCGCCGACACGATCCTGCGCCCGGCGCTGTGGCGGCTCGCGGCCACCACCGCCTGGCCCAGCATCTGGCTGCCCTCGACGACCGGGCGCCGCCAGTCGCTGCGCGCGCCGGCGACCCAGGTGGCGTCGTCCTCCTGGCGCACGTCCAACAGGTCGATCAGGTCGGCCGCGTCGCCCCAGGTGGGGAACCGCTTCACCGTGATGTCGCGCTCGTCGTCGCCGGGCCCGGCGTCCACCAGTTCGACCCGTGCCCGGTCGTGGTCGAAGGTGACGAAGCCCTTCGCCCACGACGCCTCGTGGCCCGCATCGGGGTGGCTGGACACCACGGCCGCGCCGCCCGGGTCGCCGGGCACGCTCCAGCACCGCAGCGGCGCACCGAGGGCGGGCCCGAGCGTCACCTCCTCCAACCGTTCCCAACGCACGTCGGTGCAGGGGAACCAGAGCGACGGTGAGTGGCCGGGCCGATCGAGCCGCAGGGTGGCGGTGGAGTCCGCGACGAGGTCGTCGCCCCACCAGACGCGGGCCCGGTAGTGGCAGGCCTGCGGGGACCCGGCGATGGCGTCTGGGCCGGGTGCCGCCTCAGGCGACGACGCCACGGACCTTCAGGTCCACGATCGTGTCCCAGTCGAGGCCCAGCTCGGCGAGGATGGCGTCGCCGTGCTCGTTGAACTCGGGGGCCCGTTGGGCCGCCGCGGGCACACCGTCGTACTGCACGGGCGCGGTGGCCAACTGGAAGGGGATGCCGGCGGCGGTCTCGCAGTCGGACACGTAGCCGTTGGCGACGGCCTGGTGGTCCGCGGCCGCCTCGATCGTGTCCTGGACCATGGCCCACTGCCCGCTGAAGCCGGACAGGCGCTCACGCCACTCGGCGGCGGGGCGGGAGGCGAAGGCGTCGCGGACCGCAGCGGTGGCCTCGGCCACGTGGGCCATCAGCGACAGGACGTCGGCGAAGCGCTCGTCGGTGGCCAGCTCCGGCCGGCCCAGCACCTCGCAGGCCTCGGCCCAGTAGCGGCCGGGCTGCAGGCAACACAGCGACACGAACCGGTCGTCGGACGTGCGGTAGGTGTTGACCAGCGGGTTCCCCGGAGGCGCGCTGCGGGGCGGTGGCGCCCACGGCAGGTCGTTCTGCAGCGACAGGGCCAGCGCCGCGCCCATCGACCAGAGCCCGACGCTGAGCAGGGACACGTCGACGGTGGTGGCCTCGCCGGTGCGCTCACGGTGGAACAGCGCGCCCATGATGCCGCCGGCGATGGTCATGGCGCCGATCGAGTCGCCGAAGGCGGGGGCCGGTGGCGGTGGGGGGCTGTCGTCCTCGGGGTGCATCATGCCCTTGGCCACGCCCGCGCGGTACCAGTAGGCCAGCGAGTCGTACGAGCCGCGGTCGGCGTCGGGGCCCCGCTCGCCCTGTCCCGTTCCCCGCACGTAGATGATGTTCGGGTTGGCCGTGCGGATGTCGTCGACGTCGATGTGGAGCTTGGTGCGCACGCCCGGCAGCTTGTTGGTGAGGAACACGTCGCAGGTCGCGGCGAGGCGGTAGAGCAGGTCGAGCCCGTCGGCCGAGGTGAGGTCGAGGCCCAGGCTCTGCTTGCCCCGGTTCGAGTGCTCGAGCAGCACATGGACGTCCTTGCCCATCACCGCGATGCCCGACGAGGCCAGGCCGCGCATGGCGTCGCCGCGCTCGACGTGCTCGATCTTGACGACCTCGGCCCCCCAGTCGGCGAGCAGGGCGGACGCGGCGGGCACGAACGTGTGCTCGGCCACCTCGAGGACGCGGACGCCCTGCATCACAGCGGTCATGGTTCCCTCCGAGGGCCGGTGCGGCGACAGATGACGCAGATGTTAGACAACAACGGTGATGGTGCCGGCGTGTCCCGGCATGAGATCACGATGCTTGTCGGGAAAGAGCGTAGATGGCCGAGGTTGGAAATGATATTCTCTCAGCCTCGCAACCGAGGGGGACGAGGGTCACAGCGTGAGCGACTTCGATGCGATCGACTTCTTCCGGTCCGACGAGCTGCTCGTCGACCCGTACCCGTACTTCGAGGCGCTGCGGGCCGAGTGCCCGGTGCGACGCGAGCCCCACCACGACGTGGTGATGATCACGGGCTACGACGAGGCCGTCGCCGTCTACAACGACACCGAGACCTTCTCGTCGTGCACCGCGGTCACGGGGCCGTTCCCGGGCTTCCCGGTGCCGCTCGACGGGCTCGACGACATCACCGACCTGATCCTGCAGCACCGCGACGAGCTGCCGATGAGCGATCAACTGCCCACCCTCGACCCGCCGGTGCACACCGACCACCGCGCCCTGCTGATGCGGATGATCACCCCGAAGCGGCTCAGCGAGAACGAGTCGTTCATGTGGCGGCTCGCCGACCGGCAGCTCGACGCCTTCCTCGACGGCGGCCGCGGTGAGTTCCTGGGTGGGTTCGCGAGCCCCTTCGCCATGTTGGTGATCGCCGACCTGCTGGGCGTGCCCGAGGACGACCACGCCCGCTTCGAGGAGGCGCTGCTGCACGGCCCCCACCAACGCGGGGCCATCGGCAGCACCACCACCACCGAGCTGGCCAAGACCCCGCTCGAGTACCTGTACGAGGAGTTCACGAAGTACGTGGAGGACCGGCGGCGGGAGCCGCGTGGCGACGTCCTCAGCGGCCTGGCCGCCGCGACCTTCCCCGACGGCTCGACCCCGGAGGTGATCGACGTCGTCCGCGTCGCCGCCAACCTGTTCGCCGCCGGCCAGGAGACCACGGTGCGGCTGCTCGGCTCGGCGGTCCAGCTGATCGCCGAGCGGGCCGACCTGCAGCAGCAGTTGCGCGACGACCGCTCGCTCATCCCCAACTTCATCGAGGAGTGCCTGCGCACGGAGAGCCCGGTGAAGGGCGACTTCCGGCTCTCCCGGGTGCCCACCACGGTGGGCGGGGTCGAGCTGCCGGCCGGGACGACCGTCATGTTGGTGAACGCGGCGGTCAACCGCGATCCGCGTCACTTCGACGACCCCGCGGTGTTCAAGGTCGACCGGGCCAACGCCCGGACCCACGTGGCGTTCGGCCGCGGCATCCACACCTGCCCCGGGGCGCCGCTGGCCCGCGCCGAGGCCAGGGTGAGCCTCGAGCGGCTGCTGGACCGCACGGCGGACCTGCGCATCTCCGAGGCCGAGCACGGGCCGCCCGGCGCCCGGCGTTACAGCTACGTGCCCACGTTCATCCTCCGCGGCGTCACCCGACTGCACCTCGAGTTCACCCCGGTCGAGGCCGCGCCCCGATGAGGGTGGTGGTCGACGCCGACCAGTGCAAGGGCCACGGGATCTGCTGGGGCACCTGCCCCGAGGTCTTCGACCTGCTCGACGACGGCTACGCGGTGGTCCGGGTCGACGAGGTGCCGGTCGAGCACGAGGCGCAGGTACGGACCGCGGTCGTCCAGTGCCCCGAGCGGGCCATCTCGGTCACCGAGTGACCGGCCGTGGACTGCCGCGGCGGCGCGGCCGGGCGTTGCCTCGGCGGATTGACGGCCTCCGATATTCGTGCCATGTTTCTGACACGAATAGGGCCGGGTTCCTCAGGGGTGCCGACGGACCGCTCAGCCAGGGGGAGGGCGCGTGACGCTCACGAGTGAGAGCAGGGCGTCGGAGGACGCGGTCTACTACGACCCCTACGACGTCGGTATCGACGCCGACCCGTACCCGGTGTTCCGCCGGCTGCGGGACGAGGCCCCCCTCTACTACAACGAGACGCACGACTTCTACGCGGTCAGCCGCTACGAGGACGTCGACCGCTGCCTGCTCGACCCGAAGACCTACATCTCGGGTCGGGGCGGGATCATCGAGCTGATCCGGGCGAACATCGAGATGCCGTCGGGCGTGCTCATCTTCGAGGACCCGCCGGCCCACACCGTGCACCGTGCGCTGCTCTCGCGGGTCTTCACCCCCCGCCGGGTCGCCGAGCTCGAGCCCAAGATCCGGGAGTTCTGCGCCGCCAGCCTCGACCCGCTGGTGGGTGCCGGTGAGATCGACCTGATCGCCGACCTCGGCGCCCAGATGCCGATGCGGGTGATCGGCATGCTCCTCGGCATCCCCGAGCAGGATCAGGAGGCGGTGCGCGACCGGGTCGACGCCACCCTGCGCACCGAGGCCGGCCAGCCCATGGAGGTGTCGGACGAGTTCGGTAACGGCGACATGTTCGCGGACTACATCGACTGGCGGGCCGAGCACCCGTCCGACGACATCATGACGGAGTTGCTCCAGGCCGAGTTCGAGGACGAGACGGGGACGGTCCGACGGCTGACCCGCGACGAGATCCTCATCTACGTCAACGTGGTGGCCGGCGCGGGCAACGAGACCACCAACCGCCTGATCGGCTGGGCCGGCAAGGTGCTGTCCGATCACCCCGACCAGCGGCGTGAACTGGTCGACGACCGGTCGCTCATCCCGAACGCCATCGAGGAACTGCTGCGCTACGAGCCGCCGGCGCCCCACATCGGGCGCTACGTCGCCCGCGACACCGAGGTCCACGGCCAGACCGTGCCGGAGGGCAGCATCATGTTGGCCCTGGTCGGTGCGGCCAACCGTGACGATCGGCGGTGGCCCGACGCCGACCGCTTCGACATCCGTCGCCGGATCGGCCAGCACCTCACCTTCGGGTTCGGCATCCACTTCTGCCTGGGCGCGGCGCTGGCCCGGCTCGAGGGGCGGGTCGCCCTCGACGAGCTGTTCGACCGCTTCCCCGAGTGGACCGTGGACGAGGACCGGGCGCGGCTGGCGCCGACCTCCACCGTCCGGGGCTGGGAGACGCTCCCGGTGGTGCTGCCATGAGCCCGACGAAGGAGGGCGGGGCCCGAGCGGCCCGGCGACGGAGTCGCCAGGAGCGGGAAACATGAGCCTGCTCCTCGCGGGCGAGGTGGCCGCCTTCCCGGCGTCCGATCGAGCCTCGTTCGTCACCGGCGCACGTGGTGTCGGTGGACGAGGGCCGGCCCCCGAGGCCGGCGGAGCGGCATGGGCGTCGTGACCGTCTCGCCGAGCACGGCGCGGCGCGGGCCCGACGGGGCAGGTCGCCAGTACGACAACACACTGCGGCGCCGGCGGGCGGGTGAGACGCGCGCTCGCATCCTCGATGCCGGCTGCGAGATCCTCCGGGGCTCGGCCGTCCGCGACTGGCGGGCGCTGACGGTGCGGGCGGTGGCGGCGGCGGCTGGCGTGAACGAGCGCACGGTCTACCGGCACTTCGCCAACGAGCGGGCGTTGCGGGACGAGGTGATGTGCCGACTCGAGCAGCAGGCGGGGATCGACCTCGATGCGCTGCGCCTCGACGACGTCGCCGGTGTGACCGCGGCCATCCTCGAGTCGGTGTCGTCGCACCCGCTCGAGCGGCGGCCGCCGCTCGAGCCCACCCTCACCGAGGCCGGGCAGCGCCAGCGGGACGCGCTGCGCGGCGCCGTGGCGGCCTGTACCGAGGCGTGGCCGGAGGCCGACCAGGTGGTGGCCGCCGCGATGATCGACGTGCTCTGGGCGGTGGGCGCGTACGAGCGGCTCGTGGCCGACTGGCAGTTGGCGCCCGGGCAGGCCATCGACGGCATCACCTGGGTGGTCGGGCTGATCGAGGAGGCCGTCCGGTCGGGCCGGCGTCCCGCCCGTCCCACGAAGGGCCCGGCGTGAGCGCCGAGATGCCGGCGACGACCGGCGACGAGCGAGGGCGGCGGCATCCGCCGGAGCACCCGTTGAGGAAGCGAACGCTCGCTCGCTTTCTGGACGGCCATGGTAGGTTCGCGACACCGGCGTGGCCCGGTGCAACGACGTGATCGGGGGTCTGTGATGGACATGAACGACATGGTGCTGGTGAGCGTCGACGACCACGTGGTGGAGCCGCCCCACCTGTTCGAGGGCCGGTTGGCGGCCAAGTACGCCGACCTCGCCCCGAAGTTCGTCACCCGCGACGACGGCACCAACGCCTGGCGGTACGAGGGCGAGGAGATCGCCAACGTGGCGCTCAACGCCGTCGCCGGCCGCCCGCCCGAGGAGTACGGCATGGAGCCGACCTCGTTCGCCGAGCTCCGAGCGGGCTGCTACGACATCGACGAGCGGGTGAAGGACATGGACGCCAACGGCGTGCTGGGCTCGCTGTGCTTCCCGTCGTTCCCGCACTTCTGCGGCCAGCTCTTCGCCCGCACCGAGGACAAGGACGTCGCCCTGGCCATGGTGCAGGCCTACAACGACTGGCACATCGACGAGTGGTGCGGCACCCACCCGGGCCGGTTCATCCCCTGTTCGTTGCCGGCGATCTGGGACCCGCAGGCGCTGGCCGACGAGGTGCGCCGCACCGCCCGGAAGGGCGCCCACGCCGTCACCTTCTCCGAGAACCCCTCCAAGCTGGGGTGGCCGAGCTTCCACTCGGACCACTGGGACCCGTTCTGGGCGGCGTGCAGCGACGAGCAGGTCGTCGTGTGCCTCCACATCGGGTCGTCGAGCCAGCTCGTGATCACCGCGCCCGACGCGCCGATCGACTGCCTCATCACGCTCACGCCCATGAACATCGTCCAGGCCGCGGCCGACCTGGTCTGGTCGCCGGTGCTGCGCAAGTTCCCCGACCTGAAGGTGGCGCTGTCCGAGGGCGGCATCGGCTGGATCCCGTACTTCCTCGAGCGCATCGACTACAACTACCGCCGCCACCACGCCTGGACCGGGCAGGACTTCGGCGACAAGCTCCCGAGCGAGGTCTTCAACGAGCACGTGCTGACGTGCTTCATCGACGACAAGTTCGGCATGGCCAGCCGCGAGTTCCTGAACATGGACCACGTGATGTGGGAGTGCGACTACCCCCATTCCGACTCCACCTGGCCCTTCACCCCCGAGGAGCTGATGGCCCACTTCGACGGGGTCAGCGACGCCGACATCGACAAGGTCACGCACGCCAACGCCATGACGCACTTCGGCTTCGATCCGTTCAGCGTCCTCGGCGGGCGGGAGCACTGCACCGTCGGCGCCCTGCGGGCCAACGCCACCGGCCACGACGTGGCCATCCGGTCGGTCAACCCCGAGAGCGTCGGCAAGCACGCCGCCCGGGCCGTCGACCTGGGCGTGCCGACCGGCCGTTGAGCGCCGCCCGCTGACCGCCGCCCGCAGACCGCCGCGGGCCGTTCCAGGGTGGGTCGACGTGGCTCGCTGAACGAAGTTCGCTGTGGGGACGAGCGGCGCCGAGCTGCGCCGAGCTACAGGATCGCCCCGGCCGCCTTGAGGGCGCTGATCTCGTCCCAGGACAGGCCCAACTCCAGCAGCACCGCCTCGGTGTGCTCGCCGTGCTCCGGCGCGCGGGTCGCCCGCCCGGGCGCTTCGTCGAACTGCACCGGCGACGACACCAGCGGCAGGGTGGTGCCGTTGCCCATCTCGACGTCGGCGAGGTAGGCGTTGGCCTGCACCTGCGGGTCGTCGTGCACCTCCCGCGGGGTCTGCACGGCCGCCCACTCGCCGGCGAAGCCCGCCAGCGCCTGCCGCCACTCGTCGAGGTCGCGTGCCGCGAAGGCCTCGTCCAGCCACTCGACGCAGGCCGGCGCGTTCCGCCGTCTGGACTCGAGGTCCGCGAAGCGGGGGTCCGAGGCCATCTCTGGCCGGCCGAGCACCTCGCACAGGTCGGCCCAGTGGCGGTCGGGCGCCAGCATCATCAGGGCGACGTAGCGCCCGTCCGCGGTCCGGTAGGTCAACATCAGGGGGTTCCAGGCATGGTGGCGATCGGGCGGGGGCCACGTGGTCGCCGCCCCGTCGGACGCGGCGTCGACGATGTCGGGCTGCACCTGCCACATGCCCGACGCCAGCAGCGAGGCGTCGATCACCGATGGCTGTCCGGTGGTCGCCCGGTGGTACAGCGCGGCGCTGACCGCCCCGGCGATCGTGAGCCCGCCGACCACGTCGCCGAACGCCGCCCGCGGCGGCGGGGGCCAGCTCCCGTCGGCGGGGGCGAGCAGGTGCTGCATGCCGCTGCGGGCCCAGTAGGCGCCGGCGTCGTACCCACCCCGGCCCGCGTCGGGCCCGCGGGCACCGAACGCGGTGCCCCGCACGTAGATCACCCGCGGGTTGTCGTCGCGGACGTCCGCGACGTCGATGTGGAGGTGGCGGCGGGCCGCGGGGAGCAGGTTGGTGCAGAACACGTCGCTCTCGGCCACCAGCCGGCCGAGGAGGCGGCGACCGTCGGGGTGCTTCAGGTCGATGCCCACCGACCGCTTGCCGCGGTTGGCCGACTGGAAGTACGGGTCGACGCCGTCACGGACGTTGTGGAGCCGAACCAGGCCCCGGTACGGGTCACCCGTCTCGGGGTGCTCGACCTTGACCACCACCTGGGCCCCCCACTCCGCGAGGACCGCGCCGGCCATCGGCACGAACACGTGCGACGCCACCTCGAGCACCCGGACGCCCCGGAGCGGCGCGGTCATCGGCGACCCAGGGCCGGCTGCGGTGCTCAGGCCAGCGCCGCGGTGGTGCCGCCATCGATGGGGATGACCGCGCCGGAGATGTAGGCGGCCCGGTCGGAGACGAGGAAGGCGGCCAGCTCGGCCACCTCCTCGGGCTGGCCGGGGCGCTTCATCGGGCAGCCTCCGACGACCGCGGGGAACCGCTCGGCCGAGCCCTTGCCGCCGGTCAGCTCGGTCTCGATGAACCCCGGGCAGATGGCGTTGGCCCGGATGCCCTGCGCGCCGTACTCGACCGCGGCGGCCTTGGTGAAGGAGATGACACCCGCCTTCGCCGCGCTGTACACGCTGGTCGGGAACACCGAGGCGTTGAGCCCTCCGATGGACGACCAGTTCACGATGGCGCCGCCGCCGGTGGGGAGCATCGCGTTGATGCCGTGCTTCGTGCCGAGGAGCACGCCCTTCAGGTCCACCGCCATGATGCGGTCGTACTCCTCCATGGTGATGTCGCCCACCGACTGGGCGCCACCGATGCCGGCCACGTTGAGCACGGCGTCGACGCGGCCGAAGGCCTCGAGGGCCGCGGCGAACATGGCCTCGACCTGGTCCTCCTGGCTGACGTCGACGTGGAAGGGGACCACCGCGTCGCCCAGGTCGGCCGCGGTCTGCTCCTCGCGGCCGCTGATGTCGGCGGCGAGGACCTTGGCCCCCTCCCGCACGAACACCTCCGTGGACGCTCGGGCCATGCCCGACCCTGCGCCCGTGATCACCGCCACCTTGTCGTCCAGATCGCCCATGGATCGTCCCCTCGTCGTCGATCACGTCGGTGTTCGTCGGTCACTCGGCGATCGGCGCTCCGCCCGGTACCGTCCTGGCCCGGCCGGCCGCCCGTCCGATCAGGGAACACTACTCTTGGAAGAGTCGGGTTCGCGTGTGTCGGAACGCCTGCTCTCGCATCCCGCCCCCAGCGACGATCGAGGAGCACGCCGATGACCGACACCGCCGCCGCCCGCTACACGGGCACCCGGGTGCAGCGGGTGGAGGACGCCCGGCTGCTGACGGGAGCGGGGACGTTCGTCGACGACGTCACCCGGCCCGGCATGCTCCACGCCTGCTTCGTGCGCAGCCCCTTCGCCCGTGCCCGCATCGAGGGGATCGATGTCTCGACGGCGCTGGCGCGGCCCGGGGTGCATGCCGTGTTCGTCGCCGCCGACCTCAACCCAGACGTGCGCGAGCAGTGGTTCACCCTGACGGGTCCGGACGACGCCGACACGCCCCGGCCGCCGCTGGCCGACGGTGAGGTGCGCTTCGTGGGCGACCCGGTGGCGCTGGTCGTGGCCGACGATCGCTACCTGGCGGAGGACGCGGTCGACCTCGTCGAGGTGGACTACGAGCCCCTCGACGCGCTCGCCGACTACGAGGCGGCGGCCGGCAGCGACGAGCTCGTCCACGAGGGCTTCCCGGCGAACCTGGTCGCCGACATCTCGCTGATGCCGCCGGAGACGTTGGACGAGACGTGCCGCGCGGCGGCGCACGTCGTCACCGAGACCATCCACCAGCAGGCGTACGCCGCGGTGCCGATGGAGACCCGCGGGCTCGTCGTCGAGTGGGCCGCCGCCAGTGACGAGCTCACGATCTGGGCCGCGACCCAGGCCCCCCACGAGGTTCGGGCGTTCGCGTCGCGGCTGCTCGGGATCCCCGAGCAGCGGGTGCGGGTGGTGATGCGCGACACCGGCGGCGGCTTCGGCCAGAAGGTGGTGCCGCAGCGCGAGGACATGTGCGTGATGCTGGCCGCCCGCAAGGTGCCGGCCGCGCTCAAGTGGATCGAGGACCGCCGCGAGAACCTGATGTCGGCCGGCCACGCCCGCCACGAGCACGGGACGGTGCGGATGGCCTTCGACGCGGACGGCACCTTTCTCGCCGCCGAGTTGGCCCATGTGCAGGACGTGGGCGCCTACCCCACGCCCTCACCCGGGCAGGCCGCGTTCGCCGTCGGCCTGATGTTCCCCGGCCCGTACCGGATCCCGGCGGGGAACTTCTCGACGAAGCTGGTCTTCTCCAACACCGCCGGCCGCACCGCCTACCGCGGCCCCTGGTCGTTCGAGTCGGTGGCCCGCGAGGTGGTGCTGGACATCGCCGCCCGCCGCATGAGCGTCGACCCGGTCGAGCTGCGCAGGCGCAACCTGCTGCGGCGTGACGAACTGCCGTACGCCAACGCCCTGGGCATGCCCTACGACGACATCTCGCCCTCCGAGACCTTCGAGCAGGCGATCGGGATGCTCGACTACGAGGCCTTCCGCCGCGAGCAGGCCGAGGCCCGGGCGGCGGGCCGCCACCTCGGCGTCGGCACGTGCACCTACGTCGAGCCCACCGCCTCGGGCATGGGCTTCTACGGCACCGAGGGCGCCACCATGCGCATCGAGCCGTCCGGCAAGGTGAACGTGTATGTCGCCGGCGGCTCGACCGGAAACAGCCTGGAGACGACGGTGATCCAGCTCGCGGCCGACGCACTGGGCGTCAGCATCGACGACGTCTCGACCATCCAGGGCGACACCGCGGTGACGCCGTTCGGTGCCGGGACCGGGGGCAGCCGCAGCGGCTCGATGACCGCCGGCGCGGTCGGTGAGGTGGCCGCGATCCTCCGGGAGAAGCTGGTGGCCATCGCCGCCCACCGCCTCGAGGCCGCCGAGGCCGACATCGAGCTGTCCGACAGCCGCGCCAGTGTGCGGGGCACGCCCACCGCCGGCATCACCCTGGCCGAGATGGCGTCCCTCGCGTACTTCCAGCCCCAGGCCTTGCCGCCCGGCATGCCCGCCGGCCTCGAGGCCAGCGCCCGGTACACCGCCCAGGCCCCGATGATCTGGGCCAACGCCACCCACGTGTGCACCTGCGAGGTCGACGTGGTCACCGGCGTGGTGACCCTGCTCCGCTACATCGTCAGCGAGGACTGCGGGCGCATGATCAACCCGAGCGTGGTCGAGGGCCAGATCGCCGGCGGCACGGTCCAGGGCATCGGCGGGGCGCTCCTGGAGCACCTCGTGTGGGACGAGGACGGCAACCCGCTGGCCACGACCTTCGTCGACTACCTGCTCCCCACGACGACCGACGTGCCGATCATCGAGTACGGCCACGTCGAGACCCCGGCGCCGGGCCCGGGCGGGTACAAGGGGGTCGGCGAAGGTGGCGCCATCGGTGCCCCGCCGGCGGTGGTCAACGCGGTGGCCGATGCCCTCGCCCCGTTCGGCGTGACGATCACCCGCCTGCCGCTGTCCCCGGCGGCGATCGTGGCGCTGCTGGAGGGAGCTGGCGCCTGATTCGGTCGCCGCGGCAACAGGATCGGGCGCCGGTTCGGGAGAATCGATGCTCAGGGTGCGGGTGAGGTGCTGCCGGCCGCCTCGCGGACGGCGGCGAGGATGCCCTGGTAGCCGGTGCAGCGGCAGAGGTTGCCGGACAGGCCCTCGCGGATCTCGTCCTCGCTGGGCGAGGGGTTGTCCCGCAAGAGGGCGGTGATGGCGATGACGAACCCCGGCGTGCAGAACCCGCACTGCAGCCCGTGGCACGCGCGCAGGGCCGCCTGGACCGCCGACAGCTCGCCGTCGGCGGCGGCGATGCCCTCGACGGTCGTCACCTCGGTGCCGTCTGCCTGCACGGCGAACATGAGGCACGACCGCACCGCCGCCCCGTCGACGAGGACCGTGCAGGCGCCGCAGGCGCCGTGCTCGCACCCCAGGTGGGTGCCCGTCAGTTGGCAGCGCTCGCGGAGGAAGTCGGCCAACGTGAGGCGGGGCTCGACCGTGTGCGTGCGTACCCGGCCGTTGACCATCACCTGCACGGGGACCTCATGCATCGATCGGTGCCTCCTGTGCCGCCAGTGCCTCGGCGCCGGCCTCGACCCACGCCCTCGCCACCATGGCGGCACCCACCCGCACGCGGTACGCCGCCGACCCGTGCAGGTCGGAGGGGACCTCGTCGAGGTCGGCCACAGCCTCGCGGCCGGTCGCCTCGGCCGAGACCTCGCTCAGCGCGACACCCGCCACCGCGGCTTCGGCGCCGGTGGCTCGTACCGGGGTGGCGCCCATGCCGAACAGGGCGATCGCGGCGCGCCGGATCCGGTCGTCGGCATCCAGCTCGAGGCCGACCGCGGCGCCGGCGATGGCGAAGTCGCCGTGGCGTCGGGCGATCTCGCGGACGGCGAACCCGCAGCGGCCCGACCACACGGGCCAACGGGTGCCGACCAGCACCTCGTCCGGCTCGAGGGCGGTGCTCCAGAAGCCCGTGAAGAAGTCGGACGCAGGGATCACCCGCCGGCCGCGGGGCGACTCGGCCTCGAGCTCGGCGTCGAGGGCCAACGCCACTGCGGGGTACTCGGCGGCGGGATCGGCGTGGGCGATCGAGCCCCCGACGGTGCCACGGTTGCGGATCTGGACGTGCCCGATCAACGGGGTGGCCCGGGCGAGCAGCGGTACCGCGGTGGCCACGGTGGCATCGGTCTCGACGGCTGCCTCGGTGGTGCCCGCGCCGATCCACAGGTCGCCGTTGCGACGCTCGATGCCTGACAGCTCGTCCACCCGGCTGATGTCGACCAGGTGGTCGAAGACGGCCAGCCGCAACGACAGCATCGGCACCAGGCTCTGGCCGCCGGCCAGCAGCTTGGCCCCGTCGCCGAGGTCGGCCAGCAGCTGCGTGGCCTCGGCGACGGAGGTGGGGCGGTGGTACTCGAAGGGTGCCGGCTTCACCGCTGCTCACCCACGGGTCGAGCCTGCCTGGCGATCCGGCACCCGAGTACAGTAGCAGGAGTAAGCGCTCGCTCACCGAGGGCGGCCGACCGAGGACAGGAGTGCGGCGATGGCCGACCGGATGCTGCTCAGGGGCGGCCGGGTGCTCACCTGTGCGGGGGACCGGGACGAGGGCCCGTTCGCCGGCGATGTCCTGATCGAGGGCGCCCGCATCGTGCGGGTCGCCCCCGGGGGCCTCGACGTGGATGAGGCCGCGGTCCGGGTGATCGAGCTGCACGGGGCCACCGTCCTGCCCGGGCTCGGCGACGCCCACACCCACATCAGCTGGCCACTCGACTTCGTGTTCGACCATGCCGCGGTGGCCGACGCGCCGGCCGGCCCGCACATGCTCGACGTCGCCGCGGTCACGAGGACGTTCCTCGAGAGCGGCTACACGCTCATCGTGGGCGCCGGCGCCACCCAACCGCTCGACGACCTCCAGGCCAAGGCGGCCATCGATGCCGGGCTGATCCCGGGCCCGCGCCTCGTCCCCAGCGGCCCGATGATCGCCGAGGTGGGCGGCTTGGGCGCCGACGGCGGGATGATGCAGGTGGCCGCCGACGCCGCGTCGCTGCGCGAGATCGTGGCCCGCCAGTGCGACCTGGGCGTGCGGGCGCTCAAGCTGTTCATCTCCGGCGACGGCGTCATCCCCGAGCACCCGTCGGACGACGTGTACATGAACGACGAGATGCTCGTCGCCGCCGTCGAGGAGGCCGACCGCCACGGTGCCTTCGTCACCACCCACGCCCGGGGGGCGGCCAGCGTGGCCATGGCCGCCCGCACCGGCGTCCGCATCATCCACCATGCCTGCTTCCTCGACGACGAGGCGATGGCCGCCCTCGAGGCCCGGGGCGACGACGTCTGGGTGTGCCCCGGGCTGCACTACCTGTACGCCATGGTCAGCGGCCATGCCGAGCCGTGGGGCATGACCGCCGAGCGGATCGACGAGTCGGGCTACCGGGTCGAGCTCGAGGCCCAGGTCGAAGGGCTGCGCCGGCTTCGGTCGGCCGGCGTCCAGATCCTGGCGGGGGGCGACTTCGGTCACCAGTGGACCCGTCACGGCACGTACGCCGCGGAGCTCCAGCGCTACGTCGAGCTGGCCGGCATGTCGCCGGTCGAGGCCATCCACACCGCCACCCGGAACATGGGCCCGGCGGTGGGCCTCGAGCTGGGCCAGGTGCGCGAGGGCCACCTGGCCGACCTGCTCGTGGTCGCGGGCGACCCCACCGACGACATCACCGTGCTGCAGGACCCTGATCTCCGCCGCCTCGTGATCAAGGACGGCGCCATCGCCCACGTCAACCCCCGGGCCTACCCTTGACCGACGTGCACGAGGTGGCGTCGACGGGGGCGATCCCGGCCCGGGTCGACCCCCACGGCGGCCGGTGGCGCTGCCCACGACCCGGTGCCCACCGACGCCAGGTCGCTCACCGCGGGCTCGACGCCCGGGGTGCCGCGGGGCTGCGGGTCGGCCGGTGACCGACGAGGTCGGCCACGACACCATCCTGTCGGGCGTTGATGCGCTGGTCCGCCTGCTCCTGCTGCGCCACGAGCTCGACGAGCGCGACGGCCTCACCACCGCGACGATGGTCTCCGGCTACCCGGGCTCGCCGCTGGCCGGGTTCGACCTTCGCCTCGAGCGTCTGGGCGACGAGGCCCACACGCACCGCATCGTCCACCGCCCGGGCCTGAACGAGGAGTTGGCCGTGGCCACCGTCTGGGGCAGCCAGATGGGCGCCGTGGTCGCGTACCGAGATGTCGACGGCGTGGCCGGCGCCTGGTACGGCAAGACCCCCGGCCTCGACCGGGCCGGCGACGCGCTCAAGCACGCCAACGCCATGGGCGCGGGGCCGAACGGCGGCGTCGTCATGTTCTGCGGCGACGACCCCACGGCCAAGTCGTCCACCCTCACCTGCGACAGCCAACACGCCTTCGAGGACGCCTGCGTGCCCGTGCTCCACCCCGGCGACCAGCAGGACCTGGTCGACCTGGGGGTCCACGCCTTCCGCCTGTCGCGCTACGCCGGGTGCTGGGTGGGGATGAAGGTCGTCACCACCGTGGCCGACGGCATCGGCACCGTCGACCTCTCGCTCGACCGCCACGCACCGTCCGACCCTCCGGCGGGTGATGTGGTCATCGCCGGCCGGCCCTGGCGCCACGAGCCCCTGTCCCGGGTCGGCCCCCACACGGTGCCCGACCAGGAGTCCCTGGTCGTCGACCGCCGGCTGGCCGCGGCGCAGGCCTACGTGCGCCACAACGACCTCGACCGCGTCGTCGGTGCCCCCGCCGGCGCCCGGCTGGGCATCGTGTGCGCCGGCAAGACCTACTTCGACGTCCTGTCCGCCCTCGGCGAGTTGGGCGTAACGCCCGAGGGCCTGGGCGACGCCGGCGTGCGGGTGCTCAAGCTGGCCATGACCTACCCGTTGGTGCCCGAGACCGCGGTCGAGTTCGCGTCGTCGGTCGACGAGGTGGTGGTCGTCGAGGAGAAGCGGCCGTTCGTCGAGACGCAGCTGCGGGCGATCCTGCACGAGGCGGGCTGTCGGGTGCCGGTGCGCGGCAAGCGCGACGCGGCCGGCGACGCGCTGGTGTCGATGGTCGGCGAGCTGGGCCCCTCGGCGGTGGCGGCGGCCCTCGCTCGGGTGATGCCGGCGCTCGCCCCGCCCACCTCGGTCGAGGCGGCCGCGCTCGGCGGGACGGCCGCGCCGGGGGGGACGGCCGCGCTCGGCGGGACGGCCGCGCCGGCCGGGACGGCTCCGGCCCGGACCCTCCTGCCGATGCTGTCGATCCCCGGTCGCCCGCCCGGCTTCTGCAGCGGCTGCCCCCACAACCGCTCCACCGTGTTCCCCGACGGCGCGCTGGTCGGGGGCGGCGTGGGCTGCCACGGGATCATGTACTTCGAGGCCCGCCACACCGGCATGCGGGCCCTCCCGCCCACGCCGATGGGCGCCGAGGGGGTGCCGTGGATCGGGCTGGCGCCGTTCGTCGACGAGCCCCATCTCATCCAGAACATCGGCGACGGCACGCTCAGCCACTCGGGCACCCTGGCCATCCGGGCCAGCGTGGCCGCAGGCGTCAACGTCACGTTCAAGATCCTCTACAACACCGCGGTGGCCATGACCGGGGGCCAGGACGTCACCGGTCTTCTGGACGTGCCGTCGATGACCCGCGCCCTCGAGGCCGAGGGCGTGGCCAAGGTCGTGGTGTGCGCCGAGGACCCCCGCCGCTACGGGCGAGGGGCACGGTGGGCCGGCGGCGTGGAGGTGCTCGCCCGCGACCGGCTGCCCGACGTCCAGGTCGAGCTCGAACGGGTGCCGGGTGTGACGGTGATCATCTACGACCAGCGCTGCGCCGCCGAGTCCCGACGGCTGCGCAAGCGGGGCCTGCTGCCCGAGCCGCCCCGCCGGGTGGTCATCAACCAGGCGGTGTGCGAGGGCTGCGGCGACTGCAGCACGAAGAGCAACTGCCTGTCGGTGCTACCGGTCGACACCGAGCTCGGCGAGAAGCGCATGGTCCACGACCTGTCCTGCAACCGGGACTACACGTGCCTCGAGGGCGACTGCCCGTCGTTCGTGACGCTGACCCCCACCCGGCGGGGTCGGCGGCGCCGTAGTCGAGGCAATAGCGCGCGCCGGACGCGCGCCATTGCCTCGGGTTCGCCGTCGGAGCGGCCCGCGTTGCCGTCGGGGACGCTCCCGGCGCCGGCCGTGCCGGCCGTCGAGCGCTCGTACGGCATCTACTTCACCGGCATCGGCGGCACGGGCGTCATCACCGCCAACCGGGTGATCGCCACCGCCGCCGCGTCCGCCGGCCTGGTGATCGGGGGGATGGACCAGACCGGGCTGTCACAGAAGGCCGGCGCCGTGGTGTCGCACCTGCACCTGGCGGTCGACCACGAGGCCCTCGGCTCGGCCGCCGTCGGCACGGGCGGCGCCGACCTGTTCCTGTCGGGCGACCTCTTGCAGGCCGCGTCGGCCAACCATCTGGCCAAGGTGCGCCCGGGTCGCACGATCGCGGTCGTCGACCGTGACGTCACCCCGACCGCGGCGATGCTGCAGAGCGACCTCGCGGCGCCGTCCGGCCACGACCTGGAGGCGGCGGTGGCCGATCGGGTGGGCTCGGACCGGGTCGCGTTCGTCGACTCCACCGTGATCGCCGAGCGGGTGTTCGCCAACCACCTACTGGCCAACGTCGTCCTGTTGGGGGCGGCATGGCAGCGCGGCGGCCTGCCGCTCGGCCTGGAGCACATCGAAGGGGCCCTGGCGCAGGGCAAGGCCGCCGCCGACAACCGGGCCGCGTTCGAGTGGGGCCGCTGGGCCGCCCACGACCCCGCGGCGGTCCGGGCCCGCCTCGACGCCATCGATGCCGCGGACGAGAGCGGCACCGGCACCATCTTCGACCCGTCCGAGGCGGCGACGCGCCGGGCCGTCACGCTCGTGGTGGGCCGAGGCCTGCCGGACGACCTGCAGGCGCTGCTGGAGCGGCGGGCGGCGCAGGTCATCGACTACCAGGACGCCGCCTGGGCCGAGCGCTACCTCGACCTGGTGTCGCGGGCCGCCGCGATCGACGACGCCGGCCGGGAATGGGCCCTGACCCGGGCGGTGGCCGAGTCGTGGTTCACGCTGCTGACGTACAAGGACGAGTACGAGGTGGCCCGGCTGCACCTGAAGGTGGACTACGACGAGGTCGCGCGCGGCCTGGGCATCGACGGCCCGCACAAGGTGACCTACCACCTGCATCCGCCCATCCTCCGCCGCCTCGGCATGAACAAGAAGCTGCCCATGGGTCGCCCGTACGCGGTGGCGTTCCGCGGCCTGGCCCGCATGAAGCGCATCCGGGGCACGCCGTTCGACGTCTTCGGCCGCGACCCCGACCGCCGTCTCGAGCGGGCGCTCATCGAGGAGTACGAGCAGTTGGTTCGTGAGATGACCGAGCCGGGCGGCGTGGCGCCCTACGACACCCGGGTCGCGCTCGCCCGGTCGGCGCAGTCGATCAAGGGCTACGCCCAGATCAAGGAGACGGCAGTGGCGAAGTGGCGGGCGCACGTCGCCGAGTTGTGGCGCACGTTCCCCGTAGCCGGTGCCACCGCTGACACGGCCGAGTGATCAAGCGCATCACCTTCGCCGCCCGGCGGGGGCCGTCGGCGCCCGTCGAGGTCCGTCCCGTGCGGGTGACCGTCTCCACGACGCTGGCGGGGCTGGGCGGGCCCGACCCGCGCCACGACATCGTGACCAACGAGTGGTTCACCGACGCCGCCCACCTCGAGCGCTACGAGGCGTGGGTCGGCGCCGACCCGGTTCCGTCCGTCGTCGCCGAGGAGCACGTGATGCGGGGTGCCGCGTGGCTCGACCGGCGGTGGCGCCGCGGCGGCTCGAGCTACAAGCACATCGCCCTCGCCACCCGAGCCGCCGACCTCACGCCGGCAGAGTTCGCCGATGGTTGGCGCAAGCACGCCGGCCGATCGGGAAGCGTGGTCATCCCCGACGAGGCCCGTGGGCTCGCGTACGTCCAGAACCACCCCGTCCCATGGTCTTCGGGCGAGTGGGCCTACGACGCCGTCACCGAGGTCTGGTTCGACGACCGGGCCGACCTGAAGGCCCGCATCGATTGGTTCGACGAGAACCCGCCGGGTGACGACGGGCTCTTCGGTCAGTCCTGGTTCCTCGCGGCTGCTGAGGAGGTCGTGCTGGCGTAGGTGCTCGTTGATCCTCAGGAATTCGCGAGGAGGTCGCGGTGGCGGTCCATCGGTCCTGGAAGCACCTCGACCTCGATGATGCCGTCGGCGATGCTCAGGACGCGGGCCACACGCGGGTCAGCACCCTCGTCACCCACGACGGCGTACTCGCCGACCACCGGCCGGTAGCCCGGCCGAGCGTCGACCAACCGCGTGAGCAGGTGGTGATCTCGGGTCATGTCCATGAAGTCGACCCAGAGGTCCGGTGCTGCTGTCACGGGTGGTCCTCCTTCCGAGTGTCCTCAACGATACCCGGGGGGGCCAAGGGCAGGGTTGGGGATCGGGTCGTCGAAGCATCTGTCGAGACGTGCCAGAGTGATCTCGCTCAAGTCGGGCGGGCGCCGCTTCGCCTGATCCGGCGCCACCGGGCCTCCCGTGCAAGCGAGTGTTCGCTCACTTATACTGACGCCGCTGTACGGCAAGGTCCGAGGATTCGTCGCGCGAACGGCGGGGAGGCAACCCGACATGGTGAAGCTGGCCGACGAGGTGCGGGTGATCGACGCCGACACGCACATGACCGAGCGCCACGACCTGTTCACCTCGCGGGCCCCCAAGGGCTACGAGGAGCGCGTGCCACGGGTGACCGACGTCGACGGCGTCGCCACCTGGACGATCGAGGGCGCGGTGTTGGGCCCCGCCCGGGCCGGCGGCGTGATCGACCGCGACGGCAACAAGTTCCCGTTCGAGGAGACCAAGGTGTGGGGCATCGACCGGGTGCACCTGGGCGCGCACGACCCCGAGGCCCGCCTCGCCGTGATGGACGAGAGCGGCATCCACGCCCAAGTGATCTACCCCAACGCCGTGGGCATCGGCGGCCAGAACCTGGCCCGGGCCACCGACGACCCGGTGCTCCGGCGCCTGTGCGTGGAGATCTACAACGACTCGATGGCCGAGCTGCAGGAGTGGTCGGACAACCGCTTCCTGCCCATGCCGATCATGCCGGCGTGGAGCATCGACGAGTGCGTCGTCGAGGCCGAGCGCTGCGCGGCGCTCGGCTTCCGGGGTGTGAACATGACGTCGTCGCCGCAGGAGGCCGGCGCCCCCGACCTGGCCAGCAGGGACTGGGACGCCTTCTGGGCGGTCTGCGCCGACCTGCACCTGCCCGTCCACTTCCACATCGGGGCCAGCCTCACCACCCTGGCCTTCTACGGCTCGTACTTCTGGCCGTCGCTGCACGACAACATGAAGCCCGCCGTCGGCGGCTCGATGCTGTTCCTGAACAACGCCCAGGTGGTGATCAACAGCATCTACGCCGGCATCTTCGACCGCCACCCGACGCTGAAGATGGTGTCGGTCGAGAGCGGCATCGGCTGGATCCCGTTCATCCTCGAGGCCATGGACTACGAGATCCTCGAGAACGCGCCGGCGCAGGCCGCCGAATTGGGTCGCCGGCCCTCCGAGTACTTCAAGGACCACTGGTACGCCACGCTGTGGTTCGAGCGCAACGGCGGCGACCTCCAGCCCCTGATCGACCGCGTGGGCGAGGACAACGTGATGTTCGAGACCGACTTCCCCCACCCCACGTGCCTCTACCCGGGCCCCCTCGACACCGTGGCCGACATCATGGCGACGTTGCGGCCGGAGACCCGCCGCAAGGTGATGGGCGAGACCGCAGCGGCGCTCTACCGCCTGTAGCCGGACCCTCGGATCTGCCCGCACCGTGGTGTGGTGCTGCCCGCAACGCCGAGGGACGGACGGACCGTGAACGCCGAGCTCCCGGGCTGAACGTCGAACGCCCGTGTCAGCCGGTCCCGTCGCTCGGTGCGAGGACGATCATCGTCGTCTCGGTCGATCGCAGTGCGGCGTATCCGTCGAGTTGCGGCTCGACCGCGCGCCAGAGCTGCCAGAGTCGGTCCCGCTCCGCGCCTGAGGCGACCTGCGCATGCACCGGTCGGGGCTCCTCGCCGTCGAGGCGGACAGTCGCGTCAGGGTGCGCCTCGAGGTTGAGCGCCCACGCAGGTTCGCCGTCCTGCCAGCCGTTCATGGCCAGAACGAGGTTCGGGCCGTCCTCGACGTAGCCGAGGATAACGCTGCGGTCCTTCCCGGTGTTGCGACCCACGGTCGTCAGCCGCAGTGCGCCCCAACCCCGCTTGTTCGCCGTGGTCCACAGGAAGCGGCCGCCGCTGATCTTGTACAGCGCCCGGTGGATGCGCCACGCCACGTGCACGAGCCACTTCGGCGGAACCTTCAGTGGTCGCGCTGGTTCGGTAGCCATGGCTCGGTGCCTCCCGGCGCTCGCGTCCCGGTCACCCTATGCCGGTGCGAACAGGCACGACCACGACCTTGGTGGCGGGATGGCCGCGCCCGTGAGGGCTGGGAGTGGCAAGGGTGATGCGGCGCGCACGGTGCGGAGGGCGAGGTCACCGTGACGACATCGCGGTGCTAGCTGGGTTCGTGCGGTCGTCCCTGTGTGAACGCCAGCGGCATTGCCAGCGGCGAGCGGTTGAAGGCGGTGTGGAAGGGGAGCTCGTCCTCGGGGACGAGCAGCTCGAGGTCGTGCATGCGGTCGACGATCTCGGTCACGGCCACTCTCAGGTTCATCCTGGCCAGGTTCGAGCCGGCGCAACGGTGGGGGCCGGCGCCGAAGGCCAGATGACGGTTGCGCTCGCGGGCCAGGTCGAAGGTGTGGGGGTCGGGGAACTCGGACTCGTCGCGGTTGGCCGACGCCCAGGAGAGGAGGACCTTCTCGCCGGCCTTCACCTGATGGCCGTCGATCTCGGTGTCGTGGCGGACGGTGCGGCCGATGGCGAGGAACGGGTCCTCGAGGCGGAGCAGTTCCTCGACCGCAGCCGGCACCAGGTCGGGCTGCGAGCGGAGCCGCGCCGGGATCTCGGGCTCTCGGCAGAAGCGCAGCATGAACTGGCCCAGCGCGCCGGCGGTGGTCTCGAGGCCGCCCAGGATGAGCAGCAGGATCAGGCCCATCACCTCGGCCTCGGTGATCGGCCGGTCCTCGATCGACGCGGCCAGGATGGCGTCCACGACATCGCCTCTCGGGGCCGCGGCCCGTCGGGTGGCGACGAAGTCGGTGATCCACGCGTTCAGGGCCTGCCAGCACTCGCGGCTGTCCGGGTTGGTGGGCACCGACGCCCGCTGGGCCAGGTGGGCCACCTCGGTCACCTGTTCGGCGGGGGCGTCGAGCACCAGGTCGAAGAAGGCCAGACCGGGGAAGGGCTGGGCGATGTCGGCCATGAAGTCGCAGCGGCCGGCCTCGATCACGTCGTCGATGAGGCGGGTGACGAGGGCCCGGGTGGGCTCGACGTACCCGGCCACCACCGCCGGCGTGAACCAGGCGTTGATGAGGCGCTTGTACTCGCGGTGCAGCGGCGGGTCGATGTGCTCGGGGATGGCCTTCGACACCATCTGGGTGTCGGGGATGGCCACGCCGAGCTCGGAGCTGAACGTCTCCCAGTCCTGGGCGATGCGCAGCACGTCCTCGTAGCGGGTGATCACCCAGAACCCGCCCCGCTCGTCGCTGTGGGTGACGGGGCAGTGCGCCCGCATGCGCTCGAGGGTGGGATGGATCTCGTTCGCGAACTCGGGCGCCAGGTAGTTGAAGTGGTGCGCGCACCAGTCGTCGCTGAGCGGCTCGCCGGCCGGCCCCGGGGTGTCCATGCGACGGCGACGCTACGGCCCCAGCCGGGAGCCGGGGGTGAAGCTGATCGGCACGCTCACTGGCGACCGGCTGTAGGACGAGTGGAAGCTGATCTCACCGTCGGTCGCCAGGCGCAGGTCCTCGAGACGACGCACGATCTCGCCCACGGCGATGCGCAGGTTCATGCGGGCCAGGTTCGAGCCGGCGCAGCGGTGGGGGCCGGCGCCGAACGCGATGTGCCGGTTGCTCTCGCGGTCGAGGTCGAAGCGGTGGGGGCGGTCGAACTCGTGCTCGTCGCGGTTGGCCGAGGCCCACGAGATCAACACCCGGTCGCCCCGCTTGATCGACCGGCCGCTCAGCTCGGTGTCGGCCATGGCGGTGCGGCCGATGGCGATGAACGGGCCGTCGAGGCGCAGGAGCTCCTCGACGGCGTCAGGGATCAGCTCGGGCCGCTCGCGCAGGAGCGCCGGGATCTCGGGCTGGCGGCAGAATCGGATCATCATCTGGCCGAGGGCGCCGGCGGTGGTGTCGAGCCCGCCGAAGATCAGCAACTGGATGATCCCGACGACCTCCCGCTGGGTGATCGGCCGACCGTCGATCTCCGCGTTCAGGATGGCGTCGACCACGTCGTCCTGCGCGGGCTCGGCCCGCCGCCGCTCGGCGAACTCGCCGATCCAACGCAGCATCGCGCCTCGCGCCTCGCGGGCCTCGGGCGTGCTCGGGTTCGACGCCAGGTTGGCGCAGCGGTTGATCTCGTCCAGCTCGTCGGCCGGTGCGTGCAACACCATCTCGAAGAACACCAGGCCGGGCAGCGGCTTGGCGAACGCGGTCATGAAGTCGCACGTGCCCACCTCGATGACGTCGTCGATGAGGCGGGTGACCAGGTCGCGCGTGGCCTGCTCCTGCCTCGACACCACCGCAGGCGTGAACCAGGCGTTGATGAGGCGCTTGTACTCGCGGTGCAGTGGCGGGTCGACCATCTCGGGGATGGCGGGCGTCGAGCCGGCGGGAGCGGGCCCACCCGGGATGGTGATGCCGTGCTCGGAGCTGAACGTGGCCCAGTCCTGCGCGACCGACAGCACCTCCTCGTAGCCGGCGGCCACCCAGAACCCCCCGTGCTGGTCGCTGTGGGCCACCGGGCACTGGGTGCGCACCCGTTCGAGCGTCTCGTGCAGCTCGCGGCCGACCTGGGGCGAGAGATGGTCGAAGTGCTCGGCGCACCACTCGTCGGTGATCGGTTCTGCGGACGCCTCGTCCATCTGCTGCTCCCTTGCCCCCGACCGCCCGTAGCGGGTGAGCGATCACTCTCTAGCGTAGTCCAGCCCGCTTCCTCGCTCGCCCGTCCACCGTGCGTGGTCGCGTGAGGCCTCGAGCGCCCTTCGGTCGGGCAACGGGGCGAACTCGACGCAATGACCCTCGGAACGTGTCGAGCATCGCGGGACTGGCCGTCGCCGACCACGCCGGGTGACGGTGCGTCAGGCGCCGGCCACGACGCCGCCTCGAAGTGACTCTGGAAGGCCGATGCTGCGGGGCTCGAGGTAGCCGGCCAGGCCCTCGGGGCCGAGCTCGCGGCCGAGGCCCGACTCCTTGAAACCACCGAAGGGGACGAGCGGGAACGGGGGGTACGAGCCGTTGATCGCGATGCTGCCCGTGCGAACCTGGCGGGCGATGCCCAGGGCCCGCGCCGGATCCGCGCTCCACACGCCGCCCGACAGCCCGTAGGGCGAGTCATTGGCGATGCGGACGGCGTCGCCGTCGCCGTCGTAGGCGATGAGGCAGAGCACGGGGCCGAAGATCTCCTCCCGGGCCACCCGCATGTCGTTGTCGACGTCGGCGAGGACGGTGGGCTCGACGTACCAACCCGTCGGCAGGTCGACGGGGCGCCCCCCGCCGGCGGCGACGCTCGCGCCGGCTTCGACGCCCAGGGCGATGTAGCCCAGCACCCGCTCGCGCTGGCGCTCGGCGACGAGGGGGCCGACGAGGGTGGCGGGGTCGTGGGGGTCGCCCACGACCACCGCGGCGGCCGCGGCGGCCGCGGCGTCGACCGCGTCGGCGTAGCGGGCACGCGGGATCAGCACCCGGGTGTGGGCGCCGCACACCTGGCCCGACAGGTGCATGGCACCGCCGACGAGCGTCGGCAGCACCGAGGCGATGTCGGCGTCGTCCAGCACGATGGCGGCGGACTTGCCGCCCAGTTCCAGCGACACCCGCTTGACCCGCTCGCCGCACAGGCCGGCGATGCGCTTGCCCGCGGCGGTCGATCCGGTGAACGCGATCTTGTCGGTGCCCGGGTGGGTGACCAGGTGCTCACCCACCTCCCGGCCGCCGGGCACCACGTTGAACGCGCCCTCGGGCACCCCCGCCTCGTGGAGCGCCTCGGCCAGCACGAAGTTGCTCAGCGGCGCCTCCGGCGGCGGCTTCAGCACCACGGTGCACCCGGCCGCGAGCGCCGGTGCCACCTTCCAGGAGGCGATCGTGACCGGCGCGTTCCAGGGGACGATGGCCCCCACCACGCCTACGGGCTCGTTCGTCACCAGGCCCGTGCGGTCGCCGGCCACCACCGCTCGCTCGAAGGGGTGGGTCCGGACGAGGTCGGCGTAGTAGTCGAACAGCGCCGCCACCAGCCCGGTCTGGGCCCGCGGTGCCTGGCTGATGGCGCAGCCCATCTCGTCCACGGTGACACCGGCGATGTCGTCGGCGCGGGCGCGCAGGAGGCTGGCGGCACGGGCCAGCACGTCGGCCCGCTCGGCGGGGGAGAGGCGGGGCCAGGGGCCGTCGTCGAACGCGGTGCGGGCGGCGGCGACGGCACGGTCGATGTCCGGGTCGGTGGCGAGCGGCACCGCGCCCACGACGGACTCGGTCGACGGCGAGATCACGTCGAAGCGGTCACCGCCGGCCGGCGCCGTCCACACACCGCCGATGAAGAAGGTATCCCGGTACATCAGGCGATCGTCCACGTTGGCGCTCCAGTGGTGAGGCGTGGTGCCGATTCCCGGGAACTGGCGCCCGATTCCGTGGCCTGGGCGACCGGATCAGGCGCCAGTTCGAGGGACGAACAAGTAAGCGAGCATTTGCTATCTTACGCAGGTGGATCTCCTCCTTCGCGGTGCCTCGGTGATCGACGGCACCGGGGCCGCTGCCCGCCCTGCCGACGTCGCGGTGGCGGGCGACCGGATCGAACGGGTCGTCGAGCCGGGCACGCTCGTCGCGGACGACGGCACCGAGGTCGTCGACCTCGACGGGCTGGTGCTGGCGCCGGGGTTCATCGACATCCACACCCACTACGACGCCCAGATCCTGTGGGACGGCGACCTCACGCCATCGAGCTGGCACGGGGTGACCAGCGTGGTGATGGGCAACTGCGGCTTCGGCGTGGCGCCGACCCACCCCGAGCACCGCGAGATCATCGTGCGCACCCTCGAGAACGTGGAGGGCATGTCCACCGACGCCCTCGACGAGGGCATCGACTGGTGCTTCGAGACCTTCCCCGAGTACCTCGCGGCCATCGACCGGCACCCGAAGCGGCTGAACGTCGGTGCGTTCGTCGGCCACACGCCGGTGCGCCTGTGGGTGCTGGGTGGTGACGAGCGGGCCGCCACCCCCGACGAGGTCGAGGAGATGTGCGCCGTCGTGCGTGAGGCCATGGACGCCGGCGCCATCGGCGTCTCTACGTCCCGCCAGCCGGCCCACCAGGGTGCGTTCGGACGACCGGTGCCCAGCCGGTTCGCCGAGGTCGACGAGGTCGATGCCTTCGCCGGCGTGCTGGGGGAGCTGGGCAAGGGCGTGCTGCAGGTGTCGATCGGCCCCGGGCTGTTCGTCGACCAGTTCTCCGAGCTGGCGGTGCGCCACGACATCCCGGTGACGTGGACCGCGCTGGTCACCCGGGCGGACAAGCCGGGCGCCGCGTTGCGCACCGTCGAGCGGGGGGCGGCGCTACCGGGGGAGGTCTATCCGCAGATCGCCTGCCGGCCGATCGTGATGCAGATCACGATGGCCGACCCCATCCCTCTGGCCGAGATCGACGAGTGGAAGGAGGCGTTGGCCCGCCCCCGTGAGCTACGGGCCGACCTGTACCGAGATCCCTCGTGGCGATCGCGGGCCCGTCCGGCCACCCTCGATGCCTGGGGCCACCGATGGCCGAGGATCAGCGTCGAGGAGACCACGGCGCACCCGGAGGCGGTCGGCGTCCCGCTGGACGAGCTGGCCGCGGACCTGGGCACGACGCCGTTCGACCTGATGCTCGACCTCGCCCTTGCCGACGGCCCGTGCTCAGATCTGGGTGCCACCCGATTCCGCATGGTGTTGGAGAACGACGGTGACGACGAGGTAGGCGAGCTGCTGGCCGACAAGCGCACCCTGCTGGGCCTGTCCGACGCCGGCGCCCACGCCAGCCAGCTCTGCGACGCCTGCTACTCGACCCACCTGCTGGGCCACTGGGTGCGCGAGCGTCAGGCCCTGTCCCTGGAGGACGCGGTGTGGCGCCTCACCGGGCACCCCCACCAGGCGTTCCGCATCGCCGAGCGCGGCCTGGTGCAGGAGGGCTACTTCGCCGACCTGGTCGCCTTCGACCCCGCCACGGTGGGCACGACCCCGGTCGAGCGGGTGCACGACCAACCCGGCGGCGCCGACCGCCTCCTCGTCCGCAGCACCGGCATCGAGCACCTGTGGGTCAACGGCGTGGCCACCCGCCGCGGCGGCGAAGAGCTGGCCGGCGTGTCGCCGGGCCACCTGTTGCGCAGCTGAGGGTGGAATCGCATCTTGGTATACTGATCGTATGACGACCCAGGTGCCGACGCGGTTCTCCGATGAGGAGCTCTCGGTGCTCGATGGGCTGATCGCCGACGGGGTCGCTCCATCCCGGTCGGAAACGATCAGACTTGCCGTCGAGCGCCTCGCGGATGCCCATCGCCGCGAACAGATCGGGCGGGCGATCGCGGAGGCCTACGAAGCTCTTCCGCAGACCGATGAGGAGAACGAGCTCGCACTGGCCAGTGCCATTGCGCTCTCCGAGGCCGAGCCGTGGTAGCGCAGGGCGACATCTGGCTCCTGGAGCCCCCGAACGGCAAGCGACGCCCGGTGCTCGTGGTCAGCCGGAACGAGGCGATCCCGGTGCTGAACAACCTCGTCGTCGCGCCGATCACCTCCACGATCCGACTGATACCCACCAACGTCCCCGTGGGCGCGTCAGAGGGGATCGACCACGACAGCGTGGCCAGCTTCGACAGCCTCGCCGCAGTGCCGAAATCGCTGCTGACGATCAGGCTGGGTGCCCTCGACGGGCCTCGCCGCCCGGAGATCTGCGCCGCGCTTCGTGCGCTCGCGGACTGCTGAACGCTCAGGCCCGGACGGGTGGGTCCAGGTGGTACAGCCGCGTCGCCGTGTGCTGGAGGACCTTGCCGATGAGCTCGTCGTCCAATCCGCCGAGGGAGCGCTCGACCACGTCGCTCGGGCTGGGGGACTCGGAGGCGGGGCCGGGGGAGAGGCTGGTGGCGTGGGGGAAGTCGGTCTCGAACATCAGGTTGTCCTCCATCTCGTGGATGACCCGCTTGATGCTCTCCTGCTCGAACCAGTACATGCCGTAGATCTGGCGGCGCATGTACTCCGACGGCAGCAGGCGGTCGGGGTGGTCCTTGTGGGCGCCGACGTTGAGCCACTGCCAGTCCATGCTCTCGGCCAGGAACGGCAGCCAGCCGGCACCGTTCTCCACCGACACGAAGGCGAGGTCGGGGTAGCGCTCGCACACGCCGCTGAGCACGACCTCGGCCACGTTCTGGGCGTTGCCCAGCAGGACCAGTGAGGACTCACGGGTGAAGTCCATCTTCTTGGACTGGTCGACCGCACCCTTCAGGTCCTCGGGGTTGCTCAGGAACCCGACGTGGAAGTTCATGCTGAGGCCCATCTCCTGGGCCTGGCCCAACAGCGGCTCCCAGTGGTCGTCGACCAGGCGGGGGAGCCCGACCTTGTCGTAGCGGGCCGCGAACAGCACGCCCTTGTGGCCCATGTCGTGGGCCCGCTTCATCTCGGCCACCGAGGCATCGATGTCCCAGAAGGGCAGCATCATCATCGGGACGAGGCGATTGCGGTCGGCCTCGCACCACTCGACCAGCCAGTCGTTGTAGGCCTGCACGCACTCGGTGGCCAGATCGTGGGGCATCTTGTTCAAGAAGACGTGGCTGTGGAAGCCGAGGATGTTGGGGTAGAGCACCTGGTAGTGGATCCCGACGCTGTCGTTGTAGGCGAGGCGGGCCTTGGCGTCGAGAGCCGGCAGGAACGCCTCGTCGAGTGACGGTGGGTGCGACGGGGGGTACTCGGGCCAGCGGGCCTGCGCGAAGGCGCCGACGCCGTAGAGCTTCTGGTCACCGACGTACCAGTAGTCCTCCTGGCGGCGCTCGTGGAAGCGGACGTGGGGCACCAGGTCCCCCCACTTGGCCATGTCGATCCTGGACGTCCACAGGTCGGCGGGCTCGATGATGTGCGAGTCGACGTCGGCGACGGCGAACCGCTCGCAGAGGGTGGCGCCTGCGGGATCGGCCATGCGGTGCGCCTCCAGAGGGGTCCGACTAAAGAGTGTTCGCTCACTTACCTTAGGTCCGCAGCGGGCGTCGGCGCAAGGCCCGTGCGGCGCGGCTGCGAGGTACCAACGTGCCGAAGCGGAGCGGAGGCGCTTCACCTGCGAACCGGATGCCGAAGGCGCTCCGACGAAGGAGGAGCCGATGTCAGGCGGAGCGGAGGCGCTTGACCTGCGAACCGGATGCCGAAGGCGCTCCGACGAAGGAGGAGCCGATGTCAGGCGGAGCGGAGGCGCTCCGACGGAGGAGGAGCCGATGTCAGGGGTCGGGGACGCTGCGCAGGTGGCCGGCCATCAGGAGCGGGGTGACGCTGAGCACGCCGGACTCGACGGGGAGGGTGGCGCCGGTGATCCAACGGGCCTCGTCGCTGGCCAGGAAGGCGACGGCCCAGCCCACGTCCCAGCCGGTGCCCGGGGTGCCCAGCAGGCCCGCCTCGGCGCGCATCTGGTCCATGAAGTCGGCCCGCGGCCCGGGGGCCTGCACCGAGTGCACCATCGGCGTGGTGATGTGGCCCGGGGCGATGGCGTTGACCCGGATGCCGTCGCGGCCGTGCGAGTAGGCCATGTCGACGGTCATGGCCAGCAGCGCGCCCTTGGCCGCCGAGTAGGCCACCGTGCCGTCGCCCCGCAGGGCCGAGATGGACGAGATGTTCACGATCGACCCGCCGCCGTTGGCCGTCATCACCGGCACGACGTGCTTCGACGACAGGAACGCGGTGCGCAGGTTGATGTCCAGCGCCCGGTCCCACGCCTCCTCGGTGGTGTCGACCACGGTGCCGAGGGCGGCGAGCCCGATGTTGTTGACCAGCACGTCGACGGTGCCGAAGGCGTCGACCGCGGCGGCGACCATCGCCTCGCAGTCCGCCGAGGTGGTGCAGTCGGCGCCGACCACGAGCGCGGTACCGCGCTCGCGCTCGATCATCGCCCTGGTCTCCTCGGCCCGCTCGGGGTGCAGGTCGACGCACACCACCGTGGCCCCCTCGCGGGCCATGACGACGGCGGCCGCCTTGCCCGTGCCCACCCCCGGCCCGGGGGTCGACCCGGCCCCGGTCACGATGGCGACCTTGCCCTCCAGCCGTCCCTGCTTGCCTCGCGCCTCCTTCGTCGGCGCCCTTTCGGGATCCGGTGCGTCGGTTGCCGCTGCTCCGCTCCGCTGCGCAGCCTCACCACGCATGTTGCTTCGCGCCTCCTTCGTCGGCGCCCTTTCGGGATCCGGTGCGTCGGTTGCCGCTGCT
>CAZWMT010000045.1:0-9295 GCA_964635055.1 uncultured Microthrixaceae bacterium | reverse complement strand
CCGCTCCGCTGCGCAGCCTCACCACTCATATCTGGCTCCTCCCGGTCTGGGTCGTCTCGTTCGCTGCGTCCACGTGTCTCACCACGCCGTCAGCAGGGCGGCGCCGGCCTCGATGCCGCCCACGTTGGTGACCGCCGCCACCTCGGCGCCCGCGACCTGGCGGTCGCCGGCCTCGCCCCGCAACTGGCGGACGGCTTCGGCGGTGTGGCCGAAGGCGGCGTGCAGGCGACCGCCCGACAGCTGCCCGCCCCACGTGTTCAACGGCAGCCGGCCGTCGAGAGCGATCCGTTGCCCGCCCTCGACGAACGCCGCACCCTCGCCGTGGCCGCAGAAGCCCAGTGCCTCGAGCCACCAGATCACCTCGATGCTGAAGCCGTCGTAGAGCTGGGCCACGTCGACGTCGGCAGGGCGGAGGTCGGTGCGGTCCCACATCGCCGCCGCGGCGCCGTGGCCGACCCGGGTCAGGTCCTCCCACTGCTCCCAGAGGGGGCGTCCCTCGACCACGCCCGCCATGGCCTCGACCCGGACCGGTGCCCGCAGGTCGGGCGCCGCCTCGATGGCCGAGACCACGAGGGCGGTGGCGCCGTCGACGGGGACGTCGCAGTCGTACAGGGACAGCGGTGAGGAGATCATCCGGCCGTCGAGGTAGTCCTCGATCGTCATCGGCGATCGGTAGACGGCGTCGGGGTTCAGCGCCGCGTGGGCGCGCTGGGTGACCGGGATCCAGCCCAATTGCTCACGGGTGGCGGCGGTGTCGTGCAGGTAGCGGGTGGCGTAGGGGGCGATCTGGCAGACGGGGGAGAGCATGCCGATCGGCAGTAGCCACGCCAGGGGCCCCTCGGCGACGGCCTTGGTCGAGCCGTACGCGGGGCGGCCGCCGGCGTTGCGCGCCGCGCTGCCCTCCTTCACCGTGCGCCAGATCACGGCGTGACGGGCCTGGCCCGTGGCCACCGCGAGCGCCGGTGCGGAGAAGGGCAGGGCCATGCCCTCCACCTGGCCCTGGCGCCAGGTGGTGGTGAGCCCCAGCGCGTCCTGCACCTCGTAGAGGTTGCCGTTGGCGTAGCCGGGGAGGTTGGCCACGCCACCGCCCGGGAACATGGCCAGGCCATCGATGTCGTCCACGGTCAGGCCGGCATCGGCGACGGCGGCGAGGATCGCGTCGAGGGTCAGCTGGAAGCCCGACCGGTCGATCTGGCGGCCGATGGCCGACTGGCCCACGCCCGAGATCACGACGCGGCGCTCGAGCCGGTCGACGCCCATCAGGAGGCGTGCGCCGCCGCCGTTGCCGTGGGACGTCGCCGGCGCTCGGCCCTCCGACGGAGCGGTCACCTCGGACGGCGGCGTCGGCGGCCTGTCGGCGCCCGTGGCCACGGCCGCTCCCTCGCCAGGGGACTCGGGGACGGCGACGAAGCTGGGGATGGCGAACCCGCCCGGGCCGGGCTCGAAGCCGACGTCGACGGCCATGCCGACGGCGACGTCCTCGGGGGCGACACCTCGGACCCGGCCGGCGACGCGCACACCGGTGTGGCCGGGGAACTCCACCAGGATCACGGCGTAGGGCACCTCGAGTTCGGGCAGCCAACGCTGGTGGTTGACCGTGAAGCTGTGGACGACGCCCGGCCCCGTGACCTCGGTCGAGTCCATCGCACGGCCGCGACACGAGCGGCAGATGCCGCGTGCCGGAAACGACTCGGCGCCGCAGGCGGTGCAGCGCTCGACGACCAGGCGGCCGTCGGCGGCGGCGGCCCAGAACGCCCCGGTCTCCTCCGTCACGGCAGGAGGAATGCCTACGGTCGCGTCCACCTGGCTCCCCTCAGCGGCTCGGACGATGCCCGGCCGCCATCATCTCGCGCCGGACGACCTCGGTCGCGCCCCGGGTCGACGCCGTCGCCGGTCCTGGGCACGGTGGTGCCGCTGACGGCGGCGTGACGCTTCCGAGAACGGGTGAACGGCTCGACCCTCCCCCGGAACGCACGGCGCCCAGCGCGGTGGCGACGAAGATGTCGGCGCCGGCGCTCATGGTCACCGCCGCGCCCCGGGAGGACTAGAGGGCAGCGGCGGGGGCAGGTTCGGCGGTAGGGACCGCGGTGGCGGGCCCGGCGTCGTAGGTGACGCCGATGTCGCCGCCGGCGTCGTGGCGCTGGAGCTCGGGGAGGACCTCGGCGGCGAACACCTCGAACGCGTCGTTCGACTCCCCGGTGTCCATGCCGCCGAAGCAGAGCGGGACCACCAGGCCGGCGGCGTCGGTGCGCTTGGCGTAGTCGAGCAGCTTCTCGGTGACCTGGTCGGGGGTGCCCCACACCTGCAGGTCGGCCAGGAAGCTGTTGAAGCGCTCCATGCCGTGCTTCTTGATGTTCTTCGCCAGCCCCGCGTAGTACTCGTAGCCCTCGATGTCGGCGAAGCCCTCGTTGTCGAACTGGTAGTGCTCGACGGTCGACCGGGCCCATCGCTGCAGGTAGACGTCGCGCATGCGCTGCGCGGTGGCGGGGTCCTTGCTGACGCCGGCGACCACCACCAGGATCGGCTTGGGCGCCTCGGTGCCGTTCAGCTCGAGGAAGCGCTCTCGGTAGGACGCCAGCTCGGCCTCGGCGGTCTCCCACGGCTTCTGGGCGATCACCATCAGGCCGACGCCCATGCGGGCCATGATCTCCATCGACTCGGGCGACACGGCCGACGCGAAGGTACGGCC
Organism: uncultured Microthrixaceae bacterium; assembly: GCA_964635055.1. Classification (GTDB taxonomy): domain Bacteria; phylum Actinomycetota; class Acidimicrobiia; order Acidimicrobiales; family DATDAH01; genus JAEUJM01. Next base: position 6,606 of record CAZWMT010000045.1, on the reverse strand, counting down.
CTTGAAGCTGGCCAGCGGTTCGGGGCGGATGGCGGCGCGGGGCTGCTGGTAGAGCTCGCCGTCGTACTCGATGACGCCGGTCTCGAGTGCCTCGAGGACCGCCTCGCTGTACTCCATGAAGCGCCGACGCGACTCGCCCATCTCCACCCGGAAGCCGGTGAACTCGACCGCTCCCAAGCCCCGTCCGATCCCCATGACGGCCCGGCCGCCGGAGAGGTGGTCGAGCACCGAGTAGCTCTCCACCACCCGCACCGGATCGTGCCAGGGCAGCACCGTCACCATCGCGCCGAGCTTGACCCGCGTGGTCTGCCCCGCGACCCACGACAGGAACATCGGGGTGGAGGCCGTGAGCTGGTAGTCCGAGAAGTGGTGCTCGGAGGCCCAGACCGAGTCGAACCCCGCGTCCTCCGCGCGGGCCGCGAGGGCCAGCTCGCGCCGGTACACCTCGGCGTCGCTGGTGGTGCCGTCGAGGTTGTTGAACTGGAGGCCGAGCCCAACGTGCATGAACACTTACTACCACAACCGCACACGCTAATGAACACTCACTTCGTTATTTCTGGCGAGGATCCCGCTGGCCGGATCAGGGGGGTTCCCGGCCGGAGCCACCGTCCGATCCGGGTCGCGGGCTCGCCGCGTGGGTCGGCTACCGGATGGCGCGGTCGACCCGCAGCGTGGCGAGGTCCGCCGCGGTGAACCCCCAGTCCGCCAACGCTTCGTCGGTGTGCTCGCCCGGGCCCGGCGGCGGCCCCGCGACGGCAGGGGCGGTCCGGGAGAAGCGCGGCGCGGGCGACGGCTGCACCACGCCGCCGACCTCGGTGAACGTGCCTCGCGCCCGCACACCATCCCGAACGCCAGCAGCATGCCGCCACCACCGAAGTCACCGACCAGGTTGAGTGGGGGGACCGGCGGCTCTCCGGCCCGGCCGATCATCGACAGCGTGCCCGCGAGGGCGATGTAGTTGATGTCGCGCCCGGGGGTGTCGGCCCAGGGGCCGGTCTGGCCCCAGCCGGTCATGCGCCCGTAGACGAGCGACGGCTGCTGCGCCAGGCACGCGTCGGGGCCGATCCCCAGCCGCTCGGTGACCCCGGGGCGGAAGCCCTCGATGATGCCGTCGGCCTGCTTCACGAGGCGCAGCACGACGTGGCGGCCGGCGGGGTGCTTGAGGTCGATGCCGACCGACCGGCGACCGCGGGCGTTGACGTCCCAGAGGGGAGGCGCCTCTCCGACCGACTCGACCCGGTCGATGCGGAGCACCTCCGCGCCCATGTCGGACAGCATCATGGCGGCGAACGGCCCGGGGCCGATGCCGGCGAGCTCGATGATCCTGTACCCCACGGGTGGACCGGCCACGGATGGCTCCCTCTGTCTGCGAGCGTTGCTGGGTGCACGCGATGGACGGGTGCGGCCCAGCCGGCCGACGATGCCGACCGGCTGCGGGCCATGCTGTCCAACTAAGTGAGCAATTGCTAGCTTGTCGTGCGTCGACCGACCGCCCGGCCCGCGACCTCGGAGGACCACCGTGACCGGTGACCGCATCATCTTCGGGGCGGCGGCGCTGCCGGAGCCTGATCGGACCTGGCTCGCCGCCGCCGAGCAATTGCCCGTCGAGTCGATCTGGCAGGGCGGTCACCTGCTCCCGAGGCAGCCGACCGGCGAGGCCGTCACCCGGTTGGCGCTGCTGACGGCATGGACCGAGCGGGTGCGCGTCGGCACCGCGATCCTGGTCCTGCCCCTCTACCACCCGGTCGTCGTGGCCAAGCAGGTGGCCGACCTCGACGCGTGGTCCGGGGGCCGGGTGTCGGTGGGCGTGGGCGTGGGCGGCGAGTTCCCGGAGGAGTTCGCCGCCGTCGGCGTTGCCCTCGCGGGGCGCGGCGGCCGGACCGACGAGGCCATGCAGGTGCTGCGCTCGCTGTGGGCCGGTGGGCCGGTCACCCACCACGGCCGGTACTTCCACCTCGACGACATCTCGCTCGTGCCGGTGGCCCCGCCCCCGTCGGCGGCGGGGTCGGGGTCGGGGTCGGGCACGGGTCAGAGCGGCGGGCCCCCGTTGCTGGTGTCGGGGCGCAAGGCGCCGGCCATGCGCCGGGCCGCCCACCTGGGTGACGGCTGGATGCCGTACCTGTTCTCGCCGGGCGCCTACGCCCGGTCGGTGGCGACCATCCGCCACGAGGCGGCCGCCGCCGGCCGCGACCTCGACGCCGACGGCTTCGAGTGGCTGCTCTACCTCTACTGCTCGGTGCGCGCCGATGGCGACCGCGCCCGCGCCGACGTGGCGTCGTTCCTCGGCGGCGCCTACGGCACCGACCCCGCGGTGCTCGCCCGGGTGGCGCCGGCCGGCACCCCGGACGAGGTGGCGGCGCTGATCCAGCCCTACGTCGATGCCGGTGCCCGCCACATCGTCATCTCGCCGGCGGCGCCCGACGACACCCTGGGCATCGTCCGCCTCGCCGCCGAAGAGGTGCTGCCCCAGTTGCGGTTGCCCGCATGACCCGCCTCGGTCCCGAGGAGCTCGGCGCCGCACGGCGGACCGCACGTCGGCCGACGTCGATTCTCGAGGCAATGGCGCGCGGAATCCGACCCCTATTGCCTCGAGAAGGCGCTGGTGGGGGAGGGCGGGCCGCCGCGCCACGCGACGGCCACGCGCACGGCGCGATGGTCGGCCCATGAGCGCCCCGGCGCCGCTCGCGGGGCTGCGCGTGGTCGAGGTGGCGGTCGGCGTCACCGATCTGGGCCTGGGCCTCGCCGGCGGGGTGCCGGGCATGGTGCTGGCCGACCTGGGGGCGACCGTCACCCGGGTCGTCGGCACCACCGCCCCGGCCGTCGACCGCGAGGTCACCTGGGGCCGGGTCTGGCACCGCGACAAGCAGATCGTGGGCACCGACGATGCCGAGGAGATCCGGGGGCTGCTGGCCGGCGCCGACGTGGCGCTGGTCTACGGGTCGGTGGCCGACGTCGAGGATCGCGGCCTCGGCCGCGACGAGGTGTGCGGCACGCACCCCGGCCTCGTCTACGCCCGCTGCGCCCCGAGCGCGGCCGGCGACTTCGGCCTCCTGGTCGAGGCGCGTGCCGGGTTCTGCACCCAGTTGGCGGGCCACCGGGAGGGCCCGATCTTCGTCGACGTCCGCGCCGCCGGCGCCGGTGGCGCCTTCCTGCTCCTGGCCCCGGTACTGGCCCTGTTGGGCCGGCGGGCCCGGACCGGGGCGGGGGGTTGGGCCGAGACCTCCTTGTACGACGGCATGCTCGCCACCCTCGGTTGCATGATCGGGCGATCCGAGCGGGCGCCCGAGCCCGTGGAGGCCTACTGGCGCGAGGGCTCGACCTTCCCCAACTTCCTGTACCGCTGCGCCGACGGCGAGTTGGTGCAGGTGTGGTTCGGCGGCAAGGGGATGTACGCCAAGCTGCTCGACGTGCTGGGTGACGAGCCCAGCGTGGAGGGCTACTACGCCGACCAGACCGCGGGTCGACTGGGCGAGCGGGCCCTGCGCTGGCGCAGCTTCTTCGCCCGCCAGCCGCGGGACGTCTGGATCGAGCGCCTGCGGGCCGTCGGCGTGGCCTGCGAGCCGGTGCTGTCGCCCGGCGAGGCGCTGGCCGATCCCCACCTCGCCGAGATCGGCCTGGCCGTGGCCTCGGCCGAGGCCGGCCATCACGACGTGGTCGTGGCCACGCCCCTCGCAGTGGTGCCGTTGGCCCCCGATCCGCCGAACGACGCGGTCAGCGGCGACGCGGGGCCGCGGGTGGAGGCCACGGCCGCCCCGCCCGGGGTCGGCGACGCGGCTGCGGATCCGGGGGCCGCCGCGGGCGTCGCAAGCGTCGACACGAGTTCCCCGGGTGCCGCGAGCGCTGCAGGCGACGGAGCCTCGGCCACCGGAACGAGGTCCCGGGGCCTGCTCGGGGGCGTCCGGGTGCTGGACTTCTCGGCGTTCGTGGCCGGCCCCCTCGGCGCCCAGGTCCTGGCCGACCTCGGCGCCGACGTGATCAAGGTCGAGCCCCCCGGCGGCGAGGCCATGCGGGCCGCCGCCTACGCCGTAGCCGCCTGCCAGCGGGGCAAGCGCAGCCTGGCCATGGACATCAACGCCCCCGAGGCCCGTCCCGTGGTCGAGGGCCTGATCCGGTGGGCCGACGTGGTGCTGCACAACTTCCGGGTCGGCGTGTCCGAGCGGCTGGGCATCGACGAGGCCACCGTGGCGCGCCTCAACCCCCGGGCGGTGTACTGCCACGCCAGCGCCTTCGGGACGACCGGGCCGCGCGCCGCGCTGCCCGGCAACGACGCCCTGATGCAGGCGGTGACCGGCTTCGAGCGCGCAGTCGGCGGGGCCGGCAACGAACCGACCGCGGGCACCTGGATCCCCCTCGACATGGCCGGCGGCTGGGTGACGGCCATCGGCCTCCTGGCCGGGTTGTACGCCCGGGCCTCCGCCGGGGGCGGCCAACGGGTATCCACCAGCCTGTTGGGGGCGGCGATGTTGCTGCAGAGCGGTGTGTTCCAGCGCGACGGCGCGGTGGTGCGTGGCCCGGAGCTCGATGCCGCCCAGACCGGCTACGGCCCCGGCTATCGCATCTACCAGGGCGGCGACGGTGGGTGGTTCGCCCTGGTGGTGCCCGGCGAGGACGGGTGGCGCGCCCTCGCCGGCATGGCCGAGGTCGACGGGCTCCCCGCGGCCTACGTGCCCGTGCGACGACACCGCGACGACGCCGAGGCCCGGCGAGCCGAGGCCGTGCTCGAGGAGGCGTTCGCCAACCTGCCCGCCGGCGAGTGGGTGGAGCGGCTTCGTGCCCTCGGCCTGTTGGTCGAGCCGATCGCGGCGGCGGACCGCGACGCCTTCCGTCGGGGCATCCTCGACGACCCCGCCAACCGCGCGCTGGGTCGATCGGTCGCCTATGAGACCGACGACTGGGGCCACTTCGAACAGATCGGGCCGCTCCTGCGCACCGGTCCGGAGGTGGGCGCCGGGCCGCCCCTCGAGCTCCCCGGCATCGGCGAGCAGTCGGTCGAGATCCTCCGCGAGCTCGGCCTGGCCGATGTCGACATCGATGCCTTGGTGGCCACCGGGGTGGTCAGCCAACTCGGGCCTCAGCCCTGAGGTCACAGCGGATCAGCCGGCACGTGCCGCCCGCCGGCCCCTATGCCGGCGGGTCGACGAGCGCCTGTCGCAACGCGGCCACGTAGCCGGCCCGGAACTCGCGGGACACCCTGGCCCAGGGCTGGACCATGTCGAAGGCGTGGTAGGCGCCGACCACCACGTGGAGATCGGTCGCGACGCCGGCGGCGGCGAGTCGCCGGGCGTAGGCCACACCCTCGTCGTGGAAGAGATCGCACGTGCCCACTCCGAGCCACGCCGGCGCAAGGCCTCCCAGGTCCTGCCGGCGGGCCGGGGCCGCGTACGGGCTGACGTCCTCGCCGACCCCGCCGCCGGCCCCGTCGAGATAGGAGGCCCAGCCGAAGTCGTTGCTGGCGCAGTTCCAGAGGCGCAGGCGCGCGTCGTCGACGTCGGTGCGTCGGGTCGTGCGGTCGTCGAGCATGGGGTAGACGAGCAACTGGAACGCCACGGGCACCTCGGCCCGGTCGGCGGCCATCAGGGCCAGCCCCGCGGCCAGGCCGCCACCCGCACTGGCGCCGCCCACGGCCACCCGATCCGGCCGCACGCCGAGCTCGTCGGCGTTGGCCCAGACCCAGCGCAACGCGGCGTAGCAGTCGTCGAGGGGTGCGGGGAAGGGGTGCTCGGGCGCCAGCCGGTAGTCGACGGACGCCACCGCGATGCCCAGCCCGCGAACCAGGGCGAGGTTGGCCCGCTGGTCCTGGACGGCATCGCCGATGATCATGCCGCCGCCGTGGATCCACACCAGGGCCGGGACCGGTCCATCGGCATGCCGCGGCCGGTAGAGCCGCACGGGCACGGCGGGTGCGCCGGCGGGCCCGGGGACGGACCGGTCCTCGACGACGACGTCGTCCAGCGACGGGACCCGGGGTGCGGGCCGCAGGGCGGTGACGCGGCGCAACCACCGCAGCTTTCGCTCGGTGAAGGTGAACCGCGGGATGAGGCGGGCGAGCGGCAGCAGCTCGGGGTGGAAGGCGGCGACGGCGCCGGATCGCCTCATGGGCAGACGCTCCGATCCCGTCAGCGGTCGAGGGTGGCGAGGAGCAGGTGGGTGTCCTGCTGGAAGACGCGGATCTCGGCGATGCGCCCGTCGGCGAACGAGAACAGCTCGACCACGTCGACCGTCGCCGATCGGCCGGTGGCCTTGGCCGTCCACGTCTGGGTGGTGACCTGGACCGCCGAGCCGTCGTCGCACCCGAGCACCCGTGCCTCGCCGATCGTGCGGTCCCAGTGCTCGGCGAAGGCGGCGCCCATGGCCGCCATGCCGTCACGGCCGTCGTGGCGGCCGCCGTGGGGGAGCGAGGCGGGCTGGCGGATCCGGACGTCGGGATGGAGCAGGCCGAAGGCCCCGTCGAGGTCGCCGCCGCGGAACCGGCGGGCCATCTCGTTCACCAGCGCCACGCCCTCGTGCGCCCGGTCGCCGCTCGGGCTCACGTTGCCCGCTCCTGGCTCCTCCGTCGCCGGGCCGCTCGGGCCCCGCCCTCGTCCCTCGGGCTCACGTTGTCCGCTC
>CAZWMT010000044.1:0-53446 GCA_964635055.1 uncultured Microthrixaceae bacterium | reverse complement strand
AGAAGCCCGTGTCGAGCGGGTGGGAGTCGGGCGCCTGGGTGCTCGACTTCATCGGGTCGTGGGAGTGGACGATCCCGGGCGGCTCCAGTGAGATCCAGCGGACGATCATCGGCGAGCGTGGCCTCGGCCTGCCCCGGGAGCCGGCCGTCCCATGACCGGCTCGACCCTTCACCGACCGTCGCGTGACGGGGCCGTCGACGAGCCGGTCGGTCGATGAGCAGCCCGTTCGCCGACCTCCACGACGAGCTGCGGGCCGTGGCGCGCGACCTCCTCGGTGCCGGTGCCGGTGCCGGTGCCGGTGCCGATCCCGGCGCCGACCGCGGCGGCGCGGCCCTCGACTGGCCACTGGTGGCCTCGTCGGGCTGGCTCGGCCTCGAGATCCCCGAGGAGCTCGACGGCAGCGACGCCACGTTTGCCGAGGTGGCGATCATCCTCGAGGAGATGGGGCGGGCGGCCAGCACCGGCCCCTACCTGGGCACGGCGGTCCTGGGCGTCGGTGCTCTGCAGCTGCTCGAGCCCGGCCCAGAGTGCGATGTGCTCCTGCGAGAGATCGCCGCCGGCACGACCGTCGTGGCGCTGGCCCTCGCTGGCGACGACGCCGCCATCGAGGCGGACGGTGACGGATGGGGCTCGCTGCCGTTCCGCATCCAGCGCCACGCTGGCGGACCGCGGGTCGAGGGCCGGGCGTCGTTCGTCCCGGACGCCACCGAGGCCGGGCGGCTGTTGGTGCCGGCGCTCGATGACGGGCATCTGGCGCTGGTGGCCGTCGATCCCACGGCGCCGGATGTCGAGGTCGAGCCACAGCCGGTGGTCGACGCCACTCGCCGCTTCGGGGTGGTGAGTGCGACCGGCGTGGAGGTCGGCGAGGCGTCGATCTGGCGATTCGCCGCCGATCCCGACGCCGCCATCCGGCGCCTCCGCGATCGGGCGGCGGTCGCGGTGGCCTGCGACTGCCTCGGCCTCGGCGAGGTCATGCTCGACGCCACCGTCGCCTACGCCACGGACCGCCAGCAGTTCGGGCGGCCCATCGGCTCGTTCCAGGCCGTGAAGCACGCCTGCGCGGACATGGCCGTGCAGCTCGCCGTGGCCCGGGAGCTGGTCACCGACGCCGTCGCCCACGTGGCGAGCCTCGACGTCGCCCACGACGCCGGCGTGGCCGCCTCGATGGCCAAGGCCTACGCCGGCGACGCGGCGGTGGCGGTGGCCGGGAAAGCGATGCAGCTCCACGGGGGCATCGGCTACACGTGGGAGAGCGGCATCCACGTGTACCTGAAGCGGGCCACGTTGAACCGCTCGCTCTTCGGCGCATCGGCGGCCCACCGCCGACGCCTCGCCGCTCGGCATGCCTGAGCCCGCGGGCTCCGGGGGCCACCCTGGCGGCGTCCAGCGCCCTGACTACACTGATATGTGAGCGTTCGCTCTCATACGATCCTTGCGCATCGCCGGAGGCCCCCATGCCGTTCAGCTGGTTCATCTCGGTCGACGACCACCTCATCGAGCCCGCCACGCTGTGGGAGGACCGCCTGCCGGCGGCGCGCCGGGAGGCCGGGCCCCGCATCGTGCGCGACGGTGACAGCGAGTTCTGGGAGTACGACGGCCGCCAGATCATCACCACCGGGCTGAACGCGGTCGCCGGGAAGTCGAGGGAGGAGTTCTCGCCCGAGCCCATCAGCTACACCGACATGCGCCCCGGCTGCTACGAGCCCGCCGCCCGGGTGGCCGACATGGACCAGGGCCACGTGCTGGCGTCGATGCTCTTCCCGTCGTTCCCGCGGTACTGCGGCCAGGTGTTCCACGAGGCCAAGGACAAGGACCTCGCCCTGCTGTGCGTCAAGGCGTGGAACGACTTCATCCTCGAGGAGTTCGCCGCCGCCTTCCCGGGCCGCTTCATCCCGATGATGATCCTCCCGCTCTGGGACCCGATGGCCGCCGCTGCGGAGATCGAGCGGACGGCGGCGCTCGGCGCCAAGTCGATCGCCTTCTCCGAGAACCCCACCAAGCTCGGCCTGCCGTCGATCCACACCGACTACTGGGACCCGGTGTTCCGGGCCTGTGACGAGACCGGCTTCGTGATCTCGATGCACGTCGGCTCGTCGTCCAACCTCATCCGCACGTCCGACGACATGCCCACGCTGGCCTTCATGGCCTACTCGGCCGGCGCCAACCAGGCGGGAACCCTGCTCGACTGGCTGTTCAGCGGGAACTTCGACAAGTACCCGTCGCTGAAGATCGCGCTGTCCGAGGGCTCGATCGGTTGGATGCCCTACTTCCTCGAACGGGCCGAGCAGGTGATCGACAAGCAGCGCTTCTGGGCGTCACGGTTCGACATCAACATGAACGCCGCGCACGACCGCGGCGAGGCCAAGGGCGAGGCCAGCTTCGACCTCGACACCGACGTCCGCCGCCTGTTCCGTGACCACGTGTACGGCACGTTCATCGAGGACCAGGCCGGCATCCGACTGCTCGACATCATCGGTGAGGACAACGTGATGCTCGAGTGCGACTACCCCCACTCGGACTCGACGTGGCCCGACACCCCGGAGCTGGCCAACAAGTGGCTGGGCCATCTCCCGGAGGAGACCCAGTACAAGATCACGATCGGCAACGCCCAGCGGGTCTACGACTTCACCGCTGCCGATCCCGCCACCCTCGGGATCGGGTGACGCACCGTCGGCGAACTGGCGCCTGATCTCGCCGCCGGCGCCGCCGAATCAGGCGCCAGGTCGGGGATCCCTCCGTCAGTCCACGGTGATGGCGCGCTCCGGGCAGTTGACCGCCGCCTGGCGGGCCCTGTCCTCGTGCTCGGGTGCCACCACGTCGACGGACACGAAGGCATGGCCCTCGTCGTCGAGCGAGAAGACCTCGGGGCAGATGTCCCAGCAGCGGGCGTGGCCCTGGCACCGATCGGGGTCGACCGTGGCCTTCATCGGCGGTGCTCCTTGCGTTGCTCGGTGGACGGGTTATCGTAAGTGAGTACACGCTTAGTATGGCAGCCCCGGTGGATCGGGGCGTCGAGGGGAAGATCCGAGGCGAGGCCACATGGACCGAGAAGCGCTCGAGCACGACCTGGTCCGCCGGCTGCTCGACCACCTCGACCACGGGACGACGGACATGGCCGACGACGTGCTCGAGCTCCCCGCCGACCTCTACACCTCCCGTGATCACGCCGAGGCCGAGCTGGGCGCGCTGTTCCTGAACCACCCGCTGGTCCTGTGCCTCTCGGGCGCGCTGGCCGAGCCCAACAGCTTCCGCGCCGTCGAGCTGTGCGGCACGCCGGTGCTGCTCACCCGGGATGGCGACGGCACCGTGCGGGCCATGGCCAACGCCTGCCGTCACCGAGGGGTGCGCATCGCCGACGGCAGCGGCTCGACCCGCCGCCTCACCTGCCCGTTCCACGCCTGGGTGTACGACCTCACCGGTGACCTGGTCGGCCTGCCCGTGGCCGACGGGTTCGAGGGCATGTGCCGCGAGGACAAGGGCCTGGTCGAGCTGCCGGTGGCCGAAGGCCACGGCCTGATCGTGGGCTGCCTGCGCCCGGGCCCGCCGATCGACATCGACGCCTACCTGGGCCCCGGGCTCAGCGACGAGCTGGCCATGCTCGACTTCGCCGACTGGCGGCCCCACAGCGAGCCCCACGTGCACCCGGTCGGGGCGAACTGGAAGGTCACGCTCGACACCTACCGCGAGAACTACCACTTCGACCACCTGCACAAGGACACGCTGGCCGGCTACGCCCACGGCGGCGTGCTGACCTTCGACGCCTTCGGACGCCACCTGCGCAACTGCTCGGCGATCCGCACCATCGGCGCCCTGCGGGAGGTGACCGAGGACGAGTGGGGCGATGTGTCCCCGCACTTCAGCTACCAGTACTCCCTCTTCCCCAACACCTGCCTCACCTTCGACAGCCGCCACATCGAGCTGTGGCAGATCGTCCCGGTCGACGAGGCGCGGTCCGAGGTGGTGCACACCGCCTACTTCCGCCCTGGGCTCTCACCGGAGGAGCAGGCCAAGCTCGACGAGATGGCGCCGTGGATCTGCGACACGGTGGTGGACGGCGAGGACTTCTGGGTGGCCGGTCGCACCGAGCCGGGGATTCGGACCGGTCTGGTCGACACGGTGGTCTTCGGCCGCAACGAGCCGGCCCCCCAGCACCTGCACCACGGCTTCCTCGACGCCATCGCCGCCCACCGCTCCGATCGAGGCGCCGGCTGACCGGTCGCGCTCAGTGCTTGCGGGTGGCCCCCAGTTGGACGGGGACGTACTCGGGGTCGGACTCGTCGCGCATGGACAACTGCCACTTGCAGCAGACGTTGCCGTCGTCGACCCGTGGGGGGATGGCCAGGATGTCGACCTTCATGTTGGGGTTGTACATCTTGGCGGTCTCGATCAGCGACGCCGGGCAGGTCGAGTGGCAGTTCTTCTCGAGGATGTCGGGCCGGCCCATGGCCTCCCACTGATCCGCGGCGCAGCACTTGTTGAAGGTCATGATGCCGACGTCTTCGGTGGGCATCTCGAAGCTGAGGTCGAAGGCCTTGCCCGGGAACGACGTGGCGTCGATCTGGATGTCCTTCATGAAGGCGGCGACATCGTTCGTGGTGATGTTCATCCAACGTCCCTTCATCTCGCGCACCTCAGGGAGGACCTTGGCGCTCCACAGCGCCCACTGGATGTCGAACATGTCGTCGAGCCCGTGGCGCACGACCACCTCGGCCGCCCACGCCTCGATCACCAGCAGCAGGAACTCGTGGCTGCCGAGGCAGAGCCTGACCAGGTGCTCCTTGTCGCACCCGGCGACGCGAGGGTCGGGCGCGAAGGGGTTGTACGTGACCACGCCGGAGTCGAGGGCGGGTAGCTCGTCGGCGCCCTCGAGGGCTCCGAACTCGGCGATGATCCGCTCGAGGTGGGGCACGATGCCGTTGGTCCACGCCGAGCGCTGCAGCTCGCGCATGGCCTCGCCGCCGTACCGGGTCTCGATCTCGTCGGCCCAGGCCTCGACCAGCAGGGCGTAGTACTCGTGGCTGAGGCCGTACAGGTTGACCAGCGCCTCGTTCGAGAAGTCGGTGAACCTCAGGTCGCCCCGGAAGGGCCCGCTGTAGTCGGGGAGCTCGAGCGACGACGCGACGTCGATCTCGGCCCGGGTGTCCAGGCCCGCCTTCTCGTACGTGACGTCGTCGTCGAGGCGGGGGAACCGGGTGAAGTTCTCCACGTCGCAGCCGATCGACAGCGCGAAGTCGTCGACCTTGTGCTCGTCGTAGTCGATGCCGGGCCGGCGGATCTCGAGCAGCGCCTGCAGGTTCTCGTCGAGCTCTTGGTCGGGCACGTGGACTCCCCCTTCGTCACGCCTACTAGCCGATCGGCTACTCGGAGGATAGCCGACCGGCTACCAGGGTCAAGGGTGACGGTACGCTCGCCGGATCGTGGAAGCAGCCGCCTCTCCCGTAACCGCGCTCACCGCTGCGCAGTCGCGGGTCGTCGACGCCGCCCTCGGACTGTTCGCGCAGCACGGCGTCAACGGCACGTCACTGCAGATGATCGCCGACGACCTCGGTGTGACGAAGGCCGCCGTGTACCACCAGTTCCAGAGCAAGGAGCAGATCGTCGTCGCCGTGGCCGAGAAGGAGTTGGCGCGGCTGGAGACCGCGGTCACCGAGGCCGAGGCCGAGGCCGACCGCGCCCGCGCCCTCGAGGTGCTGCTGCGCGAGATCGTCGAGCTCGCGGTCGAGCGCCGCCATGTGGTCAGCGCCCTCATGACCGACCCCGTCGTCGCGGGCCTGTTGGCGACGCACGACCCGTTCCCCCGGCTGATGGCCCGGGTCTCGCACGTGTTGACCGGTGAGGCGCCATCTCCCGAGAGCCGGGTGCGGGCGGCCATGACCCAGGCGGCCATCGGCGGCGCCGTCTCGCAACCCCTGGTCGCACGCCTCGACGACGACACCCTCCGCGCCGAGCTGCTGGCCGTCGCCCGCCGCCTCTACGGATTGTCGGCTGACGGCTGACGCCATTCGCGAGGGAGCGGAACGGCAGAGGCGCGAAATGCGAGGGGAGGGCATCGCAGCGGAGGGTGTGGCCACCGTTCGCCCGCCGCACCGCTGGAATCTCACGGCCCGTGGTGAGAGGGAGCGGTTCGAGCGCCTGTGGAGGAATAAGCAGTCACCCGTGACTGGCATTTCCTCCAAAGGATCTGCGCGGGGCGACAGGGCCGGATTCTGGCCACCGAGAGTGGCAATCGCGACGGCCGGCGCCCTGGCGCTGCGCACCGCTACCGTTCTTCGCGCCTTTGGGTTTGCCGTTGCCTCGGCACCGTCGGCGGCGCCGGCTCAGCTCAGCACGTCGGTGGCCCAGTCGTGCAGGATCGGAGCGAGCAGGGGCCACCGGACGAAGAGGCCGGGCGCCTCGCCGGCGTTGCGGGCGGCCTGGCGCTCGGCCCACTCGGTGTCGCCCCACGGGGGCTCGACCAGGCGGGCGCGGGGGAGCAGCGCCGCCACCTGCTCGGAGGTCTCCCGGCGGTGGTTCAGGTCGCTGGCGCCGCTGCGGAACACCAGGGCGGGCAGGTCGAGGGCGCGGGCGTCGTCGTCGGCGAGGCCGGGAACCACCTCGTCGCCACACGGGCAGTAGGCCGCCATCCAGCGCTCGAAGGTGGCGATGAACGCCGCCGGGTCCTGCGCGAGGAAGCGGTCGCGGTTGGCGGGGTTGCGCTCGAGCACCTCGGCCCACTCGGGAAGGGCGACCACGGCCTCCATCCCGCCCGTCCACGCGGCCCGGATGGACGGGCTGCAGTAGTGGGTGCCCAGGGCGATCAGTCCGACGACCCCGCCCGAGATCCACCACACCGCCAGCGCCGCCGCGGCGTCGGGGCACTGCGCCGCGGCCAGCAACGACACGCGGGACCCGCCCGACCCGCCCGCGATCACGGTCGGCCCCAGATCGAGGTGGTCGAGCAGCCCGACGAGCGCATCGGCCTGCATCGCCGACTCGGACCCGCCCTCGAGGCGGACGTCGGAGGCGCCGGTGTTCGGCCGGTCCCAGATCACCACCTGGTTGCCGAGCGCGGCGATCGCCGCGGCCAGTTCCCGCACACCCGGCGTGTCCTTGCTGTCGCGGCCGCCGGGGGTGATGATCCACGGGCGGCCGGCGCCGATCACCTCGTAGCTGATCGACCGGCCGTCCACCATTGCCGTCGCCATGGGGCGACGTTACCCTCCGGCCGAACGGTCAGGGAACACTCACTCACTTAGGGACAGCATGCAGACGATCGGTCACTGGGTCGCCGGACGCTCCGTCGAGGGCACGTCGGGGCGGCGGTCGCCCACCTTCGACCCGGCCCGCGGCGAGCAGACCGGCGAGGTCACGCTGGCCACGGCGGCAGAGGTCGGCGAGGTGGTCGCGGTGGCCCGCCGGGCCGCCACGGAGTGGGGCACCTCCCCGTTGAGCCGCCGCACCGGGTTGTTCTTCCGGCTGCGCGAGCTCATCGACGCCCATCGCGACGACCTGGCCGCGCTCGTCACCAGCGAGCACGGCAAGGTGCGGTCCGACGCCGCGGGCGAGGTCGCACGCGGCCTGGAGTGCGTGGAGTTCGCCTGTGGCCTGCCGCACCTCCTCAAGGGGGGGCACAGCGCCGAGGTCTCCACCGGCGTCGACGTGCACACCGTGCTGCAGCCGGTCGGGGTGGTCGCGGGGATCACGCCGTTCAACTTCCCCGTGATGGTGCCGCTGTGGATGCTGGCCAACGCGCTGGCCTGCGGCAACACGTTCGTCCTGAAGCCGTCCGAGAAGGACCCGTCCGCATCGCTCCTGCTCGCCGACCTCGTCACGCAGGCCGGCTTCCCCGACGGGGTGTTCAACGTGGTCCAGGGCGATGCCGAGGCGGTGGACGCGCTGCTCGGCCATCCCGACGTCGACGCGGTGTCGTTCGTGGGCAGCACGCCCGTGGCCCGCCACATCTACGAGACCGGTACCCGACACGCCAAGCGGGTGCAGGCCCTCGGGGGGGCCAAGAACCACATGGTGGTCCTGCCCGACGCCGACGTCGACGCGGCGGCCGACGCGGCCATCAACGCCGGCTACGGGTCGGCGGGCGAGCGGTGCATGGCGATCTCGGTCATCGTCGCCGTGGGTGCCGTCGCCGACCCACTCGTCGAGGCCATCGCGGATCGCATCCCCGATGTGGTGGTCGGCCCCGGCGACGACGCCACGTCGATGATGGGCCCGCTGATCACCCGTGAGCACCGCGACCGGGTGAGGGCCTACGTCGAGGGTGCTGCGAGGGAAGGCGCCCGGGTGGTGGCCGACGGCAGGACGACCGCCACCGGCGACGGCTTCTTCTTCGGTTGCGCGCTGCTCGACGAGGTGGCGCCGGGGATGCGCGCGTACGACGACGAGATCTTCGGGCCCGTCCTGGGGGTGGTCCGGGTGGCCACCTACGACGAGGCCGTGGCGCTGGTCAACGCCAACCCCTACGGCAACGGCGTCGCCCTCTTCACCCGTGACGGCGGTGCCGCCCGGCGCTTCGAGCGAGAGGTGCAGGTCGGGATGATCGGGATCAACGTCCCCATCCCGGTCCCCGTGGCGTGGCAGTCCTTCGGCGGCTGGAAGGCCTCGCTGTTCGGCGACGCCCCCATCTACGGGCCCGAGGGAATCCGCTTCTACACACGACCCAAGGTGATCACGTCGAGGTGGCCCGATCCGGCGTCCAGCGTGATCGACCTCGGGTTCCCCACCACGCGCTGAGCGGGTTGCTCGCCGCCCGGCGGCCGCTCGCGGGGTCAGCCTCGCGGGGTCAGCCTCGCGGGATCAGCTCGCAGGATCAGCTCGTCAGGACGGGAAGCGTCTCCCAACCGCGGACGGTGGAGGTGCGGGCCTGCTTGGCGTTGGCCTGGTCGACCTCCCACTCGGGGAAGCGCCGGAGGACCTCGTCGAGCGCGACCCGACCCTCGAGGCGGGCGAGCGCGGCCCCCAGGCAGAAGTGGATGCCGTAGCCGAAGCTCAGGTGGTGGCCGATCACTCGGTGGATGTCGAACGCATCGCCGTCGGGGAACTTTCGCTCGTCGTGGTTGGCCGAGCCGTTGAGCAGCATCATGATGCTGCCGGCCGGGACGGTCTGGCCGTGGTGCTCGACGTCCTTGGTGACGAGCCGGGCCTGGGCCGGCGAGGGCGCCTCGAACCGCAGCAGCTCCTCGATGGCCTGGGGGATGAGGCCGCGGTCCTCGACGATCTCGCGGCGCTGGTCGGGATGGTCTGCCAGCACCTTGCCGGTCCAGCCGATCAGCCGCGTCGTGGTCTCGTTGCCGGCGCCGGCCAGCAGGTTGACGTAGGTGAGGATCTCCTCGCGGGTGAGGGTGCGCCGCGTGCCGGTCTCGTCCTCGAACTCCGCGTTGATGAGCTCGGTCATGAGGTCGCCGGACGGGTGGTCGACCCGCCAGTCGATGTACTCGCCGAACAGGTCCTGACCGAAGGCGGCCTCGGAGAAGTCGGGGATCTCACCCTCCTCCATGTGCAGGCCCTCGTCGAGGACGTCGCGGATCGCCTCCTGGTCGGACTCGGGGATGCCCAGCAGGTAACCGATCGTGCGCATGGGCATCTGGGCGCCGAGGTCGGCGATGAAGTCGAAGCCCCCGCTGCCCACGAGCGGGTCGAGTGAGCGGGCACAGAATTCCCGGATCTTCGGCTCGAGGTCGTTCATCTTCTTCGGGGTGAACACCCGGGACAGGACGCTCCGGTGCACGTCGTGGATCGGCGGGTCCTCGAACAGGATGATCCCCGAGGGCAGGTCGATGTCGGCCTTGATGAGCTCGAGGATCGACCCCTTCCCCGAGCGGTAGGTGTCCCAGTCCACGAGGCCCTTCTCGACGTCGGCGAACCGGCTCAGGGCGTAGAAGTCGTGCGTGGCGTTGTAGTAGAGGGGTGCCTCGTCCCGCAGGCGCTTCCACACGGGGTACGGGTCGGTGTCGATCTCGACGTCGTAGGGGTCGTAGTAGACGTCGGTGCTGTCGGTCGCCGTCACGGCTCACACTCCTCGCTCGATGGCGAGAAGGTACCACCCGCGCCGAGCTGTTCTAACAGTAGTGTCATCTGGTGCTAGCGTGGCCGGCCGGAGCCGACACGAGCCGGCGGTGGCGCCGCGGGCCACCGAGCCCGGAGCCACGGGGAGCCACGGAGGAGGGACAGGCGAGGTGAACCTGCTGCTGCTGGCCGACATGGTCGCCGCGGGGCGTGCCGACGAGGTCGTCGTGCAGGCAGGCGCCGAGCGCCTGACCGCGAACGAGTTGCTGGCCGCCGCGTGGACCGCGGCCGCGGACGTGGCCGGTGCCGCCGCGCTGGGCTACGTCGGCACGAACAGCCTCGCGTTCCCGATCGGGATCTTCGCCGCCGCGGTCGCGGGCGTGCCCTTCGTCCCGCTCAACTACCGGCTCGGCGACGACCAGCTCCACGAGTTGCTCGTGCCACTCGGCGAGGTGGTCGTCGTCGCCAGTGGCGCGGCTCGTGATGCGCTGCGCGCCCGGGGCCACCGGGTGCTCGACGCCGAGGACTTCGTGGCCGGGGCGCGGGCGGGCGCGGCGCCGGTCGGTGACGTGCCCGCCGACGGCGAGGGCCCCGCGCTGCTGCTCTACACGAGTGGCACCACCTCGGCGCCCAAGGCAGCCGTGCTGCGGCACCGGCACCTGACGTCGTACGTCATCGGCACCGTCGAGTTCGGTGCCGCCGGCCCCGACGAGGCGGTGCTGGTGAGCGTGCCGCCGTACCACGTGGCCGGCATCGCCAACCTGCTCAGCAACCTCTACCTGGGCCGGCGCATCGTGTACCTGGGCCAGTTCGGGGCGGGCGACTGGGTCGACACCGTGCGCCGTGAGCACATCACCCACGCCATGGTCGTGCCGACCATGCTCGCCCGGATCGCCGACGTCCTCGAGGCCGACGGCGACGGGTTGCCCAGCCTGCGGGCGCTGTCCTACGGCGGGGCCCGGACCCCGGCGACGGTGCTCGAGCGGGTGATGGCCCTGCTCCCCGACGTGGACCTGGTGAACGCCTACGGCCTCACCGAGACCAGTTCGACCATCGCGGTGCTCGGCCCCGAGGACCACCGGGCGGCCCGCGACGGCGACCCTGTCGCCGTCCAACGCCTCGCGTCGGTGGGTCGGGTGCTGCCCACGGTCGAGGTCGAGGTCCGGGGCGCCGACGGGTCACCCCTCCCCACCTCGGAGCCGGGCGAGATCTGGGTTCGTGGCGAGCAGGTGTCGGGCGAGTACGCCGGCGCGGCGCCGCCCCTCGACGAGCAGGGGTGGTTCCCCACCCGCGACCGCGGCTGGGTGGACGACGGCGGGTACCTGTTCGTCGAGGGGCGCAGCGACGACACCATCATCCGCGGGGGTGAGAACATCGCGCCCGCCGAGATCGAGGACGCGCTGCTGCAACACCCCGACATCGAGGAGTCCGCGGTGGTCGGGGTGCCCGACGACGAGTGGGGCCAGCGCATCGCCGCCGCGGTGGTGCTGCGTCCCGGTGCGGTGGCCGACGAGGCGGCGGTGCAGGCCTTCGTGCGGAGCGCGCTGCGTGGCTCGAAGACGCCCGACACCATCGTGTTCACCGACTCGCTCCCGTACACCGACACCGGCAAGCTGCTCCGCCGCGTCGTCCTCGCCGACCTGCAGGAGCTCATCCGGGCGCGGGCCGCCCCGTCCGCGGCGGGGTGACGAGGGCACTCGGTCGGAGGTGAGACGGGCGGGGTGCGCGGCACCTCGCCTCCGCCGTCGAGCACGAGTGGCGCCGGCGCAGCCTCGTATCCTGATGCGGAAACCACCTTCTCATCTCAAGAGATCCATGCTATCCTCGGCCGGACCACCGACTGGGAGGACACCCCCGAGATGGCCCACTTCCCGAAGCCCCCCGAGGGCTCCTGGACCGAGCACTTCGCCTTGGACACGGCGGCGGTGTCCTACGAGGACTCGATCTCGCCCGAGCACTACGAGCTGGAGCGAGACGCGGTGTTCCGCCGGACGTGGTTGAACGTCGGCCGGGTGGAGCGGTTGGGGCGCACGGGCAGCTACTTCACCAAGGAGCTCGACGCGGCGCGCACGTCGGTGCTGGTGGTGCGGGACCGGGAGGGGGTGGTGCGGGCGTTCCACAACATGTGCCGCCACCGAGGCAACAAGTTGGTGTGGGACGACTACCCGCGGGAGGAGACCAGCGGGACGTGCCGGCAGTTCACGTGCAAGTACCACGGGTGGCGCTACGGCCTCGAGGGCGACCTGAGCTTCGTCCAGCAGGAGGAGGAGTTCTTCGACCTGGACACGGCCGCCTTCGGTCTGGTCCCGGTCCGTTGCGACGTGTGGGAGGGGTTCATCTTCGTGAACCTCGACGACGACGCCCCGCCGCTGCGCGAGTACATGGGGCGCCTCGGTGCCGGCATCGAGGGGTACCCGTTCCACGAGATGACCCAGGTGCACACGTACCGGGCCGAGGTCGGGAGCAACTGGAAGCTCTTCATCGACGCCTTCATGGAGTTCTACCACGCACCCGTCCTGCACGCGAAGCAGGCCACCGAGGAGGAATCCCGCAAGCTGCAGGGCTACGGGTACGAGGCGCTGGCCTACGACGTGGACGGCCCCCATGCGGTGGTGTCGTCATGGGGCGGCATGGCCCCGCCCAAGGACGAGCGCATGGTCAAGCCCATCGAGCGGGTGCTGCGCAGCGGCCTGTTCGGCGTGTGGGACGCGCCCGACATCGGTGAGCTGCCCCCCGGGCTCAACCCCGCCAAGCACCCGGCGTGGGGTGAGGACTCGTTCCTGTTCTTCCCCAACTTCATGCTGCTCGTGTGGAAGCCCAACTGGTACCTCACGTACCACTACTGGCCGACGTCCCACAACACCCACATCTTCGAGTGCTCGCTGTACTTCGTGCCTCCCACCAACGCCTACGAGCGCCTGCAACAGGAGCTCGCGGTGGTCACGTTCAAGGAGTACGGCCTGCAGGACGGCAACACCCTCGAGGCGACGCAGACCATGCTCGAGTCGAGGGCCGTCACCGAGTTCCCGCTCTGCGACCAGGAGGTCATGCTGCGCCACCTCCACACAACGAGCCGTGCGTACGTGAGCGACTACGAGCAGCGCCGACCCGGCACCCCGGTGCGGGTCTCGGCGGCGTCCTGAGGAGATCCGAGCCATGAGCACCCTTCCCGCCGAGTTCGCCGCGCTCGAGCCCTACGCCGACTGGGCCCTGCCCAGTGAGGGCGATCGCTACGCCAAGCGCCTGGCCAGCACCATGGACGAGCTGCAGGCCTTCTACGACGCCGCCTTCCCCCTGCTCGAGTCGGGCACCGACTACCTCAAGCGCGTCGAGCTCCAGGGCATCTCGGACGAGGACCAGCGCCTGCTCTGGCTGTTCTCCGCCCTCGTCACCGTGTCGTTCCCGGTCGAGGTGTGGCGCCAGCCCCGCGTGCCCGACAGCGGCGCGTCCAGCATCGACGTCGTCGTCGAGCCCGTCCCCTAGGCCGGCGCCCTCAGCGAAGGGCGAAGGCCGTCGCCCAGCAGGACGGGGTTGCGACTCGGGGTCAGGACCCGCCGAGTCGCGGGGGTGGCCCCCCCGAATCGTTGCGGTAGACCTCGCCGCCCTTCATCACGAAGCGCACGCTCTCGGTCACGCCGATGTCGGACAGCGGGTCGCCGGGGACCGCGATGACGTCGGCCAGGAGGCCGGGCGCGAGACGACCCCGGTCGTCGGCATCGATGAGCTCGGCGGCGACTGTGGTGGCGGCCCGCAGGGCCTGCAGGGGGGTCATGCCACGGTCCACCATGGCCAGCAGCTCCTTGGCGTTGCGGCCGTGCGGGATGGCCGGGGCATCGGTGCCGAGGGCGATCCGCAGGCCCTTCTCGATGGCCCTGGTGGTGGTGGCCCGCGCCCGGGGGAACACGTCGGCGGCCTTGGCCTGCAGCTCGGGGCCGGCCTGCGACAGGTCCATCAGGTCGGTGAGGCAGGTGGTGGCGACCAGGAACGTGCCCCGCTCGACCATGAGGTCGAGGACCTCGTCGGAGGCCAGGAAGCCGTGCTCGATGCAGTCGATGCCGGCCTCCAGCGCCGCCCGGAGGGCGACGTCGCCCATGCAGTGGGCGGCCACCTTGCGGCCGGCCCGGTGCGCCTCGTCGACGATCGCGGCCAGTTCCTCGTCCGAGTACTGCTGCGCGCCGGCCGGCCCGGTGTGGGACATGACGCCGTTGGACGCACACACCTTGATGACCCGGGCGCCGTACTTCACCTGGTAGCGGACCGCCTTGCGCACCTCGTCCACCCCGTTGGCGAGGCCCTCCTCGACGGTCAGCGGCAGGACGTTCGGGGCGAACGCCTGGAACATGGTCGGGTCCAGGTGCCCGCCCGTGGGAGCGATGGCGTGGCCGGCCGGCACGACGCGTGGCCCGTCCACCCATCCGAGGTCGATGGCCTTCATCAGCGCCACGTCGAGCAGGACCCCGCCCGTCTGGACGAACAGGCCCAGGTTGCGGACGGTGGTGAAGCCCGAGCGCAGGGTCCGGCCGGCGTTGGCCACGGCCCGAAGCGTGCGCACCGCGGGGTCCTCCTGCACCGGGATGAGCGGACTGCGATGGTCGGGGCCGCCGAGGAAGAGGTTCACCTCCATGTCCATGAGGCCAGGGAGGAGGGTGACATCGCCCAGGTCGACCACCACGGCGTCGTCGGGCACCCGGTCGGGCGACAGCGCGACGATGCGGTCACCCGCCACCAGCACGCTGCCGGGCTCGACCAGCACGCCGGCATCGACGTCGAGCATCCGGGCGCTGCGGAGGTGGGTGGCGTGCTCGGGCAAGCGGCGGGGCATGTGTCTCTCCTACTACAGGCCGGGCATCGCCGGGAGACGTGACGGTTCGAGAGGGAGGGTGCGGAGCACGCGGCGCGGTAAGGTTCCCGCCCCCGTCCGGCGAGGTGCTGCCCGTTGCCATCCGTAGACGACCGTGACGACACGGCGTCCGCCGGCGTGGGGCGAGCGGGACGAGGGGTGCCGTCGAGGCGGCGCCCACTCGATCGCCTCCTCGTGCTGGCGGGGCTCTGTGGCCTGGCGGTCGTGCAGCCGGTGCTCGAGCTCCTGGGCAACAACCCGACCGCACTGCAGTTCCGCGACGTCGAGGGCCTCCGCATCGCGGCGTTCGCGGTCGCGATCGTCCTGGTGCCGCCGATCGTGCTGTGGCTCGTGGGCATCATCGTCGGTCTGGTCGACGCCCGGGCGGGCTGGTACGTGCACGTCGCCCTCGTCGCGGCGCTGTTGGCGATGGTCGGCGTGCTGCTGGCCAAGGCGCTGACCGGGAGCGCCCCGGTGCACGTGCTGGGCGCGATCGTGATGGCCGTCGGCGGGACGCTGGCCTACCTCGGCCTCGACGCCGTGCACCTCTGGCTGCGCGTCCTGGCCGCCGCCAACCTGGTGTTCCTGGCCAACTTCCTGTTCCTGGCTCCCGTCGCCGACTGGATCACCGGAGGGACGCAGACCGCGGCCGACGCATCGTTCTCCGGCAGCGGAGCGGCGCAACCGGCCTCGGTCCTGCTGGTCGTGCTGGACGAGTTGCCGACCCAGTCCCTCCTCGGTGACGACGAGACCATCGACGAGGTCCGCTTCCCGAACCTCGCCCGTCTCGCCGAGGACGCCACCTGGTACCGCCACTTCTCGACCGTCAGCCCCTTCACCCAGAGCGCGGTGCCGGCGCTCCTCGACGGCAGGGACCCCCACGGCGACCCGGTCTGGACCGATCACCCCGACAACCTGTTCAGCCTGCTCGCCAACTCCCATCACCTGACGGTGTCGGAGTCGCTCACCAAGCTCTGCGGCTTCGAGGCCTGCAGCGGCGATCCCCAGCCGCCGGCCGACGCCCGGTACGGCGAGCCGCCGCCGCCGCCGTCGTCGCCGCAGTGGGCGGCGATGTTGGCCGACACCCGCGCCCTGTGGAGCGCGCGGGTCACCCCCGGGTCGACCGATCGCTCGCTCGCGTTCGACGACTTCGCCGAAGCCCTCGACGTGCCGGACGCCGGCGGCGCCGGCGACGCAACGGTGGGCTCGACCGCCGACCGCAACGGCGACGTCGTGCCCCTGTCCGAGTCCCAGCAGCTCGACGGCTACTTCGCGTCCAGCGCGGCGATCCAACCCGCCCGCCTGGACACGTTCCTGGACGCGATCCGGCCCACCGACGACCCCTTCTTCGCCTTCCTGCACCTCGTCATGCCGCACCAGCCCTGGTTCTCGCGGGAGGACGGCACCCGGTACACCACGCCGGGGGACTACACGGGCCCCGACATCACCACGCCGTGGCGGGCGCGGGTCACCCGCCAGCGCCACCTCCTCCAAGCCGAGTACACCGACCGGCTGGTCGGGCAGATCCTGGCCCGGATGCGCCGGGTCGGCGAGTACGACGACACCCTGATCGTGGTCGTGAGCGACCACGGGGCCTCGTTCGAGCCAGGCGAGTCGGTGCGTTCGGTGCTCGACCGGAACCTCGACGACATCGCCTACGCGCCGTTGCTGATCAAGGAGCCCGGCCAGACGACGGGCCGCGTCGACGACGCCAACCTGCTGTCGGTCGACCTGGTGCCGACGATCGCCGACCTGCTCGGCACCCGGCCGACCTGGCGGGTGGACGGGGTGGCGGCGAGCGACACCGAGGCGATCGCGGCACGTGGTGGCCGCAAGTACGTCTACTCCTACACCGACGCGTTCAGCTACGAGTTCCTCGGGATCGAGGAGTTCGACGACCGATCCGCCTACCGCGCCATGGTCGACGGTCGCTTCCCTGCGGTCCATGTGGGCGAGTCCCGCCTGGCCGGCCTCTACCGGGGACGACGGGGTGCCGCGCTCATCGGCAGGCCGTCGGCCGGTGTGTTCGGCCCCGGTGACGGCGACGCCCTCGTGCGCGCGCTCGACGAGCTCGACCAACCCGACGGGCCGGAGCTGATGGGCGAGGTGATCGGCGCGGTGCCGGGCGCCGACCCCGGCGACACGGTGGTCGTCGCGGCGAACGGCACCGTCGTCGGTGTCTCCCCACTGTTCGAGGAGGGTGGGGTCGCGAACCAGTTCGTCGTGCTGCTGCCGGCGGGGGCGCTGGACGCGCGGCGCAACCGGATCGAGGTCGGCGTCCTCGGCGCCGACGGGACCACGGCCGAGGAATTGGACCTCGTCGGCACGGACTGACCGACGAAGGGTCGGACTGTCCCCGACCTGCCGGGGAGACCGCGTCGGCCGGGTCGTCCGTGGTGCTCAGGGCTGGCACTCCCCTCGGGAGGTTGTGGCATGGTGGCGGGATCCAGCTGACACCCCGCTACGGCGCCGACCCGGTCATCACGCTCGACGGTGAGCCGGCCGCCATCGTCGGCCCCGCGATCCGCCAACGCCGGCGGCTCGCCGACGCGGTGGCCGCGTTCACCGACGAGCAGTGGGCGCAGCCCAGCCGGTGCGAGGGCTGGTCGGCCCGCGACGTCATCGTCCACCTCGACAGCACCAACACGTTCTGGTGGTTCTCGATCGCGCAGGGACTGGCCGGCGAACCCACGGAGTTCCTGGCCACCTTCGACCCGGTGGCGTCGCCGGCCGAGCTGGTGGCCGATGCGGCCGATCGCCCGACCGCCGACGTGGTCGACCGGTTCGTGGCGTCCACCGACGCGCTGGCCGACCTGCTGGCCTCGCTCGACGGCCCCCAGTGGTCGGTGCTGGCCGAGGCCCCTCCCGGGCACCTCACCGTCAGCGCCGTCACCCACCACGCCCTCTGGGACGCCTGGGTGCACGAACGCGACATCCTGCTGCCGATGGACGTCGAGCCTCCCGTGGAGGCCGACGAGGTCGCCGCCTGCCTCCGCTACGCGGCCGCGCTCGGCCCGGCGCTCGCGCTGAACCGGGGGGCGCCCGAGCGGGGGGTGCTGGGCGTCGCCACGGCGGCTCCCGACCTGGAGATCGTGGTCGAGATCGGTGATCAGGTGGCGGTGCGATCGGCCGTGGCCACCGGCGACCTCGTGCTGCGGGGCGACGCGGTGGCACTGCTCGAGGCCCTCAGCACGCGCCGGGCCCTCGACCAGCCGATCCCTGTCGCGTCGGCCTGGATGCTCGCGGGGCTCGCGGAGACCTTCGACCTCGACGCGGGCTGAGGTGCCGGCCGCCGCCGGGCCCGTCTTCCCGGGCCACGTCGACCGTTCACGTCGACCGTCCACGTCGAGCCCACCGCCCGTCGCCGGTCGCCCCGCCGCTCGACCGCTCGACCGCTCGACCGTCGGGCGCTGGCACACTGACGACCCCCCACCGCCCCCGGCCGGACTCGAGTTGAACGCAGCATGATCCTGATCGACGCGCACGGGCTGGCCATGAGCCGGCCCGGGCGCCCCCTCTTCGACGACCTCTCGCTCACCGTGTCCACGGGTGACCGGATCGGTGTCGTGGGCCTCAACGGGTCAGGCAAATCGACGCTGCTGCGGGTACTGGCCGGCCAGCTCGACCCGGAGGCGGGCACCGTCCGCCGGGGCGCCGACATCGCCATCGCCGTGCTCGACCAGGGCGATGAGCTGGGCGAGGGGACCGTGCGTGAGGTCGTCGGTGGCGACTGGCGGGCCGAGTCGGTGCTCGACCGGCTGGGCCTCACGCCCGTCCTGGGGAGGGACATCGCCGAGGTCTCCGGCGGCCAGCGCAAGCGGGCCGCACTGGCCCGGGCGCTGTCGGCGGAGAGCGACCTGCTCATCCTGGACGAACCGACCAACCACCTCGACATCGACGCCATCGCCTGGCTCGAGGAGTGGCTGGCCGGGTATCGGGGCGGGCTGCTCCTCGTCACCCACGATCGCCATGTCCTCGACCGCGTCACCACGCGGGTGCTCGAGATCGACCGCACCGGGTCGTACCTGCACGACGGTGGCTACAGCGGTTACCTGCAGGGTCGAGCCGACCGGGCGGCGCGCTCCGAGGCGGCCGAGGCCGTGCGGGCCAACCTGGCCAAGCGCGAGCTGGCCTGGCTGCGCCGCGGCGCCCCGGCCCGGACGTCGAAGTCGAAGTCCCGGATCGCCCGGGCCGAGGCCCTGCAGCAGGTGGATCGGGTCGACGACGTCCGCTCGGGCGACCTCGACCTGCACCTGGGGATGCCGCGACTCGGGTCGTCGGTCATCGAGTTGTCCGACGTCACCTTCGCCTACCCGGGGGGTGAGACGCTGCTCGCCCATGTCGACCTCCTGCTGGGCCCGGGTGACCGGCTGGGCGTGGTGGGGGCCAACGGCGCCGGCAAGAGCACCCTGCTCGGGCTGATCACCGGGGCGCTCGAGCCGCTCGGGGGAACGGTGAAGATCGGCTCGACCGTGCAGTTGGGCCTGTACGACCAGACCAGTCGCGAGCTCACGCCCGGGCGGCGCGTGCGTGAGGTGATCGTGGGCGACGACGGCGACCCCAATTGGCGCGACGTCAAGCTCATGGAGCGGTTCTGGTTCGACTCCGACGCGCAGAAGGCGCCGGTCGAGCTGCTGTCGGGTGGTGAGCGGCGGCGCCTGCAGCTCGTCCAGCTGCTGATGCGGCGCCCCAATGTGCTCCTGCTGGACGAGCCCACCAACGACCTCGACCTCGACACCCTGCGCGTGCTCGAGGACTTCCTCGACGGGTGGCCCGGCACGCTCGTGGTCGCGTCGCACGACCGGGCGTTCCTCGAGCGCACCGTCGAGGAGGTGGTGGTGCTCGACGGCACCGGCCGCGCCGCGCCGAGGCGGGGTGGCTACGAGGCCTGGGCCCAGGAGCGGGCCGCGGCCCGCAAGCGAGGCCGAGGTGGTCCGGGTGAGCGATCGCCGGCAACGGCTGTGGGGGCGGCTGTGGGGGCGGCGTCGCCCCGGGGTGGGCCGGCGTCGGGGGCGGGTGCGGCAGGAACCGCCACGAAGCCTCGGTCCCGCAGCACGTTGCAGCGGCTGTTGCGAGAGGCCGAGAAGGAGGTGGCCAAGCTCACGAGGCGGCGCGAGCGCCTCCATGCCGAGTTGGTCGCCGCCGCCACCGACCACGTCGAGCTGACCCGGCTCGGAACCGAGGAGGGCGAAGTGAGCCGGCAACTCGCCGAGGCCGAGGACCGGTGGCTCGAGCTCGCCGAGGAGGCCGAGCCGCCGGCCGACGGGTAGGCCCCGGATTGTGGTTCTGGTGGCTCGGATGGGACGCTCACGACACGTTCCAGCCACCGGAACGAGCGGTTTGTCGTTCTGGTGGCTGGGATGGGACGGTGACGACACGTTCCAGCCACCGGAACGAGTGGTCTGTGGTTCTGGTGGCTCGGATGGGACGGTGACGACACGTTCCAGCCACCGGAACGAGCTGTCTGCGGCGCGGTCAGGGGCGCGGTGGGCGGGGGCGTTGCAGGAGGCGGGCTCGTCCCCAGATCGCCGCGGCGACGGCCAGCCCCACGACGCCCCCGGCGACGAGGCCCTTGGCGAGCAGGCCGGCGTCGCCGGACGAGGAGGGCGCGGCCGCGCTGTCCGCGGCCGCGCTGTCCGAAGGCGCGGTGGTCGTGGTGGCCGGCGCCCCGGTCGTGCTGGTGGCCGTGGCCGAGCCCGTGGTGGTCGTGGAGGAGGGGGCCGACCGCACGGCCCGGCTGAGCCGGACGGCGGTTACCTGGTCGGGGAACTGCCCCTTCA
Organism: uncultured Microthrixaceae bacterium; assembly: GCA_964635055.1. Lineage (GTDB taxonomy): Bacteria > Actinomycetota > Acidimicrobiia > Acidimicrobiales > DATDAH01 > JAEUJM01. The sequence goes on along the minus strand of CAZWMT010000044.1, from coordinate 32,827 downwards.
CCAACTCGAAGGCGGCGTCGCCGGGGCAGGCCGTGGCCGACATCTCACGGTGACCGGCGATGGTGGTGGCGGTCACGGTCGCGCCGGCGGGCCAGAGGTTCGACCCTCTCGACGTGAACGAGGTGGTCGCACCCGGCGACGTGTCGATGTCCTCGCGCTCACCCAGCCAGGCCAGCAGGTGGGTCATGGCGGTCACGGCGTCGGGTGTCGGCGGCTCCGTCGAATGGTCGCCCAGGAAGCAGCAGAGCTGGCTCGACCCCTGGTTGCCGCCCGTGGCGTCGCCGGCCACCGCCGACCGGAGGCTGCCCTGGCGGCCCTCCCAGACCCCGCCGTGGCGGTCGACGAAGAAGTTGTAGGCGACGTCGGGCCACCCCTTCTCCGGCCCGGTGTGCAGGTGGTAGATGCCCTGGAGCAACGCCGGGACCTCCTCGGCCGCGTACTCGTTGCCGTCGACCGAGTGGTGGACGAGCAGGACCTGCACGTCGGGCTCGGGGACGAGCGGCCCGGTGGGGGCGAGTGCGCCGGCCCACGCCGAGCGAGGTTGGATCGTGACGCCGTCGCCGAGGTCGAACGGCCCGTCGGCGGCCGCGGCAGGGCGGCGGGGCCGCAGGACCAGCGCGGCCGATCCTGCGGCGGCCCCGGTCAGGAACCGGCGTCGGTCGATGCCCGGCGCCACGTCAGGGGTCCACGTTGAGGTCGGGGTCGGTCGGGCTGGCGTCGGGGTCGGTGGTGAGGAAGCGGGCGAAGCAGTCCTGCGGCGACGTGCGGCCGACAGAACGGCAGAAGTCGGCGGCCTCTCGACCGGTGTCGAACCCGCCGTCGTGGTACACGATCCAGTACCCGGGTCGGAGCGACGAGTAGCCGTCGGACTGCAGCACCTGCGAGCCGGGAGGCACCTCCGACAGGTACGCCTGGGCCTCCTGCTCGGTGTAGTAGGAGATGAACACCGCGACCCACGTTCCCGACATGCCCCGCGGCGAGGACAGGCTGGCGGTGGTCGGTGGCGGTGTGCTCGGAGCCGGCGTGGTGGCCGACGACGACTCCGACGGGGGGTCGGTCACCTCGCCCGCCGCGTCGTCCGTCGGGTCGGCACCAGATCCCTGCGCGTTCGGCTCCGTCGTGGCCGGGTCCTCGCCGGCCAGGAGGAACGCGCCCACGGCGATGACCATCAACGCCACCACCGCGCCCGCGGCCAGGGCGATGGGCAGGGTCCGCGGCCCGGTCGGCGACGGGGGCGCCAGGGGTGGGGGCGGCGCCAGAGGTGGGGGTGGCGCCAAGGGTGGGGACACCGGCGGTGGGCCCACCGGCATCGGCTGCTTCGTCACCCCGGGCGCGGCCTTGCCCGGCGGCCCCGAGGTGGTGGCGGCCTGCGGCGCGCCGACCGCGGCGCCACAGCCCGGGCAGAACCGGGCGCCCTCCCGCAGCGCGGCGCCGCAGCTGGGACAGTGGGGCACTGCTGGTTCCGCCTCTCCGGTCGAACGCCTCAACGACGTGCTCAGCTTCGCGCGGATCCGTGGTCGTGGCTCGGCGTGGGAACCCGAGGACCGGTGGGGTCACGGGAGGGTGCCGCTGCGGGCCCAGGGCGGCCGACCCGCGACGGGATGACCGCGTACGGTAGGGGCACCAAGTTGCGGCCAGACGGGGAGTCGGCATGGCGAGGCGGGGGGTCGAGCGATGACGGGGGTGCCGCAGATCGAGGGCTACTCGGCCCTCACCCAGGTGGCCAAGGGCGGTTTCGGCATCGTCTATCGCGCGCATCAGGAACGGTTCGACCGGGTCGTCGCCCTCAAGGTGCTGAAGGTCGACAACCTCGACGACCGTGGCACGAAGCGCTTCGAGCGCGAGTGCCGGGCGATGGGAAGCCTGTCGTGGCACCCCAACGTGGTGGCGGTCCACGACTCGGGGATCTGCTCCACCGGGCAGCCGTTCCTCGCGATGGAGTTCCTCGAGCGGGGCTCGCTGGGTGATCGGCTCCACGACGGTCCCGTGCCGTGGCCTGAGGCGCTGGTGGCGGGCGTGCAGGTGGCCGGCGCGCTCGGCGCGGCCCACGACGCCGGGGTGCTGCACCGAGATCTCAAGCCCGAGAACCTGCTGGTGGGGCCCTTCGGCGAGATCAAGCTGGGTGACTTCGGCATCGCCGCGGTCGACGGCGCCACCCGGACCACCGGCCACGCGTCGTTCACCGTCGCCCACGTGGCGCCCGAGATACTGCTGGGCAAGAGCCCCGACGAGCGTTCGGACCTCTACGGCCTGGCGTCGACGCTGTATCACCTGATCGCCGGCGCCCCGCCGTTCGGCGGCGCCACCGACGAGCCCATCGGCACCACCGTCACCCGGGTGCTGCACGCGCCCACCCCTCGGCTCGACGGCGTTCCCGAGGCATTCGCCGACCTGCTCGAACGCACCCTGGCCAAGGACCCCGACCGGCGCCCCTCGAGCGCCGGCGAGCTCGGCCAGGCCCTCCAGGAGGTGCAGGCCGAGAACGGCCAGGCCATCACCCCGCTCCTCCTGGGCCCCGTGGGCCGGACCGCCGGTGAGCAAGCGCCGTCCGAGCGCCCGCCGAGCGGGTCCCCACCGGCGCTGCGGCCGGACCCGCACCCCACCGCCACCGTGGCCGTCGATGCGGCGCCGGCGGTCCCCGCGCCACCATCGCCGACCGACGTGACGCCCAGCGCGTCGGTGACCGTGACCGATGTCGAGGCGGCCTCCGCGGTGCCGGACCCGGTGGCCGAGGCCGCGGCAACGGCCGGGGGCAGGGCACCCACCGACACGGCCGATCCCGCCGCGGCACCGCCGGCACCCCCCGGCCGGCGCCGGCGGGTGGTCGTCGCGGTCGGAGCGACGCTGGCGCTCGTGGTCGCGGCCGTCGCGCTGCTGCTCGTGGTGTCCCGCGGCGACGACGAGGCCCAGCCGCAGGTGACCAGCACGATCGATGTCGGTCCCCGACCGTTCGGTCTGTCTGCCACCGAGGAGTCGGTGTGGGTGACCGACCTCGACGGGCGGGTGGTGCTGGTCGACCCGGTCACCAACGATGCGACGGCGACGGTGGACGTGGGGGCCAACCCCGTCGCGGTGGCTGCCACCGACGATGCCGTGTGGGTGGCGAACGCCGACGACGACACCGTCACCCGGGTCGACCCGACCACGCAGGAGGTGGTCGCCACCGTCGACGTCGGCGGTCAGCCCGCCGGTGTCGCCGCCGACGATGCGGCCGTCTGGGTGGTCAACGTGGCCGACGACAGCGTCAGCCGGATCGACCCCACCACCAACGCCGTCGTCGCCACGGTCGACGTCGGCGACGAGCCGCACCGGGTGGCGGTCGCGGGCGAGGACGTGTGGGTGTCGAACGCGAAGGACGGCACGGTCACTCGCATCGACGCGGCCGCCAACGAGGTCGTCGCCACCGTCGACGTGGGGGCCAACCCCTTCGGGCTCGCGGCCACAGGGGCCAGCGTGTGGGTGGCGAACCTCGACGACGCCACCGTCACCCGCATCGACACCACCACCAACGAGCCGATCGCCACGATCGAGGTCGGTCGGGCGCCCCACAACGTCGTGGCCACCGGCGATGCCGTCTGGGTGACCGACTTCGGCGATGCCTCGGTCACCCGCCTCGATCCGGTGACCGACGACGTGACGGCGACGGTCGAGGTGGGGAACTACCCCGAGGGAGCGGGCGCCACCGGTGAGACGCTCTGGGTGGCCAATTCGGACGACGGCACCGTCAGCCGGATCGATCCCCCCGACTGACGAGCGGAGCGAGGCCGAGAGGACCAGACGGTCGCGGCCCGGTTCCGCCGGCCTGCATCCGTCGTGGGCGGAGGCCTGGTGGCTGAGGACCGCGGGTCTGATCCTGCCGGCACCTCGCTCTTGTTGGCGGTGAGAGGCTGCCGGCAGAACGGTGCGAATCAGCCCGTGGGACCGGCGGGGTCGGCGGGCACGGTGGTCGTGCTCGGTGCGTCGACAGCCCAGCGGCGCAGGATCTCGGGGCCGAGCCAGTCGTCGCACACCTGGAAGGCCGACTCCCAGGTGAGGTGGATGCCATCGGGGCGCAGCGCGGGGTCGAGCTCGCCACCGGGCTGGGTGCGCAGGTAGCCGGCGTAGTCGACCAGCTCGACGGTGTCGGGGCGCTCGGCGGCCACTTGGGCCACCAGCGTGTTGAACCGCTGCATGCGGAGTGGGTTGGAGGCGGGTCGTTGGTAGGTGGGGGGCACGCCGTCCTGCATGCCCAGCTCGATCCGGGGGCTGGTGAGCCAGAACACCCGGGCGCCGCCGGCCGACAGGATGTCCACGGCGTTGCGGATGCGTCCCAGGACGATCTCGTCGAAGTCGGGCTGGCCCACGTGACGCCACTCGCCGGAGGCGTCGTCGTACCAGTCGGCCACCTCCCAGGGGCCCACCAGCACCACCGCGATGTCTGGGTCGGTGGCGCTGATGTTGTCCCGCCACTCCTGGTCGGCCTGGGCACAGACGTCGGGGCTGTCGGCCTCGCCGTCGTAGCGGAAGTGGGTGAAGAGCGCGCCGGGCAGCACCCCGCAACCCAGTTCGGTGATGCCGCCCTCGGAATCGGCCAGGCCGGTGGACTGGATCCAGCCGCCGAAGCCGAGGGCGAGCCGGAGCGCGGTGGAGTCGCCGTAGATCGACACCTCAGGCGTCCCCGCCGCGGCGAGCTCCGGCGGTGCGCTGGTGGGCGTGACGTCGTCGAGGAACGGCGCGCTGAAGTCGCCCCGCTCGACCATGGCCTGGGCCTGTTCGAAGGTGGGGTCGGCGTTCGGGTCGGGCACGGTCACGGCGAGCACGCCCACGGCGACGGCGGCGAAGGCCAGCGGGGCGAGGGTGAGGGCCTGGCGACCGGTCAGGATCTGGCGCGTGCGCACCGGCCGCTCGAGCAGGAAGAACGACGCGACGGCGGCGCCGAGGGTCACCGCCACCCGCAGGCCGAACAGGGGCCACTGGCCGAGGCCGGTGCGCTCGGGGGTGAGCCAGAGGAAGATCGGCCAGTGGAACAGGTACACGCCGTAGGACACCAGGCCCAGGCGGCGCAGGGGCTCCCAGCTCAGGGCGCGCCGCACGGGGCCCCGATCCTGCACGGCGGCCGCGATCACGGCCACGGACACCAGCCCGAACGCGGCCAGGCCCCCCCGGTAGAGCCACCCGTCGTCGAGCTGCACGGTCGACCACAGGGCGACGGTCAACAGCAGCGCGGCCAGCCCAACCCACCGCAGGACGTCGGTGACGACCACAGGAAGCCGTCGACGGTTCAGCGCCACCGCCAGCAGGGCGCCGAGGGTGAGCTCGGCCGAGCGGGTGTCGGTGCCGTAGTAGATGCGGTCGATGGCCGCACCCTGCAGGAGGAAGGTGGCCAGCAGTGAGCCGCAGAGGGCCACGCCCAGGCCGATGGCCACGGCCCGATGGATGTGCCGGGTCCGACGGCCGAGGGCGAACAGCCCCACCATGGCCAGCGGGAACAGCACGTAGAACTGCTCCTCGATGGCCAGCGACCAGAAGTGCTGGACCGGCGACGGTGCGGTGAAGAGATCGGCGTAGCTCGTGCCGGACACGATCAGCTGCCAGTTGGCCACATCGGCCAGCGCGGCGAGCACCTCGACGCGCAGGTTCTGGAGCTGACCGCTGGTGGCCACCGTGGCCCCGAAGATCACCACACCCCCGAGGCACAGGAGCGACGCCGGCATCAGGCGTCGGAACCGGCGCGACCAGAACCGGCGCAGGTCGGTGCGGCCGCGGCGGTCGTGCTCGGTCAACAGCAGCGTGGTGATGAGGAACCCCGAGAGGGTGAAGAAGGTCGACACCCCCAGGAAGCCGCCGCGGGCCCACGAGAAGCCGCCGTGGAAGACGAGCACCGCGGCCACCGCCGCCCCCCGCAACCCGTCGAGGGCGGGGTGGTAGGTGCCGGCCACCGGCCGTGCGGCGGTGCCGGACGTCCGGGGCCGCGCGCCGGCTGTCACGGTGCCTCCGGCCGCCATCTCCACAGTCTCCACGGTGGCAGAGACGATGGTGCATCGCGCGGCGCGGCCTCCAATCCGTCGGACCGCCCCGGTCCTGATCGCGCTTCGGCGAGCGGGTCCGCGCCGCCACCAGACGTCAGGTCACGGCGAAGACGTGGTGGGCCCAGGGGGGCACGTCGAGGTACAGGCCGGGGTCGGACAGGGTGTCGCCGTGGCGCTCGTAGCGGTTCGGCCCGACCCGGTCGTCGAGGGTGACGAGGCGGCCGGGCAGCGCAGGGTCGGCGAGGGGCACGTAGCACTGCGACCAGTGGTCGGCCAGGTTGACGGCGATCACGTAGCGCAGCCCGTCCCCGTCCCCCTCCGCATCCCGGTCGGCCTCGCCGCCCGTACCGTCGGCACCGGGCCCGCCGGCCGCCGGCGGCGGCGGGGTGTCGCTCCAGGTGAAGGCGACGAGGTCGGTGTGGGTGTCGTTGCCGTCCCACGCGGGCCGGGTGTCGAGCAGTTGCCACCGGCCGTCGTGCACCACAGGGTCGGCCAGGACCTCGAGCAGGTCGGTGTAGAAGGTGGCCAGGACGTCGTCGTCCTCCTCGACGGGGGCGCGGCACAGGTGCATCGGCACGTGGCGCCGCCAGCCCTCGAACTGGCCGTGCTGGAAGAAGCGCAGGCCGGGTGACAAGAAGGCGGTCACGGCCGCGGCCCGGTGGCGGTCTCCCGTTCCGAACACCGTGGCGGCGCGGGGCTCGTCGTGGTTCTCGAGGAACCGTGCCGACCGGGCCTGGTAGGCGGCGTCGGCGTGCAGGTGCCCGCGCACGGCACCGGCGTCGCCTGCGACCAGGCGGTCGTAGAGCGCCTTGTCGTACGTGGCGTCGAACCCCTGTTGCTGCAGGTCGTACTCGCGGCCCCAGTACACCTCGGCCAGGAACGTGAACCCCGGGTGCCACGCTCGCACCGTGGCGGTCGCCTCGGGCCAGAACGGCTCGGCGGCGCGGCCCCACGTGCGCTCGAACACGTCGGGCAGCAACAACATGGCCATGTCGCAACGCAACCCGTCGCCGTGGGCCGCGGCCGCAAGGAGCTCCTCTCGCATCGCCGCCTGGACCGCAGGCGACGAGTAGTCCAGCTGCAGGGTGTCGCTCCATCCGGGGAAGTAGGGGTCGCGTCCGTACGCCAGCACGCGCTCACCCGACCCGGTGGGCACCGTGCACCAGTTGCCCGGCTCGGCCTCGAGGTCGGCGACCGTGCCCTGGATGTAACGGTCCGGGTGCTCGGTGACCCACGGGTGGTCGGGGGCGGTGTGGTTGGGCACGAAGTCGAGCATCAGGGCCACCCCGCGGCGGGCGAGTCGGGCCCGCACGCCGGCCAGGGCGCCGTCGCCGCCCAACCGCTCGTGCACCCGGTAGCCCCTGATCGAGAAGCACGACCCACACAGGTCGTCCTCGGTGAGGTCGTCCAGGGTGGCCTCGGCCTCGGCGCGGACGTCCGGCGTCCGTCGCGAGACGGCCGCGCCCGCCGGGCCCGTCTGCCACACGCCGAGCAGGTAGAGCCAGTCGAGGCCCGGGGGCAACAACCGATCGAGCACATCGTCGTCGATGGCGTCCAACGTGGCGTCGGGCCCCAGGCCGTGCACCAAGGTGCGGGCGTTGACCTGGTAGAGCAGCGGGAAGCGCCGGGCCCCGATCGCCGGCAGGCCGGCGGTGCGCTCAGGCATCCTCGTCCACCACCACGTCCTCCACCACGTCGTCGACGACGTGCTCGCCACCGTCGTCGTCGAAGGCCAGTACCTCGAGCGGGCGGGCCGACATCGGTGGGTCGAGCAGCAGGTCGATCAGCAGCGCCGTCCACCCGGTCTGGTGTGACGCCCCCAGGCCCGCGCCGTTGTCCCCGTGGAAGTACTCGAAGAACAACAGGTTGTCCCACGCGGGGTCGCTCTGGAAGCGCTCGGTGCCGCCGTAGAGCGGTCGGCGCCCGTCGCTGCCCCGCAGGAAGATCGACGTCAGTCGATCGGTCAGGTCCTGGGCGATCTCCCGCAGCGTGTGGGGGTCCCCCGATCCGGTGGGGTACTCCAGCGTGAAGTCGTCGCCCAGGAAGTCGTGGAACCGCACCAGCGACCGGATGACCAGGTAGTTCATCGGGAACCAGATCGGGCCCCGCCAGTTCGAGTTGCCCCCGTACATCGGGGTGGTCGACTCGGCGGGCTCGTAGTCCACCGAGTAGCTCATGTCGTCGACCCGCACCACGTAGGGCTGGTCCTCGTACCGTTTGGACAGCGAGCGCAACCCGTACGGCGAGAGGAAGGCGTCCTCGTCGAACAGCACCGACAGCGTGCGGCGCAGTTGCTCCGGCGAGGCCACGCTGACCAGCACCTTGGCGTCGTCCCCGTCGGTGCGCAGCCGCCCCAGGGCGGCCAACTCGTCGGGGTCGTGCTCGTCCCGGTCGAAGATGCGGGCCAGGCGGCGGGCCAACTCGGGGCGGTGATCGGCGAGTCGGGCGGTCATGGTCGAGGCCGAGAACAGCGGCACGCTGCCGCCGATGGTCTCGACCGTCACGCGTTCCTCGCCATCGGGCGTGACCATGCGGTCGTAGAAGAACCCGCGCTCGGCGTCGTAGATGCCCGAGCGGTTGATGGCGCGCGTGATGGCGACGAAGCGCTCGAAGTACATGACCACCAGGTCGTCATAGACCTCTTCCCGCTCGGCCAGGCGGACCGCCATGGCGAGGAGGTTGAGGGTGTTGAAGGCCATCCACGCCGAGCCGTCGGCCTGCTTCAGGGACGCGCCGGCGGGGAGGTGCGAGCGGTCGATCGGGCTGATGTTGTCCAGGCCGAGGAAGCCGCCGCCGAACAGGTTGTCGCCGTCGTGATCGAGGCGGTTCACCCACCACATGAAGTTGAGCGAGAGCTTGTGCATGGCCCGCTCGATGAAGTCGACGTCGCGGTCGCCGTCGATGTGGAACACCCGCAAGGCGGCGAAGGCGTGGACCGGCGGGTTGACGTCGTCGAAGCTCCACTCGTACGCGGGCAGCGCGCCGTTCGGGTTGAGGAACCACTCGCGGAGGAGAACCAGCACCTGGTACTTGGCGAAGGCCGGGTCGAGGTGGGCCCAGGCGATGGCGTGGAAGGCCAGGTCCCAGGCCGCGAACCAGGGGTACTCCCAGGTGTCGGGCATGGCCAGCACGTCGTCGGCGTCGAGGTGGCGCCATGCCGCGTTGCGCCCGCCCCTTCGCCCCGCGGGCGGAGCGGGTTGGCCGGGGTCCCCGTCGAGCCATCGGGCCACGCGGTAGGGGTAGTACTGCTTGCTCCACACCAGCCCGGCGCTGGCCTGGCGGGCCACCCGGGCGACCTCGGCGGAGGTGCCGGCCGGGACCAGCGAGGCGTGGAACTCGTCGGCCTCCTGCTCGCGCGTGGCGATGATCGCGTCGAACTCGTGCCCTGCCCAGGCCGTCGGCGCCGCCGTGGCCCTGGGCCCGTCGGCGCCGGGCTCGTCGATCCGGCGGAGTCGCAGGCGGACCTCCTGGCGCTCGCCGGCGGGCACGGCCAATCGGTACCACCACGCCGCCTTGGTCCCCGTCGCCGCGGGGTTGACCGTCGCCGCGCCCGACACCACGTGGTCGTTGATGCCGTCCTTGGGGAACGAGGTGGCGGAGGGCTCGCCGAACAACCGGGCGGTGTTGGTCTCGTTCTCGCAGAAGAGGGCATCGGGCCGACCACCCCGGGGCCCGTCCGCGGCGAGCAGCTCGTAGTTGCCCAGGGTGGCGTGCTCGGCCGTGATCGCCGCGCCGCTCGCGGCGAGTCGGGGCCGTTCGCCGCGCGGGGTCGACCAGTCCCAGGCGTTGCGGAACCAGAGGGTCGGGAGCACGTGCAGCTCGGCCTCGTCAGGGCCGTGGTTCTCGACGAGGACGCGCATCAAGACGTCGGTGGGCGAGGCCTTCGCGTAGGTGACCGCCACCGACCAGTAGCGGTCGCGGTCGAACACGCCGGTGTCGAGCAACTCGTACTCGGGGTCGTGGAAGCCTCGTCGAGCGTTCTCGTCGACCAGCAGGCCGTACGGGAAGGGCGCCTGCGGGTAGTGGTACCGCCACTGCAGCCACGCGTGGCTGGGCAGCGCGTCGGTGTACCACCAGTACTCCTTGGCGTCCTCCCCGTGGTTGCCCTCGGGTCCGGTCAGGCCGAAGATGCGCTCTTTCAGGATCGGGTCGGCGCCGTTCCACAACGCGAGCGACAGGCACAGGCGCTGGCGGATGTCGGACAACCCGGCCAGGCCGTCCTCGTTCCACCGGTAGGCGCGCGAGCGGGCGTGCTCGTGGGGGAACGACGACCACGCGTCGCCGCTCGCGCTGTAGTCCTCGCGTACGGTCCCCCACGAGCGCTCCGCCAGATACGGGCCCCACTCGTACCACTCGCTGGCCGCGAACAGGTCGGACTCCGGGGAGTGCACGGTGGCCAGCCGATCGTGCTCGGCGGTTCGCGCTCGACCCGTGGTTCCCATGGCGCTCAAGCTACTGACCGCGTAACCGGCCGGTGGCGGCGTCACCGGGTGGTGCGGTGATGTTCACCCGGCCGTCACCGGGGGCGGTGGGCTACTTCGAGGTGCGGGTGATCCCGGCGGCCTTGAGGGTGGAGGCCGGGACGCCCGCCTCGCGCCACGCGGTGTAGCTGATGCCCTTGCGCTCGCTGTAGCCCTTGGCCGCGGCGACGAACTCGGCCTCGATGCCGGCGAGGTCGACGGTCTCCTCCTCCTGGTCGAGCTCGGCCTGCAGGTCGAGTCGCTCCTGCGAGAGCTGCAGGCGCTTCACCGCGTCGGCCGACTCGAGTTGCGCCTCTACTGCGGCGAGGCGCTTCGCCACCGACTCGCGGGTGCGCTTGCGCCCGCGCTTGGGCCGGCTGGACTCGAGCGCCTCGAGGTAATGGCGAACGGCGCGACCCTGCGCCCGCCCCTCTGCCAGGGCGGCCTTGTGCGCGTCGGACATGGATCGGTTGGTTGCCTTGGTGCTTGCCATGACAGCAACTGTACACGCCTGTCTAGCGGTGTTGTGGCACCGTCATGCGCACCTTTCCGGACCTGCAAGACTCCACGGGATGCAGGGCCGGGCGAGTCGGGCGGATGGAGGACGGTGCCGGCAACGAACGCTCGTGAGGGAGCAGCGAAATGGTGGCTGGACAGACGGTGCACACCAAGGGCAAGGACAGCCGGCGGCGCCTGCTCGAGGCAGGTATGGAGCTCTTGGCCGAGTCGAGCCGGGGCGACCTCAGTCGAGTGCTCAGGACCGGAGCGGTCGCCGAGAAAGCGGGACTGCACCGCCAGACCTTCTACCTGCACTGGCGGAGCCAGGCCGAGTTCGTCGACGACTTCATCGAGTACGTCACCGATCCGGCCGTGAGCTCGTCGTCGGAGCGCCTGGCGAAGCTGGCCGAGGAGAAGCCGACACCGGGCGACGACCCGTCCGCCGAGGTGCGCGAACGGGTGAGCGAGACGTTCCACCAGTGGGTCGACGACCCCGTCCACGTGGCCCGCATGGTGCTGTGGGCGCTGCACGCCAAGGACGAGCGGGTGGCCACGCGGCTCCGCGACCTGTACCGGACGAACGACGCCCACACGGCCGAGGCCTACAAGGAGATCGGCGACCTGTGGGGCATCGAGCCCCGGCCCCCGTTCACCTACGAGAGCATCGCCCTGCTGTTCAACGCCCTCCGGGACGGCCTGCTGCTGCACCTCACCGTCGACGCATCTGGGATGGTGCCGTCGTATGTCGAGGACGTGCAGTTGGCGTTGAGCTGGGCGGTGACCCGCCGCATCGGCGACCCCGGCGACGCCGAGAGCATGGACGAGAAGTTCCGGCGCGACGTGCGGGGGGATCGCGGCTGAGCGCTCGTCGAGCGCTTGGCGGTGCGTCTACCCGAGCGTGCAGAGCAGCGACGGAGCAAGCGCCTCGATGGTGGCATCGGTGAGCTCCGGGCTCGACACGGGTTCGAGCTCGGCGGTGCCCTCAGTGACCGTCGCCGTGACTGCGTCGACGGTCCCGACGTCGATCGCGGACCGGGCCTTCACCCGCCGCGTGACGGATGCTCCGGGTGCGACGCCGTCTCGCACCTCGATCTCCATCCGCAGGACCACGTCGCCTCCCGGCGTGATCGGGGCCGTGCGGTAGGTGCCGGCTTTGACCGCGCTGGTGACGTTCCGGCCGGACGCGTCGAAGAAGGTCAGGCCGAAACCCGGGAGGGAGCGTTGGGAGCCGATGGTGAGGCGCTCCGTCCGGTTGCCGTCGTTGCCGAACCGGAGCGTGAACCGGGCCGTCGAGCCCGCGGACGTCGTGACCGCGCGGCGCTGATCGGCACCATCGCGGGAGAACACGTCCCAACCCGCCCACACACCCCCGTCCCCGACTCGGATCTGGGCGTCGGGTCGTGCCCGGACACCCGGGCACCCGTTGGTCCGGAACGTCCATGAGTACGGGACCACAGGCTCACCCGCACCGTCGATCAGCGCGTCGGTCACGTCGACGCGGTACTCGGTGCAGGCGTCGAGGTTGCCATCAGGCTGGATGTCGATGGTGTGCTCGCCTGCCTCCGGGTTGTAGGGCACGATCCGCGGGTAGCCCGCACGAAGGGCCACGGGGTCGCCCGTCGCCGCCTCGGTAAGCGTCATGGCGCCCTCGGGCAGTTCGGAGCTGATGTTGCCGGGGCTGTCGACGTCGGCTCGGTACGGAAGGCTGCCACTCAGGACCGCGACGATCCGGTTGCGGGCCCCGCCCCTGTCGGGGGACGAGCCCGGTTGGAACGACGGGCGGTCCCAGCCTCTCCGCGGTACCTCGACCTGGCCGTCGGCCGGGTAGGTGATCGACACGCCGGTGGCGGGCTGGTCCCCGAGCAGCCGGCCCCAGAGGCTCTCGTAGGCGGCGGCGATGGCCACCGCCGCGAACCGGATGCCACCCGGTGCGCTGATCATGTGCGCCGACGTCCACGCCATGTTCTCGGTCATGTGGTCGTGGAAGCTCCGGGTGAGGGCGCGCTCGCCGTCGCGGACGAAGCGGATGTTGTCCTCGCCGTTGATGAGGTCCTGGGCCACGATGTCGTCGCGGCCGATGCCGTGGAACACGCCGAGCAGCCCGGACGGCGCGGGCCACGCTGGGAAGTGCGGCAGGGTGGGCCGACCGTGGTCGGCGATGGCGATCATGTCCATCTGGAGCTCGATGCCCCCGGTGCCGAAGTACTGGGCCAGCGCCGGCGGGATGTAGCTCTCGCCGTGGTCGGGCGCGTTGGGCTCGAAGAGCCAGTCCCACACCTCGTCGCCCATCCCGTGGGCCATGGCGCCCATCAGGTGCGCGATCCGGGCCGCACACGGCCCGTCCACGGCGGTGAGGTCGCCGCAGGACGGGTCGTTACGAATCTGGTCCGCGTAGGCGTAGGAGAACCGGGGCCAGTGCGCCTCCTCGCCGTAGGTGTGCTCGTAGCCCCGGCGCGAGTTGGCGTAGCCGCTGTCCGGGAAGTGGGCCCCGCTGGAGACCTGGGTGATGTTGGCCTCGAGCAGGGCCTGCAACTGGGGATCGTCGACGAGGTCGATCGCCTCGACGGCCATCCAGGCATGGGTGGTCACGCCGGCGGCGTCGGCCCGGCTCCCGAGCGAGAAGAGGGTCGAGAGCGCGACCACGACCGTGAGCCCGGCCACCACCTTGCGTGCCACCTGCGACCCCTCCGTGCGCCGTCCGGCCACCTCGGCCCGCGAGGGTAGTGAACCGGCGGGCACCGCACCCGCACCGCGGGGCGCGCCGCGGGCGGGACGGCGGCCGGTGGTCGTACGCTGGTGGTCGAACATCACACCCGAGGAGCACGCATGGCCACCGTCAACCCCTACCCGGCATCGGTCGCCACACTCGACGCCGACACTCGCGCCGCGTTCATGGTGCGGGTCTACCAGCACCTGCTGGCCGCGGTCGTCGCGTTCGTGGCGTTCGAGACGCTGCTGTTCGCCACCGGCGCGGCCCGGGGCATCTACGACCTCGTGGCCGGCAGCGGCGGTGCGTGGCTGCTGGTCCTGGGCGGCTTCATGGTGGTGAACTGGCTCTCCACCGCCGCGGCCCACGACCTGGCCAACCCGGGCCGGCAGTACGCCGGGCTCTTCGGCCTGGCCGGCGCCGAGGCGCTCATCTTCGCCCCGTTCCTGTACTACGTGTTCAACGTGGACGGTGCCGGCGGCTCGGCCACGGTGGCCAGCGCCGCGGTGGTGACGGTGCTCGGCTTCGCGGGCCTCACCGCGATCGGCCTGCTGACGCGACGCGACCTCTCGTTCCTCCGGCCGCTGGTGATGTGGGCGGGCGTCATGGCGCTGGTGGTCATCGTGGCAGCCCTGCTGTTCGGCCTGGAGCTCGGCGTCTGGTTCACGCTGGCCATGATCGGGCTGGCCGGTGCCGCGATCCTGTACCAGACCCAGGCGATCCTGCGCTCCTACCCCGAGGAGGCCCACGTCGGCGCCGCGGTCCAGCTGTTCGCCTCCGTGATGCTGCTGTTCTGGTACGTGCTGCGCCTGTTCGCGAGGCGCTGATCCGGGCGGTCATCTGATACCCTGGGGGGTATGTGTAGACCAGCAACGTGTTCACAGTGCGGCAAGGCCACCTACGCCGGGTGCGGCCAACACGTCGAGCAGGTGCTCGGCAACGTCCCGGAGGCGGAGCGGTGCCGGTGTGACGGGCACCACCCGCTGACCCTCTGGCAGCGCCTCCGCGGCACGAGGGCCGGCGCCGCGTGAGTTGACGCGGTGGCAGGTCACGCCGGCTGATGGCCCGGGTGACCCACACCGGACGAGGTCATCACCGAGATCGTCCGGTCCCAGGACGGGTCGCCGGGGCCCACCGGGACGACGGTGAACGACGCCAGGTCCACGCTGGTCGGGGACAGGGCGATGTCGAAGCGCCAGCGCGTGGCGCCGGGGTCGCGGGCCGCCCTGACCCGCACGATCACCCCGTCGCGGGTGTCGGCCTCGGTCATGTTCGACAGGAAGTTGCCGAGGCCGAAGACGACCGGCACGCCGTGGAGCCGCACGATCGGCTGCACCACATGGGCGTGGTGCCCCACGATCAGGTCGAACGCACCGCTGGCCGAGAGCTGTTCGGCCAGGGCCAGTTGCTCGGCGGTGGGCTCGTGGCGTCGCTCCACGCCCCAGTGCAGGCTGGCCACGACCAGGTCGGCCCCGGCTCGGCGAGCGGCCTCGCCGGCGGCGATCAAGGCGGTGGGATCGAGGCCGCGGACGCGCCAGGGGACGTCCGGTGAGAAGCCGTTGAAGCCATAGGCGCCCGCCACCAGGCCGACGGTCACGCCGGTGCGGGTCTCGAACAGCGTGGACCGCTCGGCCTCGGCAGCGGAGCGGGCGGTGCCCGAGTGCCCCAAGCCGTTCTGGTCGAGCACCGCGAGGGTGCCCACCACGCCCGCGACACCTTGGTCGAGGCTGTGGTTCGACGCGGTCGAGCAGCCGTCGTAGCCCGCCGCCGACGCCGCGACCGCAAGTTCGTGCGGGGCGCTGAACACGGGATATCCCGAGATCACCGTGTCGTCGACCGACAGCGGCACCTCGAGGTGGCAGAGGGCGAGATCGGCCCGGGCCAGCCGCGGGCCCACGAGCGCGAGCATGGGGCGGAAGTCGTAGGCAAGGCCGGCATCGGCACCGTCGGCCCGGGCCCGGTCGACCACCGCGAGGTGGGGCAGCAGGTCCCCGGTGAAGGCCAGCGTCACCCGCCGGGCCGGCTCCACCGTCGTGGTGGTGGTCGCGGTGGCGGCGGTCGTGGGGGTGCTGGTGACGCTCGCCGTCGCCGAGGTGACCGCGGGTGGCGCACCCGGGCTCGGGCCCGATGCGCCACAGGCGACCGCGACGACCATCGACAACGCGACTCCGCCCGACCGCCAACGGCCAGTCATCGCGTCACCTCCTGGACCGGGCGAGGGTGCGGCACCCTCGAATCCCAGTATGAGCCGCCGGGCGCATGGCAGCAGGGGCGAAGGTCCCGATCCGGTGCGGCCCCACCGGTGACTCCCTCCGTGCCGAAGGTTGGCGCAGATTCGGGAGGTGCGACGTCGCCGCCGTGTGGTGTCCTGTGTGCGGGGTCGGCCGTGGACGCCGGCCCGTGGACGGATCATCGACGTGCGCAGTGCGCGATGGTCCTGAACGAGCACGATGGTCCTGAACGAGCACGATGAACGAGGAGACAGCCGTGACCCACCTGAGCCGTTGCGCTCGACTGCTGGTGCTGACCGCACTGATGGCCGCGGCCGTCCTCCTGCCGGTGTCGGCGGCGGGGGCGACCGGGGTCGCCGGTGCACCGCAGGAGGTGACCGGAACGCTCGAGGCGGCCAAGACCGACAACTACAAGGCCGTCTACGACGCCGACCCGAACGTGGTGAACCTGCAGTCCTGGTTGTCGTTCCACGGCGTGACCGTCGCCGGCGTCACCTACACGCTGGCGTCGAGCGTGGTGTGCCCCGCCGACGGCAGCGGGCCGCTCGGCGCCACGGGCATCGCCCTCACCGGCAGCAACGGCGCGTCGGCCCTGCTCACGGCGACCACGACGTCGTCGAGCACGAGCTTCACGGTGCTGCGCTGCGAGCAGGGTTCCCGCAACTTCGGGCCGTTGATCCGGCTGAAGGACCTCGCGACGCGGGCGGCGCTGCCTTCCAACCCGATCCCGTACACCCTGACGGTCAAGACCACGACGGGCACGGTGCTAGGTACCGTCGCCGCCGACTACCGGACCGACGCCCGGCTGGTCGACAACCCGCGGCCCGCCGGCTGGTACTCGGACTGGAGCACCTGCAACACCCAGTGCCGCATCAGCTACCAGTCGTTCTGCGAGACCAACCGCTACTGCATGGAGTACAACGGCCCCAACGGCCGCTGGTTCATCAACGGGTCGTCGATCCCGTTCAACTGGGGCGACTTTCCCGACGGTCCCTCCGACACCCCGCCGACGCTCAACGCGGTCTTCGTCGAGAACGGGGCGGCCGGTCACCGGGTGCGGGTGGCCATCGCCGCCAGCGACGACCACGCCGTGACCGAGGCCCGCTACGCGAACGAGGACGGCAACTTCTCGGCGTGGTCGCCGGTCGCCGCCGGCACGCCGTCGATCAACCTGTGGACGCTCACCACGAGCGCGATCGCGATCAAGTCGGTGTCGGTGCAGGTGCGCGACGCACTGCACCAGGAGTCGGCGATCGTGAGCAGCGGCGGGTTCCGGCTCACGCCGTCCCACGACCTCTCGCGTGGCCCCAACTGGTACAACGACCTGCTCGTGCGCCGCACGAGCGACGGGGCCATGATCCTCTACAAGGGCACCTCCACGGGGTCGTTGTCGGGAAGTCCCGCCACCAGCGTGGTGGCCACCGGGTGGTCGATCTACGACAAGGTCGTGGTCACCCGCGACCTCGACGGTGACGGCCTGACCGAGGTGCTGGCGCGGGTCAAGAGCGGGCAGACGGGCGCCGGCCAGTTGCGGCGCTTCGAGTACAACGAGAGCACCGGGGTGCTCAACAAGGTGGGAACGGTGGCCCTGAGCGGCGGGTGGGGGGCGTTCACCCAGATCCTGGCCCCTGGCGACTTCGACACCGACGGGCGGTCGGACCTGCTGGTGGTCAAGGCGGACGGCACGATGGCGCTCCTGCGGGGCAACGGCTCCGGTGGCGTCGCGTCGCCCCGCCCGATCGTCAGCTCGGCGAACTTCAACAGCTACACCATCCTCACGCCCGGCGACTTCAGCGGTGACGGCCGACCGGACCTGGTGCTGCGCACCTCGGCCGGCGGCCTGATCACGCTCCGCGGCAACGGCGCGGGCAGCTTCGGGTCGACCACGTCGTGGGGCTCCGGGTGGGGCGCGTTGGCCATCGTCGGCACCGGGGACATGAACCAGGACGGCAACGCGGACATCACCGCCCGCAAGCCCGACGGCACGCTGTGGGTGTACAAGGGCAACGGCACGGGAACCACCAGCGGCAGCTACCAGATCGGCACCTCGACCACCTGGGGCATCTACGACCGGCTGGCGTAGCGGAGCGCTGGCACCGGCCCTGATCGGTGGTCTGGCGTCGTGCGCGGCCGTTTCGTGGGGACGGTCGTCTCGCACGGCCGCCCGACGCGCTACGGTGCGGCCACTGGGCGATGAAGGGGTAGGGCGATGGCGGGTTCGGCATGGAAGGCACTGACCGTTGCGGGTCTGGTCGCGGCGATCGCGTTCGCGCCGGCCGCGGCGGGGGCGCAGGTGGCCGAGCCACCGGCGTCGTCCCCGTCGACGACGGCTCCGTCGACGTCGGATCTGACGGCGACCGATCCGGCGCCCGCCGTCGAGGATCCGGCGGCCGCCGCACCATCGACGACGCTGCCGCCGGTGGACGCGACCGACCCGGGCGAGGGTGACGTGGCGCCGGCCCCGCCGGCCGAGGTGGCGCCCGCCAACGATGCGTTCGCCGATGCCGAGGTGGTGTCGGGCTCGACGGGCTCCGTGGCCGGCTCGACGATCGACGCGACCAACGAGACCGGGGAGCCCGATCACAGCGGGGTGGACATCGAGCCCGGCGGGTCGGTCTGGTACACGTGGACGGCGCCGGCCACCGAGTCGATCGCCTTCGACACCTGCGACAGCACCTTCGACAGCCTGCTCGGGGTGTACACCGGCACCGCGGTGGACGGCCTCACCACCGTCGTGCAGGACGACGACGGCTGTGGCACCGCCCTCGGCGGCATCGCCGTCTTCGACGCGACGGCAGGCACCACCTACGCCATCGCGGTCGACGGCTTCGGGGGCCAGCAGGGTGAGTTCACCCTGGCGTGGGGACCGCCGCCACCGCCGCCCGCACCACCGGCCAACGACCAGTTCGCCGACGCCCAGGTGATCTCTGGCCTCTCCGGCGAGGTGAACGGCACCAACGTCGCCGCCACCAAGGAGGCCGGCGAGCCCGATCACGCCGACGTCCCCGGTGGGGCGTCGGTCTGGTACGCGTGGACCGCGCCCGCCGGCGGCCAGGCGGTGTTCGACACCTGTACCGCCGACTACGACACGCTCCTGGGCGTCTACACGGGCACCTCGCTCGACGACCTCGAGCTGGTGGCCGGCAACGACGACGATTGTGCGTCCGGCGACTTCCCGACCCTGCAGAGCTCGGTCACCTTCGCCGCCACACCGGGCACCACCTACTGGATCGCGGTCGACGGCTTCGGGTTCGAGCCGCAGCTCCCGGTGCAGACCGGCACCTTCACCCTGGCCTGGGACCTCGATGTCGCCCCGCCGCCACCGCCGCCGCCGGGCCCCGACGTCCCCGAGCTGGCCCGCACCGGTACCGACGCACTGCCGACGACCCTCGTCGGTGTGGTGCTCCTGGGCCTCGGCGCGGCGCTGGTGCTGGTCTCCCGACGGATCCGCGCCGCTCGCTGAGCCATCCCGCGCGGTCGCTCGCCGGTCAGCCTCGTGGTGGGGGTGGCCCCGGCTCGATCGGCAGGCACGTCTGGCAGAACTCCTCGCCGAAGGTGGTGAGGTGGATCGAGCGACGGATGGTCTTGGGGGCGCGCCCCGCGCGCTTCATGGCCGCGACCACCTCGGGCTGCACCTCCACCACCTGGTAGCGCGCGGGTTCGACCGGCTCGCGTGAGAACCAGATCAGACCGAGGCGGAAGAGGTTGTCCAGGTAGGACTTGGTGCGGTCGAGCCGGCGGACGCCGGCCTGCAGGCCGATCATCGACAGTCCGTCGGCCACGAGCTCCGAGCCGATGCCGAGCGGCCGGTTGGTGCGCACGTCGACCGACGGCTGCGGGCCCTCGACCACCAGGAACCGCAGGATCCGCGCCTCGTCGGGGGTGAGCTCGTCGAGGATGTGCTCGAAGGCGGGGTGGGTGTCGTCGGTGGCGCGCACGTCGGCCGAGCGGTGCAGCAGCTCGGCGCCGCGCGCCCGCAGCTCTGCGGTGGTCGCCCGGCGCTCGTCGCGACGGCCCGGGCGCTCGGCCGTGGGCTCGTCGGTGACCCCGAGCGTGTGGGTCACTGCCGACCAGGCCTCGTGGGTGGCGGCACGCACCACGGGCAGCGGTGACTGGCCGTCGGCCACCGCGGCCACGACGGCCTCGCCGGTGGTGAGCGACTCGGTGGTCATCCAGCGCAGCGTCCGCCACCCCGCACCCGCGGCGATCCGGGCGAGACCGGGGAGCGCCTCGTAGAGCGGCTGCGGGCCGTCGCCGGCGTCGCCGTGCTCCGGGTCGTCGGCGCCGGGGCGGTCGTGGTCGTCGCGGTGGTCGTCGGTGTGGTCGTCGCCCATGTCAGACCCCGAAGATGGCCAGGTGGAGCAGGCCCGCGCCGAAGCCCAGCACGGCGCCGTGCACGAACAGCAACCACTCGTCCTGTTTGATCGCCGACCGCAGCAGCTCGCTGAACTCGGCCGGTGGGAGGCGGCGCATCTGGGCCGCCACGAACACACGCACCTTCTCGGCCTGCTGGCGGTTGAACGCCTCGTCCGAGAAGGCCGACGCGAAGTCGGTGGCCTCCGACGCCACCGAGTCCCTGATGCGGTCGTAGCGGCGGCTGCCGATGGCCACCCGCACCGCCCCCTGGGCCGGGCCGAGGGCCTTGTCCACTGCGGGGCGGAGGGTGTCGGTGAGCATCTGGTACGTGCGGTCGCTGCGGGGGCCGTGCAGGAGCTCGTCGCCCACGTTCTCCAGGTTGATCACGTCGTCGGCGATCATCCGGGCGAACACGTCGCTCACCTCGGGCTGCCGCTTCATGAACAGGCCCTGCACGGTGATCGGACCCACCTTCCGTGGCTCGACCGGCTCGAAGATCATGGTGATGCCCAGGTAGTTCACCACGTAGCCGATCACCACGCCGCCGACCGGCAGCACCCACCAGTAGGGGAAGGCGTCGACGATGAACACCAGGAGCACCCCCATCGGGACGCCCAGGTAGAAGCCGAAGTTCGCCATGAAGCGCAACTCGCGCCGGCCCACCTCGCGCAACATGTCGTTCATCTTCTCGGGGTGGGCCTGGAAGTAGCGGATCACCATCAGCTTGGCGTCGATGAGCTGGTCGATGTGCTCGCCGACCTGGTCGGTGATCTGGCGGACGATGGCGGGCAGCTCCCTGCGCACCCGCGCGTGGAGCGCGTCTTTCACCCCCGGTGGCAGGTCGTTCCACAGCTGCGGGTGCTCGCGCCGCATGATCTGGTCGACGACGTCGTCGATCTCCGCCTGGGCGGTCGCCACCAGGTGGTCCGCCACCTTGTCGGGCTCCAGCTGGTGGTAGAAGTCGCTGATGCTGCCCACCTTGGCCAGTGCCTTGTCCACCGAGATGCTGGCCATCTTGTCGACCCGGGACGGCACGATGCCCTGCCACCCCAGCCGGCCGTCGTCCGAGATCGCCGGGATCACCTGCACCCGTCGTGGCAGCAGCGGGTAGAGCAGCTTCAGCCCGGGGACCCGCACGCCGTGGAAGCGCAACGGGTCGAACAGCATCACCACGCCCGACCAGTTGGTGATGTAGCCGATCACCCCCGTGAACAGGGGAATGGAGATCAGGTCGACCAGGAAGTCGTGATCGCCGAGGTCGACGGTTGCCAAGCCCACCGCCACCAACTGGATCACCGCTGTCGCCCCTTCGTCGTCGCCGCCCGACCGCGGCAGATCCTACGGGGCGGGTGGTGGTGGTGGCGTGGACGACGAGGGTGGGCCCGCGCCATGGCCGCCGACCGGCCGCCGCGCGCGCCGCCGGGACGGGACGTTCGGCCCTGGGCGCCGGCGCCGTCGACCTGCTGTGCTGGGGCCATGACCGACGTCGTGTTGGTGTCGCACACCCACTGGGACCGCGAGTGGTACCGGACCTTCGAGGCCTTCCGGGCGCGACTGGTCGACACGGTCGATCGGGTGCTCGACCTGCTGGCCGCCGATCCCGGGTGGCGGTTCCTGCTCGACGGCCAGGCGATCGTGGTGGAGGACTACGTGGCGGTCCGTCCTGAGCGTCGCACCGAGCTCGAGGCGGCGGTCGCCGCGGGTCGCCTGGCGGTGGGGCCGTGGTACGTGCAACCCGACTCGCTGCTGCCCGGCGGCGAGGCCCACGTGCGCAACCTGCTGGAGGGTCGCCGGGTGGCGCAGGCCGCAGGGGGGTGCTCGGCGGTGGCCTACACGCCCGACTCGTTCGGCCACCCGGCACAGTTCCCCGCGCTCTTCGCCGGATTCGGCCTCGGGCCGTTCGTGTACTGGCGCGGCAACGGGAACGAGCTCGATCGCCTCGGTCCCGTCTACCGGTGGGTGGCGCCCAGTGGCGACGGGGTCATCGCGTACCACCTGGGTCGGGGCTACTTCGCCGCCGCCTGTCTGCCCGCGGATCCGGCCGAGGCCGCCGAAGGCCTGGCCGGGGTGCTGGACCGGCTGGGTGACGTGACCCGGGCGCCGGTGGTGTTGATGAACGGCATCGACCACATGCTGCCCGACCCCCACACGGCTGCGGTGGCCGAGGCCCTCGCTTCACGAACCGGCCGAACCGTGCGGCGGGGCCTCCTCGACGACCTGCGCGGTGCGGTCGACGAGACCGATCGGGCCGAGTTCACCGGCGAGTTGGTGGGCGCCAGGGTGGCCAACCTGCTGCCCGGCGTGTGGTCGACCCGCCTCGGGTTGAAGCTGGCCAACCGGGCCGCGGAGCGTGCCCTGCTGGCGTGGGCCGAGCCCTGGGCCGCGCTCGGTGGCATCCTGGGCCTGCCGGACGAGCGCCCGTCGCTGCGGGCGGCCTGGCGGGCGCTGCTGGCCAACCAGGCCCACGACTCGATCTGCGGGTGCTCGCAGGACGAGGTGCACCGCCAGATGCAGGGCCGGTACGCCACCGCCACCGAGTTGGCCGATCAGACCGCCGCTCGCGTGCTCGAGCGGCTGGCCGGCCTCGGTGCCGAGCGACGGGTGCCCTGGTCCACCGAGCTCGACATCGCGGTGTTCAACCCCTCGCCGGTGGCTCGCACCGACGTGGTGCGGGTGGCGCTCGACGGCCATCCCGTCTACCAGGTGTCGGACATGGGTGGGGACATCCACCCGCTGACCCTGATCGACGGCACCACCGCCGGCTACGAGGCCGACGGCGCCCCGGTGCGGGCCGTTCCCGCCGAGGACCCGCGCCGCATGCGGATGTTCGAGGGGATGCCGGGCCTCGACCTGGAGCTGGTGGTGGCCGACGTGCCCGCGTTCGGTTGGCGCAGGGTGCACCTGGCGCCGTCGGAGCCCCATCCGGACACCACCGACGACGGCCGCCACATCGAGGCGGGCGGCCTGTGGGTGCAGGTGGCCGACGACGGGACGCTCACGGTCGGCGCCCGCGGGCGGGTGTTCTCGGGGCTCGGGGCCCTCGAGGACGTCGGTGACCGCGGCGACACCTACGACGCCGACCCGGTGGGTGACGACGTGGGCGCCGTGCCCGTGGCGGTCTCGGTCGTCAGGCACCGGCATGCCTCGGGCATCCAGCGCCTCGTCGTCGACCGGCGCCTGGCGGTTCCGGCCGGCCTGACCCCGACGCGTGACGGTCGACGGGACGACACGGTGCCGGTCACGGTGCGGCTCGAGGCCCGGATCGCACCCGGCGTGGAGCGCGTCGACCTGCACGTGGAGGTGACCAACCCGGCCCACGACCACCGTCTGCGGATGCTGTTCCCCACGGGTGCTCCCGTCGAGCGGTTCCGGGCGGCGACCACCTTCGACGTGGCCGAGCGGTCGACCGGCCCGGTCGACGACGAGGGGTGGCAGCATCCCGCGCCCCGCACGTTCCCCCATCAGGGCTGGATCGAGGCCCATGGCCTGGTGGTGAGCGCCCCGGGCCTCCCCGAGGCCGAGGTGACGCCTGCCGGCACCATCGCCGTCACCCTGTTGCGGGCGGTGGGCTGGCTGGCCCGCCTCGACCCGACGACCCGCCCCATCCCCGCCGGCCCCGGGCTGGTGACCCCCGAGGCGCAGTGCCCGGCGGGCATCGGCGCGGATCTGTCCGTGCGCATCCTCGACGACGGCGCCGACGTGGCCGCGGTGGCGGCCACGGCCGCAATGGACGAGGTGGCGTTGCGTGCGGTGCCCGCCGGTGCCGACCCGGTGCTGGCCCCGGGTCGCAGCCTGGTCCGGGTCGAGCCGGCCGGGGTGGTGCTCTCGGCGCTCAAGCCGGCCGACGACGGCGCCGGGATGGTGCTACGCCTCTCGAACCCTGGCGGGAGGGCCGTCGACGCCACCATCACCCTGGGTGTGACGATCGAGACGGTGGAATCGGTGCGACTCGACGAGGCGCCCGACGGCGGTGGGGTGGAGCTCGACGGTGGCAGGGTGCGGATCACGGTGGGCCCCCACGGGTTGCGTGGGGTGCGGGTGTGCGCACCGGCGGCGGGCCCGGCCTGAGCGGCCGGGCCGCCGCGCCACCGCGGGCACAGGTGGTCCCCTCAGGTCGGCGTCGGGACGATCCAGGTGAGCACGGTGCCCGTGACCGGGCCCGGTGAGATCGTGACCGTGCCACCGTGGCCCGAGGCCCGCTCGTTCATGTTGCGCAGGCCATTGCCGCGCGGGGCGTCGGCCGCGATGCCGACGCCGTCGTCGGCGATCGTCATCGTGACCGCGGTGTCGACCCGGATGTCGACCTGAACCGTCTGGGCCCCGGCGTGGCGGGCCACGTTCGAGAGTGCCTCCCGGAGGGTGGCGACCATGTCGGAGGCCAGGCCACCGGCGATGACCGTGTCGACCGGCCCGTCGAACGAGAGCCGCGGCTCGTGACCGATGGCCCTGCTGGCCTCCTCGACCACGCCGAGGGCGTGGCGCCGGAACGTCTCGGCTGACCCGCGATCGCTCTCGACGTTGAAGATCGCCGTTCGGATGTGGCGCACGATGTCATCGAGGCGATCGACCGCGTCCTCGACGCGCCGGCGGGCCTCGGGCTCGGCGATCAACCGGGAGGCGCCCTGCAGCGTCAACCCGGTCGCGAAGACCCCCTGGATCACCGTGTCGTGCAGCTCACGGCCGATGCGGTCGCGGTCCTCGAGGAGGGCCATGTCCTGCAGGAGCGCGCGCTGGCCCTCGTGTTGCACCACCAGGCTGGCCTGGCCGGCGAACGAGGTCACGATCTCCTGTTCGGCCGGAGAGAACGGCCTCGCCCCCACCGCCCGGCCCACCATCAGCGTGCCGAAGGCGTCGCCGCCGGCGTGGAGCGGCACGAACAGTGCGGGCCCGACGGTGCCGAGGTGCTGGAAGGGACCCCTTCGGTGGTCCCTCGACGCGTCCTCCACCATGGCCGCTGTCCCCGAGGTCAGGACCTGTCCCGAGACACTCCGGGGACCGTCGAACACCATGCGCTCGATGCCTTCGGCGCCGGCACCCTCCGCGATCTCGACGATCAACTCGTCGGGCTTGCTGGTGGGCAGGGCGATCGCGGTGAGATCGCCGCCGGCCAACTGCCGGGCGCTGCGGGCGATCTCTCGCAGGATGTCGTCGCGACCGGCGCCGCTGAGCAGCGCCGCGGCCACGTGCTGGAACGCGGCCAGGGTGGCCTGGCGGCGGTCGGTCTCCTGGTAGAGGCGGGCGTTCTCGATGGCCACCGCCGCGGCCGCGGCCAGGCCCTCCACCAGTTCCTGGTCGATGTCGCTGAAGGCCTCGGCATCGGTCTTGTCGGTGAGGTACAGGTTGCCGAACACGCGGTCGCGGATGCGGATCGGGACACCCAGGAACGAGGTCATCGGCGGGTGGTTCGGGGGGAAACCGGCGCTGTCGGGATCCTCGTGCAGGTCGGCGAGGCGTCGGCTCGAACCGTCGTGGATGATGGCGCCGAGCAGTCCGAGGCCCTTGGGGAGCGACCCGATGGCACGGTGGGTCTCGTCGTCGATGCCGACGGTGATGAACTCGCTGAGGTAGGTGCCCGTCTCGTCGACCACGCCCAGCGCGCCGTACCGGGCGCTCACCAGCGACACGGCTGCCTCGGTGATGCGGCGCAGTGTGGCGGCCAGTTCGAGATCGGACCCCACGGTGAGCACTGCCTCGAGCAGGCCCCGTAGCCCCTGCGCCCCCACGTGACGGCTTGGCGGCTCCCACGACTCGGGCGGAGGCATCCAGGCCATGTTATTCGCCGTGCACGCGACCCGCCACGGCCGTGGCGTTGCGAACCTACGTTCGATACGGTCGGCGTGATGGAGATGGTCACGGTCGACGGTGTGCATCTGACGTGGGATCGCTCTGCCGCCACGGCACTGCTCACCACCCACCGCACCGACGCCGACACCCCGCCCGTCCCGACGACACTGCGCTTCATCGCGGGGCACGGTCGGATGCGGGTGGCCCTCGTCCTTCTCGGCGGCCAGCGGGAGATCGACGTGTCGATCCAGCCGGCCGTGGTGGTCGGGGTGGTGGGCGCCGGCGCCCGGCCATCCGAGGTGGCCTGCCGACGCGTCGACGACTGGCTCGTCGACCTGGCCGCGACCGAGGGCACCTGGTGCCCTCGGCGCGGATCGGCGGCCGGCCTGCTGGCCACGGTGGCCGGTGGCGCGTTCCCGTTGCTCGGCGCCGCGTTCGATCGTGGCGCGGGGCCGGTGGACGAGGTGCCACGCTGGGCGGCGCCGGTCGTGGCCTGCGCCGACGCTCGCACGGCGGCGGCCGGCGCCTTCGGAGCACGGGCGACTCGACCCGTCGTCGCGGCGTTGGCGGCCAGCCTGGTGGCGGCGGTCGATGGGCATCCGGTGGACCTGCATCGCCTGGGTCTGGCCCTGATGGCGCCGGCGCTGGCCCCCGATCGTCTGGCGCGGGTGCTGCGGGCCGAGGGTCCCGCACGGCTGCCCGAGCGCTGGCCGGAGGACCGGGTGGTGCGCGCCGCGCAGCGGCTCACCCCGGGGCTCGGCGAGCACCGCACCGAGCGCCTGTTGGCGGACGCGGCATCGCTCGACCTGGGACCCGCGTTGCTGGCGGACGCGCTGTGCACCTACGACGTGGTGCGTCACCGGTTGGGTCGGCGCCTGCCCACCCGGCTCGTCGAGTTCCGCGAGCACTGCATCGCCTCGTTGCCGCCGGACCCGAATCCCGACCGGCTCGTGTCGCCGCCCCGGCGACGGGCCCGCCCTCGCCCCGCACCCGGCCCCGCCACCCCTGCCACGCGGCGGTCGGCGGTCTCCGTGGCGCAGCCACGGTCGTCGAGCGGGGCCGCGTCGCCCGTCGTGACCGCCGGGAGGGAGCGGCGACGGGCCCAACACCGGGCGCCGGTCACCACCCGCGACTCGGTCGAGATCAACGCGCCGCTCGTCCATCCGCCGGCGGTGCTGGCGCTGGCCGGCCGCAGCGTGCCGGGGGCCGCCGATCGCCTGCGCTTCGTGGTGCCCCGGACGGCCGCCGAGCTGGCCACCTGGGGAGGGCGCCTCCAGAACTGCATCGGCAGCTTCGGTGCCGCGGTGCACGAGGGCCGGGCACGGTTGGTGGGCATCGAGGTCGATGACCGGCTCGCCTACGGCATCGACGTGCGACCCGATGGCGCCATCCGCCAGTTCCTCGGCGCCAACAACCGGCCGGTGCCACGCGCCGACCGCCTGGCCGTGGTGCACGCCCTGGCCCACGCCGGCGTCGTCGATCAGGACCTCGTTCTCAACCGAGCCTGGTTCGACCCCGTCGACCCGTGAGCAACCGACGCAACCGATCGACCGCCATCCGACGGGACCTTCTGCCCTTGCGCATCGCCGCGGTTCGGCGTTGTCTGTGGGCATGCCCGCCGGTGCCGACGACCTGCTCGAGCAACTGGGCGGTGAGGCCGCGCTCGACGAGATCGTGAGCGCCTTCTACGCCCGCCTCGTGGCCGACCCCGACCTCGGCCCCGTGTTCGCCGGGGTCGACGTGGACCGTCTGGTGCACATGCAACAGGAGTTCCTGGCGGCGGCCTTCGGCACGCCCGACCACGTGGCCGGCGCGGACCTGCGGACGGCGCACGCCCGCCGCCAGATCTCGAGCCGGCACTTCTCGCGCTTCGTCGAGCTCTTCGTCGACACCCTGGTCGACCGGGGC
This sequence comes from uncultured Microthrixaceae bacterium, assembly GCA_964635055.1. Classification (GTDB taxonomy): domain Bacteria; phylum Actinomycetota; class Acidimicrobiia; order Acidimicrobiales; family DATDAH01; genus JAEUJM01. Next base: position 4,875 of record CAZWMT010000044.1, on the reverse strand, counting down.
GTGCCGGCGGAGGTCCTCGACCGGGTGTCCGAGCGTCTGGCCCTCTACGTGGACGATGTCGTGGGCCAGTACGGCGCGTCGGGCTGAGACCACCCGATCGGCGGGGGCGGGCCACCTCGGGGCCCTGCACGGGAATCTGCGCAGACGGCCGTAGGCTGGGCCAATCAAACGCGCCCTCGGCAAGTTCGTCGTCCGGCTGTTCCGCTACACCGTGGTCGGCGATCCGCCCCAGGTCCCGGTGTGCGTGATGGTGGCGGCCCCTCACACCTCCAACTGGGACTTCATCATGATGATGGCGATGGCCTGGGCCACCGGCGTCAAACCCGTGTGGTTGGGCAAGAAGGAGATGTTCGCCGGCCCCGCCGGCTGGCTGTTCCGCAAGCTCGGCGGGGTGGCCGTCGATCGCGAGAACCCCGTGGGCCTGGTCGACCACATGGTGGGGCGGGCCACCGACGGCTCGCCCATCGCCATCCTGATCCCACCCGAGGGGACGCGCACCAAGGAGACCCACTGGAAGTCGGGCTTCCGCCGGATCGCGTTGGGGGCCGACGTTCCCGTGCTGTTGAGCTTCCTCGATCAACCGACCCGCACCGGCGGCTACGGGCCGTTGCTGCGCATGACCGACGACGTGGCGGCCGACATGGACGAGATCCGGGCGTTCTACGCGGACAAGCACGGCATGAGGCCCGGCCGCTTCACGTCGCCCCGCCTCCGCGAGGAGGACGACGCCGTCCGCGGCGTCGCCTGACCGTTACGCCCGAACGGCCTTCTCGGGCCATGGAGTGACGTAGGTCCCTTCCGTCGCGCCGCTGCCGCGGCGATGATCAGCGGCGGTGACCCTGTCGATGATCCGACCGGTGCTGCGACCGGTGGTGGAGGCCCTGGGCCGTGACCTGCGCGCGACGGCGTTGGCTCAGGCCGCGGCCGCCGGCCTGCCCGCCGGGGAGCCGGACGAATCGACCGTCGACGCCGCCGAGCTCGACGGTCTTCCCGATCCCGCTCGCCGCTACCTCGCGTTCATGGGCGTGGTCGGCGGCCCGCGCGTGTGGTCGTTCGCGGCGCGCTTCCGGGGCCGGTTCAACCTGCGGGGCAGAGGTTGGATGCCCGCCGAGGCGTGGCAGTACAACTGTGCCCAGCCCATCGGTCGGGTGTTCCACATGCGGCTCGACATGGCCCGGGTGGTGCCGATGGTCGGTCGCGACACGTACCTCGACGGCGAGGGCCGGATGGTGGGCCGGCTGCTGGGGGTCCTTCCCGTGGCCGACGGCCACGGCGTGGAGTTCGACATCTCCGAGTTGACCACCTGGCTCAACGACGCGCTGGTGCTGGCGCCGTCGATGCTGCTGGCCCACGAGGTGGCATGGGGGGAGGTCGACGACGACACGTTCGACGTGTCGCTCACCCACGCCGGCCACACGGTGAGCGCCCGGGTGCTCCTCGACGAGCGGGGCGCCATCCGCGACTTCTCGAGCACCGATCGTTGGGCCGACCTGCCGGGCGGTCTCGTGCGGGCCGAGTGGACGACTCCGTTCGACGGCTGGGGCGTGGCCGACGGCCGCCCCCTGCCCATCGCCGGCCGGGCGGTGTGGCACCTCGAGGACGGGCCCCTCACCTACGTCGAGGGCGCCTTCGTGCCCGGCAGCGTGGGCGTGAACCTCCGGCCGTAGCGACCGGCGGCCCGGCGGCGCCGACGCCCCGTGGAGCGCAGGGCGTGACCGGATGGTCCGGCACGGCCCGAGGCGTGGCTGGGGGAGCACGGTCTCCGGCTGTCGACGTGTCAAGCGTCACGGATGCCGAGGGAACCGGGCGGGACGGGGGCCCGTCTGACCGGCATGCACACCAAGATCGATGTCGATGTTCCCACCCAGCTCGCCGGCGCGAGCGTCTTCGATGCGACCGGGAGCCGCCTGGACGGCGAGCCGTCCACTGCCGCGTCGCCCGACGGCGCCCCGAGCAGGCTCACGGTGACCGAGGCCGACATGCTCGCCCCGGTCGCCCCGGTCGCCCCGATCGCCCCGGTCGCCCCGGTCGCCCCCGTCACGCCCGTCGACGTCTTCTTCACCCCGCCGGCGGGCCTCCCGGTCGTGGAGTGGCCCACGACCGCGGTGCCGGGCCTCGCCGATGCGCCACCGGTGCCCGCGGGCGGGCTGTCCGCCGTGGGCCGGTCGCGCCGTGAGCGACGCCAGAGCCGGCGCCGGACACGTCTGATGGTTGTCGCGGTCGGGGCGGCGTGGGCCGTGGCCCTGGTCGGCGTGGTGGCGTACGTCGTCGCCCGCGACGACGGTGACCCGTCCGCCACACCGGCACCCGCGGCCGCGGCCCCCGCCGGCACGGTGCCGGATGCGGCCACGGCACCGGACCCGGCGCCCTCGGACGGCGATCCGGCAACCGATGCCGGCGACGCCGTGGACGGCGGGGCCGTGGACGGCGGGGCCGTGGACGGCGGGGCCGCGGCCGGTGCCACCGGCGACGCGCAGCAGGCGGTCCGCTCCTACATCGCCACGCGGGGCACCGACGCCGAGCGGGCCTTCAGCAGCCAGGGTGGCCGCGACGAGCTCGATGCCGTCATCGCCGACCTCGGCCGAGCGGTGCCCCAGGGCGAGGCCACCTGCACCGCCGTGGGTGTGGCCTCGTTCACCTGCGTGCAGGACACCGACCAGGGGGCGATCACCTTCACCGTGGGCCCCGACCCCGACGACCCGGACACCAGCGGCTTCGAGGTGGTCGGCGCCGCCACCGACTGACGCCGCACGCGGTCCCCGTGCCCGTCGCCCGTGTGCAGATCCGTTCTGGCTCCCGATTCGACCGCCAGGACGGTCGAATCGGGAGCCAGTTGCAGACACCGACACCGACACCGACACCGACACCGACACCGACACCGACGTCGGCTCGCTCGCGGTGACGAGGCCATCCGGGTCAGGCGGGGTGGTCGGGCGTCGGGGCGAGGCGGTCGCGGGGGCCGGCGTAGGCCAGGCGGCTGGGGAGCTCGTGGCCCACCAGCCGCTCGGCCAGCGCCGCCACGTCGAGCAGGCGGCCCAGATCGATGCCGGTGTGGACCCCGAGGTCGTCGAACAGCGCCACCGCGGCCTCGGTGGCCACGTTGCCGGCGGCGCCGGCCGCGAACGGCGACCCGCCCAGGCCCCCGACCGAGGTGTCGTAGCGGGCCACGCCGGCCTGCCAGCCGGCGTAGAGGTTGAGCAGGCCGGTCCCCCGGGTGTCGTGCAGGTGCAACCCGAGGTGGGTGCCGGTGACCGCCAGCAGCTCCTGGACCAGGCGGGGGGTGGCCATGCCGGTGGTGTCGGCCAGGGTGAGGGCGCTCACGCCGGCGTCGACCAGGCGCACGCCCAGATCGGCGACCTCGACCGGGGCGATGTCGCCCTCGTAGGGCGACCCGAAGGCGCAGGAGATGACCGCATCGACGGGCACCCCCGCCGCTGCGGCCGACGACGAAACGGTGGCGATGGCGGCGACCGACTCGTCGATGGTCATGCGGACGTTGCGCTGGTTGTAGGCCGGCGAGGCCGACACGGTGACGGTGAGCTCATCGACGCCGGCGGCCAGTGCCAGCTCGGCGCCGCGGGCGTTCGGCACCAGCGCCGTGCGCACGACCCCGCCGGGTCGACCCACCGCGGCGATCACCTCGTCGCTGCCCGCCATGGCGGGCACGGCTCGGGGGCTGACGAAGGCGCCCACCTCGAGGTGGGTGACCCCCGCGGCGAGGAGGGCGTGGACGAGGGCGACGCGGTCGGCGACCGGGCGCACCTCCTCGCCCTGGAGCCCGTCGCGGGCGCCGACCTCGCGGATCGTGACCGAGGACGGCCCGCGCCCGGCCATGAAGGCGCTCACGAGGTGAGGCCCGGGTGGTCGGCGAACTGGGCGAGGGCCTCGGGGTTGGCGATGGCCTCCAGGTTGCGCACCTCGCGGTGGTTCACCACGTCGGTGACGGCCAGCTCGACCAACTTGCCGCTGCGGGTGCGGGGGATGTCGGCCACCGCCACGATGCGGGCCGGCACGTGGCGGGGCGAGCAGTCGGCCCGAACACGGGCCCGGAGCGCGGCGGTGAGCGCGTCGTCGAGGACGTGGCCGTCGGCGAGGCGGACGAACAGCACGATGCGGGTGTCGCCGTCCCACTCCTGGCCCACCGCGATCGCCTCGGCCACCTCGCTGAAGTTCTCCACCACCCGGTAGAGCTCGGCGGTGCCGATGCGCACGCCGCCGGCGTTGAGGGTGGCGTCGCTGCGGCCGTGGATCACCATGCCGCCGTGCTCGGTCCAGCTGGCGAAGTCGCCGTGCGCCCACACGTCCGGGTAGCGCGAGAAGTAGGCGGCCGCGAACCGCGAGCCGTCGTCGTCGCCCACGAACCCCAGCGGCACGGTGGGGAACGGGCTGCGACAGATCAGCTCGCCCCGCACGCCGGGGGGGACGGGCCGTCCCGACTCGTCGAAGACGTCGACGTCCATGCCGAGGCCCGGACCTTGGATCTCGCCCGCCCAGACCGGCCGGGTGGGGTCGCCGGCCACGAAGCAGCCGCACAGGTCGGTGCCGCCCGAGATCGAGGCCAGGTGCACGTCGGCGGCGACGGCGTCGTACACCCACTCGAACCCCTCGGCCCCGAGCGGCGAACCGGTCGAGCAGATGGTGCGCAGGCCCCCAAGGTCGTGGGTGTCGACGGGGCGCAGAGCCGCCTTGCGGCACGAGTCGATGAACTTGGCCGACACGCCCATGAGCGTGAGGCGGTGGCGGTCGGCCAGGTCGAAGAGGGCATCGGGGCCGGGGTGGAACGGGTTGCCGTCGAACAGGACGATGGTGGCCCCGGCGGCCAGCCCGGACACCAGCCAGTTCCACATCATCCAGCCGCAGGTCGTGAAGTAGAAC
>CAZWMT010000043.1:15324-53470 GCA_964635055.1 uncultured Microthrixaceae bacterium | reverse complement strand
CTCACCATCACCGACATCACCACCGGCCAAACCCAAGACATCCCCACCGGCACCAACGCGACCACCGACGAGGTGGTCCTGCGTCAGGACGGTGTGGGAGTGGCCCCGTTCGGCACGCCCGCCGACGACGCCATCGCCGCGCTCACCGAGGCCCTCGGGCCGCCCGACTCCGAGGGTGGAACCGGGTGCGCTTCGGGGTCCGACGCCACCGTCCAGTTGCTCTCGTGGGGCGGGTTCTCCGTCGAGATCGGCAGCGAGTCCGGGCTCTACCTCTGGAGACTTTCGACCCAGGAGTCGTTCGGCGCGGGCCCGGCCACCCCACCGGGCCTGGCCACACCGGAAGGGCTCGGGGTGGACGCGACCCTGTCGCAGTTCGAGTCGACGTACGACGTCACCGAGGTCCACCCCGACTCGCTCGGCAACCCGATCAGCCATCATTTCGCGGGCGAACGGTTCCGGGCCAGCGCCACCGACAGCGGCGAGTTGCTCGAGCTCTGGGCGGCCAGCGCGCCCCTCAGCGACGATCCCGCCTACGGCGTGGCGCCCAGCGTCTGCGTCTGGTTCCCGGACTGAAGATACCCGCGACCCGAACCGGCGCGTCCGTCGGTCAGCCGTCGGCGATGAGGGCGGCGTCGGCGGGGTCGTGGCTCAGGAAGCGCCCATAGCACTCACCGGGCACCGACAAGCCGTTCGAACGGCAGAAGGCCACGGTGGCCTCGGGGGTGTCGAACGGGCCGAGGAAGCTGACCAGGTAGCCGGGCCGCAGCGACTCGAACCGGTCCGAGTCGAGCTGCTCCGCCTCGGCGAAGCGTGACTGCACGAACGCGTGGCGGGCATCGGCCTCACCCGCCGGCGCCCCCTTCTCCACGGACGCGAGGACCACGATCCACTGGTCGACGCTCGACACCCCGGCGACCTCGGTGCTGGGCGACACCCCGGTCGTCACCGTGGTCGCGCTGGTCGCGTCCGGCGACGTCGTGGTAGGCCGATCGGCCGCCTGGGTCGAGGGCGACGCCGCCGGAGCCGCGCCGGGCTCTGGGTCGTCCCGCGTGAGCAGGATTGCGACAAGCACACCGGCCGCGACGGCACCGATCGCCCCCAGCACGAGCACCGGCCAGGGCGGCGGCTCCCGGGTCGTTCCCCGTTCCGCCTCGACGCCGGCGTCCAGTGGGCGGGTGCGATCGGTCCACCCGGTGCCGCTCCAGTAGCGCGCCTGGTGAACGTCGTGAGGGTCGGGGTACCACCCTGGTTCGACGTCTGCTGACAACGCCCGCCTCCCCGCTGCTGGCCTGCTCGACGCCCCGCGATGCTACCCGTGGCCGATCCCGCGGCGCGTGTCCCTGTGGCTGCGCGCCGTGCCAGCATGGGCCCGTGGCCGACGTGTTCATCTCCTACAGCACGGTCGACGAGCGGCTCGCGCTCGAGGTCTGCACCACCCTGGAGCCCAAGGGGATCTCGTGCTGGATGGCGCCCCGGGACATCCCCCACGGCGCCGGCTATGCCGACGCCATCGTCGAGGCGATCGGATCGGCCCGCTTGCTCGTCCTGGTGGCGTCCGAGACCGCCAACCACTCCCCCCACGTGCTGCGAGAGGTCGAGCGGGCCGTCCACCACGACCTGCCCATCCTCACCCTGCGCGTCCGGGGCGCCCAGCCCTCCGGCGCTCTCACCTACTTCATCAGCGCCTCGCAGTGGCTCGATCTGCCCAAGGGAACGATCGGACGGTCGAGGGGAGAGCTCGTCCACGCCGCCCGGCGCCTGATCGACCAACCGGGCGCGGCCTGGTCGGGCGTCCCCGCGGCGCCCGCCGGCGCCCCCGTACCGAAGCGCCGGTCGTTCGGCACCTTCGTCCTCGGTCTGGTCCTCGTCGTCGCGCTCATCGGGGGGGCCGCGGTCCTCCTGCAGTCCCGTCGCGAGGACCCCGGCCCCGCGGCGCTGCAGATCGGCGCCGAGCGCTGGACCGCCGCCACCGACGGCCCCATCCTCTCCACCCCGTTCGTGGCCGACGGCCGGGTGATCGTGGGCAGCGACGACCAGAGCCTCTACGCCTACGACGCCGAGACCGGCCAGCAGCAGTGGCGGGTTGCCACCGGGGGCCCGGTCCGGGCGGCCCCCACGGTGGCCAGCGGCGTGGTGTACGCGGGGAGCTTCGACGGCGCGCTCTACGCCCTGTCGGCCGAGGACGGCGCCGAGCGCTGGCGCACCGCGCTCGGGTTCGAGGTCTTCTCCTCGCCGGCGGTGGCCGGCGACGTGGTGTTCGTGGGCGGCGGCAACCTGCGTGCCCTCGACGCCGCCACTGGCGACGAGCTCTGGTCGTTCGACACCGGTGGGCCCGTCAACTCGTCGCCGACGGTGGTCAACGGGACCGTCTACGTCGGCAGCGACACCGGGCGGCTCTTCGCCGTGGATGCTGACACTGGCGAGCGGACGTGGCGGTTCACCACGGGCGCGGCGATCAACTCCTCGCCGGTCGTGTCCGATGGGACGGTCTACGTCGGCAGCATGGACGGCCGGCTCTACGCCATCGACGTGGAGACCGGCGAGGAGCGCTGGGACTTCCCGGCCCAGGACGGCATCAACTCGTCACCCACGGTGAAGGAGGGCACGGTGTTCGTCGGCAGCCGTGACCACCAGCTGTACGCGGTTGCCGCCGACACCGGCCGGGAGCGCTGGCGGTTCACGACGGGTGACCGGGTGGAGTCGTCGCCGGCCGTCGTGGGCCGAGCGGTCTACGTGGGCAGCAACGACGGCCGCCTCTACGTGATCGACGCCGAGACCGGTGAGGAGCGCTGGCGCTTCGAGACCGGCGGGCCCATCGTCGCCGCCCCCGCGCCGTCGGGCAACGAGGTGATCGTGGCCAGTGGCGACGGCAGCCTCTACGCCCTCGACCTCGACCACGATTGACCTGAGGTCCCCACCGACGGAACGGGAACTGGCGCCCGATCCGGTCGCCAGAGCGATCGAATCAGGCGCCAGAACGGACGTCAGAGCGTGGCGCGGGGAAGGGTCAGAAGGGCTGGGGCGGTGCGGACGGGCCGCCCGTGGCGTAGCCGCCGCCGGTGCCGGCGCCCTCGGTCTCGCGGTACTCGAGGATCGAGCCGACCAGAACCGCGATGGCGCCGAGCAGGCTCAGGAAGTACCCGAACTTGGGAGTCACCGAGGCCCCTTCTTCGTCGAAGCCGTTGGTGTAGAAGAAGAAGGCCACCATGAGGATCACCATGTAGCCGGACAGCAGGAGGTGGATCTGTGTCCTCCCGAAGCCGGCGATGGTGTCGGGGATCTCCACACTGGTGAAGCGGGTGAGGCCGACACCGACGGCCATGAGCAGCCCGAAGAGGGGCACCAGGGTGGCCAGCGGGAACAGGCCGCTCCCCCAGGCGCTGGGACTGGCCAGCACACCCGGGTCGATGCCGCTGGAGAAGGAATCCTCGGCGCTGTACTCGAACCAGGTGAAGAACGAGAAGAGCAGCGTGACCGCCCCGCCGATCATGATCGCCAGCTCGTGTGGTCGCGGATTGTTGTCCACTGCTCAGCCTCCCCTGCGAGATGTGTCGTTGGTGGTTTCGCGTCGTTCAGCCATGTTTCGACGCGGTCTCAGAACGCCTGCGGCGGCGCGGCCGGACCGGGGGCACCGCCTCCGGCGACGCCCTCCTCTTGCATGGCCAGGACGCCGCCGACGACCAAGCCGACGGCCCCGAGGAGGTTGAACCAGAACCCGATCGTCGGGTCGACCGACACGCTGAGGTGGATGCTCTCCCCACCACCCGAGAAGGTCAGGTCGGGCACCTTGTCCATGATCAGGAGCCCGATCGCGGTGATCAGCGCGAGCACCCCCATGGCCAGGTAGATCTGCGCCCAGGTGAGGCCGAGGACGGTCTCGGGCAGGCTGGCGCCGGTGAACCGTCGGACCACGACGAGAACGGCGAGGAGCAGCCCGATGAGCGGGATGATCGTGGCGAGAGGCCGGAGGTCACCGCCCCACGCGCTCGAACTGTCGGTGGATCCTCCCGAATCCGGAACGTTCAACGAGAACCAGGAGAAGAACGAAAACAGCAGCATCACCACACCAGAGCCCATCATGACCCACTCGTACGGCCTGGGATTGTTGTCCACGAGCACGCTCCCCTCTCCCCGCCGTCCGCCGGCGGGCACTGGCGGACAACGTAGTCGATCTCCCACGGCGGGCGTGGTGATCCAGCACCGCCCCGGTGGCCTCGCCGGCGACGCCTCGCCGGAGCGCCACCAGACCTACGGTGGCGCGGTTCAGGCGGTGCGCCGGCCGCCCCGCCGGCCGACCAGGGCACGGCGCTGCTCGATGAAGTCGACCAGCACGTAGTCGCCCAGCGTGTCGGGCGAGGTGAAGAAGGCCCGGCCCTTGTTCATGCGGGTGAGCTGCTCGATGAAGTGGGTGAGGCCGCGATCGGCGTCGAGCATGAAGGTGTTGATGCGGATGCCGTCGCGGGTGCAGCGGGCCACCTCCGTGAGGGTGGCATCGACGGTCTCGCGCACCGGGGGGTAGTTGAAGAACACCTCGCCGTTCTCGCGGATGTGGGCGGTGGGCTCGCCGTCGGTGATCATGATGATCTGCTTCGTGCCGGTCTGGCGGGAGAGCTTCCGCCGGGCGATCTGGAAGCCGTGCTGCATGTTGGTGCCGTAGACGAAGTCCCACGACACCTCGGGCAGCTGCTCGGGCGTGAGGTCGCGGGCGATCTCGCTGAAGCCCACCAGGCCCAGGTAGTCGCGAGGGAACTGGGTGGAGATCAGCGAGTGCAGCGCCATGGCCACCTTCTTGGCGGCCAGGAAGTTGTCGCGCATGGGCATCGACAGCGACAGGTCGAGCATGAGCACCGTGCTGGAGCGCACCAGGTGCTCGGTCTGCTCCACCTCGAAGTCGTCGGGGGTGAGCCGTACCGGGGTGCCGCCGCCCGTGCGCCGGATGGCGTTGCGCACGGTGCGCTCGATGCTGAGGTTGAACGGGTCGCCGAACTCGTAGGGCTTGGTGTCGTAGGTGCGCTCGTGGCCCGATCCTGTGCGTTCGAGCTCGTGGCGGCCCATCTGGCTGCGGTGCAGGTGCTTGAACAGGTCGTTGAGGGCGTTGGCCCCCACCTGGCGCAGGCCCCGGGGGGTGAGCTCGAGGCGGCCCTCCTTGTTCTCGATGAGGCCCGCCTCCTCGAGCATCTTGGCCAGCTCCTGGATGCGCTCGAGGCTGGCCGCCGACGGCTCGCCCAGCAGGTCGCGCACCTTGTCGATGTCGGCCTCGGCCAGGGCACCCGGGTTGGAGGCGCCCCGCAGCAGGTTCTCGAGCTGGTCGATGTCGCCCAGCTCGCCCATCATCTCGGCCGCCTCGGCGAAGCCCAGGGGGTCCTGGCCGCTGAAGTCGTACCGGCGGTCCCACCCCGCGTTCGGGAAGGCGTTGCGCAGGTTCTCGGCCAGCTGGTCGGCCTGCCAGCGCAGGTCCATGTCCTCGAGCAGCTGCTCGGACAGGCTCTGCAGCTGGGCCCGCTGCTCGGGCGTCATCGAGTTGAGCATGGCCTGCATGGCGGCCATGCGCTGGGCCATCACCTCGAGCAGCTCGTCGAGGGTCTCGGGGTTCTCGGGGAAGAAGTCGCCGAAGCGCTCCATGAAGCCCTCGAAGTCGGGTGTCTCGCCCCGCTCGCGCTGCTCGAGCATCGAGTTCAGCTCGGCCATCATGTCCTTCATCCGAGCCAGGTCCTCGGGCGACATGTCGCTCATGGCGCCGGCCATCTGGTCGACGTAGCTCTTCATCAGCTGCTCGCGCAGCTTGTCGACCAGCTCGTCGAAGCGCTCACGTGCCTCGGACGACGTGAAGTCGTACTGCTGGAGCTCCCGCACCTGGCCGGCCAGGTCGGGCGGCAACATGTCGAGGGCGAAGTTCCGCTCCTGCGCCACCTGGTCGGTGAGCTCCTGACGGCGGGCGTCGCCCGACTCGCGTGCCTCCCGCTGCAGGTCGTCGATGCCGGCGCGCTCCATCTCGACCACCTCGCGCAGCTCCTCGGCGATGTCGTCGTACACGCCGCCCAGGTCGTGCTGCTCGAGTGTCTCCTTGCGCCGCCGGCGCAGCTTCTCGAGCATCTCGCGGATGCCCTCGATGCGCTCGCCGTTCTGGTCGCGGAAGCCCGACTGCATCATGCGGCGCAGGGCCGCGTTCAGGTCTCCGTGGTACAGCAGGTCGTCGGTGATCTCGCTGAAGACGTCGTCGGCGTCGAGCTCGAAGCCGGTCTGGGTGCCGTCCCACCGCGAGTAGGTGAAGCGGGGGGACGGGGGCTTGCGCCGGCGGAGCACCTCGCGAGGCTACCCGCGGCCCCGCCGGCCCGGACCGGCGCAGAGCCGATCAGCCGACGTGGTGGTCGAGCCAGTCCAGGACGACGGTCGCCATCTGCTCGCCCTCGGGGGTGAGGTGGCCGGGGTTGTCGAAGTCGAAGTCGAAGGCGTGGTCGGTGCCGGGCAGGATCCGGGTGGTGACGTCGGCCCCCGCCGCGTCCAGCGCGGCGGCGAACTCCTCGGTCTGCTCCACGTCGATCACGCCGTCGTCGGCCCCGTGGATCAGCAGGGCGGGGCTGGTGGCGCCGTCGGCGTTGGCGGTCGAGTCCGCCCGCTGCCACCGTCCCCGCACCAGCGGATCGGCGCTGTCCTCGGTGCCCCCGTAGTAGCGCTCCTCGTCCGCGGACATGCCCGAGTAGTAGCCGTAGAACCCGATGAACCCGTCGATGTGGTCGGGGATCGACGGCCACATCTCGCCGTCGTAGTAGTACGGGTCGTCGCCGGTGACGTAGAGCTGGCCGCCGAGGCGGGCGCCGGCCGAGCTGCCGTGCACCACGATCTGGTTGATCGTGAGCCCCAGGTCGTCGGCGTGGCCCCGCAGGTACTGCACCGCGGCCTTCACGTCCTGCTCCGGCTCGGGGTACACCGGCGACCGGGTGGTCTCGTCGAAGATCAGGTAGTCGACCGACAGGGTGATGTACCCCGCGTCGCGATAGACCTCGGCCCACGGCCGCATGTCGCTGCGCTCGCCTCCGTAGCCCCCGCCCCCGTGCACGAGGACGATGGCGGTGTCGCGGGCCAGCCCCACGGGGAGGCACAGGTCGCCCTGGTACTCATCGGAGGCGCTCGGCGGCGTGACGGTGATCGTCCGGCACCCCTCCGGCAGCGGGGACGGGATGGTCGTCACGACCGGCACACCGGTGCCGGGTGGTGCCGCTGTGCCACCGGCAGCCCCGCTGTGATCCTCGCCAGGCGACATCAGCACGGCGACGCCGACGACGAGGGCCACGAGCGCGGCCAGGCCGAACAGCGTGGGGACCGTTCGCCTGACCCTGCCCATCGACCGTCGGGCCACGCGGTCAGGCTACGCCCCACCCCGCGCGTGATCGGGTCGGGTGCAGGAGCAACGATCAAATCCGGTGGCCTGCGATAACAGATCAGTTATCATGAGGCCGTGAACGCCAGCACCGCGCTCCGTGCCGCTCGAGCGGACAAGGGATGGTCCCAGCGCGAGCTGGCCCGCCGGTGCGGCGTCGCGCAGCCGTCCCTCTCCGACATCGAGTCCGGCGATCGTGACACCACGGTGGGCAAGCTCGAGCAGATCCTGCAGGCGGCCGGCTACCGCCTCGTGGCGATCCCCACCACCCGCCCCACGGTGGCCGACTGGGCCATCGCGCTGGCGGCGTCGCTCGTCCACGACCCGGGCGCGGTCGAGAAGTCGATCGTGCAGGTCGCCGACGACCTCGTCGGGGCGGAGCCATCTGCGTGCGTCGCCCTGTGCGTCACCCCACCGCCGCCCACCGGCTCTGTCGCCATCGACGCCGTGCTCGCCGGCCTCGTCGAGCACGTGCTGGCGTCCCGAGGGCTGCCCGTGCCGGCCTGGGTCGTGGACATCTGCCGCCGCAGCGATGAGCCATGGGATCTGGTCGACCTGCCCGGCCTCCGCCAGATCGCCCGGGACGACACGCCAGAGCCGTTCCGCCGGCGCAACGTCTTCGTTCCTGCTGACCTTCTCGCAAGCGTGTGACCGCCGACCAGACGCCACCTCGCCTCTTCGACACCCGACGTCTCCGCGAGGCGCTCGACGTGCTGGCCCAACGCCTCGATGCACTCGGCATCGAGGGGCAGATCTTCCTGCTCGGCGGCGCGGCACTCGCGCTGGGATACTACGAGGAAGGCGAGCGGCGACTCACCGCCGATGTCGACGCCTGGTTCACACCACCCGGCGCCGTCAGCGCCGCCGCCGAGGTGCTCGCCACCGAGATGCACGTCCCCGCCGACTGGCTGAACGACAAGGCCGTCATCTTCGTCCCTCCGCACGGGCTCCCAGAAGGGATCTCCCTGCTCCGCCACGGCGGCATGGCGATCGATCTGGCACCCCCTGGGCTGTTGCTGGCAATGAAGCTGCGAGCCGCGAGGGTCGGGCGGGACAACGACGACATCGCGATCCTCTTGCGTCGCTGCGGCGTCCGTTCCGTCGTGGGCGCCCAGGCGGTACTCGATGAGTGGTACGACGGCGAGGAGCTACTCACCGCCAAGGCGCGAGCGATCATCGAGGTCGCGTTGGGCGACTACCCGGTCCGCTCGGCCATCCCGCCGTTCACCCTGCCGGCGGTGGATGCGGGAGACTCCCACCCATGAGCGCCGGCGCCCGCGACCGTCCCGACTTCTGGTGGGGGACGGCCGCCTCGTCCACCCAGGCCGAGGGCGCCGCGCCCCGGTCGGACTGGGCCCGGTGGGAGAAGGCGGGCCGGGCGCCGGCGTCGCGTGACGGCAACGGCTTCGCCACCAACTACCGCGACGACTTCGCGCTGCTGGCCGACCACGGCCTCACCCACCACCGGCTGTCGCTCGAGTGGGCCCGCCTCGAGCCCGAGCCGGGCCGGCGCGACCCGGTGGCGGTCGAGCACTACCGGTCGATGCTCGAGGCGGCGGCCGACGCAGGCATCAGCACCTGGGTGTGCCTGCACCACTTCAGCCTCCCGGGCTGGTTCTCGGACGATCTGGGCGGCTTCGTCGACGACAAGGCCCGCCGCTACCACTGGCCCCGCCACGTGGACTGGGTGGCCGAGACCTTCGGCGACCTGGTGTTCGGGTGGAAGCCGATCAACGAGCCGGTGGCCTACGCGTCCGCCGGCTGGCTGGACGGCTCGTTCCCGCCGGGCCGCCGCGACCTCGAGAAGTTCACCGAGGCGCTGCGGGCGGTCCACCTGGCCAACCACGAGGCCTGGATGCAGCTGAAGGGCGGCGACCAACCGGTGGCCACCGTCCACAACCTGGCCCCGGTGGTCCCCCGCTCCACCGAGCCGCACGTCGTGGCCCTGGCCGAGCAGGTCGACTCGGCGCTGTGGGGCTGGACCAGCGCGCTGCGCGACGGCCTGCTGCGCATCCCCGGCCGGGCCCAGGAGGAGGTGCCCGACATGGCCGGATCGTTCGACCTGATCGGGTTCTCCTACTACTCGGCCTACGGCATCGCCGACGACCCGGACGCACCCTTCGTGCCCTACCCCGCCGACGCCCGGGTGGGCCCGCTCGGCTACGCGCCGTGGAGCGAGGGCCTCGGCATCGTGCTGCGGCGCCTGGCCGACGAGCTTCCCGGGCGCCCGCTCCTGGTGGCCGAGCACGGCGTGGGCACCACCGACGACGACTGGCGGGTCGACGTCCTGCGCTCGTCGCTGGCCGAGGTGGAGTCCGCGCTGGCCGACGGCGTCGACGTGCGGGGCTTCTTCCACTGGACCGGCATCGACAACTACGAGTGGCTCCACGGCTTCGACGTGCCCTTCGGCCTGTTCGACCGCGACCGCAAGCCCCGCCCCTCCGCCTTCCTGGCCGCCGAGCACGCCGCGGGCGACCCCCGAGCGCTCAGCTCGAGCCGAGCGGCGGAACGGAGAAGGGGAAGTGGCGACGACCGATGATGTTCACGCCGGCGCGAGCACGGCGGCGGGAACGTCCCACTCACGGGTGGTACTCCCGATCCCGAGCTCGGTGCTGGAGTTGAATCCCCAGCACTACAGAGTCGAGTCCGCCTTGATGGCGCACGAGTGGTGATCCGCGCCGAAGCCCGCCCACTGAGATGATCCGAGCAGGGTGGGGTGGAGCCCGTCAGGGAGAGCAGTGGGTGGCGGCAGGTTCCGACCGGTGTCGCCCCGAGCGGTAGGGGCGGCCGCCGCGACGCACGCGTTCCGACCAACCATCGAACGGGCTGCGGCTCGCCTCATGGCGCGAGTACCGGGGTGGGGACCTCGAGATGGTCGGCGGTGCTACCGACGCCGAGCTCATGATCCCAATTGCTGCCCCAGCACCACAGCGACGAGTCGGTCTTCAGGGCGCACACGTGCTGGTCGACGTCGAATCCTGCCCAGTTGGTCGCCCCGCCGGCGACCTCACCCGGCGTGTACCGGTCGGCGTTCCCGGCACCGTTCCCGAGCTGGCCGTTCCTGTCCTCTCCCCAGCAGTAGAGCCGCCCCGTCGTCCGTCGAGCGCAGGTCGTCTCGCGTGTGAAGGAACTCCAGTTGTAGGCGCCGCCGGCGCGGACGTCGACCCAGTCCGAGAACCCGCCTCGGACGACCGAAGGGGTGGCCTTGAACCCGGGGTCGCTCGGGCCGTTCGCGCCGTCGCCCAGCTGGCCTGCGCGGTCGTCACCCCAGCAGAGGAGACCACCGTTCGACTGAACGCCGCAAGAATGCGCAGCAGACACAGCCGCTAGGGTCCAGTCCGTCCGGCCGCCAGACACCTCCTGGGGCACGTCGTATATCCGATAGCGGTCGCCACTCCCAAGCTCTCCGCGGGGGCCGTAGCCCCAACAGTAGAGACGGCCCGCGTTGCGTCGGCCACAGGTGAAGTCGTCACCTGCAGACACCGACGTCCAGTCCGAGAACCCCCCGAGCACCGCAGTCGGTGCCTCCTGGATGTGCACATAGGCGTCTGCCTGGCCATCACCGAGGGCGCCGAGCTGGCCGGCTCCCCAGCAGAAGAGTCGTCCGGCCCGCCGGGCGCATACATGCTCGAAACCGACGCTCACGCCGCTCCAGTCGGTGTACGAGCCCGCCACCTGTGTCGGCGTCGTCCGCCGCCCCGTCACGGATCCGTTCCCCAATTGACCCTCACGATCCGGACCCCAACAGTACAGCCGCCCCGCGGTCGAACTCGGCCCCCGCCGAGCACAGGTGTTGTAGTTACCGGCGATCACCTGGATCCAGTCGGAACCGCCGCCGGCCACCTCGGTCGGTCGCGCCCGATCGACCAGATCACCGGTTCCGAGCTGGCCGGCAGAGTTGTCACCCCAGCAGTAGAGGCGGCCCGATGTTCGTATCGCGCACGTGTGGTAACTACCGGTCGTGACCTGCCGCCAGCCGGTGCTGGCCGCCTCCGGTGGCGCCTGCGCGACCGCTACGCCACTCAACGAAGTCGCTACCGCGAGTACCGCCATGAACGCGAATGCTGACCTCACCCGTCGCACGCCATTCCCTCCTGTGAATCACCGTGTACCGAGCAACCGTGTGCAGCGCACAGCATCTTCGGAGGTGCTGCACCTGTCAACCGGTCGGAGGAGGAACTCGGGCGCCGGCGTTGAGACGCCTCGCCGGAGCCGCTATCAACCCAACGAACGCCTCGACAGGCATCCCGACGTCAGAGCGGGTCGGTGGACACCACGCCGCCGTCGCTCACCTGGGCCGACCAGGCGGTGCCGTCCCAGTAGCGGTACTGGTGGCGGCCCGACGGGTCGGGGTGCCATCCGCCGGCGGTGGCGGCGGCCTGCTGTGGCATCGCCTGCTGCGGCATCGCCTGCTGCGGCATCCCCACCTGCGGCTGCCCGGCCGCCGGCTGGTGGAGGGCCACGTCGATGGTGCCGAGCAGCTGGTTGACGTTCTTGGCGTTCTTGCCCCAGTCCACGAGGCCGAACTTCAGGTCGGAGCGGACGGCGACCTGGACCGCGCCCGGCCCGAGCTGGCCCACCTGGAGCACCACGTTCTCGCCCCACGAGGTGAAGGACATGGACGAGGACAGGTTGATCACGCCGGTCGACGGGTCGGCCCGTGTGACGGTCATCCCCACCAGGCCGGCGGCGCGACAGGCGGCGTCGAACACCGCCGCGTACTCGCCGGCGTAGGTCTGGGCCGCGGTCTTGGAGGTCGCCATCGCCCTATGGTGCCGCGCTCGGGCGAGGTGTGCCTGCAGGCCTGACCGGGCCGGGGCCGATCGCTCGGCCACCACCAGTGGTGGCCGGGCGGCGCCATCCGCCTCAGGTGGGGTCGAGGGTGGCGTCCAGGGCGGTGATGGCGGCCGCGGTCACCGTGACGGGGTCGGCGGTCTGGGGGGTGTGACGGTCGTGGTGGAATTCGACCTGGTGATGGCCCGACGGGTCGACCACCACCACCGTGTACGGCCCCGGCGCCAAGCCCAGGATGTACGAGCCGTCAGGGCCCGTGACCACGCCGGTCGTGCCCGACGTCCCCGTGGCCACCACCCACGCCCCACTGATCGGCGCCCCCGAGCCCGTCTCGGTCACCGACCCCGCGATCGCCCCCCGGGTGGGCGCCACCCCGGCGTTCGCCACCGAGCCCGGCCCCACCTGGGCCAGCACCGAGAACGTCGCCGGGTTGGGCTGGTCATCGAACCACTCGAACCGGTGGTGCCCCGACGGGTCCGCCACCTCGAGGTACGCCGACCCCGCCGGCACCCCGAACGAGTACGACCCGTCACCGCCGGTCAACGTGGCCCCGACCAGCGCCAGGTCGCTCGAGCGCAGCGCGACAACCATCGCCCCCACCACCGGCGCCCCCGACCCGTCCTCGCTCACCACACCCGACACGCTGCCCGCCACCGGCCCCGGGCTGTTCGCCGCCAGCACCGCGTCCACCGTGGTCGATCCACCCGCGCTCACCGCCACCGGGGTGGCCCCGTCCGGCGTCGCGCTGTCCGCGTGGAACTCCGGACGATGCGCCGCGGCCGGGTCGACGAACACCACCGTGTACGACCCCGGCGCCAACCCCGCCAGCCGGTACTGGCCGGCTCCGTTCGTGGTCGCCCGCCCCGCCGGCGTCCCGTTCCGCAACGCCACCACGTACGCGCCCGCGACCGGTCCTCCCGAGTCGGTCACCGTGCCCGCGACATCACCACCGGTGCGCGCCAGCCCCGCATCCGCGACCGTGACCTGGTCCGCCGTCACCGCTACCCGGGTCAACACCGAGAAGTCCGCCGGGTTCGGCTGATCCGCGTACCACTCGAACCGGTGACCACCCGACGGGTCCGCGAACTCCAACAGGTAGTCACCCGCCGCCACCGGCAGCGAGTAGTTCCCCGACGTGTCCGCAACCGTGCCACCCACCAACCCCAACGTGTCCGGACGCAACGCCACCACGAACGCCCCCGCCACCGGGGCACCGCTGCCGTCCTCGACCACCCGCCCCGCGATCGCGGCGCCGTCCACCACCACCTCCACCGGGTCCGACGACGCCGGCGCGGTCTCGTTGGTGTCCACCGTCGCCGACCGCGACAACACCCCCACATCACCCGCGGTGGCCGTGTACGTGCAGTTCACCACCCGCGACGACGCCGGCCCGATGTTCGCCACCGGCCCCTGGCAGCCCGCCGCCGGCCCCCCCGACACCACCACCCCCGTCAGGTCCTGGTTCCCCGGGTTGGCCACCGTGACGTGGAAGTGCACCAACTGGCCCGGCGCGACCCTCGCCTCGTCCGCCGACACCACCACCGACACACCCGGGTCCGGCACCCCCAACTTCACGACGGTGCCCTGGCTCGTGGTGACGTAGGCGCTGTCCTGGTCCACGGTGATCCCCGTCGCGCCCTGCACCGGGTAGACCGCCAGCAGGAAGCCGCCGCCGGTCCGCACGCTGACCGAACCGGACTCGGCGGTCCACACGTTGCCGTCGACGTCGACCGCGAGATCGGAGGGCATCAACCCCGCCGGCCAGATCGTCCTCGTGGTGCCGGTGAGGGTGGCGGCCTCGACACCGGCGAAGCGCCCGTTGCCCATCAGGAGGGCGCCGTCGGAGGTGATCCAGAGCCCGCGCAACAGGTAGCGGACCGGGTAGCCGCCCCAGTCACCCAGGTAGGTGCCGTCGGGGCCGAATCGTCGGACGCGGTTGTTGCCGCCGGGCGGGATGACCGTGCAGTAGGGGATGCCGTCGATGATCGTGCACGGCTCGCCCTCGGTGGCGGCCTCGCTGTCGACGACGTAGACGTTGCCGTCGTCGTCCACGTCGATGCTCGTCGGGAGCCCCGGGGCGGTCGTGTGGGTCGACCACACCCGTACGAAGTCGCCGTCGCGCGTGAACTGCTGCACGCGGCGGTTGCCCCGGTCGAGCACCAGCACGTCGCCGCCCCGGACGGTCACGTCGACCGGGCAGTCGAACTGACCGTTCCCGGTGCCCGCGGTGCCCCATTGGTCGACGAACACCCCGTCGGTGGTCAGGTGCTGCACCCGGTTGTTGCCGCAGTCGGCCACGAAGAGGTCGCCACCCCAGGTGACCGCGACGCCCTTGGGGGCGTTGAACTGGCCTGCGCCGCTCCCCGGCGACCCGAACTGGGCCAGCCGCGCCCCGAGCACCTCGACGCCGGTGTTGTTCGAGTGCACGGGGGCGATCTCCGTGCCGTCCACGACCACCCGCTGATGGTGCCTGCCGGTGTCGCCCACCTCGGGCACGAAGGTGCAGGTGGTGGTGCGCGTGGCTCCCGGTGCGATGTCGGCCACGGGGCCCGTGCAGCCCGCGAGGCCCTCGCCGTCCAGGGTGACCCCCGTCAGCGGTGCCGGGCCCCGGTTCGCGATGTCCACGCGGTACTGGACCGTCGCGCCGACCGCCGCGGTGGCGACCGACGGGGTGAGGGTGACGACCGCCACCGGGCCCGCGGTGAACACCCACTCGCGCACCACGCCGTCGGCGGTCGCATCCGAGAGCGACCCCGACTCGGGATAGGTGTACACGTGGATGCTCCCGTCGGCGTGCTCAGCCACCGCGAGGCGACCCGTGCGCTCCGACCACTTGGCCAGGAAGCCGCCGTCGGCCGAGAACATCTGGATGCGGCCGTTCCTCCTGTCGGCCACGAACACCCGGCCCGAGGCGTCCACGGCAAGGTCGGTCGCGTCGTCGCCGAACTGGCCGTTCCCGCTCCCTTCGGTGCCCCAAGCGCCGAGGAACGCGCCCCCCGAGTCGAAGCGCTGCACCCGGTGGTTGCCGGCGTCGAGCACGTACACCGAGCCGTCCGGCGCCGTCGCGATGCCGGCGGGGTCGTCGAAGTCGCCGTCGCCCGAGCCGGGGCCACCCCAGCCGGGACCGTAGGTGTCGCCCGAGATCACGTCGACACGCTCGTTCCAAGCATCGACCACGTAGGCGGTGCCGTCGGGACCGACGGCGACGTCGGCCGGTGAGCACACGCTCCGGTTGGGCGGCACCCGCTCCTCGAGCCAGAGGCCGATGGGCTCACCGGTGGCGCTGAACCGTTGGATGCGCCCGAGCGGGCACTCCGAGACGAAGACGTCGCCGTTCGGTGCCACCGCCACGCCGGAGGGCGCGTCGACCCGGCCCGCAGCGGTGCCAGGCGCCCCCCACCCCCCGTCGAACACACCGTCGGAACTGAAGCGCTCCACCCGCACCGTGTCGGGGTAGGACCGGGTGCCCGCCACCACCACGTCCCCGTCGGTGGTGGCGGTGAAGGCGATGTCCTGGGTGCTCAACGCGCCGTTCCCCGATGGCCCGAGGGGGTCCCCGTCGAGCAGCGCGGTCGGCGACGCCCACCACTCGCGCACCTGGATGGGCGCGCCGAACGCGGCCACGTCGATGGCGTAGGGCTCGCTGGTGACCGGCCCGAGCTCGTTCGAGTGCAGCGTGACGGTGGCGGTGAAGCGACCGGCGTCGGCCGCCGCCGGCTGGTGGGTGCAGTCGTACGTGGCCCGGTCCTGCACCGCGATGTCGGACAACGAACGGGCACAGTCGACCAGCGCACCGGCGGTGGTGGTGAGCCCGGTGAGGGGCACGCCGCCCAGGTTGTCGACGGTGACGTGGTAGTGGATCGTGGCACCGGCGACCACGTCGGTCTCGTCGGAGCTCACCGTCACCCGAGCGAGCGGCCCGGTGGGGTAGGTGAACTGCACGATGCGGTCCAGCCGGGGCCACTCGTTGTCCGGGTACACGTCGGCGACATGGACGTTCCCGGCACTCACGGCGAGGCCCGCGGGGCAGTACAGGTGGCCGTCGCCCTCGGTCCCCCAGGACGCGACGGCCGTGCCGGTGGGGGTGAACTGCACCACGCGGTCACGGCGGCAGTCGCCCACGAACACGTCACCGGTGGGGCCGACCGCCACCGAGTCGGCGCGCTCGGTGTCGGAGGTGCCGCCCCCCGGAGGCGCGTCGGGCAGGCGCCACGCCACCACGAAGGTGCCACCGGCGTCGAAGCGCTGGATGCGCAGGTCGCCGCCGCTGCTGTTGACGTCGGCGACGAAGGCGTTGCCGTCGGCGTCCACCGCCATCCCTCGGGGATAGCGGATCTGACCGTTGGCGCTGCCCGAGCTGCCCCAGGCCCGCACGAACGCCCCACCGGCGTCGAACTCCTGGACACGGGTGTTCCCGGCGTCGAGCACGTGGACGTGGCCGCCACCGTCGATGCCGAGCCACGAGGGGCTGCGGAACTGGCCCTGGCCCGTGCCGGTGCCGCCCCACGACCCGAGCTGCTGGCCGTCGGGCGCATAGCGCTGGACGCGGTCGTGGCCGGTGTCGGCCACGTAGACGTCACCGCTCGGGCCCACGGCCACGCCCACGGGATCGAGCAGGCGCCCGTCGGCGTTGTCGGCGCCCGCCCACTGGCGCAGGAAGGTGCCGTCGGGCGCGAACACCTCGATCCGGTCGGCGGTCTCCTCGGCCACATACACGTTCCCGGACGCGTCCATGGCCACGCCGTTGGGGTGCTGCACCCGTCCGGGCAGCAGTCGGGTCCCCCAGGTCGCCTCGAAGACGCCGCCGGCCGAGAACCGCTGGACCCGTTCGTTGCCCGAGTCGGCCACGAACACGTCGGCACCGGCGGGATCAACCGAGACGCCGAGGGGCTGCACCGTGATCCGGTCGGGATCGGTGAACTGGCCCGGGAGCGTGCCTTCGCGCCCCCACGTGCGGACGAAGGCGCCCGCGGCGTCGAACTGCTGCACGCGGTCGATATCGGCGGCGTAGACCGACCCGTCGGTGCCGGTGGCCAGGCCGGTGACGGAGCGGAACTGGCCGTCGGCGCTGCCCGTGCTCCCCCACTTCCGCACGAAGCTGCCGGCCGCGGTGAACTGCTGCACGTCGTCGCGGGTCTTGTCGCCCACGTAGACGTCACCGGTCGCGCCGACCGCGACGGCGGACGGATCGCGGAACCTCCCGTCGGTGGTGCCCGAGCTTCCCCACGCCTGCACGAACGTGCCGGCCGCGGTGAAGCGGCTGATGCGGTCGTTGGTGGCGTCGGCCACGTAGATGTCGCCCCCCGCGGCGATCGCCAGCGCGGTCGGGCTGTTGGGCAGGGTCCCCGCCGCGGTCCCGCACGAGCCCCACGAACCCACGCCCGCACCGGCCGGTGTGTACTCGGTGACCCCGCACTGACGAAGCACCCGCACGTTGCCGTCGGCGGGCGACACCGCCACGCCTGATGCAGTGGTGGGCACCGTCCACCGGCGCAGGTAGCCGCCGTCGCGGTCGTACACCTGCACCGCGTCCCGATCTGTGTCCAGCACGAACACCTCGCCCGCGGCGCTCACCGCCACGCCGGACGGGGCCCGCAGGTCGGCGTCCGTGGCCGCCACCGTCCCCCACGCGCGCACGAACTGGGGCGGTTGCGCCGCGGCGGCGGGCGACGGGTCGACCACGACCAGGGCACCCACGAGCAGGGCCACCACGATGGCCACCGAAGGCCGCCCGTTGGCGCGTTGTCCGCTCACAGACGTGGCTCCCGGCTGGCGGCACCTCCGCCCGCCCCCAGGAACAGGGTAGACGGCGCCTTCTGCCCCGACCAGGGCGCTCGGTCCGGCTTGTCAGGCCACCGCTGCCAGACGCTCACGCCCGGCCCGGCACCCCCGGCGGATTCGTCCTTGGGTCGGCTCTCGGGGCACGGCGTTCTGCATCCGAGTGGGGGTTTGGCTGGGAACGAGCGAGGTCCCCGAGCAGCTTCGCTCAGCTGCGCCCCCGGTAGGTGGCGCGGGCGCCGACGGCCTCCTTGTTGAGGCGCTTGGACAGGTGGAGGCCCTCGAGGATGAGCTCGACCGCGCCGGCCAGCGCCGCGGGCGACTCGTCGTCGGTGAGCCGACGGACCGGGTCGCGCAGCGCGGGGATGGACGTGACCAGCTGGGCGTAGTCGTTGGCGCCCACGTCCTCGCCGGCGTTCACCACCGTGCCGTCGTCGAAGGCGTCGAGCACCCCGCGGAGCTCGTCGACCGCGAAGCGGTCCTTGAACACCGTCAGCACGGCGGCCTTCATGAGCTGCTCGACGATCTGGGCGTCGCGGCCCTCCTCGATGGCCTCGATCTCCACCTTGCCGGCGGTGGACGACGCCAGTGCCTCGAGGTCGCTCACCCGGGGCACCACCTCGGTCTCACCGAGGCGCAAGGACCGCCGGGTGGCGTTGGCCACCAGCGTCTCCTCGTTGGACACGGTGAGGCGCACCGACACGCCGGAGGCCTGGTTGATGTGGGGGCTCTGGCGGGCCAGGTGACTGATGGTGGCGACGATCTCGGTCATGTACTCGGGCACGCTCACCCGCACACCCTCCACGTCGAAGGGCCGGGCCTCCTGGGCGGCGATGGCCACCTCGGTCTCGACGTCGAGCGGGTAGTGGGTGCGGATCTGCGCCCCGAAGCGGTCCTTGAGCGGCGTGATGATGCGGCCGCGGTTGGTGTAGTCCTCGGGGTTGGCCGAGGCGAACAGCATCACGTCGAGGGGGAGACGGATCTTGTAGCCCCGCACCTGGACGTCGCGCTCCTCGAGCACGTTGAGCAGGCCCACCTGGATGCGCTCGGACAGGTCGGGCAGCTCGTTGATGGCGAAGATGCCCCGGTTCGTGCGGGGGACGAGGCCGTAGTGCAGGGTGAGCTCGTCGGAGAGGTAGCGGCCCTCGGCCACCTTGATGGGGTCGACCTCGCCGATGAGGTCGGCGATGGAGGTGTCGGGGGTGGCCAGCTTCTCGCCGTAGCGGGTGTCGCGGTGCACCCACTCGATGTTGGTGTCGTCGCCGTGCTCGGCCACCAGGTCGCGGGCGTGCTTGGACACCGGGGCGTAGGGGTCGTCGTTGATCTCGGAGCCGACCACGATGGGCAGCCACTCGTCGAGCAGGCCGGTGAGGGAGCGGATCATGCGGGTCTTGGCCTGGCCCCGCTCCCCCAGGAAGATCACGTCGTGGCCCGCCAGCAGCGCGTTCTCGAGCTGCGGCATCACCGTGTCCTCGTAACCGAGCACGCTGGGGAACAGCGGCTCGCCCGCGCTGATGCGGGCCACGGCGTTGCGGCGCACCTCGTCCTTGACCGGGACGGACTCCCAGCCCGACTCGCGGAGCTGACCGATGGTGGCGGGGCGCGACGACATGGCGCTCAAGCTACCGGTGGCGACCGTGGCTGCGACCCGCAGCCGCGTGACTCAGCTCAGGGCGGCGTTGATGGTGGCGGTGCCGCCGGCGGTCACCGCCACGGTGGTAGCAGCGCCGGGGTTGGTGGTGTTGTCGTGGTACTCGAAGCCATGCTCACCCCACGGGTCCACGAACGCCACCAGATAGCTCCCCGGCCGCAACCCACCAATCGTGTACGAACCGTTGCCCGCCGCGGTCGCCGCGCCCGCCAACTGGGCGTTCACCGTCGAGATGGCCAACACCGTCGCCCCCGCGGCCGGACCCGACGGATCGGTCACCGTCCCCGCGATGCGGCCCCGGTTCGACGCCAGACCCGCGTTCACCGTCGCCGTCTGGGCGGCGGCGACCGTCACCACCTGGGCGCCGTCGAAGTCGTCCAACCCCTTGTCCGGAACCCACTGGCCCGTGTGCAACCCCGCCGGATCCAACACCTGCACCTTGTAGCTCCCCGGCCCCACCGCCAACGCATACTGCCCCGCACCGTTGGTCACCGCCCCCGCCCGCATCACCCCATCGATGCCAACAGCCACCACCCACGCGCCGGCCACCGCCGCACCCCCGGCATCGTCATCGACCACCGTGCCCGAGATCGTCGACCCCGACCCGAACGGCCCCTGCGCCGGCAACGCCGCGTTCGCCGTGGACGCCGCCCCCGCGGCGACGTTCACGGTGTCCGCCATCTGGGCGAACGCCTTGTCGTTGTAGAACTCGAAGCGGCGCTGCCCCGACGGGTCCACGAACACCACGACCTGTCCGCCGGCATCGAGCCCACCCAGGCTGTACGTGCCGTCCGCCGCCGCGATCGTGCCTCGCATGATCCCCGTGGACTGGCTGACGGCCGCCACCCACGCCCCCGGCACCACACCGCCACCATCAGCCGACACCGAGCCCCCGATCGAACCCCGCGCCGCCAACAACCCGATGTTCACCGACGCCCCCGTCACCCCCACCGTCACCGACGACCCCGAGCTCGGATCCGTGATCGCATGACCCCACGCCCATTCTCCCAAGTGCGCACCCGACGGATCCACGAACCCCACCCGGTACTGACCTGGCCCAACCCGCAACCGATACCGCCCCGCACCATCAGACACCGCAGCCGCCGCCAGCTGTCCGCCCGAGTCGACCGCTATGGCCACCACACCGCCCAACGGCGCATCCGTCACCTCATCCGCCACCACCCCCGAGATCCCGAACCCGTACACCCGCACCACGCCGGCGGCGCGGTCCAGAACGTACACGAGCCCCTCTGGGGACACCACGAGTCGGTCACCCGTGACCGGCCAGCGGGCGAGCAGCGTGCCCGCCGACGAGAACACGCGGACCTCGTTCGCAGCGTGGTAGGCGACGTACACGTTCCCAGACGCGTCCGTGGCCACGTCCCGGGCCGGTGAGGAGCCGGAGACCGAGAACTCCTGCAGAGTGCTGCCGTCGGTGACCACGGCGTGCCCGCCGAGCGAGCTCGCGAAGCTGAGCCGCACGATCTTCGTGCCGGCGCTGTCGACCGCATCGGCAGATCGACTGCCCACCGAGCTCGAGCCGGTGCCCGGGACCATGTCCACGAACTGATCTTCGCCCATGTCCTGGTGTTGCCAGCCGTACCAGTCGTCCCACCAGGTGAGCGTCTGCCGCCGCACAGTGAGAAAGACGTGCGTTCCGCCCACGTCAGCAGAAATGTCCTTGCCCTGGGACGGTCGCTGGCTCCCCGAGACGAGACCCGCGGACTGGCCCGTCGGCGAGAATCGGGTCACGCGGGACTCGTAGCCGGGCGCGGACCCGCCAGGGACCGAGTACGAGGTGATGACGTTCCGCATCAAGTAGATGTCGCCGGCGCCCCCTACGGCCATCCGCTCGGCGGTGGCGGCGACCGGGATGGTCCGCTCGAAGGCTCCGGCGCTGAACACGTCGACCTCGCCCACGCTGCCGGCACCCAGGTTGTGGACGTAGACCTCGCCGTCCGGACCCAGATCCAGATCGGTGGCACCTTGCAGCTGCCCTGGGCCGGTCCCGGACGCGCCGAACTGGCCGAGCAACCTCGGGCTCGCGTGCGTCACGGCCACGTTCGTGGCACCCGCGACGCTCGTCACCGGCTCGCCGATGCCGCCGGCCGTGACGGCGATCTGGTTGGAGAGGGTCCCGAGATCGCCCGCCGCGGCGGTGTGCGAACACCGGACGGTGCGCACCCCCCCGATCGGGACATCCGGGAGCGGGCCGTCGCACTCGGGCGTTCCCGTGTAGGAGGCGGCGAGCCCAGTGAGGGCGACCGCGCCGGTGTTCCGCAGGAGCACGTCATAGTCGATGCGTTGGCCGACCTCGACCTGTGGTGTCGGCGTGGTCATGCTGACGTGCAACAGCGGGCCGGCGGCGAGGACGTACTCAGCGAGCGCGTTCTCCGGGTCCACTGGGACGTACATGCGGCCATCGACCGTCACCTCGATCGCCTCGGACCGCCAGATGTGGCTGGAGCTGAGCAGCACGCCATCGGCGCTGTAACGCCAGGCGGAGTGCCCGGTGGTGGGATGGCTCCCGGACACCCACACGCCCGTCCGGGGATCTGCGGCCGCGCCCTTCGGAACCAGATCGCCCGTGGACCACCGGCCTGCGGGCGTACCGTCGAGGTCCAGGCGCTGCACTCGCTTGTTGCCGGTGTCCGCCACGAACACACCTTGCTGGCTGACCGCGACCGCAGACGGTGCGCTGAACTGGCTGGGCCCGCTCCCAGCCGAGCCGAACGCGCCCTCGAAGGTCCCCGTGGCGCTGAATCGTTGGACCCGATGGTTGCCCCGCTCGGCCACCCACACATCGCCGGTGTCATCGACGTCGATGCCAGCAGGGGCGTTGAACTGGCCTGGGCCCGCGCCGGGCTCGCCCCACTGCGACAGGAACGTTCCGTTCGCGGCGAACCGCTGCACGCGGTTGTTCCCGGTGTCGGCCACGTAGATCGTGCCGCCATCGCTGACGGCGATGGCTTCAGGGTTCATCAGTTCACCGGGGGCCGAACCCAGATGGCCCCATGCGGTGTCGAAGACCAGATCGGAATCCGAGCGCACGACGCGCTGGTTTCCTGCGTCGAGCACCACGAGACCGCCACCTGGCCCGGCCGCCACGTCCTTGGGACCCGAGAACCTGGCGAGGCCGTCGCCGAACCCACCCACGAAGCTGACGAACGTGCCCGTCGCGGTGAAGCGCTGCACCCTCGGGTCGTCCGCTCCGGAGCCAGGCCGCGCCGTGGTGTACACACCACCGTCAGGCGCGATGGCGACACCGCCGAAGGAGAAGGTACGGCCGCTGCCGATGGCGGTCCCGTTCCACTGCGACATGTAGGAACCGTCCGCGGCGAACCGTTGGACCCGGCTGTTCCCGCCATCGACGACGTACAGGGTGCCGTCGGGGGCGAGGTCAAGGCCCGCTGGGAACCTGAGCTGCCCGTCACCTGACCCGGTCCCGCCCAAGCTGCCGAGCCTGGTGCCATCCGGAGCGACGTGGAACACCTGATCACGGCCCAGCGCACCGCCGGCGTCAGACCCGCTGCTGACGTAGAGGGTCCCATCCGCCGCGACAGCGATCCCGAACGCGCCGTAGATCTCGTTCGCGTAGTCCCAGCAGTCACCCCAGCCGACCTCGAAGGCGCCTGTGGAACTGAAGCGCTGGATGTGGCAGTTGAGATCCGTGACCCACACATCGCCATCAGGGGCTACTGCGATGGCCCAGGGCTCGTCGAACTGGCCGTCGCCCTCGCCGGTCGTCCCCCACGCCGAGAGGAACTGGCCGGTCGGCGAGAACCGCTGCACCCGATCGTTGCCGCCATCGACGACGTACACCGCGCCGCCGGTGCCGATGGCGATGCCGCGAGGCTGGTCGAACTGGCCGGGTCCGGTCCCGGCGGGACCGCCGCCCCAGGCCCGCACGAAGGCACCGGTGTTGTCGTACTGGACAACCCGGTTCGTGGGCGTGTCGGTGACATAGACGTCGCCGTTGGGCGCGACTGCGAGGTCTTGCGGCTCCTTGACGTCGCCGGGGGCCGGCGCGTCAGCGCCCCGGGTGCCGATGAGGCGGCGGAAGGTGGCGCCCGTCTCGTTCGTGGTGGTTGCGGCGCCAGCTGGCAGCGCAGCAACGGTGCATCCCACGAGCAGCAGGACCGTGGTCAGGACCGAAAGGGCCCGCCCCCACCTGTCCGCCCCCTCAAGAAAGCTCATCTCCGAGCCCACCATTCCCGCAAACCCCGGGGCTGCGCGGTCCCAGCATAGACCGAGTCACGTCGGCAGCGCCGGGGTCGGTCGGAACGTCGACGTGGCATCGAGGACGTTGGCCTTGGCGGCGGTGGCTTCGCGAGAGGCGGGTAGGTTCGCCTGGTGGATCTATCGGGGACGTGGCGGGCGGTGATCGCCGACGAGGACCTCCGCCGGACGTTCACCGCGGACGGCTTCGAAGACGACGGGTGGGAGGACATCGAGGTCCCGGGCCACTGGGCGTCGACGCCGGCCTTCGTCGGGGTGGACGGGCCGCTGCTGTACCGGCGGGGCTTCGAGGCGCCGCCGCCCGAGGAGGGCCGGCGCTCGTGGCTCGTGCTCGACGGCATCTTCTACCAGGGCGACGTCTGGCTCGACGAGGCCTACGTCGGCGCCACCGAGGGTTACTTCTTCCACCACACCTTCGAAGTCACCGAGGCGCTGTCGGCGCGCGCCGAGCACGCACTCGCGATCGAGGTGGTGTGCTCACCGCAGGAGGACCGGGCCGCCAAGCGCAACCTCACCGGGGTTTTCCAGCACTGGGACTGCCACGACCGCGACGTCAACCCCGGGGGCATCTGGCGGCCCGTCCGCCTGGAGGAGACCGGCCCGGTGCGGTTCCGTCGGCCGTCGATGATCTGCACCGACGCCAGTGAGACCCAGGCCGTCGTCGCCATCGCCGCGGTGGTCGACACCCTCGACGCCGGCACCTTCGAGATCCGCACCACCGTCCGCGCCGCGGACGGGGGCGCGACCATCGTCGAGCAGCGCACCGACCACCCGCTGGCGGCGGGTGAGAACCGGGTGGAGTGGACCGTGGGGGTGCCCGACCCGGAGCGGTGGTGGCCGTGGTCGCTCGGCGACCAGCCGCTGCACGACGTCGCCATCGAGGTGCGCACCCCCGGCGGCGAGGTGAGCCACCGCGTCACCCGCCGCCTCGGTCTGCGCACCGTCGAGCTGCGGAACTGGATCGCCCACGTGAACGGCGAGCGCCTCTACCTGAAGGGCTCCAACCAGGGCCCCACCCGTCAAGCCCTGGCCGATGCCGCCCCCGACGAGCTCCGCCGGGACGTGGCGCTGGCCAAGGAGGCCGGCCTCGACTTCCTGCGCCTCCACGCCCACATCACGCGGCCCGAGCTCTACGACGCGGCCGACGAGGCCGGGCTGCTGCTCTGGCAGGACCTGCCGCTGCAGTGGGGCTACGCGCGCGGGGTGCGCCGCCAGGCCGTGCGCCAGGCCCGCAAGGCGGTCGAGCTGCTGGGCCACCACCCCTCGGTGGCCATCTGGTGCGGGCACAACGAGCCCATGGCCATCGACATCGATGCGGAGGCCCTGGCCGACCCGGCCGCGGTGCGCCGCCTGGCCGTGCGCGCCCTCGCCGCCCAGGAGCTGCCCACCTGGAACCGCACGATTCTCGACCGCTCGATCAAGCGCAGCCTGCGCAAGGCCGACCCGTCCCGCCCGGTCATCGCCAACTCGGGGATGTTCCCCCACCTCCCCCAGCTCGACGGCACCGACACCCACACCTACTTCGGGTGGTACTTCGGCGACGAGCGCGACTTCCCGACCTTCCTGCGCCGGATCCCCCGCCTGGCCCGCTTCGTCACCGAGTTCGGCGCCCAGGCCGTGCCCGACACCGCCGACTTCTGCGAGCCCGATCGATGGCCCGACCTGGACTGGCCCCGCCTGGCCCGCACCCACAACCTGCAGAAGCACGCCTTCGACCGCTACGTGCCGCCCGCCGATCACGCCACCTTCGACGAGTGGCGAGACGCCACGCAGCAGTACCAGGCAGTGGTGATCAAGCACCACATCGAGGCGCTCCGCACGCTGAAGTACCGGCCCACGGGTGGTTTCGCCCAATTCTGCTTCGCCGACGGCCACCCCGCGGTCACCTGGTCGGTGCTCGGCCACGATCGCGCCCCCAAGGCGGGGTTCGACGCGCTGGTAGACGCCTGCCGGCCGGTGATCGTGGTGTGTGAGCGGCCGCCCGTAGCCGTCCGACCCGGCGAGCGGCTCTCGCTCGCCATCCACGCCGTCTCCGACCTGCACCGGCCGGTGCGCGGCGCCCAGGTGCGGGCCACCGTGACGTGGCCCGGCGGCGACGAGACCTGGGCCTGGCAGGGCGACCTGCCCGCCGATGACTGCATCCGGATCGGCGCGATCGACCTCGAGGTGCCCGAGGCGACGGGCGCCCTCACCGTCGACGTCGAGCTGGTGGGCGAAGGCCTCGACCGCGTGGCCAACCGCTACGACACCGTCATCGACGCCTGATCGGTGCGATCGCGTGCATCAGGCTCGACGGGGCCGCACCCACAGACGTGCCCCGTCCGGGTAGGTGCACGCCGTGCGGCATCGCCCAGCCACCCGGGAGAGGCGTGGTGGGGGCGAACCCCCTCGCGTCCCCTCCCGGGCTCGCCCAAGGCGTGGGAGGGAACGACCGCCCACGAAGCGTGGGGATCGAGTGCGCAGGCGGCGGGGGCCACCTGTCCGCATACCCTCAGTTTCCGAGTGTGGCGCGCCAGGTGAACAGTGTCAAGTCACCCCCGACACGGTCGGGAACCGGCCTCAGCGTGCCGATGTCACCGTCGGACAGCACATGGCGAGGGCGCCGGCGACCAGGTTGCGCAACGCGGTGCCGTAGGCCTCGGCGGGAATGCTCGGGTCGACCCGGCGGTGCACCGCCACCCCGCGCAGGGCGGCCAGGAACACCTCGACCTGGAGCGCGGCGGTGACCTCGTCGACGTCGCATCCGGTGAGCCTCGGCAGGTTGTCCTGGAGGATGCCCCGCACGATCGCGCGGGTCTCGTGGAACGTCTCGAGGAACGCCTGGGACGCCGTGGTGTCCTCGGCCTCGACCAGGAACTCGAAGATGGCCTGCTGGCGGGTCTCGCTGGCGAGGCCGAACTCGGTCATCCAGGTCGCGCCCGTGTCCACGAACGCCTCGAGGTCGGCGCTGCCGCCCAGCACCTCCTGGATCTCGACGAGGTCCCGCCGTGTCCACCTGGTCCGCACCTCCTGGAACAGCGCGGCCTTGGAGCTGAAGTTGGCGTACACGGCACCTTTGGTGACCCCCGCGTCCGCTGCGATC
The DNA here is from genome assembly GCA_964635055.1 of uncultured Microthrixaceae bacterium. Taxonomy (GTDB): domain Bacteria; phylum Actinomycetota; class Acidimicrobiia; order Acidimicrobiales; family DATDAH01; genus JAEUJM01. Next base: position 26,548 of record CAZWMT010000043.1, on the reverse strand, counting down.
TCGGAAAGCGTGGTGCGGAGGTAGCCCTCGTTCAGGAACCGCTGCTCGGCCGCGACGAGGAGCGCCTGTCTCGTCCGCTCCTGCGACTCCGCTCGGGAGAGAGGCCTGTCCGGTGCCACCTGCGTGACAGTCTAGGAGGACTGCCACCCACCCGGGGTAAAGCACGGTGAACGGCGGTCCGTGCCGACCACCGTCCGGCGGTGGTGACGCCGATGCGGTGCCGCCTCGGCACGCGTGGAAAAGTGGGTCCGTGAACGTCCATCACCACAGCTACGACGCGGTGATCGTCGGCGCCGGCGGCGCCGGCCTCCGAGCCGCCATCGAAGTCGCCGGCACCTGCCACGTCGCCGTGCTCACCAAGCTCTACCCGACCCGCTCGCACACCGGTGCCGCGCAGGGCGGGATGTGCGCGGCGCTGGCCAACGTCGAGGACGACTCGTGGGAGTGGCACGCGTTCGACACGGTGAAGGGCGCCGACTACCTGGGCGACCAGCCCGCCATCGACGTGATGTGCCGCGAGGCCATCGACGCCGTCATCGAGCTGGAGCACTTCGGCCTGCCGTTCAACCGCACGCCCGAGGGCAAGATCGACCAGCGCCGCTTCGGCGGGCACACCCGCAACCACGGCGAGGCCCCGGTGCGCCGGGCCTGCTACTCGGCCGACCGCACGGGCCACATGATCCTGCAGACCCTGTTCCAGCAGTGCGTCAAGCGGGGCGTGAACTTCTTCAACGAGTTCCAGGTGCTCGACATCGCCTTCGTCGACGACCCCGACAGCGACGCCGGCAAGCGGGTGTCGTCGGTGGTCGCCTACGAGATGGCCACGGGCGACCTGCACGTGTTCCGGACCAAGGGCGTGCTGTTCGCGTCGGGCGGCTTCGGCCGCATGTTCAAGGTGTCGTCCAACGCGGTGAGCCTCACGGGTGACGGCCCGGGGCTGCTGCTGCGCCGCGGCATCCCCATGCAGGACATGGAGTTCTTCCAGTTCCACCCGACCGGCATCTACAAGCTGGGCATCCTGCTGTCCGAGGCCGCCCGCGGCGAGGGCGGCATCCTGCGCAACAAGGACGGCGAGCGCTTCATGGAGCGCTACGCCCCCACGGTGAAGGACCTCGCCCCCCGCGACATGGTCTCGCGCTCGATCATGACCGAGATCCTCGAGGGCCGGGGCTGCGGCATCCACGGCGACTACGTGCACCTCGACCTCACCCACCTGCCACCCGAGCAGATCGACGCCAAGCTGCCCGACATCAGCGACTTCGTGCGCACCTACCAGGGCATCGAGCCCAAGACCGACCCCATCCCCATCCAGCCCACGGCCCACTACGCCATGGGCGGCATCCCCACCAACGTCGATGGCCAGGTGGTGATCGACGCCGACAACACCGTGTTGCCGGGCCTGTACGCCGCCGGCGAGTGCGCCTGCGTGTCGGTGCACGGCGCCAACCGCCTGGGCACCAACTCGCTGCTCGACATCGTGGTGTTCGGCCGCCGCGGCGGCAAGGACATGGCCCGCTACGTGAACAGCACCGGCATGCCCGACGCGGTGGCGGGCGCCGAGCAGGACGTGGCCGCCCGCATCGAGAAGCTGAAGGCCGGCACCGGCACCGAGAACTACGCCGACATCCGCACCCGGCTGCAGGACGACATGACCAAGTACGCCACGGTGTTCCGCACCGACGAGTCGCTGGGCACGGCCGAGGCGACGGTGGCCGAGATGAAGGCCGCCTACGAGGACGTGGCCATCACCGACAAGGGCGACATCTTCAACTACGACCTCACCGAGGCGCTCGAGGTGAGCTACCTGCTCGACCTGGCCGACGTCACCGTCAAGAGCGCCCGGGCCCGCACCGAGAGCCGCGGCGCCCACGCCCGCGACGACTTCCCCACCCGTGACGACGCCGAGTGGATGAAGCACACGCTGGCCACACTGAACGACGACGGCTCGATCACCCTCGACTACAAACCGGTGATCGGTGGACGCTACGAGCCCATGGAGCGCAAGTACTGATGGCTGACGAGACTCCCGACCCAGACGGCAACGACACCACGGCTGCCGCACCGGCCGCGCCAGCGGCGAAGGTCGAGCTCTTCAAGGTCGAGGTGCGCATCAAGCGCTACGACCCCGAGCGCGAGACCAAGCCCCACTGGGAGAGCTACCACGTGGAGATGGAGGGCACCGACCGGGTGCTCGACGCCCTCCACGAGGTGAAGTACCACCACGACGGCACCCTCGCGCTGCGCCGCTCGTGCGCCCACGGCGTCTGCGGGTCCGACGCCATGGTCATCAACGGCGCCAACGCCCTGGCCTGCACCATGCTCATCAAGGACGCGGGCAAGATCGTCACCGTCGAGCCCATCCGCGGCCTACCGGTCATCAAGGACCTGGTGGTCGACATGGAGCCCTTCTTCGCCCAGTACCGCTCGGTCATGCCGTACCTCATCAACGACAGCGACCCCGGCTACACCGAGCGCTACCAGTCCTCCGAAGACCGCGAGCGCTTCGACGACACCACCAAATGCATCCTCTGCGCGGCCTGCACCACCTCCTGCCCGATCTACTGGGGCAACTCGTCCTATGTCGGCCCCGCCGCCATCGTCAACGCCCACCGCTTCATCTTCGACTCCCGAGATGAAGGTGCCGCCGACCGCCTCGACATCCTCAACGAGAAGTCCGGCGTCTGGCGCTGCCGCACCGCCTTCAACTGCTCCGAGGCCTGCCCCCGCGAGATCAAGGTCACCCAGGCCATCGAAGAGGTGAAGCGAGCCATCCTCTACGACCGCGTGTGAACGCCGGACCCCATAACCTCGTGATCGGGGAGCACGATCAGGAGGAAGTTCATGGGACAGCGATTCCGGCCGATGCTCGCGACCCAGGCGATTGCGATAGCGCTCGCCGCAGTCACGGCCTACTTCGTCGCGGCGGGGGGTTTTGCCGCAGCGGACGACACTCCGGAGGTCGGTGAGGCCACCGCCGAAGTCGTCGCCGCGAACTCGGTCAACAGCAGCAGCGTCATCAACGAGACGCTCCAGGGGATCGACGTCAAGAACGGCACCCTCGGTCGCGCCGACATGGCGCTCGGGGTCATCCCGCTCTGGGCGAAGGTCAACCCGAACGGCAGCACCCCGGTCCTGCTCGCGGGCAAGGGTATCCAGTTCGTCTCGACGACGGGAAACCCTGGTGAGTACGACGTCAGGTTCAACCGATCGATCGTGGGGTGCGGGTGGATGGCCACGCGCAACAACAACACCTCCGGAAGCGTCGACAACGGCGAGATCGGCGTCGAGCAGGCGACCCAGGGCGACGCGAACAGCTTGCGCATCCGCCTGTTCAACAGCGCCGGAACACAGACCGCGCCGGCGTCCGACGATGGCTTCACCGTGATGGCCCTCTGCTGAGTCGGCGGCGAGTTCGCCGCATCGGCCACCACGCTCGCTGGCAGCAATTGGTGGTGTTCGTCGGGCGGGACGTGGTCCTCAACCAGGAGCGCAACGTCGTGCCACTGGCCGTGGCCGGCGCGAGCAACCGCGCCATCGCCGACCAGATGTTCCTCAGCCCCCGCACGGTGGAGACCCACCTCGGCTCGGCCTACCGCAAGCTCGGCGTCCGCAACCGCCGCGAACTGCTCGTGTGGGCCTCGGAGGGACCTGGCCTCGACGTCTTGACAGTGCGAACGGCCGTTGCAGCGCCAACCGCTCACCCCACGCTCCGCCCATGAGCGTCGCCGTGGCTCACCTCGAGGCTTTCCGCGGTCCCTTCACGATCGCTGACCTCGACGACTTCCCTGAGATCGGCGGTGACGAGTCGATCCACGTCGACTGGCCGGCAGCACTGGACGTGCGGCCCAGCGACCTCGTCGCCACCTGAGCGGCCACCACCTCGTGACCTCGTGAATTGGCCCTGGGAGGGGCCGGTGGGTAATCCTCTTTGCGGCATGACGGCGGTCTGAACGGACCCCCGCGCCCACCCCCATGTCCCACAGGTGGCACAGGGCTGCCTGCGACCAAAGGAAACACGTTGCCCATTCTCAACGTCCTCGCTGCTGAAGGCGGGTACCAGAACTTCACCCTCGGTGACGCCGAGTGGTTCTGGCTGATCTTCTCGGCGGCCACCGCACTGCTGGCGCTGGCCGTCGGCGGCTTCCTGGTGCGGTCGGTGCTCGACGCCGACACCGGCACCGACAAGATGCGCGAGATCGCCGCCGCGATCCAAGAGGGGGCCATGGCCTACCTGAAGCGGCAGTTCCGCACCATCGCCATCATCGTCGTCCCCGTCGCCATCATCGTGTTCTTCACCTCCACCAAGGTGGTGAACGACGCGACGGGCGAGGTCGCCCTCACCTTCCTCCAGTCGGGCCTGTTCCGCACCCTGGCGTTCATCGCCGGGTGCTTCCTGTCGGGCCTCACCGGGTTCATCGGCATGAGCCTGGCCGTGCGGGGCAACGTGCGCACCGCCGCGGCGGCCAAGTCGGGCTCGATGCCCGCGGCCCTCCAGGTGGCGTTCCGCACCGGTGGCGTGGCCGGCATGTTCACCGTGGGCCTGGGCCTGCTGGGCGCCACGTTGATCATCATGATCTTCCAGAACACCGCCTCGGCCATCCTCATCGGCTTCGGCTTCGGCGGCTCGCTGCTGGCCCTGTTCCTGCGGGTGGGTGGCGGCATCTTCACCAAGGCCGCCGACGTGGGCGCCGACCTGGTGGGCAAGGTCGAGGCCGGCATCCCCGAGGACGACCCCCGCAACCCCGCCACCATCGCCGACAACGTGGGCGACAACGTGGGCGACTGCGCGGGCATGGCCTCCGACCTCTTCGAGAGCTACGAGGTCACCCTCGTGGCCTCGATCATCCTGGGTGTGGCGGCCTTCGATTCGATCGGCGCCAACCCCGCGCTCGGCCTCATCTTCCCGGTGGCCGCCCGCGCCATCGGCGTGCTCGCCTCCATCGTGGGAGTGTTCTCGGTGCGGGCCACCGACAAGGACAAGTCGGCCATGGCCCCGATCAACCGCGGCTTCGCGGTGGCCAGCATCCTCACCGTCATCGGCACCGGCCTCGTGGCCATCCTCTACGTCGGCGACGCCGGCAAGAAGATCACCGACGGGGTCGTCAACCCGGGCTTCGTGGACCACGCCGGCCTGCGCATGCTCGGCGCCGTTGTCGCCGGGCTGGTGCTGGCCCAGGTGGTCAGCCGCCTGACCGAGTACTACACCTCGACCGAGCACAAGCCGGTCCAGGACATCGCGGTGGCCGCCCGCACCGGCCCGGCCACCACCGTGCTGTCGGGCATCAGCTCCGGCCTCGAGTCGTCGGTGTGGGCCATCGTGGCCATCGCCGGCGCCCTGGGTGCGGCCATCGCCCTCGGCGGCGGCAACATCCAGTTCATCTTCTACCTCGTCGCCCTCGCCGGCATGGGCATGCTCAGCACCACCGGCGTGGTCGTGTCCGAGGACACCTTCGGCCCGGTGGCCGACAACGCCGCCGGCATCGCCGAGATGTCGGGCGAGTTCGAGGGCGAGGCCGAGCGCATCATGGTGAGCCTCGACGCGGTGGGCAACACCACCAAGGCCGTCACCAAGGGCTTCGCCATCGGCTCGGCGGTCATCGCCGCCGTCGCGCTGTTCGCCTCGTTCATCGAGGTGATCGCCGACGAGCTGCCCGACCTGGTCCCGAACGGCGAGAACATCTTCAGCGCCATCCAGATCAACGTGGCCGACCCGAAGACGTTCATCGGCCTGCTCATCGGCGGCTCGATCGCCTTCATGTTCAGCTCCCTCGCCATCCGGGCCGTCGGTCGCACCGCCGGCACCGTGGTGCAGGAGGTCCGTCGCCAATTCGCCGACGGCAAGATCATGGCCGGCACGAAGCGGCCCGACTACGGCCCGGTCATCGACATCTGCACCACCGCCTCCCTGCGGGAGCTGGCCACCCCGGCCCTGCTCGCGGTGCTCACGCCGGCGATCATCGGCTTCGGCATCAACTTCTACGCCCTCGGCGCCTTCCTGGCCGCCACCATCCTCACCGGCCAGCTGATGGCCAACTACCAGAACAACGCCGGTGGGGCCTGGGACAACGCCAAGAAGTACATCGAGGACGGCTTCGAGGGCGGCAAGGGCTCCGAGGCCCACAAGGCCGCGGTCATCGGCGACACAGTCGGCGACCCGTTCAAGGACACCGCCGGCCCCGCGCTGAACCCGCTCATCAAGGTGATCAACCTGGTGTCGCTGCTGTTGCTGCCCGCCATCATCGCCCTGCAGGACAACGACGCGGCCCGCTTCGCCATCGCCGGCGTGGCCCTGGTGGTGCTGCTCGGCGCCATCAGCTTCTCCAAGCGTGACGCCCCGGGCATGGACGCCCCCATCGAGCCCGAGGGTCACCACCCCGAGGAAGTCACGGTCTGAGGCCGAGGCTGCCGCGGCGATCACCACGAGAACTGACCTGACATGCTCTCCACCGTGATCGCCGCGAGCAGCCTCGACCCCGAGCACATCCTCGATGTGGCGGGGGCCATCGGCCTCTTCCTCATCGTCTTCGCCGAGTCGGGCCTGTTCTTCGGCTTCTTCCTCCCCGGCGACTCGCTGCTGTTCACCGCAGGCCTGCTGTCGTCCCAGGGTCGCCTGGCCCCCCTGCCGGTCCTGCTGATCGGCTGCTGGGTGGCCGCGGTGGCCGGCGACCAGGTGGGCTACCTGTTCGGCAACAAGGTGGGCCCGGCCCTGTTCCGCCGCCCCGACTCGCGCATCTTCAAACAGGAGTACATCGAGCGGGCCCAGGGCTTCTTCGACCGCCACGGGTCGAAGACCATCGTGCTGGCCAGATTCGTGCCCGTGGTGCGCACCTTCGCCCCGATCGTGGCCGGCGTCGGGAAGATGAGGTACCGCACCTTCGTCGTCTACAACGTGGTCGGCGGCTTCCTGTGGGCGGTGGGCATCACCACCCTCGGCTACGTGCTCGGCAACCGGGTGCCGTGGGTCGAGGAGCACCTCGAGCTGGCCATCCTGGGCATCGTCGGGCTGTCGCTGGTGCCCATCCTCATCGAAGTGATCAAGGCCCGCCGCGAGCCGACGCCATCGCCCGAGGAGCTCGAGGAGCACGAAGCCGAGATCTTCGGCGAGGGCAAAGAGGTCCCCACCGACTGACCTCGGCGAGCCACTGCGGCTCGCCGGACGACCGGGTGGCTTCGCGCTCGGCATCGGCCCCGGCGCGGCCAGCCGCCATGGTCCCCCTCGCGGTCATCTGGACATGGTCGCCCACGCGGCGCTGTCCGCCGCCCCCCCCCACGGGTACATGCAGATGGGGCACGAGCCCCGCGCCCGTCGAGCTCGGGGAGTCAGGTGAGGTTCGGTGGGTCCTTCTGGGGTTGGCCGTACTCGATCCAGCCCACGCCCCGGCGGTCGCCGCCGTTCTCCCGGTAGCGCACGAGGGACCGCGGGAACCGGGCCACGTCACCTTCGGGCGACACGAGCAGCACGGGCGAGTGGGCCACCACCTCCACCGCCAGGTCGAGATCGGGCAGCGTCATGTGGGCGGCGAGGGGCAGGCCCTCGGCGTCGAATTCGGTGTCGGTGTGATAGTCGCCGAAGCCACCCTGCGGCGTGCCCCCGGGGGGCTGCACGTAGCCGATCGACCAGTCGCCCCATCCGGGCAGGGCGTGGGTGCCGTGGAAGCGGGTGCCGTCGTCGAGCGCCCCCTCGGACCAGTTGTGCGACATCGCCCACCAGTCACGCACCCCCCACGAGTGGTCGCGCTGGCCCGACCCCTCGAACTCGATGCGCTCGTCGCCCACCAGCACCTCGCCGTGCACCCGGCAGGGCACCTCGTAGCGGGTGATGCCGAAGGGGAACGGGAACGGCTCGCCCTCGGTCTCCCAGTCCAACTCGAGACCCAGCGCGGTGCGCTCGCCCCGCAGGTCGCCGGGGGCACCCTGGCCGTAGGTCTCGGCGGGGTCGTCGAGCGTGACCCCGAAGCCCTCGAGGCCGAGCGACACGTGCCGCCACGGTGTCTCGACCACGTAGTCGGTCCACAGCCCCTCGCTGCGGACCGCGAGGGCCGGCGCCGCCGGGATGGGCACGGTGTGGTCGATGAGGGTGACGAGGGGACGGCCCTCGCCGACGACACACGCCCAGTACCAGCAGACCCCCAGGTTCGGGTAGAACCCGGTGCGGACGTAGCCCCCGAGCCGGCCGTCGTCGGACGCGAAGTCGAGGTACCACGACTCGTTCCAGTAGCGCTCGTCGTCGGGGACGTGGCGCCCCTCGTTGGCGGCGTCGTCGGTCAGGAGGTCGTCGGTCAGCTCGGCCATCGCCGGAGCGTAGGCCGTCGGCCGGCGGCGGCCGGTGGCGGGACCGACGCGCCGAGGCAGTGGCACCCCGTGGCGGCACACCCGAGCGTCAGGTGAGCAGCGAGTAGTACTCCTCGTCGCCCACGCCGGCGTTCTCGCCCTCCATGGCCGACAGCAACTGGTAGAGCGGGTCGGGGATGTCGCGGGGGACGGTCCAGTCGAGCTGATCGCCCACGCCGGCGACGTCGGCGAACGGCTTGAGGAACGAGAAGTACACGTAGGCACCGCAGGCGATCTTCTCGTCCCGCGTCATGGCCGCGATGTTGCGGTAGTGCTGGGCCTGGGCCGTGCGTACCTCGGCGAGGATGCCGGGGATGTCGTCGTCGGGCACGGGCCGAAGCGAGCCGTCGTCGCTGCCGTCGGTGGTGAACAGGCCGAAGCGCACGAGGCGGTCGAGGTAGTCCTCGGGCGTGGTGTTGGCGGTGCCGAAGTCGGTGATCTTCACGGCCACGTCGTCGAGCACCAGCGCCGCGGTGAGGTTCTGGTACGGCACGGCGGCGGCCACATCGGACCACCAGAAGTCGCTGTGGCCCATGCGGTAGTAGTCCCGGACGACCAGGGTGCGGCCGTCGGGCAGCGGGTAGGGCCCTGTGTCGCCCGAGCCCACCCGGGTGTCGAAGTAGAGCAGGAACAGGTAGTTGATGAGGGTGGCGTTCAGGCGTTTGATGGTGGCCCGGCGGTCGTCGTCCACCGGGGTGGCGCCGTCGAGCAGGGTGGCGAGGACCGCGTCGTCGTAGGGCCGCACCACCCCGCCGGCGTCGTGGGCCTGGCGGGTGCCGTCGTCGCCTCGGAAGGCCATCGCCGCCCGCTCCCAGAAGTCGAGCACGGTGAACGCGGGCTCGGGGTCGTTCGTGGCCACTGGGTCGACCATGGCCATCACCTTGCGGCCGAGCAGCCAGAAGTTGGCGATCGACCAGAGGTACACGGTGTTGACCTGGCTGCCGGGACGGCGACCGGCGCGACCGATGTCGCCGGCGGCCATGGCCGCCTCGATGCGGCCCATCATGTCGGGGTAGCGGTACCACGCCTCGACGCACGCCACGACGATGTAGGCCGTCACCGGGATGAGCTTCGACTCGAGCGACGTGCGCTCCTCGGTGAGCTGCTGGGAGATGGGGGCGTGATAGGCGATGAGCCGATTCGCCTCCCGCTTCATGTCGTCGGCGGTCATCGGCTTCTCGATCATCGTCGGCACCGAACCCCGGTGCGGCGAGCGAGGGACGGGCGAGCCACCCCCGAGCCCGCGAGGAGCGGCGGACGGGCGATGCGATGAGGCGTCAGCCGAGGAGCGATCGAGCAGGTCACGACAGCACGGCGCCGTTGTCGAGGGTGACCCGGTCGCCGTCGGCGGGCTCGCCGTCGGGGAAGGCGGCGCCCATCACGCACGGCACCTGGAACTCACGGCTGACGATGCCGATGTGGCTGCGCACCGTGCCCCCCGTGCAGACGATGCCGGTGAGCTCGTGGTAGATCGGCGCCAGGAACGTGGCGCCGGCGTCGCGGACCGCGGCGACGATGCCGTCGGCCCCGGTGTCCATGAGCGCCAGCACGTCGTCGGGGCCGTCGAGCAGCCGCCACTCCCCCGTCACCGGCTCGTGGGGGAACACGGCCTCGCCTCGCCCGATCTCCGACATGGGCGGTGACTGTAGGCGACGGTGAGTTCGAGCCGGTACGGTCCGGTCCGGTACCGGTTCGGGGGGCCGCCCGTGCCAAGCTCGGGGCATGGCCCGCTACCTGAGCGACGAGTGGTTCGACGCCGTCGCGGCCGCGCTGGGGGACGACGGCGGCGATAAGGCGCTGCGCAGCGACGATCGCGGACAGGACGGGGAGGACGGAGGCGAGGACCGAGGCGGCGAGGACCCCCGCGGGCACGACCGCGGCGACGGTGCCGGCGAAGCAGGCAGCCCCCGCCTCGTGGTGCAGCAGCAGGTCGACGGCGGCCCCGACGGCAGTGTCGTGTGGCACGTACTGGTGGACGGGACGGCTCCACGGTTGCGCGTGGGCCCGCACCCGTCGCCGACGGTCACCTTCATCCAGGAGTACGCCACGGCGGCCGCGGTCGCCCAGGGGCACCTGAGCGCCCAGGAGGCGTTCATGACCGGTCGCATCACGTTGGGCGGCGACGCCGGCGCCCTCATCGCGGCGGCGCCCGCGATGGCCCACGTCGGCGACGCCCTCGCCGCCGTCCGAGCCGAAACGACGTATTAGGCGCGGCGGCGCAGCACCGCCCGCACCGCCCGGCCCGGGTCCACACGCCTGCGTCGCGGCGACGGGCGCGCACCGAATCCGCCGGCCTGGAACGCCGCCACCGGCCCCCATCCGGTCCCGAAGCACCGACGGAGGCACCGCGACCGCCAGTCGCCGCGACGGCGATCTGAAGACACGCCGGTCCCCGACCGCGGCTCCTTCGCGCGATTCGTCCAGCGAGAACCGACAGCCCGCGCTCGCTCAGGCCGTCGGCGCGGCCACGAGCTCCAATCGGTTGCCCCAGGGGTCGTCGGTGTGGAAGCGGTGCACGCCGGGGACCACGGTGTCCCAGCGCACGTCGACACCGGCGGCGGTCAGCCGCTCGGCCAGCGCGTCCAGATCGGCGACGGAGGCCACGGCGATGCCCGGATGGGCCTTGCGGGCCGGCGCGAAGGGCTCGTCGACACCGACGTGCAGTTGCTGCGCGCCGCACTGGAACCAGGCGCCGCCGCGACCGGCCAGCTCGGGAGGTTTGGGCAGCTCGGGCAGGCCCAACAGCTCGCCATAGAAGCGTCGGGCCTCGTCCTCGGCGCCGGCCGGCGCCGCCACCTGCACGTGGTCCAACCCGACGATCGCCACACCCCCACGCTACGCCACCGCCAACCACCACGAACTCGAGGCACCACCCCCCGGAACCCGACAGCCA
>CAZWMT010000043.1:0-15224 GCA_964635055.1 uncultured Microthrixaceae bacterium | reverse complement strand
CGAACTCGAGGCACCACCCCCCGGAACCCGACAGCCATTGCCTCGAGAACGCCCCGGACCCTCGACGCCGCGGCAACTGGCGTGCGGCGGGTGTGACCACTGCGTCGGGAACGACGGACGGGACGCCGGCGGTAGGTTGACGCGGTGCCCGAGATGCCCGAGATCGCGGCCCACGCCGAGCGCTTGACCGCCGAGTTCGGCGGCAGCGAGCTGGCGTCGTTTCGCCCGCTCACGTTCACCGCGTTGAAGACCTACGCACCGAACCCTGACGAGGCGGTGGGCACCGAACTGCAGCGGGTGGGGCGGCGGGGGAAGTACCTGCTCCTCGAGTTCGCGCCGCTCACGTTCGTGGTGCACCTGATGCAGGGCGGCCGACTCAAGCCCGACCCCAAGCAGAGCGCCAAGCCCCGGGGCGGCCTGGCCCGCTGGGTGTTCGCCGACGACCGGGCCCTGCTGCTCACCGAGGCCGGCACCGAGAAGCGGGCCGGCGTGTGGGCGGTCGCCGGCGACATCGAGACGCAGGACCCCGTCCTGGGCCTCGGCCCCGACGCCGAGACGCTCGACGCCGCCGCCCTCGGCGCGATCCTGGCGCAGCACTCGGGCCGGGTGCACGGTGTGCTGCGCAACCAGCAGGCACTGGCGGGCATCGGCCGGCGCCTCGCCAACGAGATCTGCCACAGCGCCAAGCTGTCGCCGTTCGCCAACGCGGCGAAGCTCGGCCCGGACGAGGTCGAGCGGCTGGCCGCGGCCATCCACAGCGAGATCGAGTCGTCGCTGGCGTCCGAGCGGGCCCGGGACGACATGAGCTCGTCGAAGGAGCGCCCCGGCGCCGTCCACCACCGCGAGGGTGAGACCTGCCCGGCCTGCGGCGACGTGGTGCGGGCGGTCGAGTACCGCAGCTACACCGTGAACTACTGCGCCACCTGCCAGACCGGCGGCAAGGTGCTGGCCGACAACACCACCAGCAAGTTCCTCAAGTAGCGCCCGGTACGCGACCTGGCGCCCGATCCGGTCGCCCGAGCGACGGAATCGGGCGCCAGTTCGAGCGGGCCCTGATGCTCAGGTCGGTCAGAATCAGATGAGGCCGAGCGCGGCCACCTCGTCACGCTCCTCGATCAGCTCGGCCACCGACGTGTCGATGCGCTCGCTGGAGAAGTCGTTGAGGTCGAGGCTCTGGACGATGGCGCAGTCGCCCCCGCCGGTGGTGACCGGGAACGACGAGATCAGACCCTCGGGCACCCCGTAGGAGCCGTCGGACGGTATGCCCATGCTCACCCAGTCGCCCTCGGGGGTGCCGTCCACCCACGTGCGCACGTGGGCGATGGCGGCGTTGGCGGCGGAGGCGGCGCTGGACAGGCCGCGGGCCTCGATGATCGCCGCGCCACGCTTCTGCACGGTGGGGATGAAGTCGTCGACGAGCCAGGCCTCGTCGTCGATGACCTCAGCAGCGTTGCGGCCACCGATCTTGGCGTGGAACAGGTCGGGGTACTGGGTGGCCGAGTGGTTGCCCCAGATGGTCATGTTGGTGACGTCGCTGACCGGCACACCGGCCTTCTGGGCCACCTGCGCGAGTGCCCGGTTGTGGTCGAGCCGGGTCATGGCCGAGAACCGCTGCGCGGGGATCGCCGGCGCGTTGTTCATGGCGATGAGGCAGTTGGTGTTGGCCGGGTTGCCCACCACGAGGACGCGGACGTCGTCGGCCGCGTTGTCGGACAGCGCCTTGCCCTGGGCGGTGAAGATGGCCCCGTTGGCGGCGAGAAGCTCACCCCGCTCCATGCCCTTCGTGCGGGGCCGCGAGCCGACCAGCAGTGCGTAGTTCACCCCGTCGAAGGCCTGGTTGGCGTCGTCGGTCTGCACCACGCCGGCCAGCAGCGGGAAGGCGCAGTCCTCGAGCTCCATCACCACGCCCCGCAGCCCGTCGAGCGCCGGCGTGATCTCGAGCAGGTGCAGGATCACCGGCTGGTCGGGCCCCAGCAACTGCCCCGAGGCGATGCGAAACAGGATGGCGTACCCGATCTGTCCCGCCGCACCAGTAACCGCCACCCGAACCGGATCTCTGCTCATACGACGAACCTACCCAACGAGCCAGCCAACCCAGAAACCCAAGGAGCGAAGCTCGAAGTCAGCACCGATCGGCGAGACGAGGCGCGGGGAGAAACGGACGTCAGCGCCGACCGGTAGCGAAGAGCGGCCCTCGATGGGCCGCTCTTCGCTCCGGACCCCAACAAGCAAGGACGGCGCCGCCCCGCGCCCGCCCGGCGGGTGGCGCCGATCCGGAGGGTCCGAAAGATCGCCCCATGCCTTTCCGGGGCGATTTTCGGATACCGGATCGGGGTCAGGACCCGCCGGGTGTCAGCGGACGGTTCGAACCGTGAGGGAAGAACTACCTCTGGATCGACTTCGCCTCGAGGAACTCCTCGAGCCCGTACACGCCGTTCTCGCGCCCGTACCCGCTCTGCCCGAACCCTCCGAACGGGGCCAGGATGTTGTACGAGCCGCCGTTCACGTCGATCTGTCCGGCCCGCATGCGCCGGGCCACGCGCTCGGCCCGCTCGGGGTCGGCCGACTGCACGCCGCCGGCGAGGCCGTAGAGGGTGCCGTTGGCGATGCGGATGGCGTCGTCCTCGTCCTCGTAGGGGATGATCGACAGCACGGGGCCGAAGATCTCCTCCTGGGCGATGGTCATGTCGGGCGACACGTCGGCGAACACGGTGGGCCGGATGAAGTACCCGGTGTCGAGGCCTTCGGGGGCGTCGGGCCCGCCGGTGACCAGGGTGGCGCCCTCCTCGATGCCCTTGCGGATGTAGCCGCGCACGCGCTCGCGTTGGGTGTCGGAGATCACCGGCCCGAGGGTGGCCTCGCTGCTGGCGGGGCCGACCGGGAAGGCCTCGGCGGCGGCCCGGGCCAACTCGACCACCTCGTCCTGCTTGTCGCGGGGCACCAGCATCCTGGTGTGGGCGGTGCAGGTCTGGCCCGAGTTCATGAAGCAGGCGAAGAGGCCCTTGGGCACCACCTTCTCCAGGTTGGCGTCGTCGAGGATGATGTTGGCCGACTTGCCGCCCAGTTCGAGCGTGACCCGCTTCACCGTGTCGGCCGCGACCTTGGCCACCCGCTTGCCCGCGGTGGTCGACCCCGTGAACGAGATCATGTTGACGTCGGGGTGCTCGGCCAGGCGCTCGCCGACCACGGGGCCGGTGCCGGTGACCAGGTTGAACACACCGGCGGGGAGGCCGACCTCGTGGATCACCTCGGCCATGATGAAGGCGTTGAGGGGGGCCACCTCACTGGGCTTGAGGACCACCGTGCAGCCGGCGGCCAGCGCGGGGGCCACCTTGCAGACGATCTGGTGGAGCGGGTAGTTCCACGGCGTGATGGCACCGACCACGCCCACGGGCGTCTTCACCACGAGGGAGTTGCCGATCTCCTCCTCGAACTCGAAGGCGCTCAGGATCTCGACGTAGTTGGCCATGTTGCCGACGGGCAGGCCGGCCTGGATCATGTTGGACCACATGAGGGGCATGCCGACCTCTTGGCTGATCACCTCGCCGATCTCGGCGCTGCGGGCCTGCAGGCCCTCGGCCAGGCGCTGGAGGTACTTGCCCCGCTCCTCCTTGGCCGTGAAGCCCCACGTCTCGAACGCGGCCTTGGCGGCGGCGACCGCCCGGTCGATGTCGGCGGCGGTCCCCTCGGGGATGTGCCCCATCACCTCTTCGGTGGAGGCGTTGACGACCTCGATCGAGCCCGTGCCGTCCGGCTCCACCCACGCCCCGTCGATGTACAGCTTCTCGTAGTCCCTCATCCGCAGAACGCTACCGGCCCATCGCCACCAGCGTTCCCGGCGTGACCGCTCAGCCGGCGTTCGGTAGGCCGAGGTTGGCGTAGATCTCGCGGGTCGCGGTGGATCGGTTGAGCGTGTAGAAGTGCAGGCCGGGCGCGCCGGCGTCGAGTAGGTCCTGGCACAACTCGGTGGCCACCTCCACCCCGATGCGGCGCACCTCGGCCGGGTCGTCGCTCGCCGCCACGAGGCGCTCGGCCAGGTCGGCGGGGAATTCCGCGCCGGCCATCTCGGCGAAGCGCTTCACCTGGCCGGCGTTGGTGACGGGCATGATGCCCGGCAGCACCGGGGTGGTGACGCCCAGGGCACCCAGCTCGTCGATCATGGTGAGGTAGGGCTCGGGTCGGAAGAAGAACTGGGTGATGCCGAAGTCGGCCGCCCGCAGCTTGGCGGCCAAGTGCTCACGATCGGACGAGCGGTCGGGCGAGCGGGGGTGCAGCTCAGGGTGGGCGGCCACGCCGATCGAGAAGTGGTCGTTGGCGCGGGCCAGCTCCACGAGGTCGAGGGCGTAGGCCAGTTCGACGGGACCGGGCTCGACACCCTCGGGCGGGTCGCCGGCCAGCGCCAGGATGTTCTCGATGCCCGCATCGCGGTACTCGGTGAGGATGTCGACCAGCTCCTGGCGGGTGTGGCCCACGCAGGTGAGGTGGGCCATCGCCGTCATCGACGTGTCTCGCTCGATGTGCAGCACCACGTCACGGGTGCGCTCCCGGGTGCTGCCGCCGGCGCCGTAGGTGACCGACACGAACGACGGGGTCAGCGGCTCGAGCTCGCGGATCGTCTGCTCGAGGACGGCGGTGGCCTCGTCGGTCTTCGGGGGGAAGAACTCGAACGAGAAGGTCCGGCCCGCCGCCAGCAGCTCGGAGATGTGGGTCATGGGGTCCTGAGGCTACGGGATGGGGATCGGGATCGTCGTGGTCGCGGCCGCCCCCAGGCCGGTGGCGTTGCGGGCCTTCACCAGGATGGTGTGGGTCACACCCGGCGCCAACACCACGTTCAGCGACCGGGCGGAGGCGGGCAGGTCGAACACCCGGCCCCCCGGGAGAATGCGCACCTTGTAGCCGGTGATCGGCGTGCCGCCGTCGAAGAACGGCGGCCGCCAGACGATCCGCACGACGCCGAAGGCGCGCCCCACGGCGAGCCCCCGGGGCGCGTCGGCGGGTCCGTCGGGATCGAGGAAGCGCTCGATGAACGGCGAGAAGTAGGTGTCGAGGCGGGTGTAGACGCCCGGGAACCCGGGCAGGGCGCAACCCTCGCCGAAGCTGGTCAGCCCGATCTGAAGGGGGGCGCCGCCGTTGTCCACCACGATGGGGCCGCCACTGTCGCCCTGGCAGGTGTCGACGCCACCCGACTCGAGGTCGCCGGCACAGAGCATGTGGCCGGCGATGAAGTCGGCCGGGTAGGCGGCGGCGCACTCGCCGTCGGTCACCAACGGCACCTCGGCCACGTGCATGTCGGTCGGGAAATCGCTGTTGCCGGTGAGGTCGCCCCAACCCGTGATGGTGGCCAGGGTGCCCGCCGGCCAGAGCCCGGTCTGGTTGGCCTGGGCCACCGCCACCGGGGTCTCGGGCAGCGTGTGCGCCAGTTGCAGGATGGCCAGGTCGTTGTCGCTGGTGTCGGGGTCGTACCCCGGGTGCACGCGGATCTGGCGGACGCGGCTGCGGTGACCAACGTCGTCGACCAGGTCGACGATGTCGGACCGCACGGCCAGGTTCGACGCGACCTCACCCTCCATGCAGTGGGCGGCGGTGAGCACGGTGTCGGGCGAGATCAACGATCCGCCGCAGAACTGGGCGTTGAACGGATCGGGTTCATCGCGGTGCACCACCGCCACCTGGTACGGGTAGTCGGAGGCGTCGGTGACCGGCACACCGCCGACGATCTCGGGATCGCCCGCGCCCTGGGCCTGGGCGGGCACCGACCCCGACGCCGTGGCCAGGCCGGACCCCAGGGTCAGCACCGCCACCGCGAGCCAGGCGGCGCGGCGGCCGGAGGGACTGGTGGTCGTGGTCGCCATGGGTGCCTCGCCTCTCGCCGGGTCTCGCCGGGGATCTGCCCGGCGATCAGTCGCTCTCGGCCGCCCGCCGCTCGGCGGCCTCGACGGCGTTGGTCAACAGCATGGCGCGAGTCATCGGGCCCACGCCACCGATGCGGGGTGACAGCCAACCGGCCACCTCGGCCACCTCGTCGGCCACGTCGGACAGGAGCTTGCGCCCCTCGAACGACACGCCGGCCGCCACCACCGCAGCGCCCGGCTTCACCATGTCGGCGGTGATCATCCCGGGGGAGCCGGCGGCCGCGACCAGGATGTCGGCCTGGCGCGTGTAGGCGCCCAGGTCGGCCACCCCGGTGTGCACCACGGTGACCGCGGCGTTGGCGTTGGGCCGCTTGAGCGACAGCAGGTTGGCGAGCGGGCGGCCGATCGTGAGGCCACGACCGACGATCACCACGTGGCGGCCGGCGATCGGCACGCCGTAGTGCTCGAGCAGCACCTGGATGCCGTGGGGGGTGCAGGGCAGCGGCGCATCGACCCCCATCACCAGCTTGCCGAGGTTGACCGGGTGCAGGCCGTCCACGTCCTTGGCCGGGTCGACGGTGAGCAGCGCCGACTCGTAGTCGAGCCCGGGCGGGAACGGGTACTGGGCCAGGTAGGCGTCGATCAGCGGATCGGCGTTGAACTGGCGGATCACGTCGAGCACGTCCTGCTGGCTGGCGTGCGACGGGAGGTGCTCGTGCACCGAGCCGATGCCCAACTCGCCGCAGTCGCGGTGCTTCATGCCCACGTAGTTGGCGCTGGGGCCGTCGTCGCCCACCAGGATCGTGCCGAGGCCCGGCGTGACGCCCCGCTCGGCCAGCGCCTCGACCCGCACCCGCAGGTCGGCCTTGATCTCGGCCGCCACCGCCTCGCCGTCGAGCACCTTCGCCGTCATGGTCGCCGCCGGGTCATGGTGCGCATCAGTGGCGGAAGTGGCGCTCGCCGGTGAACACCATGGCGAGGCCGTGCTCGTCGGCCGCGGCGATCACCTCGTCGTCGCGGATGGACCCTCCGGGTTGGATCACCGCCGCCGCGCCGGCATCGACCGCGCCGTCGAGGCCGTCGGGGAAGGGGAAGAAGGCGTCGCTGGCGTAGGCCCCGCCGGCGGCGCGGCCGTCGGCCTTCTCGCAGGCGAGGCGCCCGGCGTCGCGCCGGTTCTGCTGGCCGCAGCCGATGCCCACGGCCTGGCCGTCCTTCACCAGCACGATGGCGTTGGACGACGTTCGGGCCACCACCCGCCACGCCAGTTCGAGGTCGAGCCACTGCGCGTCGGTGGGCGCCACCTTGGTGGCCACCCGCCAGGCGCCGCGATCGACGGTGACCCGGTCGGCGGTCTGCACCAGCAGGCCACCGTCGATCGAGCGCATCTCGAGCGGCGCCGGGTTGGGTGGTTGGGCCGACAGGATCCGCAGGTTCTTCTTGGCCGACAGCACCTCGAGGGCGTCGTCGTCGAACGCCGGCGCCACCACCACCTCGGTGAACACCGGGGCCAGCGCCTCTGCCAGGGCCAGCGGCACCGGCCGGTTCACCGCCACGATGCCGCCGAAGGCCGACACCGGGTCGCAGGCGTGGGCCCGCTCGTACGCGGTGGTGATGTCGTCGTCCACCGCCACCCCGCACGGGTTGGCGTGCTTGATCACCGCCACCGCCGGGCCCTCCCCCAGGCTGTGCACCAGGCGCCACGCCGCCTCGGTGTCGTAGAGGTTGAGGTACGACAGCTCCTTGCCGCCGTGCTGGGTGGCGGTGTCCCACCAGCCCGCGCCGTGGGTGTGGCGGTACCGCGCGCCCACCTGGTGGGGGTTCTCGCCGTAGCGCAGGTCCTGGGCCAGGTCGAGGGCCAGGTGCAGGGTGGCGGGCAGCGGGTCGCCGTCGCCCTTGCCGTCCAGGTCGTCGAGCTCACGCTCGTCGAGCCAGTTCACGATGGCGGCGTCGTAGGCCGCGGGGTGGGCGAAGGCGGCGCGTGCAAGGGCCCGCCGGGTGGTCGGCGACACCGCCCCAGTTCGGCGCAGCTCGTCGAGCACCTCCGGGTAGGCCGACGGGTCGACCAGGATGGCCACGTGGTCGTGGTTCTTGGCCGCGGCCCGCACCATGGTGGGCCCGCCGATGTCGATCATCTCCACCGACGGCTCGGCGACGAACGGGTACAGGTTGCTGACCACCAGGTCGATCGGGCCGATGTCCTGGCTGGCCAGGTCGGCGAGGTGCTCGGGCTTCGAGCGGTCGGCCAGGATGCCGCCGTGGATCTTCGGGTGCAGCGTCTTGACCCGACCGCCGAGCATCTCGGGCGATCCCGTCACCGCCTCGACGGCCAGCACCTCGAGGCCCGCTTCGGCCAAGGCGGCGGCGGTCCCCCCACTGGACACGAGCTCCCAGCCCAGCTCGGAGAGGCCCTGGGCGAAGGGCACCAGCCCCGTCTTGTCGTAGACGGACAGCAGGGCCCGCTTGGCGGTGGCGTCGCTCATTGGTTCCTCGTGGGGGTCAGCAGTGCGGCGTCGTCGACGACCGCGCGGATGGTGGCCGGGTAGAGCCGGCGCTCGACGTCCTTGATGCGCTCGTGCAGGGTCTCCACGGTGTCGTCGGGGAGCACCGGCACCGCCTCCTGGGCGAGGATCGGGCCCTCGTCCACCTCGAGGGTGGCCAGGTGGACCGTGCAGCCGGTCACCTTCACCCCGGCCTCCAACGCGGCCTCGACGGCGTGCCAGCCCTTGAACGCCGGCAGCAGCGCCGGGTGGGTGTTGAGGACGCGCGACGGGTAGGCGGCGTGCACGGGCTCGGCCAGGATGGTGCCGAAGCCGGCCATCACGACCAGATCGATCTCGTGGGCCCGAAGCACCTCGACCACCCGTCGGGTGTAGGCGTCGCGGTCGAAGTCGGGCCCGAACCCGTCGCGCTCGACGAGCTCTGCGGGCACGCCGTGGTCGGCGGCCACCTGCGTGGCCCGGCAGGGCCGGTCGACCAGCACCAGGGCCACCGCGAGGTCGGCCGCGAGGATGGCCTCGAGGATCGTCCCGCTGCCCGATGCCAGCACCGCGATGCGCACGGTCTGAACCTACTAGTGCGAGGTGTGATGCCTCGCCGCCGGGGGCTCGGCCCGGATGGCGTCGAGTAGGTTGGCCCCGATGCACGACCACGACCCCGGGGCCGCTGCGATCCTGGCCGCCGTGTCGGTGCTGGTGTTCTCCGTCGCCATGTTCCTACCGTGGTTCCGGCCCGCGGTGCACGGTGACACGACCGGGCTGCTCCAGGGCGTGCCGCTCGCCTCCGCCAACGGGTGGGAGGTGTCGGTGCCGTGGTCGTGGCTCCCCCTGCTGCTCGGCGTCGTGCTCGCCGTGGTGCTGGCGGCGCCCCGACTGGCACCCGACGGCAGCCGGCCCGACCTGCCCTGGTGGGTGCCCCTCGCCCTCGGGGTCACCGCCGTCGCGCTCGTCGTGGCCGGGCTGTTGCTCGGACAACCAGCGCCCGGCAACGCCGCCGCCCTCGTGTTCCATGCCACGATCGAGATGGAGCCGTCGTATGGCATCCTCGTGGCGCTCGTGGCGGCCGGCGGCATGGCGGGTGCCGGCGCCCTCGATGCCCGGGCGCACCTCGTGGCGGCGGCCGACGACCGCACCTCGTCCCCATCGCACTGAACCACAAAGCGGAGGTACCCCCGAATGGATCTGGAAGCACTCACCACCGGCGACAAGGTGCTCGTGGGCTCGGGCATCGTCTACCTGATCACGATGTTCCTGCCCTGGTACGGCATCTCCGGGTTCGGGGCCCTCAACCGCAGTGGGTGGAGCTACTTCTTCACCGGCGTCATCCCCCTCCTGCTCATCATGGCGGCGGCGGCCATCGTCCTGATCACCCGGTTCGCCGACAACGTCACGCTGCCCGACCTCCCGCTGCCGCTCAGCCAGGTGCTGCTGATCGGCGCCGGCGTGGCCGCCGTGCTCGTGCTGCTCCGGCTCCTGCTCGGCGACGACACCGGCCTCGGCGCCGACCTCGACCGCAAGTTCGGCCTCTTCCTGGCGCTGCTCGCTGCGGCCGGCGTGTGCGCGGGGGCGTTCCTGAAGATGCAGGAGGGCGATGACTCGCCGACCCACGGCTCCACCCCGCCGCAGCCCTTCTAGCCCGCCGCTCGCCCGCCCCCACCTGCTGGCCGCCGGCGTGCTGGCGGCGCTGGTGGGGGCGCGGGCCGCGGTCTACCTCGCGCTCGGGCCCGGCTTCGTGAGCGATGACTGGAGCCTGGCCGGCGCCGAGCTGCTCGACGGCCGTCAGGGCCACTTCATCCTCGCGAGCCGGCCCGGCTCGTGGGTGGTGTTCACCGCGGTCTTCCGCCTCGCGGGCCTGCACCCCGTCGCCCTGTTCGCCATCGTCAGCGTGCTCTACCTGGCCGTGGTGCTGGCCCTCTACGCGGTGCTGACCCGCTTCGTGTTGCCCACCACCGCCCTCGCCGTCGCCGCCGTGTGGGTGCTGCTGCCCACCCACACGACCATCACCGTGTGGGGCTCCACCACCAACTCGCTGGTGGGGATGACCCTCGCGCTGGGAGGCCTGCTGCTCCTGACGCGGGGCCGCTGGGAGGCGGCTGCGGTGGTCTTGCCCCTGTCGGTGCTGTGCTACGAGCTGTCCACGCCCGTGCTGCTGCTCGGCGCCGTCCTCCTGCCGGCCTCGTGGCAACGGGTCCCCTCACCCCGCGCGGTACGACCGTGGCAGCGGGGCGTCGTGGCCGGCGCGGTGGCGGTGGCGGCCGTGTGGTCGGCGGCCAACTCCGTGTACGAGCCCGAGGTGCTGGTGCCCAACCCCGTGGTCTTCTGGTCGGCCCACTTCGGCAGCGGACTGTTCGCCACCGCCAACGTCCCGTCCGTGCTCCGGTTCTCGGTCCTCGCCATCACCCTGGTCGCCACGGTGGTGGCGGTCGTGGCGTGGGCGCGGGGCGAGCGGGGTCGGGAGTCCGGCCCCGGCCTGGTGGTCGTGGGGCTGGCGGTGATGGCAGTGGGCGCATGGGTCGCCATAACCCTGCCCATCGCCTCGCACGGCGTGGCCGACCGGTTGTACGCGGTGTCCAGCATCGGCTCGGCGCTGGTCGCGGTGGGGCTCTACCGCTTCGCCCGCCAGCACAGCGGGGCGCTCGGCCTCGCGGCCGCGGTGACGTTCGTCGCGGTGTGCCTGGTGGGCACCGTCGTGGGGCTCCGGTCGTGGAGCCAGGCCGGCGACGACTCGGTCGCGCTGCTGCGCTACCTCGAGCGCCACTACCCCGACGCGTCCCGGCGCGACTTCGTGGTGGGGCCCACGCCGCCGTACCGCAACGGGGTGCTGGGCATCTCCGGCGGTCACGGGAAGTGGGCCCAGTGGGTGTGGTTCGGCGCGAAGGACGGCAACCTGCGCACCGCCAACGACGTCGCCGAGCTCGAGCCCCGCCCCGGCGAGACGGTGGTGCTCTGGTCCGACGTGCTGGCCGAGGCGTCCCCATGACCGCGCCGATCGGGGCCCTCGCGCCGATGGCCCGCGAGATCCGGCGCATCGTGCTCGAGCAGTCGCACCGCGCCGGCGTGGGCCACATCGGCTCGGCGCTGTGCGTGGCCGACATCGTGGCCGCGCTGTACGGCGGGGTGCTGGCGGGGATCGACCCCGACGCCGACGACCGCGACCGGGTGGTGATCTCCAAGGGCCACGCGGTGCTGGCCGTCTACGCGGCGCTGCTGCTCCGCGGCTGGATCGACCAGGACGACCTCGACACCTTCTGCGGCGACGGCACGCTGCTCGGTGTGCACCCCGACGTGGCCCTGCCGGGCATCGACTTCTCCACCGGCTCGCTGGGCCAGGGGCTCTCGCTGGCCGCCGGCGCGGCCCTGGCCGGGCGGCTGCAGGGCTCCGAGCGGCGGGCCTTCGCCCTGCTCAGCGACGCCGAGTGCAACGAGGGTGCCGTGTGGGAGGCGGTGATGTTCGCCGCCCACCACCGCCTGGGGAACCTCGTGGCGGTGGTCGACCTGAACGGCCAGCAGGCCCTCGGGCCCACCGAGCAGGTCCTGTCGCTCGACCCACTGGCCGAGCGCTGGCGGGCGTTCGGCTGGGACGTGCACGAGGTCGACGGGCACGACACCGCAGGGCTCGCCGACACGCTGAGCGGCCTCGACCCCCACGCCGGCGCGCCGCACGTGCTGGTGGCCCGCACGGTGTTCGCCAAGGGCGTGTCCTTCATGGAGGGGCAGTTGGGCTGGCACTACTGGCCCATGTCCGACAGCCAATTCCTCCAGGCGCTCGACGAGGTCACCGCCCGCTAGGGCGGACAGATGCGCCGCGCCCTCCTCGACACGCTGGTCGACCTGGCCGAACGCGACCCGCGGGTCGTGCTGCTCACGGGCGACCTCGGCTACACGGTGATCGAGCCGTTCGCCGAGCGGTTCCCCGAGCGGTTCTTCAACGTCGGTGTGGCCGAGCAGAACATGGTCGGCCTGGCCACGGGCCTGGCCGAGGCCGGCCTGATCCCGTTCACCTACTCGCTGGCCACGTTCGCGTCGCTGCGCCCGTACGAGTTCATCCGCAACGGCCCGGTGCTGCACGGCCTGCCGGTGCGGATGATCGGCGTGGGCGGGGGGTTCGACTACGGGGTGCAGGGCGCCACCCACCACGGCCTCGAGGACCTCGGGGTGCTGCGCCTGCTGCCGGGCCTCACGGTGCTGGCACCCGCCGACCACCGCCAGCTGGAGACCGCGGTGCGAGCCACCTGGGACCTGCCGGGGCCCGTCTACTACCGGGTGGGCAAGGACGACACCACCACCGTGCCGGGCCTCGACGGCCGCTTCGCGCTGGGCCGGGCCGAGGTGGTGCCCGAGACCGAGACCCGTCCCGACCCTGCTGACGGCCGCGGTGCCGGAGGTGCCGGAGGTGCCGGCGGTGTCGGCGGTGCCGGCGGTGCCGGCGGCGTCGGCGGTGCCGGCAGCGTGGGTGGCGCCGATGGCGGTGACGTCCAGGTCGTGATGGTGTCGACCGGAGCGGTCGCGGTGGCCGCCGCGCAGGCGGTCAGCACCCTGCGGGCCGAAGGGGTGGCGTGCACCGCCGTGGTGGCGGCGAGCATCGCTCCGGCCCCTGTCGACGACCTGGTGCACCTCCTCCGTGGCGCGCCCCTCGTGGTGACGGTCGAGGCGCACCACGCCGTCGGCGGCTTGGGCTCGCTGGTGGCCGAGGTGGTGGCCGACCACGGCCTCGGGTGCCGGCTGATCCGCCAGGGCGTGCACCTCCGGCCCGGCGGGCCGGTCGGGAGCCAGGCGTGGTTCCACGAGCGCGCCGGCCTCACCGCCGAGGCCCTCGTCGCCGTCGTCACCGAGGCGCTCGCCGCAGGACCCGGGCCCGATGCCTGAGATCTCGGTGGTCCTCCCCGTCCACAACCAGGCCGACCACATCGCCGTGGTGGTGGACGAGTACGTCGAGGCGGTGGCGGGGCTCCCTGCGTCCGCCGAGCTGCTGCTGATCCCCAACGGCAGCCGGGACGACTCCGAGGCGATCTGCGCCGGCCTGGCCGACCGCCACGAGATGGTGCGGTCGCGGCCCAGCCCGAAGGGCGGGTGGGGTGCCGCCGTGCGCCACGGCCTCGCCCAGGCCACCGGCGACACCCTCTGCTACACCAACACGGCGCGCACCGACCCCGACGACCTGCGCCAGGCCCTGCACTACGCCGCGGTGCTGCCCGACGTCGTGGTGAAGGCCAACCGCAAGATCCGCGAAGGCCGCACCCGACGCCTGGGCTCGCTGCTCTACAACCTGGAGTGCCGGGCGCTGTTCGACCTGTCGGCGTGGGACATCAACGGTACGCCCAAGGTGTTCCCGCGCTCGTTCGACCGCCTGCTGCAACTCACCCGCGACGACGACCTGATCGACACCGAGTTCGCCCTGATCTGCCGAGCCGAGGGCTACCCGATGATCGAGCTGCCGCTGTTCTCCAGCCGCCGCCACGGTGGCCGGTCGACCACCGATGCGCGCACCGCCCTGCGGCTCTACCGCGGCGCCTTCGAGCTACGGCGGCAGTTCGGATGAGCCAGACGCACCGCGGTCCCTGTCTGGAGGAAATAGCTGCCACCCGTGACTGCTATTTCCTCCAGTTCGGTTGCGAGGGGCGATGATCGACGCCGACGCCGCCTGGCGCGACCCGTCGGAGGTGGTGACGGGGTGGCCCAGCGAGGTGGATCCCGGCCTGCTGCGGCGCCGGGTGCGCGGGCCCTTCTGGGATCTGCTCGACGAGCTGGGCGTCACGCTGCTGGTCTCCCGGGAGTACGAGCACCTGGTGCTGGCGCTCTCGGGCGCCGGTGGCCGCGGTGCGATCACCCACCTGGTCGTGCCCCACCCGTCGGGAATCGCGTTCGATCCCGCGGATGGCGTCGTCCACCTGGCCAGCACCCGCAACCCGAACCAGGTGATCGAGCTCGCGCCGGTCGATGGCCCAGGCCCGACAGGTGCCGCCGCCGGGACGCTCATACCGATGCGCGCCCGCACCCTCCCCGGCCGCCTGTACGTCCATGACCTGGCCGTGGTGGGCGGACACCTGCGGACCAACGCCGTCGGCGAGAACTCGGTCGGACGGCTTCGACCCGAAGGCTACGCACGGGAGTGGTGGCCCGCGTGCCTCGACGACCGGGAGGACGCGTTCACCACCAACCACCTCCAGCTGAACTCCATCGCCGCCGGGCGCACCCTCGCCACGTCCTTCTTCACGGCCTCGACGGCGACGCCCGGCCGGCACCGGCCCGGCCACCGCGACTTCCCGGTGGACGGCCGCGGGGTCGTCCTCTCGGGCCGGACCCGCGAACCGCTCGCCGAGGGCCTGACCCGGCCGCACTCCGCTCGGCTCGACGAGCATCGGAGCCTCTTCGTGGCCAACAGCGGCTACGGCGAGCTGGTCGAGGTGAGCACCCGTCGCGGCGACCACGTCCGAGTCGCGCGCCTGCCCGGCTGGACCCGGGGCCTGGCACTGCGCAGCGGCATCGCCTTCGTCGGCACCTCCCGGGTGCTGCCCCGCTTCCGGCAGTACGCACCGGGGCTCGAGCCCGACGCCTGCGTCTGTGGGATCCACGCCGTGAACCTGCACACCGGCAGGGTCATCGCGAGCATCGTGTGGCCCGAGGGCGACCAGTTGTTCGCGGTCGAGGCGCTGCCCGCCTCGTTCTCGTCGGGCCTTCCCGCCGGGCCGGGCCGTGGCGCCGCCCGCCAGCGGGCGCTGTTCTACGATTTCGTCCCGAAGGGCCCTGGCACGTGAGCCGCGTGGGGCCCGCGGCCCGCCTCCAGGGCCGAACGGGAACCGAGCGAAGCGACCAGGAACCGGAGACATGAGTTTCCCAAGTCAACCCCTATGCGACGGATTTGTGGATCTTCTGTTCG
>CAZWMT010000042.1:0-55486 GCA_964635055.1 uncultured Microthrixaceae bacterium | reverse complement strand
TCAGACCCTCAGACCGCGACGTGTAACCATCCTTACGCCCTGGTCTGGGCGCCCTTCACACCCTCGCAGCGGAACGTTTTGGTCCTGATCCGGGGTCCGGTGGCTGTGTCAGTGCGTGCGCGTTGAGGTTGTCGTCGCCCGGCTGATCACCGCGTGGTTCGCGCTGCGCCACTCACACCCCAACCCACGGGCGACCTCGGCGACCGTGCGGCCTTGGCGGCTGACCTGTTCGCAGCACCACCTTCCTGCCCGCACCGTCATCGCGGCTCGCGGTGGTGCAACCTGCAGTTTCTGCCGGTGAACGACCCCGACGGGCAATCACCGTCGACACCGCACCAGCGGCGCTTGTGTCAGATGAGCCGTACACGGGGAAGGTTCTGTGACCGTGTACCAACAGCGAAGTATCTCAAGTTCAACATTCTCAAGGCATTGGACGGGCGGTGGCCGCTCTCCAGGGCCGAGTCCTGTGCTGTTAGAGTTCCTTGGTGGTTGAAGTCCATGGTGGAACTGTCGGGCTGGCGGCGGTGTTGGGTATCGTTAGCCTGACATTTCTCCTTGGCGTAGTTGATTCGTGGGCAGTTGCCGAGGGCACAGGGCCAGCTAACTCGCGGGACGAAGTGAGTGACCTGACTGCGTATGTCACGAACGGCCTCGAGGATACGGTGACACCCGTGCATCTTGATTCATCAGCTGCGGAGGGTGCCATCTCGGTCGGGCCGTTTCCCTGCGCTGCTCGAATTTCGGCCAGCTTCCTTAACGCGCGGCCCCCCAGATGGCGTCTTTCGCCACCCGCCACTCCCTCGCCGATTTCGTCTCCCCCGAGAAACTATATGTTCGCAGGTGACTGTCAAGTATAGAGACCAAGGTCATTGACCTGGCAGTTGCCTGTCACCCCGCTCGCCTGTATTGAGGGGGCGGCGTCGCGCCGCACACCACCAGATTCCGCGCCTATACAAAGGTGTATAATTCGGCCCATTGCTTGACTGACCAGCAAGTCAGTCCTACTGTGCGGCTCGGCGGCCCAGGAGGGGCGGCGGAAACGCGAGGGACTTCGGTGGGGACTCGACGCGGTATTTGCGTTACTCTGTGTGCTGTTGCCGTGCTGGCCAGCGCGACTGTTGTGGGGGCACAGGAGCCTCCACCCACCGCACCACCGACGCCGGAGGAGTACGTCTTCGGGGAGGTGCTCGCGCCAGAAGACGGTGAGTTCCCTGCTGGCGACGAGCTGGTCGAAGCGCGGACGGAGACCACTCGTACCTACGAAACCGAGATTCCCGGCGTGTTTGCCACCGAGGTGTCGGCGACTCCGGTGAACTTCCAGCAGAACGGCGACTGGGTGGCGATCGATGCCAGCCTGGTGGAGTCGGAGGGCGGCTTCGAGAACGCAGCGAACAGTGTGCACATCGATGTGGCTGACTCCGCCGACGCGGAGACGGTCGCCGAACTGACGCTGCCCTCGAGTGTGTCGGTTGGCTTTGGCATCGACGACGCCGAAGCGAGCGACGTGGCAGTCGATGGCGACACGGCCACCTACGAGGACGCCGTCGAAGGCGTCGACGTCGAGCTGCAGTCCCTGCCGACCGGGCTCAAAGAGACGATCATCCTGGACTCCGCATCGTCGCCGACCGTGTACTCCTTCCCGCTGAGCGTCTCCGGGGTCACCCCGCAGCTCGCCGAGTCGGGCGGCGTGGCCTTCGTTGACGGCAACAACCACGTCAAGTTCGTCATCCCGCCGGGCTACATGGAGGACTCGAGCGCCGACGAAGTCGGCAACCCGGCAGCCTCAGACGCCGTCACCTACGCGTTGGTCGATGGCGGCCAGACCCTCGAGGTGTCCGTTGATGAGGAGTGGCTGACCGATCCCGCACGCCAGTTCCCAGTGATGGTGGACCCAACGGTCTACGTCTACTCCGAGGCGGACGACACCTTCGTAGCGAACGTCGGGCCCACTGACCGCTCCGGCTACTACGTGCTCAAAGCCGGTTACGACGGCGCCTACAAGTACCGTTCGTTCCTGCACTTCGACATGTCCCAGTTTGACGACATGAACGTCTTGGCCGCCACGCTTCGGCTCGCGCAGACTGGCTCGGGCTCCTGCACGGCCTCGCCGTTGGACGTCCACCAGGTCACGGAGCCGTGGACGGGAAACCTGACGCAATCGTGGCCGGGCCCGGACGTCAGTGACGAAGTCCTGGGCACCATCTCATCCGGAGCTGGTCACGATGGCTCTTGCGGGTGGGCCTTCGCGTACACCGACATGACCCGCCTTGCCCAGTACTGGTCCGAGGGGCAGGACAACTACGGCATCTCCCTGAGGGCACGGGACGAGAACTCGACAAGCCAGTGGAAGGAGGTCGGATCACAGGAGAGCTACAACGCCCCTCGGATCGAGGTCCTGTGGGGAGATCCGACCGAAACCAGTGCCCCGGACAACCCGACCGACCTGCTGCCGGGCGATGAGGAGACCACGGACTCCACGCCGACCTTGTCGGGCACCTACTCCGACCCACAGAACGACGACGGCGAGATCGTGTTCTTCGGCTACGACGGTGCCACCGGAGCCTTCCTCGCTGGCTACCCGAGCTCGGTCGTGGACTCGGGCAACACCGCCACCTACACGTCCAGTGAGCTGCCGATCGACTACGACATCGAATGGCAGGCGCTGGCCGTGGACACTGTTCACAACGTGGGCTCAGAGTTGTCGAGCGTCAACCTTCTACGCCGGCCATCTGTCCAAATCACGTCGCCCAGTGCGTGGTCGGCGCAGACCAGCAACTTCACGGTGAGCGCCTCGCTCGACGCTGGCGTGTCGGGAGCTACTGGGGTTCAGTTCCTCCTCGACGGCGCTGCGGTTGCCACCGACAGCAGCTCGCCATACTCGACCACTGTGAACATCTCAGGGCTCGGAGTCGAGTCCCACGACCTAACCGCCAAGATCGTCGGCGGCGCCTGGGCAGGCGCCATGAGTTCTGAGGTCACGATTCGGGCCGACGACGGCACCCCACCGTCGGGGAGCGGCGACTACGAGCTCTTCATCGACTCGGGCGGAATCGTCGTCGGGCCCGCGGATGCCGATAACAGCACAGAGGCGCTAGAGGCAATGGCTGAGGATATTGATGCGGAACCCGAAGACGTCCCGTGGATCACACAGCTGGTTGATCCGGCGCACCCGGAGGATCCCGCCCAGGTCATTTGGAGTTCCGATATGGGAGCGAGCCTCTACGACGACAACGACGATCCGATCGTCGGCACCTACACCGGCTCGCTCACCGGACCAGAACAGACCGCGGCTGCGGCGATGTTTGTAGCATCGCCTGGAGGGGGACCGTACGAGATTGAGGCTGCAGCAATAACCGAGGGATTACCACCTGCATGACAGGCGTTCGCCCACCACAGTACGGCCCAATCGAGGATTGGGCAAAGTCCCGCACGACAATTGGCTGCTCGTCAACCGACATTGATGAGGTGTATGCACTGAACCGTCTCTACCGAATTAGGAACAGCAACGGCGACCTGATGAAGAAAGATGAGGCCGAGGACAGAGATGATACTCGTGCCCGCGCCAAGACAGAAAGGGACTGCGTTAATCATCGACGTAACGACTGGCAGGCCTGGGGTCAATCTAATGCGCGGATCGACGATACATGGTTCCCGATGGCGTCAGGATGGACGAGCAGGGAGACTCTTGACTGCCTCGCGTGAACCTCGCTAGGTGTGGAGAGAGACCGCAAGGCCCAGGCTCCTTATGCCTCAACAGCGAACCGGTCACCGCGGCCGCAGCATCAACCGGCCACGAGGATCGCATGCATGTCAAGGCGTGCCCTGGCAATTGCATGGAGGTCAGCGACGTCTCGCTGCACCGCTTCGACGAGGCCGGTGGCTCGCATGGCCTCCTCGCGCCTGGCATCGAGCTGTTCGGTGACTAGGCGAGATCACGTGACCGAACCTCACATGCTGGTTAGCGAGCAATGGCCGACAGGCTTGGTGTAGTGGCCCGAGTGCGCCAAGCAGGTGCCATCTTCGCGTGTACGATCATAAGCCTTGGCTACATGGGGACGGCGAAAAGCGAGACGACTCCCGAGTCCGTGAGTGCGCTCAGTGTGACGCCGTCAGTCGATCTGGTCGACCATCAGTTGGTGGAGGTGGTCGCGTCTGGGTTCGATGCTAATCGTCCGTTTGTCATTGAGCAGTGTCCGGCGCACTTGCCCGTCGGTGATTGTGCTTCAAGTCGTGTCACCTATACGCAGTCCAACCACGAAGGTGTGATTGTGGTGCGGCTCGGTGTTTCAGCGGTTGTTAGCTCTGTTGAGTTTGACTCTGTGGATTGCCGTCTCGCCGAATACAGGTGCGAGTTGAGGCTTGAGGATGGCATATCTCGTGCGCAGATTGCCGTCGCACGGCTATCTTTTGATCCCGCCGCATCGGTCGAGGAGCCGGGGACTGTCACCCTTGATCCCAACGTGGATCTCGTCGATGGCCAGGTAGTTACGGTGCGTGTCGACCGCCAGAGGCCAGCCGCCCTGATGTTCGTTTACGAGTGTTTGACGGGACGGTCGGTTGCCGGCGATGGATGTCAGAGCTACCTGACAACTAGCGGGCGCTATGTCGATGAGACCGGCCGATTAGCGACACAGGTTCGGATTCGTGCCTCCTTTACCTTACCTTCGGGTGAGGCCGTCGATTGCCGGTCGATAGCCTGCGCAGTGAGCGTCGCGGAGTCTCCTTGGACGGACAGTGCTGTTGCGGCCGATCTGAATTTTGATGTTGATGCTCCACTGGCTCCGACCCCGACGCTGACGGTCCAGCCGTCGATGGATCTTATGCCGGGCCAGTCCGTCGACGTCCGCGGCGCCGAGTGGTTTGTTGGCGACCTTGCCTTTGTGTATCAATGCGTGCATGTGGTTGAACCCGATCTGAATGACTGTGACTTTGGTAACGCCGAGCTCTTTCAAGCGGACGATGACGGTCGTTTTGAGGGCGCGTTGACGGTCAACGCGCAGGTCCACACCGGTGATGGATCGCCAGTCGATTGCCGTCAGCGGCCATGCGACTTGGTCGCGTTTCGAGCCGATACCGGTGACACCGAGTTCGCGGCAGAGCCCATCTACTTCCGGCCGGGCGATCCGCCGCTGCCGTTGCCGCCATTGCCGAACGGTCCCCCACCGATCGTGGCTGAACCACAGTTCGCCGGCTAAGGGCCCGCCGCGGGATGAGTCGCGAGGTTCATGGGTTTTTGGGCACGATGGTGTAGTTCCATTCGCCGTGCCAGTCGTGGGGTTCCACGGGTTGTAGGTGCCGAGAAGTCATCGGCGTGGCTGGTGGAGGTCGTCGGTCTGTCCGATGGGAGCGCGCTCGCCGCGTCTGGCTGTGGCTGACCCACGGAGTGCGCTCGTCTGTGCGGCGGGGGTGGATCTGCCTCCCGCGAGGCGTGCCGGGGACGCCCAACTGCTTCGGTGTCAGCTCGGGGCTCGAGCTGGTCGCTGAGCGTTGCGCTTGGTCTCTGCCCTCGCCGAGCGTCGTTCCTGCTTGTGCTGTGGGTTCAGGCGGCGGTGCGGTACTCGTTGATGAGTCCGGCGCAGGTGGTGCGCCGTTCGACGGTGCGCCCGAAGAGCGGCTCAACGACCTCGCCCTCGTCGTCGGGGGCGTGTTGGTCGAGGGAGCGGTGGGGGCGGTGGCTGTTGTAGTGGTCGATGTACTCCGTGAGGAGGTGGCGGAGTTGGCGTTCGTTCCAGATGATGGTGCGGTCCAGCAGGTCGTGGCGCAGCGTCCGGACCCAGCGTTCGGCGTAGGCGTTGGCCATGGGCGCGCGGGGTGGGGTGGTGATCGGCTCGATCCCCGAGCCTTCGAACACGGCGTCGAAGGCGGGGGATTACTGGCCGGCGCCGTCGTGGATCACGAACCGGAACGACCTGTCGACGTTCATCAGGAAGTTCCGGGCGGCTTGGGTGGTCCACGCCCCGGTGGGGTTGGCGGTGATCCCGGCGAGGTGCACCCGGCGGGTGGCGAGTTCGATGAAGAACAGGACGTGGAGCCGTCGCAGGGTGGCGGTGTCGACGCAGCAGAAGTCGGTGGCGATCACCGCTCGGGCCTGGGAGCGGATGAACTGCGCCCAGGTGGGCCCGGTGCGGTTCGGGGTCGGGTCGATGCCGGCGTCGCGGAGGATCTTCCACACGCTTGACGGTGCCACCTTGTAGCCGAGGCGGGAGAGTTCGCAGTGGATGCGCCGGTAGCCCCAGGTGGGGTTCTCGCCGGCCACGCGGACGGCGAGTCGGCGGATCTCGGCGTGCACCGGCGGCCGCCCCCTTCTCGGGGTCGGCGGTTGGGTCCAGCGGCGGGCGACGAGGCGGCGATGCCAGCCGAGGACGGTGGCTGGTTGCACGATGAGGAACACGTCGCGGAGACGGGCCTGTAGGTGCCGAGAACTCATCGGCCTGTCCTGACGGTGGATCGGCGCCGATCGGCTGCCGGCGCTGGCGGAGGTGGTCGTCGGTGGGCGCGCCGAGGACGTGTGGCCGAGTCGCTCCTTCCCTTTGGGTGCGCGGCGTCCGTGAGTCAGGCGGCGGCGCGGTACTCGTTGATGAGTCCGGCGCAGGTGGT
This sequence comes from uncultured Microthrixaceae bacterium, assembly GCA_964635055.1. GTDB lineage: Bacteria > Actinomycetota > Acidimicrobiia > Acidimicrobiales > DATDAH01 > JAEUJM01. The sequence continues at coordinate 48,889 of CAZWMT010000042.1, read as the reverse complement.
GTGCCGCTCGATCGTCCGACCGGCTCCGGCTCCGACTTCGGCTCCGACTTCGGCGAGAGCGGCGTCGCCGGGCGCTCGTTGGTCGAGGCTGCGGTGGGGCCGGTGGCCGTTGTAGTGGCCGATGTAATCGCCGAGGAGCGTCCGGAGTTGTCGTTGGTTCCAGATGAGGGTGCGGTCGAGGAGTTCGTGGCGCAGAGTCCGCACCCAGCGCTCCGCGTATGCGTTGGCCATTGGCGCCCGGGGCGGTGTGGTGATGGCCCTCATCCCCGCGGCCTCGAAAACGTTTCCGTCAAGCATCGCGATCGCGCCGACTGGTGATCGAGCGCTCGTGGCTGGAACCGACGGTGTCTCAGTCGTCGACCTAGGGAGTCGGTATGTCGCTGACACACTTCCCTTGGTCGACTCCACCGATGTCGAGATCAGCCCTGACGGGGGACTGGGCCCTAGTGACACGACCGGACGTTCGCGACGTGGTGCGAATCGACATGTCGGACCTGAAGACGTCGTCAATCGAGTTTGCCGGTGGCCCGGAGGATGTCGTCTTCGCACCTGATGGCGCCACGGCATACGTCACGGTGCCGAACGCTGGTCGCATCACCCCGATCGACGTGTCAGGTGGCGTGCGGCGCGAGCCGATCGCCGTCGGAGGGACGATCCAGCATGTGGCCATCAGCCCAGACGGGACTCGGCTCTATGTTACCGATCGGGTCGGTCGAACGCTGATACCGATCGATGTCTTGAGTCACTTCGTTGGTACACCCATTGATGTCCCCGGTGTGGCATCGGCGATCGAGATCGCGCCATCGGGTTCGGTTGCTTATGTGTCCGTGTCGGTGCTGGATTCGGTGGTGCCCGTTGACTTGGTGTCGCGCACTTCAGGGAGCCCCATTTCGGTGTGCGATGGTCCTGATAGCCTGGCAACCACGGAGGACAACCTCACGCTTTACGTTGCCTGTGACTTTGGCGGTTCGATCATGCCGGTCGACATCACTACCAACTCGGCAGGATCCGATATTCCGGCCGGTGGACACGCCTCGGATCTCGCAATCACACCATCGGTCATCGACGAGCCGCCACCGGCACCGCCACCACCGCCCGCGACACCTACCCGGCTAGCCCCAATACCGTTCAGTTTAGATGCGTTGGATGGTGGGAACGGGTGGGCCCGTGGGCTGAGGCCAGTGGGCGTGGCGTGATCGTTTGACGTGCCACTTGGGCATCTTGCGTTTGATCAGGCGTGGGTTGGATCGGTGCCGGCGGCTGGGGTTGAGTCGGCGACACAGCAGGGCGATGGCTCGGGCCCAGCCGTGGTCAGTGCCCAGAGGGGGGAAAATCGCGCGCCTGTGAGAGCGAACGTCGGGTGATCCGTAGCGCTGCGGTGAACGAGACCCTGTCGGGGTCGACGTCGGCGTCGTGGGCAGCGGCGAACATGAGGGTGCGGATGGCGTAGTGGCAGCACAGGTGGCCCCAGACTTCTTGTTCGACCAGTGCCGGGGACTTGGATCGCAGGACCGTCTTGGAGCCGCGCTGATGGGTCTTGAGCTCATCGAAGGTGGACTCGATCTCCCAACGCTGCGCGTAGGCGGTTGCCAACTCGGAGGCGGACACCTCGCCGGGGTCGAGGATCGTGGTGAACAACCGGAACGGTCCCATCTCGGCGCCGCGGCCGTCGTTGATGTGGTACTCGATGACGCGTACGACGACGTGAGGGCTGTTCAACTTGGTGTTGTTGGCCCGCATCTCAGCGAGCCAGGATCCGTCCTCGAGTACCTCGATCTGGCGTGGCATCACGTTGTTCCTGGCCCGCCACAACAGGTCGGCCCCGGTCGCGGACGCCTGTTGCCACAAGGCGAAACCAGTGAAACCGCGATCAGCGAGCAGCAGTACGCCAGGCTCGAGCCTGGCGACGAGCCGCTTGGCCATGGCCAACTCCGAGGTCGCGTAGGTGTCGAGCTCGGCATCGAAGATCGCGTGCGTCCCGCACTCGGCCAACGCCACCAGGCGAGCCTGAGGGAACGCGGAACGTTCGCCCTTGTTCACCCCGGGACGCCCGAAATGCTCATCGTTCACCTCGGTGTCGGCAACATCGAGCGTGGTCCCGTCGATCGCGACCAGACGACGACCCGCCAGGAACGCACCCGGTGTGTCCTCGGCCGCCAACGGGACAGCCACCCGGGCGAACAGCGCTCTCACCGGCTCAGCCCCCAACCGCTCGCGCGCCTGGAAGATCGCCGACTTCGACGGCAGCTTGACCAGTTCCACGTCCGGCAGCGACCACGCGAGGCCATCGGTCATCAACGACAGCACGTCCTCGTACGAGCCCTCCGAGTGCAAAGCCATACCCACCGCGAAGTACGCCATGACCCGAGCCGGCAACGACCGATGACGCTGCTCAGTCCGGCCCGTCTCGGCGATCACCTCATCAACAACACCAGGCGGGAACACCCTCGTCAGCAGCCCGACCGACACCAGATCCGACAGCCGCCGTTCCGACTCCGGCTTCTTCCATCCAGCGCGAGGCACCCCACCAAACCACACCCCTGTAGTCCTAACCCCATCCGTTCACGAGATGGCCGGGGGTGCTGGGCTGACGATTGATGGAGGCGGGGCCGGGGGTGGGTTCGGGATTGGGCGTTCCGCTGAACGTTTTGGGTGCTGATTCGGAGTCCGGTGGCTGTGTCGGGGCGTGCGCGGTGAACCGGTGGTTGTTGATGGCGGGCCCGGGTGGCGGTCAGGCGAGGCGGGTGATCGCTTGGTGGGCGGCGAGCAGGGCTGCGGTGTCGGGCCAGTCGTCGAGGAGGCGGATGACGAGCTGGCGGCCGGTGCGGATGGCGCGGGCGGGGGCGTGGAAGATCCGCCAGCGCAGCGTCTTGGGGGTGGCCCGGGATAGAGCGCCGGGCAGGCACAGGAGTTGGAACCAGCGGACGAGGTCGGCGGCCCAGCACACGAGGGCGAGCCACGCGGCGTTGGCGTCGAAGGACCGGAACGGCATCCGGTTGAGGCCGGAGTCCTTGAGGCGGGCGATGTGTTGTTCGACGTGGGCGTGGGCGCGCATGTCGACATCGAGGTCGGCCGGGTCGCCGGGCTGGTCGGTGTAGTGGCCCCAGTAGCGCCACAGTTCAGACGGGAGAAGGGACTGTTGGGCGCCGGGGTGGCGGCGTTCGCGGCGCACGATCAACTTGGTGCGGTCGGGCCAGTCGGACAGGTCGACCAGGCCGGTGATGTCGGCCACGAACGCGTCGTCGCGGGGCTTGCCGGTTCGTTCGTCGATCAGTGGGGTCCAGGCGTCGTCGTCGACGTGGAGCTTCAACAGCGCGGCGTGGATCTGGGCGTTGGTGCGGGCCACCACGGAGAACCCGACGTTGCGGGCCCGACAGGAGTGAACGAAGCGGGTGCAGCCGGCCGAGTCGGTCCGCACCCACACCGGGCGGTTGACCAGGGCGGGGTCGTCGCCGGGGTGGTGCCCGGCGGCGATGTCGGCGGGCAGCTGCGCGATCGCTTGGTCGAGCACCGTCTCGTGGTCGGCGATGTTGTTGGCGGCGGCGTTGCCGGGCCGCAGGACCGCGGCGAGCGCTTCGCCGGTGGCGTCAGCGAAGCAGAACATGGGGTGGAACCCGAACCCGCCCTTGTAGTGCGCGGCGGTCTGTTCCTTGTTCTCCGAGTGGATCTCCACCAGCGACGCGTCGATGTCCAACACGACGGGGGCCGTCCCGGTCGTGGCCGAGCTGCGGGTCCACACCTTGTCGCGTACCCGGGCCACCTGCGCCCACAGCCCGGCGACCACCGTCGGGGTGAGGTCCGGTTCATCGTGCGCCACAACGTCGAGTCCGAACACACCGACTCGAGCAGCGGCCGGTCATCTCCCGCGGCGAGCGTCTCGATGTCCGAGCACGACTCCCCGCCACCGGCCAGCATCAACCCGGCATGCACCAGCACCTTGCCCCGATCGTGAGCGAAGGCCCGCTCGCCCCGCCACGGTACCGCCTCAGAGAGGCAATCGCCCAGGCCGATCCGGTCCGCGAACACGGCCATGAGCGCCAGGCCAACATGGGGCGCGACCTGGTCCCCAGACCCTTCCACCCGCCAATCGGTCGCGCTGGTACCGTTCATCTCGGAAGTGCCCTCCCCGCCTGTCGGATACGTGCCTCAGCAACACGAATCCTCCCAGGCCAGGAGGGCTTTTCCGCGGACGCGGCCCAGTCACCTCACCCGAACTCGCGAACGATCGGGGCTAACTGAACGGTATTGCGGCTAGCCCCACAGTTCACTGGGTAGGCCTGCCTGCAACTTCGAACGTCGGTCCAGGCTGGCCAGCGGGGCCAAGACCCTGAGTCGAGTCGCTGTCGTAAGCATTCAGGTTGAACCGCTGCCGGGGGTGATCATCCACGATCGCCAGATTGCCTGGCTTGGCCGCTCAGGTGCGGATGGTGAGGAACGTGACCACGTCGCGGCTGGTGGGATGGGTCGTCGACCTGACGGTGACGGTGCCCTGCAAGGCCGACCCGACCCGCGAGCCGCTGCGGGGTGTGACGACGGCCTTCACGATGAGCGAGGCCCCCGGCTCCAGGGCGGGGGTGAGGAAGGTCCCGGCGGTGACCGCCGCCGTGACCTCGACGCCGGCGACGCGGTACTGCACGCGGAACGCCGTGTCCGGGGCCGTGCCCCGCACCCGGAGCACCTCGGGGAACGGGGCGTCGTTCTGCACGGTGATCCGGTACCGCCGCGGCGTCGATGCCGCGGCGGTGCCCCCGGCCGCCTGTCCGGTGCCCGTGGTGTTGTAGACGTCGTCACCCCGTACGGGTCCGGTGGGAGCACGCTGGATGACACCGTCCGGACGGGGGGCGGCGTCCGACAGCGTGAAGCGGTCCTGGGTCACCCCGTCGACGCTGCGGAAGCCGGCGCTGAGCTCGGTGGCGGAGGCGTCGAGGAAGAGCGCACCGAACTGCGCGTTGTAGCGCACCTGGCTGCCGTCCACCGGCACCGCGTCGAACTGGTGGACGTCCTCGCCGCCGAGGCCGTCGACCACGTAGGTGAGGGGAACACCGTCGTGGTTGTCGTCCCGCACGACGCGCTCGTAGGTGTGGACGTGGCCGGACACCACGAGGTCGGCGCCCCAGGCCTCGAACGGCCATTGCAGCGCCTCCTTGTTGCCGGGCGGTAGCGACCAGGACGTGTAGGGCGAATGGTGGAAGAGCACCACGTTCCAGCGCGAGGTCGAGGCGGCGAGGCCCTGCTGCAGCCACATCGCCTGCGGTGAGGTCCGGGTGTTGCCGTCGGGCTCCAAGACCGAGCTGTCGAGGACGAAGATGTGCACCGGGCCCTGGACGAAGTCGTAGTAGCGCTCGTTGCCGGACGGGTGGGGCTGGACGATCCCGGCGCCGGGCAGCGTGAAGTAGGCGAGGTAGGCGGGCAACCCGCCGCCATCGGTGTGGTCGTGGTTGCCGAGGGCGGGGAAGAACCGGTTCACGGCACTGCCCGTGCCGTGGCCGCGCCCTGGTAGTCGCCGATGTAGTTCGCGTAGTACTGACCGACGGCCGTGTCGAGGGAGTGCGGTGCGTACGCGTTGTCGCCGACCGTGGCGACGAAGTCGGGTTCGGCGGCATCGACCAGGGCCGCGACCGCGGCTTCACCTGGGTCGTTCGAGCCGTAGTCGCCGATCACGACGAAGTTGACCGTCTGGGGCTCCGGTTCGCCCTGGGCGGCGGACGGGCGTGGCGGCGTGGCGGCGAGCGCCACCGCCAGCGCGGCCACCAACGTGGCCGCGATCGCTCTCGGCCGCCCGCCATTCGCCATCGAGCGGACGGTAGTTGAGGGCGGAGTCGGCGCGCGGCGTCAGGCTCGCACCGACGAAGTCGGAACAGCAGGCTCCGTTGTTGTGACGTGTACTCATACGTCATAACAACGGAGGGGTGAGTGCCGTCAGGTTGGCCCTCGTTGGAGCACGAGACGCTGCCCTGGCCGCCGGCCACTCTGCGAGACTCCGGACCGTGATCCTCGAGGCTGCGAGCGGGCTGACCGTCGACGTGGCGGAGGACGGGACGGCGCGCATCGGGTGGGGTGAGCCCGACTGGTTCGGCCCCGGCGCCGCCACCGGCGCGACGTCCGGGCACGGCGCCATGACCGGGCACGGCGCCGCCACCGAGACCGCCTGGACGGACGACCTGGGGTCGGCTCGATCGGTGGTCGTCGCCGACGGGCCGGTGCGCTGCTCGGTGCGGGCCTACGTCGAGCGTCCGATGCTGGTCTTCCGGATCGAGGCCACCGCCGACCTCGCCGACCTCGCCACCGGTGCCTTCGACCAGCCGTCGGTGGGCTGGCCGGTGTTCACGCCTGCCTCACGGCGTGACGGGGGAGTGGCCGACGGCACCCGGGCGCTGGTGTTCCAGCACTGCGAGTTCGGGTTGCCCAGCCAGGCCGGCGCCGACCTCGACGGCTTCTTCCTGCTGCCGCACCGCCCGCCCACGGGCTGGCCCCTGCTCCTCACCGCCCCCGACGGGCGGACGCTCATGGTGGCGCCGCTCGAGAACTTCCACGAGCAGACCATCGGGCTGAACGGCGGCACCGCCCGGTGCGGGTGGCACGGCGACCTCGAGTCGGTTGACGCCGGCTTCGCCACCGAGCTGGCGGTCATCGCGGGCGACGGGCCCCGGGCGTGCCTCGACGCGTGGGGCCAGGTGCTGCTCGAGCGGGCGGGCACCGTACGCCCCGGACGTTGGGCCGACGCGCTGGCGTCGCGCCCGTCGTACTGGACCGACAACGGCGCCGCCTACTGGTACCGCACCGAGCCTGGCCACGATGTGGCCGGTTCGATCGTGGCCGCGGTCGACGACCTGCGCGACCGGGACGTGCCCATCGGCAGCGTGCAGCTCGACTCGTGGTTCTACCCCCACGTCGACCTGCGCCCGTTCGACACCGACGAGTGGGTGGTCCCGCCGTCGGCCATGGTGGCGTGGGAGGCGCGGCCCGACGTCCTGCCCGACGGCATCGCCGATCTCCGTTCCCGTCTGGGCGACCCGCCGCTGGTGGCCCACATCCGCCACCTGTCGGCCGACGCGCCCATCACCGGGTCGGTGCCGGTGGCCTCCGACGGCCCCTACGCCGTGCCCACCACGCCCGAGGGCTACGAGCGCTGGCTCGACCAGTGCGTGGCGTGGGGCGTCGAGACCTTCGAGCACGACTGGCTGGTCGAGGTGTTCTTCGGTGTGCGCTGGCTGCGGGCCGCACCGGGCCGGGCCCGGGCGTGGCAGGAGGGCATCGACCGCGCCGCACGCGACCGGGGCATCACCCTGCAGTGGTGCATGGGCACGCCCGCCGACTTCGCCCAGACCGTCACGCTGTCGCAGGTGACGTCGGTGCGCACCTGCGGCGACCACGGCTACATCGCCACCGCCGGCCAGCTGTGGGCCTGGTTCTGCACCACGAACGCCCTGGCCCGAAGCCTCGGCCTGATGCCGTTCAAGGACGTCTTCCGCGGCGACCCCGAGGTTGCCGGCACCAACGGCGAGCCCGAGGCGCTGCTGTCGGCCCTGTCGACGGGCCCGGTGGGCCTGGGCGACCGGGTCGGCCGCCTCGACCCTGCCCTGGCCCTGCGCACGTGCCGCGCCGACGGCATCCTCGTCAAGCCCGACGTCCCCATCGCCGCCACCGACGCCTCGATGGTCGGCTCCGCCGCGTTCCGCAGCGAGCTCCTGGTGGCGGAGTGCTTCTCGGATCACCCGGCCGGCAGGTGGTCGTACGTGCTGGGCCTGCACACCAACCCCTCGGAGGAGGTGGTGCGAGGCTCCATCGACCTGGCGGCACTGGGCCAGAGCGCTCCTGCCGGTGATGTGGTGGCGTGGAACTGGCGGACGGGCACGGCGACCCGGTTGTCGCCGGACGCGGTGCTGGAGGTGGAGCTGGCGAAGGAGGACTGGGAGTACCTGGTCCTGGCCCCGATCCTGCCCAGCGGTCTGGCCGTCATCGGTGATGTCAGCACGTTCGTCACCGCCGGCGATGCCCGCCTCGAGGTGACGGCGACAGCCGCCGGCGCCCGGCTCCTGGTGAAGGGCGCGGGGGAGACCGTGACGATCACGGGGTGGGCGGAGGCGGCGCCCACCGCCGGTGACCACGTGGTCGCGCACCACCCCGCCACCGGCGTCTGGACCATCGAGGTGGCCGTGCCCGACCGGGGTTGGGCGGCGGTCGACGTCGTGGCGGGCTGACGAGACCCCCGGCGATCTGGCGCCCGATCCTGTGGCGCCGGCAACCGAATCAGGCGCCAGTTCGGCCAGGCCCCCGGAAGTCAGTGCGACGAGGGGCCTCGACCGGGGCAGTACCCTCGGCGGACCGCCGTCGAAGGAGCCCTGCATGCCCGAACCGTCGTCACGTGCCGTCGTCCTCGGCGGGGGAGGTCCCGTCGGGGTCGGGTGGGAGCTGGGCCTCGCGGCCGGCCTGGCCAAGGCCGGCGTGCATCTGGCCGACGCCGGCCTGGTGATCGGCACCTCGGCCGGCTCGCTCACGGGCGCCATGCTCACGTCGGGTGAGGACCCCACCGTGCTGGTGGCCGAGGTCGAGTCCATGTTCGAGCAGGGGGTCGGCGACAGCGGTGTCGACCAGGTCGACATGGCGGGGATGGCCGGTCTGCTGGAGACCATGCTGGGCCCAGCCAGCGAGGCCGACGCCGACGTCGACGCCCCCGCCGAGCACGAGCGGCTGGCCCAGGTGGGCCGCATCGCCCTCGACGCCACCACGGTGAGCGAGGAGGCCTTCGTGGGCACCATGGCCTCGGTGCTCGCCGGGCGACCGTGGCCCGCGCCGTTCGCCTGCACCGCGGTCGACACCGCCACCGGCGACCTCCAGGTGTGGGACGCGGGCGCCGGTGTGCCACTCGAGCGGGCCGTGGCGTCGAGTTGCAGCGTGCCGGGGCTGTACCCGCCCATCACCATCAACGGTCGGCGCTACATGGACGGCGGGGTGCGCATGATGCACAACGCCGACCTGGCCGAGGGCCACGCCGCGGTCGTGGTGGTGTCGGTGATGATGACGAAGCTCCCGCCCGGCATCAGCGACCCCCGCATCGAGGCCTTCTTCGCCCACCAGCAGGCCGGCATCGACCACCTGCGGGCCACGGGCTCGGCCGTCGAGGTGATCGAGCCCGACGTCGAGTTCCTCACCCTGTCGGGCATGGGCATGGCCCTCATGGACTTCACCCTCGTCGCCGCGGCGGCCGACGCCGGCCTGCGCCTCGGCGAGCAGGAGGCCGACCGCATCAGCGCCATCTGGTAGCCGGCGGCGTCGGTACCGACGGCTCCGCTGCCCCCTCCCCGTAGGCTTGACCATCCGAGTCCCTGCGGGCGAGAAGGCGCGAACGTGACCACCACGACCCTCTTCGACTTCGACAACTCCTTCCGGCGCGAGCTGGCCGAGCTGGGTGTCGACTGGCAGGCGGCGCCGGCCCCCGACCCTGCGGGGCTGGTGATGAACGACGGGCTGGCCGTCTCGCTCGGCGTCGACCCAGCGGTGCTGCGATCGAGCGAGGGCATCGCGGTGCTGGCCGGCAACGTGGCGCCGCCGGGGTCCGAGCCGTTCGCCATGGCCTACGCCGGCCATCAGTTCGGCGGCTACTCCCCCCGTCTCGGCGACGGCCGGGCCCTGCTCGTCGGCGAGGTGGTCGACCGCGCCGGCATCCGCCGCGACGTCCACCTGAAGGGCTCCGGCCGCACACCGTTCGCACGGGGCGGCGACGGCAAGGCGGTGCTCGGCCCCATGCTGCGCGAGTACCTGTTCGCCGAGGCGATGCACGCCCTGGGCGTGCCCACCACCAGGGCGCTGGCGGTGGTGACCACCGGGGAGCGTGTCTTCCGCGAGGGATCCGAGCCCGGCGCCGTGCTCACGCGGGTGGCGGCCAGCCACCTGCGCGTCGGCACCTTCGAGTACGCCGCCCGTCTCGACGACCCGAACCTGGTGCGGCGGCTCGCCGACTACTCGATCGCCCGCCACTACCCAGAGGTCGCCGCCGCCGACGAGCCCTACCTGGCGTTCCTCGACGCCGTCGTCGGGGCCCAGGCCGCGCTCGTGGCTCAGTGGATGCTGGTCGGGTTCGTCCACGGCGTGATGAACACCGACAACACCACCATCTCCGGCGAGACCATCGACTACGGCCCCTGTGCCTTCATGGACCGCTTCGACCCCGCGACGGTGTTCAGCTCCATCGATCACGGGGGCCGCTACGCCTACGCCAACCAGCCGGGCATCGTCCAGTGGAACCTGGCCCGTCTGGCCGAGACGCTGCTGCCGCTGATTGGCGACGACCTCGACGCGGCCACCGACGCCGCCATGGAGGTGCTGATCGGGTTCCCCGACCGGTACCGGCGGCACTGGGCCGACGGCATGGCCATGAAGCTCGGGCTCGCCGACCCCGCCCCCGCCGGCGACACCGGGCCCGACGGCACGCTGTTCGACGAGGCGCGGCGCGACCCCCGGCCCGACGGCACGCGGCCCGACGACACGCTGTTCGACGACTTCCTGGGTCTGCTCCACCGCAACCGGGTCGACCACACGTCGAGCTTCCGGGCACTGGCCGACGAGCTCCGCGGCGACCCGCAGCCCCTGGCTTCGCTCTTCGCCGCCGCCGCCCCCGACGATCAGGCCGCGCTGGACGAGTGGCTCGAGCGTTGGCGTCGTCGCATCGACGAGGGTGGTCGCGAGCCGCAGGTGGTCGCTGACGGGATGGACCGGGTGAACCCGATCTACATCCCCCGGAACCACCTCGTCGAGGAGGCGCTGGCGGCGGCCACCGCCGGCGACCTGGCGCCGTTCGAGCGCCTGCTCGCCGTGGTCACCGACCCCTTCGTCGAGCAGCCCGGCGCGGCGGCGTTCGCCACCTGGGCCCCCGACGGGTTCGACGACACGTTCCAGACGTTCTGCGGGACCTGACGGCGCCGACGCGCCCGGTCACCACCCCGCACCGTCTCCGGGGCAGCCGGGTTCCCCGGGTACCCTTCCCGCGTCCGTCCCTGCGACCGGAGCGCACGATGCCCACCTCGGACGCCAGCGAAGACGAGGGGCGGCCCGATGCGTCGGTCGACCTTGCTGCGGCCGCACTCGACCTGGCCCAGCGCTTCGCCGACGGGGGCACGCTGTGGTGCTGGGCGCCCGGCGCCACCCGGCACGCCCGCCACGTGGCGGTCGAGTTCGTCCACCCCGTGGTCACCGGCACCCGCGCGCTGCCGGCGGTGGCAGTGATGGAGCGCGATCCCAGCGAGGAGCTGCGGACGATGAGCCGGGGCGGCGATGCCCTGCTCGTGATCGCCGGCGCCGGAGCGCCGGTGGCCTCACTGGCGCGGCGGGCCGAGGCGTGGGGCGTGACCACCGTGTGGATGGGCGCGGGACCACCACCCCCCGACGGGTCGGTGCGGGTCGACCACCTCCTGTGGCTGACCGACGACGACCGGGCGTGGCACGACGGTCGCCTCGTGCTCGGCTACCACCTGCTCTGGGAGCTCACCCACGTCTGTTTCGAGCACCCGGGCCTGCTCACCGACGCGGCCGCCGCCGGCACCTCCGGCGAACTGGCCGGCGGCGCACCCGTGTGCACGACCTGCTCCGACGAGGGACGGCTGGCCGAGGTGCAGGACAGCGCCGCCGGCGACGCCACCGTCCGCAGCGCGCGGGGCCTCGAGACCGTCAACACCCTGCTGGTGGGCCCGGTCGGGCGCGGCGACCTCGTCCTCGTCCACGCCGGGATCGCCATCTCCGTGGTCGACGCGTGACCGACTTCCTCTATCCCTTCCTCGAGGGCGACGAGCGGGACGCGGACTCGCTGCTGGCCGACCTGGCCCGATCGGCCGACGAGAAGCGGACGGCCAGCGCCTCGCTGCGCCGGGCGACCCTGGTCGAGCGAGCGGCCGACCTGGCCGCCGCCGCCGAGGCCATGGCCGGTCGCTTCCGCCGGGGCGGCCGGCTCTTCACGTTCGGCAACGGTGGCAGCGCCACCGACGCCGACGGCGCCGCGGCCCTGTTCGGCCACCCACCCCACGGTCGTGGCCTCCCGGCGCGCTCGTTGGCGGCCGACCCGGCCCTCGTGACCGCGCTGGCCAACGACGTCGGTGTCGAGCTGGTGTTCTCGCGACAGCTGATGGCCGCGGCGGGTCCCGACGACATCGCCCTGGGGCTGTCCACCAGCGGTAGCTCGACGAACCTGCTGCGGGCCTTCGGCGAGGCCCGCAGCCTCGGGATGCTCACCGTCGGTGTGGCGGGCTACGACGGCGGCACGATGGGGTCGGGGGGCGCGGTCGACCACTGCCTCGTCGTAGGGTCCGACAGCGTGCATCGCATCCAGGAGACCCAGGCCGCGCTGGTGCTCGACCTGTGGGAGCGGGTGCAGGCCCTGGTCGGCGACGGCCCCATCAGCCCGATCGGCCCGCGGGTCTCGACCGACCCGACCGCCTCGACCGAATCGACCGACCCCGCCGAGCCGGCCGACCGCGACGGTCGATGACCACCGGGCCGCGCGAGGACGAGGTACTCGAGCGCATCGAGGCCTTCCGCCGGCGCCGCCCCCGGTTCGACGACACCATCGTCACGCTGGCCCACGGGGCCGGTGGCAAGTCCTCGGCGGCGCTGGTCGACGCGGTGTTCCTCGAGGCGTTCGCCAACGACGAGCTGGCGGCGCTGGCCGACGCGGCCCGCCTCGACCTGCCCGGCGGCGGGCGGTTGGCGTTCAGCACCGACTCGTTCGTGGTGCGGCCACGCGCCTTCCCCGGTGGGTCGATCGGCCATCTCGCCGTGCACGGCACGGTGAACGACGTCGCGATGCTGGGGGCCCGGCCGCGGTGGCTGTCGGCGGCGTTCGTCCTCGAAGAGGGCCTGGCGGTGGACGAGCTGCGCCGGATCGTGGCCGACATGGCCGAGGCCGCCGCCACGGCCGGGGTCACGATCGTCACGGGCGACACCAAGGTGGTCGACCGCGGTGCCGCCGACGGCATGTACATCACCACCACCGGCATCGGGATCATCCCCGAGGGCCGCACGGTGGGGGCCGACCTGGTGCGGGCGGGTGACGTGGTGCTGGTATCCGGCACGATCGCCGACCACGGCATGGCGGTGATGCTGGCGCGGGGCGACCTGACCCTCGAGGCCGACATCCGCTCGGACACCGCACCGCTCGGCGGTCTCGTCGAGGCGCTGTTCGCCGCGGCCCCGTCCACGCGGTGGCTCCGCGACCCCACGCGCGGCGGCCTCGGCACCGTCTGCAACGAGCTGGCCCAGGCCACCGATCTCGGCGTGCTGCTCGACGAGGCCCGGCTGCCGATCGACCCGGCCGTGGGCGCGGCCTGCGACCTGCTCGGCATCGACCCGCTCTACGTCGCGAACGAGGGCAAGCTCGTCGCCGTCGTCGCCCCCGACGAGGCCGATGCCGCCGTCGCCGCGCTCCGGGCGCAACCCCACGGCGAGGCGGCGGCGGTGGTGGGCGAGATCGTGGCCGACCCGGCGGGCATCGTGGTGTTGCTCACGTCGTTCGGGGGCACCCGGATCGTCGACATGCTCGTCGGCGACCCGCTCCCGCGGATCTGCTGAGCGCGGCCGTGGCCCGCCTCGCACCGGTGCGCCGCCGGATCCGGGTGACCGGCACCGTGCAGGGGGTCGGCTTCCGCCCCTTCGTCCACCGTCACGCCACCCGCCTCGGCCTGCGGGGGTGGGTGCGCAACGATCCCGGCGGCGTGCTCATCGAGGTGGAGGGCGACCCCGGTGCCCTCGACGAGCTCTGCCGCCTGCTCACCGAGGATCCGCCGCCGCTGGCCCGGGTCGGCGCCGTCACCAGCGAGTCCGTCCCCGCGGCCGTCGAGCCGGGTGACGCGGCCGACGACGTGGCCGGGTTCGCCATCGCCCCGAGCACGGGCACGGGCACGGGCACGGGCACGGGCACGAGCACCGGCCAGGCGACCGCGCCGGTGGGTGTCGACACGGCGACGTGTGCGGCGTGCCTGGCCGAGGTCGACGACCCCGCCGACCGGCGCCACCGCTACCCGTTCACCAACTGCACCGACTGCGGGCCCCGCTACACGATCGTGCGCTCGGTGCCCTACGACCGGGCGGCCACGACGATGGCGGGGTTCACCATGTGCCCCGAGTGCCGGGCCGAGTACGACGATCCCGGCGGCCGCCGCTTCCACGCCCAGCCCAACGCCTGCCCCCGCTGCGGGCCTCGCCTCCGCTGGCAACCGACCGGAGGCGCGCTCCGCGACCAGCCGGCGGCCACGGGGGAGCAGGCACTCGACGCCGCCGCGGCCGCGCTGCGGGCGGGCAGGATCGTGGCGGTCAAGGGAATCGGCGGCTTCCACCTGGCCGTGGACGCGACCTCGCAGGACGCGGTCGGGGAGCTGCGCCGGCGGAAGGCCCGCGACGACAAGCCCTTCGCTGTGATGGTGCCCGACCTCGACGCCGCCCGAGCCCTGTGCGCCCTCACCGACGCGGCGGTGGCGACGCTGACCGCGCCGGCCCGCCCGATCGTCGTGGCCCCCCGACAGCCCGACGCCCCGGTGGCGGACGCGGTCGCCCCCGGCTCGCCCGACCTCGGCGTGCTCCTCCCGTACACGCCGCTGCACCACCTGCTCCTGCAGGAGGTGGGCGCCGCCCTGGTGATGACCAGTGGGAACGTGAGCGACGAGCCCATCGCCCACGACGACGCCGACGCCGCCGAGCGGCTCGGGCCCCTGGTCGACGGCATCCTGGGCCACGATCGCGGCATCCACATCCGCTGCGACGACTCGATCGTGCGCGCCACCGCCGGCGGTCGCACCCAGGTCCTGCGCCGTTCGCGCGGTCTGGCGCCCCAGCCCCTCGCCCTGCCGGTGCCCGCGTCGCGGCCCGTCCTGGCGGTGGGGGCCGAGCTGAAGAGCACTGTTGCGGTCACCCTCGGTGCCGAGGTGGTGGCCAGCCATCACCTCGGCGACCTGGAGCACCTGGCCACCTACCGCTCGTTCCTGCAGGCGATCGACCACCTGTGCGCTCTCTACGCGGTGGTCCCCGTTGTGGTGGCCCACGACCTGCACCCCGAGTACCTGTCCTCCAAGCTGGCGACCGACCTCGATCTCGCCACCGTCGGCGTGCAGCACCACCACGCCCACGTGGCCTCGTGCCTCACCGAGCACGGCCGGTCGGGCCCGGTGCTGGGGCTGGCCTTCGACGGGCTGGGCTACGGCCCCGACGGCACCCTGTGGGGTGGCGAGCTGCTGGTGGCCGACCTGTGGGGCTTCGAGCGGGTGGGGCACCTGGCGGCCGTCACGATGCCAGGGGGCACGCCGGCCGTGCGCGAGCCGTGGCGCATGGGGGTGTCGTGGGCCCACGCGGCGGGGGTGCCGCACCCGTTCGCCGACGAGCGCGTCGGCGCGGTGGCCGATCTCGTCGCCCGTGGCCAGGGGCCCGTCACCACGAGCATGGGGCGCCTCTTCGATGCCGTGGCCGCGCTGCTGGGTGGCCGGCCGGTCGTCACGTACGAGGGCCAGGCGGCCGTCGAGCTCGAGGGGCTGGCGCGGACGGTGCCCCGGGCGGCCGCGCCGCAGTGGGCCGTCGAGCTGGGTCGCGACGACGACGGGATGATCCTGATCGACCCCGCACCGCTGGTGGCCACCCTTGTCACCGAGCGCGGGCGCGGCACCGACCCCGCGCTGCTGGCCGCGGGCTTCCACGAGTCGATCGGGCGGGCGGCCGCCGTCGCCGGCATCGAGGCGGCGGGCGATCGAGGCCTGACCACCGTCGTCCTCACCGGCGGCGTGTTCCAGAACGTGCGGCTCACCGAGGTGGTGGAGGAGGCGCTGAGCCGCGCCGGGCTCGAGGTGCTGACCCACCACGCGGTGCCGCCCAACGACGGCGGGATCAGCATCGGCCAGGCTGCGGTGGCGGCCGCTCGCATCTGACCGCCGGCGAGGTCGCCCCGCCGGGGCCGCATGTGATGACCTTGAGCTGCGGCCCCCGCCCGCAGAGGAGACCCGCATGTGCCTCGGCATCCCTGGACAGATCGTCGAACTGGTGGCCGGCGACGACCAACTGGCCCGCGTCGACGTCACCGGTGTCCGGCGCCTGGTCAACATCGCCCTGCTCGAGGACGAGGCCCTGGAACCGGGTGCGTGGGTGCTCGTCCACGTGGGGTTCGCCATGTCGAAGATCGACGAGGCGGAGGCCGAGGCGGCCCTGGCCTCGCTGAAGCTGATGGGGTCTGGCCTCGACGACGAGCTCGAGGCGCTACGGGGGAACGCACCGTGAGGTTCGTGGACGAGTACCGCGACCCGGCGGCGGCCCGCCGCGTCCTGAGCGCCATCGGCGAGCGGGTCGACCCCGAGCGCCACTACAAGTTCATGGAAGTGTGCGGCGGCCACACCCACACCATCTACCGCCACGGCATCGAGCACGTGCTCCCTCGGAACGTCGAGCTGGTGCACGGTCCGGGCTGCCCGGTGTGCGTCATCCCGATGGGCCGCATCGACGACGCCATCGCGGTGGCGGAGACGCCGGGCGTTCTCTTCACCAGCTTCGGCGACATGATGCGGGTCCCGGGGAGCAACGGCACCCTGCTCGAGGCGAAGGCCCGGGGTGCCGACGTCCGCGTCGTCTACTCGCCACTCGACGCCCTGCAGGTCGCCGTCGACAACCCCGACCGCGAGGTGGTGTTCTTCGCGGTCGGCTTCGAGACGACGGCTCCCTCGACGGCCGTCACCCTCCTGAAGGCCCGGGAGGACGCCGTCGTGAACTTCAGCGTGTTCTCCAACCACGTGACGATCGTGCCGCCCATCAAGGCCATCCTCGACTCGCCCGACCTGCGCCTGGACGGCCTGCTCGGACCCGGTCACGTGTCGACCGTGGTGGGCACCCGTCCCTACCGGTTCGTCAGCGACGACCACGGGCTTCCCTTGGTCGTCGCCGGGTTCGAGCCGCTCGACATCCTCCAGGCCATCGCCATGCTGCTGGCCCAGCTGGACGAGGGCCGGTGCGAGGTGGAGAACCAGTACACCCGCATCGTCCGCGAGGACGGCAACCCGCGGGCCCTGCGCGTCCTCGCCGAGGTGTTCGAGCTGCGGCCCCACTTCGAGTGGCGGGGCCTGGGCTTCATCGCCCAGAGCGCCCTGAAGCTGCGGGACGAGTTCGCCCCCTGGGACGCCGAGCGCCGCTACGACGTGCCCGGCGTGCGGGTGGCCGACCCCAAGGCCTGCCAGTGTGGCGAGGTGCTGAAGGGTGTGATCAAGCCGTGGGAGTGCAAGGTGTTCGGCACCGCCTGCACGCCGGAGACGCCCATCGGCACCTGCATGGTGTCGTCGGAAGGGGCGTGTGCGGCGTACTACAACTTCGGCCGTCTCCACCGTGAGGCGGCGGTCACGCTCGGCCGGGCGTCGGCCTGAGCGGTGCACGAGCTGTCGATCGCCCAGGCGATCCTCCACACCGTCGAGCAGCGGGCCGGGGGCCGGCCCGTGCGCCGGGTCGACGTGCGCATCGGGCACTTCCGCCAGGTGGTGCCCGAGTCGCTGGCCTTCGCGTGGGAGCTGGTCACCACCGACACGCCCCACGACGGCTGCGTGCTCGAGATCGAGCACGTGCCCGCGGTGGTGCGGTGCCGGGCCTGCGCCGCCGACACCACGCTCGACTTGCCGATCCTCGTGTGCGGGGCGTGTGAGAGCCACGACGTCGAGCTGGTGAGTGGGGAGGAGTTCCAGCTGGTCTCGCTGGACGTGGAGGAACCGGCCGGCGTGGTGGAGGAGGCGCGCTGATGGGCCGCTTCCACACCCACACCGACGGCGCCGGCCACACCTACACCCACGAGCACGACCACGGCGACGACGATCATCCGCACGAGCACGGCGCCCGCGACGTGGGCGACCACAGTGGCTACACCGAGACCGGGACGACCCGGGTGTCGGTGCTCGAGTCGCTGCTGTCGGAGAACGACCGGGTGGCCGACGCCAACCGCACCGACCTCCGCGGCCATGGGGTGCGGGCGGTGAACCTGATGTCGTCGCCCGGGGCGGGCAAGACCCTGCTGCTCACCCGCACCCTGGCGGCGCTGGGCGGCGAGCTGGCGGTGGGGGTCCTCGAGGGCGACATCGCCACCAGCCTCGACGCCGACCGGCTGGAGGGGCTCGGCGCGGCGGTGGCCCTGGTGAACACGAGCGCCGGGTTCGGCGGCGAGTGCCACCTCGACGCGGTGATGGTCCGTGCCGGTCTCGGGCGCCTGCCCCTCGACACCATCGACCTGCTGCTCATCGAGAACGTCGGCAACCTGGTGTGCCCGGCGGAGTTCGACGTGGGCGAGCAGGCCAAGGCGATGGTGTACTCGGTCACCGAGGGGGAGGAGAAGCCCCTGAAGTACCCGGTGATGTTCCGTGCCGCCGACGTGGTGGTGGTCAACAAGGTCGACCTGTTGCCCCACCTCGATGTCGACCTCGACCTGTTCCTCGCCAACCTGGCCGACGTCAACCCCGGCGCCCACGTCATCCTCGCCAGCGCCAAGACCGGCGACGGCATCGACGAGTGGTGCACCTGGCTGCGCGCCGTCGCCCGGGCCTAGCGCCACATCCCGGCGCCGCCCCATCGGCGGCCATCGGCGGCGAGCGTGGCATCACGGCCCTCCGGTGGTCAGGTTCACCGTGGGGATGGCCGAAGATCCTGGGGGTGGCTTCGGCCGCTTCGGCGGGATGCCATCGGGATCGGACGCGTTAGCGTCGGTCCGGCTGTGCGGGGAGGTGCGGGATGCGGGACAGCGGCGGTTCCGGGCGACGGCGCAGGGCGGTGTCGCCCGTTGCGCTTGCAGCGGCTCTCGCCGCCGTGTCCCTGGCGGTGCCCGGGCCGGTTGCCGCCGCCCCACCCCCGACCGCACCCGTGCCCGACTGCGCTCAGGTGATCACCGACCTCCTCGCGGGGGTCGAGCCGGGCGTGGGCTGCGCCGCCGCCTCGCCCCGGCCCGGGCCCGCCGCTCCGGTGACGGCCGGCGCCGTTGGCCAGGCACCCGGCGCCGGCGCCCCGGCACCCGCCGACGTGGCCGCCGCGCAGGCGGCGGCCGGCCCCGGTGCCGTGTCGGGCCGGGTGACCGAGGATGGTTCCGGCGACCCGGTGGCGGGAGCGCTGGTGGTGGCGGTCTCGGCCGCGGGCGTGTTCACCAGGGGCACGGTCGCGGACGGGTCGGGGCACTTCACGTTGTGGTTGCCGGCGGGGAGCTATCGGATCGAGTTCGTCGACCCGTCGGGCCGGCACCGCAGCGAGTGGTTCGACGATCGTTCGGTCGACGATCTGGCCCACGCCGTCGCCCTGGCCGTCGACGCAGCGGCGCCGCTGACCGCCGATGCCGCTCTGGCGCCGACCGGCGCCAGTGGGTCGATCGGGGGCCGGGTGACGGAGTCGGGCACCGGGACGCCGGTGGGAGGTGCCTGGGTGATCGCGGTCCGGGCCCGTGACGGGGCCATCGTCGGCGGTGTGGCGACCGCGGCCGACGGTACCTATGTGGTGGACGGCCTCGAGGCGAGGAACTACCGCCTCGCGGCCATCGACCCGAGCCTGCGCCACACCTACGACCTGTTCTTCGACGACAAGGCCGACTTCTCCAGCGGTGACGACATCGCGGTCTCGGCGGGGACGACCACCGTCATCGACCCGGATCTGGACGCGGCGACACCACCCGTGGGCAACGCCACCATCACCGGGACCGTCACCGACACGGGGTCCGGCGACCCGGTGGCCGGGGCGTGGGTGGCCGCGGTCGATGCCAACACGGGCAGGTTCAGCGGCGCCGCGACCGCCGACACCGACGGTCGCTTCAGTCTCATGGTGCCGGCGGGTTCGTACAAGGTCGAGTTCCTCGACCGCACGGGCGGGCACCGCGGTGAGTGGTTCGACGATGCCCCCCTCGGTGACTTCGGTACCGCCACGCCCGTTGCGGTGGGTCCGACCGGCACCATGACGGTCGACGAGGATCTGGCCCCGCTCTCCGGCGCGATCGCGGGAAGCGTCACCGAGACAGGGTCGGTCGTGCCCGTCGGGGGCGCCTGGGTGATCGCGCTGCGGGCGTCCGACGCGGCGCCCGCCGGTCTTGCTGTCGCCGATGCCGCGGGCACCTTCCGGATCGAGGGCCTGGCGGCGGGCGCCTACCGCGTGGCGGTCGTCGATCCCTCCGGGACCCATGACCCGGAGCTCTTCTACCGCGACCGGGCCACCTTCGCTTCGGGCGACGCGGTCACCGTCGTGGCCGGCGGCACCACCCCCGTCGCGCCGGATCTCCACTCGCTGGCGCCCACCGTGCCGCTCTTCACCGCGACGGTCAGCGACACCAACCTGATCACGCTCACCTGGCGGACCGAGGGTGGCGACGCCAGCAACCTGGCGTACCTCTACGACGACACCGATCCGGCCAACCCGGCCACCGGGTTCCGTGCCCAGAACGGCACCACCTCGTTCCGCGTGTCGTCCGCAGGGGTGCGTCGCTTCCGGCTCGCGGTCAACAGCGCGGCCGGGGCGCGTGCCGTGGTGCCGGTGTCGGTGACGGTGCCACCGCTGCCGCCGCCCGTCATCACGAGCACGAACCCCGCCCTCGTCGACGAGCTGGCCAAGCAGGACGTGACCATCACCTGGCGGCACGGCACGGGCGGCTTCGCCCGGATCACGCGCCCGAACGGCACCAAGGTCGACGTCGCCGGCACGGTGTCGGGCTCGACCGTCACCGGCTCGTACCTGGTGACCGCGGCCAGCCAGGCGTGGGGCTCGAACGTCTACCGGGTCGCGTTCTGCAAGCCCACGCCCGACCCCAACGTGCCCCTGTGCTCGGACGGAGCGCGGGCCGAGGTGCGGGTCGGGCCACAACGCTTCACCGGCGGCTACCGCCGTTTCGTGACCCCGGGCCAGACCGTGACGCTGGGTTGGACGGGGAGCGGCAACGGTCGTTTCTTCAACGTGTCGTCCCCCCGGCTCGGCCTGAGCACGTGGTCGGGCGGCTCGAGCCTTCCGGTCACCCTGCCGGCCGATGCGAACGGGGTGTACGACCTGACGCTCACCACCTGCGCCACGCTCGCCAGTGGCACGGTGTGCGCGAACCGTGACGACGTCACCACGCCGTCGGCGGGCACCGTGGCCTGGGTGGCACCGGTCGGCACCGCCGTGGCCGCCGGTGCAGAGGTGGCCCGGGTGACGACCGCCACCGCCACGGTGTCGCTCACGGCGCCGCGGGCCGGCACCGTGTCGCTGGTGCTGGCGGGGGCCGGCACCGCCGTGGCGGCAGGAGCGCCCGTGGTTGCCGTCGTCGTGCCCGACGACGTCGACCACCAGCAGCTGGTGGTCAGCAGTCGGCCCTGGACCACCCGCAGCGTCCTCGCCGACTTCGACTCCGGCGCCGGCGACCGCGTGCCCGTGTGGAGCCATCGCGAGGCGGGCATCCCCCTGGACCTGGCCTTCTCGCCCGACGGCGACCTGTGGTCGGTGGGTGAGTTCGGTGGGGCACTGATCGGGTGGACCGACTCGGGCCTCGAGACCTACGAGGTGCCGTTGCGGACCAAGCTCGACAGCAACCTCCACCTCATTCCCGTCAACCCGTTCGGCGCCCAGGGCCGCCCGTCGGCCTGGAGGTACTCCTCGCTGGTCGAGCGGGTCATCACCGCCGACGGCAAGGTGTGGTTCACGCAGGGAGGCCAGCTGTTCGGGTCGGCGACCGGCAACCACAGCCGGGTCCTGAGCTTCGACCCGTCGGCGGTCGACCTGCCCTCCACCGACACCGATGACCGCTTCTGCGCGGTCAACGTCCCCAACGACGGGGCCGAGGTCACGGGCCTGGCCTACGACGGGCGGCGCATCTGGTTCACCGAGGAGGGCGTGAACCGCCCGACGTCGGTCGACTCGTTCGATCCCGACGAGCTCCCCTGCGACAACCTCCTCGACTACAGCGACCCTGTCGCGCTGGCCAACGCCGTGCACCACTACTGCACCCATCCCGGCGAGGAAGGCTGCATCCGCCGCATCGAGCTGCCGGGTGCCCTGGGCGCGGCGATGCTCACCTTCGACCCCAGCGACAACGCGATCTGGGTCACCGAGTTCTACGGCGCCGCCCTCGACCGCGTCGACGTCCTCACCGGCGCGACGCAGCGGTGGGCCGAGCCCCCGCCGGACCGCCCCTACGGCCTCGGTGCGCTGTTCGGCGGGGCACCGTGGCAGATCCGCGCCGACGCCGACTACGTGTACCTCATCGACTGGGGCGACCTGGACCTGCTCCGGTTCCACAAGGACACCGGAGCGTTCGACGAGTTGCCCCTCCCCATGACCACGACCGGGCTCGGTGGCCACTCGATCGAGCTGGTCGGCACCAAGCTCTGGTTCACCGAGTTCGGGTTGGAGACCACCGACGCCGCCACCATCGGCTACGTCGACACGGCCGATTGGGGCCCCGGCGTGGTCTACACCGGCCTCTCGGCACTGGTCGACGGCAACCGCGCCGGTGTCGGGCCCACCGCCCCCGCCGGCATCGCGGTGAGCCCCACGGGCACCGTCGCGTTCGCCGACTACTGGCGGCGCCAGCTGGTGCTGCTCCGACCGAAGCCCTGACCAGCACCCCCTCGGGGCCCCGGGTGCAGCGGCGCTCAGGTCGTGGCCAGCGCCTGCTCGAGCTCCTCGACGAGCAGGGGCAGCGCCTCCTGCCAGGTGGCCACCACGCCGACGTCGGTGTGCTGCCACACGGGGGCGTCGGGGTCGGGGTTGACGGTGAGGACGGTGCCGGCGGCCTGGACGCCGGCCATGTGGTTGAACTTGCCGCTGGTGCCGATGGCGACGTAGAGCCGGGGTGACAGCGATCGGCCGGTGATCCCGATCTGGCGGGCGTGGGGCATCCAGCCGTCGTCGGTGACCTTGCGGGTGCAGCCGATCTCGGCGCCCAGCAGGCGGCGCAGCTCCTGGAGCTGGTCGAGGTCGGTGGGCGCGACGCCCCGGCCGATCCCGATCACCGCCTCGGCCTCCTGGAGGCCCTCGAGGGTGTCGTCCTGGCGTCGGTGGCGGATCGTCATCCGTCGGCGGGGCTCGACGGCCACGGTGGACACCTCGGCGTCGTGGACCCGGGGCAGGGGGCGGGGGAGGACCCCGGCGCGCACCGTGGCCATCTGGATCGGTGTGGTGGCCCGGATGGCGGCGACGAGCTGCCCGCCGAACGCGGGCTTCCAGGCCACCAGCCGGTTGTCGACGACCTCGAGGTCGATGGCGTCGCCGGTGAGGCCGGCGCCCACCGCGGCGGCGACCCGTGACGCGATCTCGCGCCCGTAGGCGGTGGACCCGGTGAGCAGGGCCCAGGGCCGGTTGGCGGCGGTCCAGCGTGACACCGCGAGCGCGACGTCCTCCTCGGCCTCGGCGCCGACGATCCGGACGAGCCGGTCGGCGCCCCACGAACCGGCCTCCGCGGCGGTCAGCTCCTGGGGGGCGAGCACCGCGACGGCGCCCTTCAGCTCGGCGGCGAGGCGGGCGGCCTGCCCGCACAGCTCGAAGGCGAGCGAGTCGCGACCCGGTTCGGCCAGCACCGCCACGAGCGGCCCGGGGCCGCCGGTCGGCGGCAGGGGCGAGGCCGCGCGGGTGCGGCCCGGCTGCAGCGCGCCGCGCTCGACCAGCACGCGGACCGCCTCGGTCACCTGGGCGGCGATCGCTGCGCCGGGCGTGCGGCGACGGGCGCGGGGCGTGGAGATCACCCGGGTCTCGCCGACGGTCGTGAGGCTGGCGTCGCCTCCCCACGGGCCGGGGCCCAGGGCGGCCGCGTCGATCGTGCGGATGAGCCGGCCGGGAACCGCGGTGCGCCCGTCCGGGGGGACCTTGGCCGGCTCGCACAACCGCTCGGCGCACGACAGCACCGCCGGCAGGCGCACCTCGGCATCCACCCAGGTGTCGTCGAGCTCGCAGCCGAGCGAGAGCACCCCGTCGTCGAGGGCGAGGGTCTTCACGCCGGTGGCGAAGGGCAGGTCGAGCAGCTCGGCGAGCTGTGGCGGCACCTGTCCCGTGTCGGCGTCGAGCGAGTTGCGCCCGGTGAGGATCAGGTCGAACGGGCCCGCGAGCCGGAGGGCCGCGGCCAGCGCGCCGGCGGTGGCGATCGTGTCGCTGCCGGCGAGGGCGGGGTCGCTGACGAGCACCCCCCGGATGTCGACCCCACGGTCGAGCCCCCAGGCGACGGCCTCGCGCAGCACGTCGGCGGCAGGCGGGGGGCCCAGGGTGAACACGGTGACCACGCTGCCCCGATCGGCCGCCGCCAGTTCCACGCCCTTGCTCACCGCGCGCCGGCAGTAGGCGCTCATCTCCAGCGCGGTGCCGTCGCGCACCAGGCGCCCGTCGGGATCGAGGCGCAGCTCCTCGGCCGCGGGGATCTGCTTCACCAGCACCGCTATCTGCAAGGGCATCCGGTGGCAGGGTAGGTGCCGTCAGCGGCACCCGCCGGATCGCCAGGCCCTCCGTAGCTGAGTGAACGCTTGCAAACTCGTGAGGCATGGGCCAACCTGTCGCGCCCCTTGACGCGCTCTCGGCGGGTCAATAGGGTTTGCGAGAACTGAGTTCTGATGCTGTGAGAATTTCATTTCGGGCGCACTGGGCGCCCCGGTCCCGGGGGATGCAGATGTCGAGCCAGCAGCGATCGGCGCGGCCGCGGTGAGTGCCACCGAGGCGACCGATGCGACCACCGACCCCGCCGCGCAGGCGGCCGCGCTGGCCGAGGCGGTGCTCGACGCCGAGGCCGAGCGCCAGGCCGAGCAGGAGCAGAAGGAGGTGCTCTTCGCCGACGACCTGCTCCCCGGCGTCGGCGACGCACCGCTGACCCTGCGGCAGGGCCTGGCCGTCGGTGGCAGCTTCACCTTCGTCGTCCTCCTGCTGCTCAACGCGCTCGAGCAGCTCGAGGGTGCGGCCCTCAGCGTGCTCGCCCCCGACATCCGCGACTCGTTCGGGGTGAGCAGCGGGGTGATCGTCTTCATCAGCGCCGCCGCGGGTGGCTTCCTGGTGCTCGGCGCCGTTCCCATGGGCTGGTTGGCCGACCGCTACAAGCGGGGCCCGATCGTGGGCTGGGCCAGCGTCGTCTTCTCGGCCATGGTGTTCGCTTCGGGCCTCACCCTCAACGCCTTCACCCTGTTCCTCGCCCGCTTCGGTGTCGGGATCGCCCGGTCGAACACGCTGCCGGTGCACGGCTCGCTGATCGCCGACACCTACCCCATCGGGGTGCGCGGCCGGCTCAGCGCCACCACCATGGGCGCGGGACTGCTCGTCGGCGCACTGAGCCCCGTGGCGGTCGGCGGCATCGCCGCGCTGGCCGGCGGCGACAACGGTTGGCGGTGGGCCTTCTTCGTCCTGGCCGTGCCGGTGCTGCTGGTGGCGTTCCTCGGCTTCCGCATCCCCGAGCCGCCCCGCGGCCAGTTCGAGATGATCGACGTCCTCGGTGAGGTGATCGAGACCGACACCGTGCCGATGTCGATGGAGTCGGTGTTCGCCCGGCTGAAGCAGATCCGGACGCTGCGCACCGCCATGTTGGCCTTCGCGGCACTGGGATTCGGGCTGTTCACCGGCCCGGTGCTGGCCAACCTCTACCTCGAGGACCGGTTCGACCTCAGCGCGCTCGAACGCGGCCTGCTCGGCAGCCTCGGCGGCCTGATCACGCTGGCCATCCTGCCGTTCGCCGCACGCGGTTACGACGCCCGCTTCCGTGAGGACCCCGAGAAGGCCCTCCGCCTCGTCGGGCTCCTGATCCTGCCGGTCGCGGTGTTCGTGCCGGTGCAGTACGCGATGCCGAGCTCGCTCCTGTTCGCGGTCTTCGGGGTGATCCCCCAGGTCTTCCTGTTCACCGCCTTCACCATGGTCGGCCCGGTGCTCCAGTCGGTCACCCCCTACCGGCTCCGCGGCATGGGCAACGCCCTCGGGGCGATCTACATCTTCTTCGTGGGCGCCACCGCCGGCGCGCTGCTGGCGGCGTTCTTCACCGACGCCATCGGCCCCCGTGCCGCGGTGATCCTGCTGATGGTGCCGTCCTCGCTGCTCGGCGGCTACCTGCTGCTGCGCAGCTCCCGCTTCATCAAGAACGACCTCTCCCTGGTGGTGGCGGAGCTGCAGGAGGAGATGGACGAGCACGAGCGCCAGCGGGCCGATCCGGGTGCCGTCCCGGTGCTGCAGGTGAACAGCATCGACTTCTCGTACGGGCACGTCCAGGTGCTGTTCGACGTGGCCTTCGAGGTGCGCAAGGGCGAGGTGCTGGCCCTGCTCGGCACCAACGGCGCCGGCAAGTCGACCATCCTGCGGGTGATCGCCGGGTTGGGCACCCCCTCACGGGGGGTGGTGCGACTCAACGGCCACACCGTCACCTACGTCTCGCCCGAGAAGCGTGGCCCGTTGGGCATCCGGTTGCTCCCCGGCGGCAAGGGGGTGTTCCCCCAGATGAGCGTGCGGGAGAACCTCGAGGTGGCCGCCTTCGCCTACCGCAGGGACAACGCCGACTTCGAGCGCCGCATCGGTCGCGTGCTCGACCTCTTCGACGCGCTGGCCGAGCGTCAGGACGCGGCGGCCGGCTCGCTGTCGGGCGGGCAGCAGCAGATGCTGGCGCTGGCTGCCACCCTCCTGCACGACCCCGAGGTGGTGCTGATCGACGAGCTGTCGCTGGGCCTGTCGCCCATCGTCGTCCAGCAGCTGCTCGGGGTGGTCGAGCGGCTCAAGGCCGAGGGCACCACGATCGTGATCGTGGAGCAGTCGCTCAACGTGGCCCTGGCCGTCGCCGATCGGGCCGTGTTCCTCGAGAAGGGCCAGGTGCGCTTCGAGGGCGACGCCCAGGAGCTGGCCGAGCGTGACGACCTGGCCCGCGCCGTGTTCCTCGGGCGCGAGGGCGGCTGAGCCATGGTGGCGACCACCTTCGTGACCAGGCAGCTCGTGTTCAACGGGGCCATGAACGGCATGGTCTTCGGCCTCGTCGCCATCGGGATCGTGCTGATCTACCGCTCGACACGGGTCATCAACTTCGCGGTCGCCAACCTCGGCATGGTCGGCGCCGGTCTGTTCGCCCTGCTCGTGGCGCAGTACCACGTGCCCTTCTGGCTGGCCGCGGCCGTGGCTCTCGTGGTCGGGACGCTCTGGGGCGCGTTCGTCGAGCTGGCGGTGATCCGCCGGCTGTTCACCGCGCCTCGGGTGATCGTGCTCGTGGCCACCATCGGCATCTCCGGGCTCTCCCTCGTGGTGCTCCTGCTGTACCCGGACATCGACGCGCCGGCGGCCCGCTTCCCCCGGCCCATCGGTGCCGTGCACGACCTGTTCGGCATCCGCGTCACCGGCCCGCAGTTGACCATCCTGCTCGTGGTCCCCCTCGTGGCCGTGCTGTTCACGTGGATGCTCAACCACACGATCCTCGGCAAGACCGTCAAGGCCTCGGCCGACAACCCCGACCTCGCCCGTCTGGCCGGCATCAGCCCGAAGCTCGTGTCCACCGCGGTGTGGGCCATCGCCGGCGCGCTGGCCACCCTGTCGCTCTCGTTGCTGGCGGGCGACTCCGGATCGGCGTCGAACCTCGAGTCCCTCGGCCCCAGCACGCTCGTCCGGGCCCTCGCCGCCGCCGTCATCGCCGGCATGTACTCGTTCCGGCGGGCCTTCCTGGCCGGGGTGGCCATCGGCGTCATCGAAGCCCTCGTCCGCTTCAACTACCTCGACGAGCCCGGCCTGATGGACTTCCTGGTGCTGATCGCGGTGCTCATCGCGGTGAACTGGCAGAGCCGCCAGGGCACCCGCGAGACCCAGACCTTCTCGTTCACCACCTCGCCCCGCCCCATTCCCGAGCGGCTTCGGGGCGTGTGGTGGATCCGCCAGATCGATCGTGCCGGCCTCGTGCTCCTGTTCATCGGGGCATCGATCCTGCCCCTCGTCGTGACGGCGCCATCGCGCCAGCTCCTCTACACCACCATCCTGGGCTTCGCCGTCTGCGCCCTGTCGCTCACCGTGCTCACCGGCTGGGGCGGCCAGCTCTCACTCGGCCAGATGGCGTTCGCGGGGATCGGCGCGATGCTGACCGCCACCTTCATGCGGGGGCTCAACGTCGACCTCAGCATCGGCGGCGTGCGCTTCTTGAAGGCCGGCATCGAGCCCCTCACGTTCGCCACCGCCGTCGTCCTTGCCGTGGCGCTCACCGCCGGCCTCGCCGCGCTCGTCGGCGCCAGCGCACTGCGCGTGCGCGGGCTCTACCTCGCGGTCAGCACCTTCGCCTTCGGCCTGGCCGCGCAGCAGTACCTCTACGGCCGACCCCTGCTCACCGGCGAGTTCGCGCAGTCCGTGCCCTTCCAGCGCACCAACTTCCTCGGGCTCGACCTCGAGTCGCAGCGGACCTACTACTTCCTCACGTTGGCGGCGCTCGTCATCGTGGTCGTCGTGGTGGCCCGCCTGCGCACCACCGGCATCGGACGCTCCACCATCGCGGTCCGTGACAACGCGGACACCGCGGCGTCGTACACGATCTCGCCCACCCGGACGAAGCTCCGCGCCTTCGCCCTCGCGGGCGGCATCGCCGCCCTGGGCGGCGCGCTCCTCGCCGCCAACCTCCAGACGGTGCCCACCACCCGGTTCTTCACCGTCGCCGACTCGCTGCTGCTCGTGGCCATCGTCGTGATCGGCGGACTCGGCTCGGTCGCCGGCGCCGTCCTCGGTGCCGTGTGGGTGGTCGGGCTCCCCGCCTTCTTCCCCGACAACGAGATCGTCCCGCTGCTCACCTCGAGCGTCGGCCTGCTGGTCCTGCTCCTCTACTTCCCCGGCGGCCTGGTCCAGATCGGCCATGCCGTCCGCCAGGCCATCGTCAGCTGGGCCGAGCGTCGCCTCGGCGACCAACCGGTCAAGGTGCGCCACGCCGTGCCGGTCTCCGCGCGCGCCGAACGCGCCGAACGGCCGCCGCTCACCGCCGGTGAGCCCGCGTTGCGGGCCACCGACATCGTCGTGCGCTTCGGGGGGATCCTCGCGGTGGACAGCACGTCGATCGAGGTCGCCGACGGCGAGATCGTCGGGCTCATCGGCACCAACGGCGCCGGCAAGTCCACCCTCATGAACGCCGTCGGGGGCTATGTGCCCTACAGCGGCACCGTCGAGATCCTCGGCCGGCCCACCGGTGGACGCTCCTCCGCGGCCCGATCCCGTCTGGGGCTCGGGCGCACGTTCCAGGCGGCCACGCTGTTCCCCGAGCTCACGGTCCGCGAGACCGTGCTCGTCGCGCTCGAGGCCCGCCGGCGCACCGGCCTCGTCTCCAGCGCGGTCTTCTGGCCGCCCGCCATCCGCCACGAGCGGGTCCGGCGGGCCGAGGCCGACGAGATCATCGACTTCCTCGGCCTCGGCCGCTACGCCGACGCCTTCATCGGTGACCTCTCGACCGGCACCCGGCGCATCGTCGAGCTCGCGGGCCTGCTCGCCCTCGACGCGCGGGTGCTCTGCCTCGACGAGCCCACCGCCGGGGTGGCCCAGCGCGAGACCGAGGCCTTCGGCCCGCTCGTCCGCGAGATCCGCCGCGAGCTCGGCGCCGCCATGCTCGTGATCGAACACGACATGCCGTTGATCATGGGCATCAGTGACCGCGTGTACTGCCTCGAGCTCGGCCGGGTCATCGCCGAGGGCGCGCCCGAGGACGTCCGCTCCGACCCCGCCGTGATCGCCAGCTACCTCGGCACCGACGAGCGAGCGATCGCCCGCAGCGGTGCCGCCACCAACAGCGGTGCCGCCACCGACAAGGAGACCCAATGACCAACAACCGACCACGACGGTGGGGTTCCGCGCTGCGGTCCTCGATCATCGCGGTGCTCGCAACTGCGGCCTTGGCCGCCGGGTGCACCTCGGGCGACCAGGGAGCGTCGGACGACACGACCGCCTCCACGGCGAACGCCGACTCGTCGAGCGACGCCACCTTCGCCTCCGGGCCGGCCCCGGGCGTGACGGACGACTCCATCAAGGTGGGCGTGGTCTACGTCGACCTCGAGAGCCTCCAGGCCGCAGGCGTCCTGACCGACCACGGTGACTACGAGGCCGCCTACAGCGCGCTGTTCGACAACATCAACGCCAACGGTGGCATCAACGGCCGCACCATCGACTACACGATCCTGCCGGACGACACGAGCGCGGCGTCGTCCGAGGCGGCCTGCACGCAGCTCACCGAGGACGAGGAGTCCTTCGTCATCCTCGGCTTCTTCCTCGGCGACACCGTCCTGTGCCCGCTCGAGACCCACTCGACCGCGGTGATCGGCGGCGTGATCACGGCCGAGCGCCTCGGGCGGGCGCAGGCTCCGTGGTACTCGAACGAGGGCAGCGAGGACCTGCAGGCCGAAGCCGTGCGGGCGATGGCCGAGGCCGGTGACCTCGATGGCACCGTCGGGGTCTTCGGTGGGCCCCAGGAGCAGGTGCTGATGGAGGACGTCATCCTGCCGCTGCTCGACGAGCTGGGCATCGACGTGGCCGAGTCGGCCATCGTGGACCAGACCGCCGACGACATCGCCGCCACCGACAACTCGACCGAGGCCATCGCCCAGCGGTTCGAGACGTCCGGTGTCGATCAGGTGCTGGCCCTCGGCACCTCGAGCCTGGCCTTCGTCCAAGGCATCGCCCCCAGCGATTACCGCCCTGCGCTGCGTTTCACCGAATCCGGCGCCATCACGACCTACGCCTCCGGCGAGGGTCGTGACGTGTCACCCCTCGAGGGCTCCATCGTGGGCGCGCTCTACGGCGGCGCGCGCGAGATCTACGCGCTGGACGGGATGCAGGAGTGCATCGGCATCCTCGAAGACGCCGGCATCGAGGTGCCCGAGCCGCCCGAGGGCAACCCGGGCGACGATCAGCAGTGGACGTCGGCCTTCACCTCCTGCTCGCAGGTGGTGCTCTTCCAATCCCTGGTCGAGGCCGCCGGCGAGGATCTGAACTACGGCTCGCTGGCGGGGGCCTCGGCCGGCCTCGAGGTGGCGATGCCCAACCAGCCCGAGCCCCTCACGTTCGGCCCGGGCGAGCAGGGTGACGGCGACCCGCAGGCCTACCTGTTCGACTTCGACGCCGAGAGCCAGACCTTCGTGCTCCAGGACGGCCAGTAGCGCCAGCCGCTGGTGCGGGCGGGCTGTGCCCCGGCAGCCCGCCCGCACCGCCCTCACCCTCCGCACCGCCCTCACGCTCCGCACCCATGACCTCCGCCCCCTCGACCGACACGGACGACGCCGCCTTCACCCAGCCCTACGTCGACGTCGACGAGTGGCGCGACGCCCCCGTGCGCCACCGGTACGTCCACGGCGGGTTCGCCGGGACCGAGACGAGGTTCTCCCTCTACCTCCCGCCTCCCGACCGCTACGAGGGCCGGTTCTTCCAGCACATCACCCCGGTGCCGGACAACGAGCACCTCGCCCAGGGCGCCGCCGGCGAGGAGGACAAGATCGGCTTCTCGATCGCCAGCGGCGCCTACTTCGTCGAGACCAACGGTGGGGGACCGTCGGGCACCCCCGGGTCGTCGGTCGACCCCACCATCGCCGCCTACCGGGCCAACGCCGCGGTGGCGCAGCACTCGCGGGTGATCGCCGCCGAGATGTACGGCGAGCACCGGCCCTACGGCTACTCGTACGGGGGGAGCGGCGGCGGGTACCGCACCATCGGCGGCGCCGAGAACACCGCCGGCGTGTGGGACGGCTTCGTGCCGTACGTGATCGGCTCACCGATGGCCATCCCGAACATGTTCACCGTCCGCATGCACGCCCAGCGGGTGTTGCGCCACCGCTTCGACCAGATCGTCGATGCCGTCGAGCCCGGTGGTCGGGGCGACCCCTTCGAGGGCCTGGACGACGAGGAGCGGGACGCGCTGGCCGAGGTGACCAGGATGGGGTTCCCGCCCCGCTCGTGGTTCGGCCACCGGACGATGGGCATGCACGCCTTCCCGGTGCTCTACGGGGGCATGCGCATGGCCGATCCCACCTACTTCGAGGACTTCTGGGCCCAGCCGGGCTACCTGGGGCATGCCGCACCGGCGTCGCTGCGGCGTGACATCGTCCGGCACCCCTGCGAGGTGGTGGCGTTGGTCACCGACCACGACGCCGCCGATGCCGGGCTCGCCGTGGGGGCCCAGCCGGGCCAGGCGAGAGCAGGGGTCGACACCTCGTGGCGGGGCGGCGAGGCACCACCCGCGGTGCCGGTGGCGGTGCGGCTCAGCAGTGCGCCGCCCGAGTTCCTCGGTGCCGAGCTCGTCGTCACGTCCGGCGCGGCGGCGGGGGCCCGACTGCTGCTGGTGGACGCCAGGGACGACGTCGTGGTGTTCGGTCCCGGCGACCCGGAGGTGATCGCCTCGCTGCGGGCCGGCGACGCCGTCGAGGTCGACAACCGCGGGTTCCTCGCCGCGCAGACCTACCACCGCCACCAGGTGCCCACACCCGACTTCTACGTGTGGGACCAGTTCCGCAACCCCGACGGCAGCCCGAGGTACCCGCAACGACCCCTGTTGCTGGGGCCGCTGTTCGCGGCCGCTGCCGCCGGCACGGTGCAGACCGGCGCCTTCACCGGGAAGATGATCGTGGTCGCCTCCCTGCTGGACCGCGAGGCGCTCCCGTGGCAGGCGGACTGGTACCGCGCTCGGGTGCGGGAGCACCTGGGTGACGCCACGGACGACCACTTCCGGCTGTGGTTCACCGACAACGCGCTGCACGGTGACGACGAGGCCCAGGAGCACCCCACCCACACGGTCAGCTACCTGGGCGTGTTGCACCAGGCGCTTCGTGACCTGAGCGCCTGGGTCGAGCAGGGGATCGCTCCGCCGGCGACCACCGACTACGAGGTCGTGGACGGCCAGGTGGTGGTGGCCGCCTCGGCCGACAGGCGGGGTGGCGTGCAGCCCGTGGTGACCCTCACCGTCGACGGCGGCGACCGGGCCGACGTGGCGCCCGGCACCGAGGTGACGCTGCGGGCCGGCGCCGCCGCGCCCCCCGGGACGGGCCAGGTCGTGTCGGTCGAGTGGGACCTCGACGGCACCGGGGCGTTCCCCGTCAGCGACGTGGTGACGCCGGCGGGGCGGGTGGCCGTCGAACGGACGCACTCGTTCGACGCGCCCGGCACCCACTTCGTGACCGTCCGCGTGGCCGCCCTACGTGACGGCGACCCGACCACGCCCTACGCCCGCCTCCAGAACCTGGCCCGCGCCCGCGTGGTGGTCCGCGAGGCGTAATCCACGGTCGGTGGTGCCCCGGGGCGGGTGTTGCCTGGCGGGCCAATTCCTGCAAACCTTTGCAGTCCTGCTGGATCCCGACCGACTCCTGCCTGCCGATCCCGGCGTCCGCCGCCTCGCGCGGGCGCTGTACACGCAGACCCGCGCGCTGCCGATCATCAGCCCGCACGGCCATTGCGACCCGGCGACGCTCGCCGACAACGTACCGATCGGCGACCCCGCGGCCGAGCTGGTCACCCGGGACCACTACGTCCTGCGCATGCTCTACAGCCAGGGGGTACCGCTCGAGGCGCTGGGGGTGGCGCCGCTGGGCGGCGGGCCGGCGGAGACCGACGGGCGCCGCATCTGGCGCACGTTCGCCGACGGCTACCACCTGTTCCGGGGCACCCCCTCGAAGGGGTGGCTGGACCACACCCTGGCCGAGGTGTTCGGCGTGACCGATCCGCTGGGGACCGACACCGCCGACGCGATCTACGACCACCTTGTGGACCGGTTGGCCGGCGACGACTTCCGTCCCCGCTCCCTGTACGAGCGTTTCGGCATCGAGTTCCTGGCCACGACCGACGGCGCCGCCGGCCCCCTGGATGCGCACGACCGGCTGCGTGCTGAGGGCTGGGCGGGGCGGGTCGTCCCCACGTTCCGCCCCGACGACGTGGTCGACCCCGATCGGCCGGACTTCGCGGGCAACGTCGAGCGACTCGCCGACCTGACCGGCGAGGACACCACCACCTGGCCCGGCTACCTGGCCGCCCTGCGGTCGCGTCGGGCCGCGTTCATCGCCGCCGGCGCCACCGCGACCGACCACGGCCATCGCACCGCGGCCACCGCCGACCTGTCGCCCGCCGAGGCGGCGGCGCTGTTCGCCCGCGTTCGCACCGGCGACGCCTCGGCCACGGACGCCGAGCGGTTCCGGGCCCAGATGCTCACGGAGATGGCGGCCATGAGCCTGGACGACGGGCTGGTCCTGCAGCTCCACGCCGGCTCGTGGCGGGGTCACAACCCCTCGGTCACCGCCCGCTTCGGGCCCGATCGGGGTGCCGACATCCCCGTGCCCATGGACTACGTGGGCGCGCTCAAGCCGTTGCTCGACCGGTTCGGCAACGAGGCCGGGCTCACGATCGTGGTCTACACGCTCGACGAGAGCACCTACAGCCGCGAGCTGGCCCCGCTGGCCGGGCACTACCCCGCCCTCCGGCTCGGCCCACCGTGGTGGTTCCACGACAGCCCCGAGGGCCTCCGCCGCTTCCGCCAGCGGGTCACCGAAACGGCCGGATTCGCCAACACCGTGGGCTTCAACGACGACGCCCGGTCGCTGCTCTCGATCCCGGCCCGTCACGACATGGTCCGCCGGGTCGACGCGGGCTTCCTGGCCGGGCTGGTGGCCGAGGGTCGCCTCCGCGACGACGAGGCTGCGGAGGTGGCCGACGACCTGGCCCACGGCCTGGCCCGCCGTGCCTTCCGGGTGGGCGGGGCCGGCTGATGGCCCCGATCGTGCTGGTGGGGCTGATGGGCGCCGGCAAGTCGACGATCGGGCGCCTCGTGGCCGAGGCCACGGGGCGGGAGCTGGTCGACGTGGACGTGGCGATCGCCCACCGGACGGGCAAGTCGGTGCGCGAGCTGTGGGAGGAGGGGGGCGAGGCGGCGTACCGGGCCCTCGAGAGCGACGAGGTGCTGCGCGCGTTGGGTCGTCCCGACGTGGTGCTGGCGGCGCCGGGGGGCGTGGTGCTCGACCCGGCCGTCCGTGACGCGCTCGCTGACGCCTTCGTGGTGTGGCTGCGGGCCCGTCCGCCGACGCTCGGCTCGCGTGTCCGCACGGGAGACCACCGGCCTCTGCTGGGCGCCGATCCCACGGCCGACCTCGCGGCGATGGCCACCGACCGGGCCGAGCTGTACGCCTCCGTGGCCGACGACATCGTGGACACGGACGACCTGGACGCCGAGGCCGCGGCCTCCACCATCCTGGCCCGGTTGCCCGACCGAACGTGATCCGACCGTCCGGAGACGATCCGTGCTGCGACCTCAGGCAACGAGCGATGCGTGGCTGGGCGCCTCGACGGCACTGGCGCGTGCACGGCCAGGCGCTATCCGACCGGGCCGGTCGACCCGCGCACGATGAACGTGCTCGCGAGATCGATGGTGGGCCCGCCCTCGCGCAGCATGCGGACCGCCTCGGCTCCCGCCTCGCTGGTGGGCAGCGAGACCGCGGTGAGGGGGGGCGAGGCCACCGCGGCCATGGGGACGTCGTCACCCGCCACCACGCTCAGGTCGTCCGGCACGGGGATGCCCCGCTGGGCCAGGCCGGCGACGACCCCGAGTGCCATCTGGCCGTTGAACGTGATCACCGCGGTGGCCGGTGTGTCGACGATGGCGTCCACCACCATCGTCGCGGCCTCGAAGGTCGGCGCGGTCGTGGCGATTTCGTGCACGGCCACCTGCCTGGCCCGGCTCGTTCGGCGGACCGCGTCACGTCGCTCGGAGGCCGCCCACGAGGCCGGTGGCCCGCCGAGGTACACGACCGAGCGATGACCCAGCGACGCCAGGTGGCGCACGGCCTCGGCGACGGCGGGCGCCGTCCGCAACAGGACCGACGGCCACCCCCGGACGGGGCGGTTCACGAACACGGCCGGCGTGGGGCCGAGGGCCTCGAGATCCCGGTGCAGGCGGCGGGAGGACAGCACGACGAATCCGTCGACCTCGTGGGCGAGGGTCCGGGCGGCACGAACCTCTTCGTCGGGGTGTTCGCCGGTGTCGACCAGCAGGAGCTGCAGGTCGGCCTCGCGGGCGGCCCACCCGGCCGAGCGGACGATCGAGGCGAAGTGCGGGTTGGTGATGTCGGGAACGATCACCGCCACGTTGCCGGTGCGGCCGGTGATCAGCCCGCTGGCCGCCCGGTTGGGGACGAAGCCGAGCTCGGCGACCACCGCCTCGATGCGTGCCCGGGTGGCCGGGTTCACGAGCTCTGGTCGGTTCAGTGCCCGCGACACCGTCGCTGCGTGCACGCCCGCGCGCGTGGCGACATCCTCGATCGTGACCCGCTGGGCGCGTCCCACGAGCATCGACGGTACGCCGTGACGGGGTCGCCCCTCGCGCGCCGGGGGGCGTCGGCGGTCTCACCGGCCGGAGGCCACGGTGCCCGCGGTGGCCGATCGCGGGGCTGGGCACCGCCCGCCGCCGCGAGCGATGGCCCGCTCACCCGGCGGCCAGGCATCGGGACGGGCGTTGGCTGACGCGTCGGGGGTGCGGCTGTCGTCGGCGACGGTGGCCCATGTGCCGGCGGCGTCACGCCTCCCGCGCTACGACCGCTCGGTCACGCCCCACATCGTCCATCTCGGCGTCGGGGGCTTTGCCCGGGCGCACCTCTGTGTCTACGCCGATGACCTGCGGCAGGCCGGGTGGCCAGCGATGGTCCGTGGCGTCTCGCTCCGCAGCGCACGGGCCGAGCGCCGGCTCGGCCCGCAGGACGGCCTGTACTCGGTGACCGAGCGCGAGCCGGCCGGGCCACGGCCGCCCCGGATCGTCGGCGCGTTGGCGTCGGTCGAGACCGGGCGCGAGCCCGCCATCCGGGCCATCGTCGCCCCGACCACCGAGCTCGTCACCGTCACGGTCACCGAGAAGGGCTACCAGCTCGACCCCGACGACCTCGTGGACGTCGATCGTCCCCGGTCGGCGCCGGCGGTCGTCGCCCACGGCCTGTTCGACCGGTACCGGGCGAGCGAGGGCCGCACGGCGCCGGTGGTGGCCGCGCTGGACAACGTGTCGGACAACGGCCGGGTCCTGCGGGCGCGGGTGGTGGAGGTCGCCGAGCGACTCGATCCGGCCTTCGCCCGCTGGGTGATCGAAGGCGTGTCGTTCCCGAGCTCGGTGGTCGACCGGATGGTGCCCGCCACGACGCCGTCCGACCTCGACGACGTCGCTCGGCGCCTGGGCCTCCGCGACGAGGGCGCGGTGGTCGCCGAGCACCACCGCTCGTGGGTCATCGAGGCGGTGGACGGGCTGCCGCCGCTCGCCGATGTCGGCGTGCAGGTGGTCGGCGACATCGGGCCGTTCCAGCGGCGGAAGCTCTGGTTGTTGAACGGCCCCCACTCGGCCATGGCCTACGCAGGCCTGCTGGCGGGCTGCGACACCATCGCGGCCGCGTCCGCGCACCCCGTCGTGGCCGCGTTCGTCGAACGGGTCGTGGACGACGTGCTCGCGGTGGTCGACCTGCCGCCGAGTGCCGAGCCCGGTGCCTTCGCATCCGAGTCGCTGCGGCGCTTCGCCAACCCCGCACTGGGCCACACGTGCCGCCAGGTGGGCGCCGACGGCTCGGAGAAGCTCCGGCAGCGGCTGCTCCCTGTCGTGGCGGCCCGCCAGGCACGCCACCTGTCCACCGACCGACTCGCGGTGGTCGTCGCCCTCTGGCTCGCGGCCGCGGCGGAGGTGCCCGTTCGCGGGGTGGCGCTGCCCGTGGTCGAGGACCCGCTCGCCGCCGACCTCCGCCGCGTCGGGCCGCGGCTCGCCCCGGCCAACTTGGCCGCCACGGGTCTCGGCTCCGATGCCGGCGGCACCTTCGTCGCCCAGGTGGCGGCCACACTGGAACGATTGACGCGCCATGGTCTCGACCTGCTGCGGGACGACCGATGATCCCGCCGAACAGCGCGCGTCCGTCTCCCCCGGGCCTCCTGGACGGGCACACGTACGAGCTGATCCGGCGGCGGGCGTGGTGACGGCGACGATCGGCGGCGCGACCGGCCTGCTCGACGCCGCCTCGGTGACGGCGTTCGTGGAGGCGCAGTTCGCCGGGCTCGACCTGGACGGGCGATCACTGTGCCTCGTGATCCCGGACGCGACCCGTAGCTGCCCGTTGCCGTTGCTGCTGGGCGCCGTGGAGCGGGCGGTGGCCGGCCGGGCCCGGTCGTGCACCGCCGTGGTCGCTCTTGGCACCCACGCCCCGATGTCCGACGCCGAGATGCGAGCGCTGGTCGGGGTCGACGGGCTCACCGTGG
Source organism: uncultured Microthrixaceae bacterium (assembly GCA_964635055.1). GTDB lineage: Bacteria > Actinomycetota > Acidimicrobiia > Acidimicrobiales > DATDAH01 > JAEUJM01. The sequence continues at coordinate 10,768 of CAZWMT010000042.1, read as the reverse complement.
TCAACCACGAGTGGTGGGACGACGCCACCTTCACCGCCGTCGGCACCCTGAGCGCGGACGAGGTGTCCCGCCTGTCGGACGGACGGATGGCCGAGTCGGTGCCCGTCCGCGTGAACCGCCTGGTGGTCGACAGCGACGTCACCGTGATCGTCGGGCCCGTGCTGCCCCACGAGGTGGTGGGCTTCTCCGGCGGTGACAAGTACCTGTTCCCGGGCCTGTCGGGCCAGGAGCTGATCGACGTCACCCACTGGTTGGGCGCGCTGATCACCAGCAGCGCGATCATCGGCGTCCGTGGCATAACGCCGGTACGGGCCCTGATCCACGCCGCCGCGGCCCTGGTCCCCGGTGAGCGCCACGCCCTGTGCGTGGTGGTCGATCACGAGACGGGGGGCCTGCGCCACGCCGCGTTCGGCCCGCCGCAGGAGGCGTGGGCCGCCGCCGCCGACATCGCCGCGGTCACCCATGTGGAGTACCTGGACGCGCCCGTGCCCCGGGTCGTCTCCCTGGTGGCGCCCCGCTACACCGACCTGTGGACCGGGGCCAAGGGCTTCTACAAGGTCGAGCCCGTCGTGGCCGACGGCGGCGAGGTGGTCCTGTACGCACCCCACATCACCGAGATCGCCACGATGCACCGGGGCCTGGTCGACCTCGGCTACCACTGCCGCGACTACTTCCTGGCCCACTGGGACGAAGTGCGTCACCTCCCGCGAGGCGAGCTGGCCCACTCGACCCACCTGTTCGGCGCCGGCACCTACGACCCCGTCGGCGGTGAGCGCCCGCGGGTGCGGGTGACCCTCGCCTCCGGCATCCCCGAAGACGTGGTGCGCAGGGCCAACCTCGGCTACCTCGACCCGGCCGCCCTCGACCTCGAGACCGCGCGCGCCGACCCCGACACCCTGGTGGTCCCCGACGCCGGCGAGGTGCTCTACCGCCTCCGCTGATCCCCTTTGGGGGCCGGCGGTCGTCAGACCGGACCCGTGGTGTCGGAGTCTCCCGCGGGAACGTCGCCGACGCAGACGGAGGGGTCATCAGCCCGGTGCCGGTCCTGCCACGACTTCAGCTCGTGACTCGTCCCCGCCCTGTGGCGGCGATCATCAGGCCACTGTCGCCCGGGCTCGCCTCGGGTCAGAGCTCGAAGCTGGCGAGCAGCGAGCTCTCCTGGCCCTCGCGCTGGGTCCGGCGGACGTGGTCGTTCTGCGCCGCTCGCCGGCGGCGGACCTCGGCGTGGTCCAGCTCGGCGACGTGGTCGCCGGCGCGGGGGGCGAGGCCGAAGCCGGTGTAGACGACCCGGCGCTCCGCGGAGATCGGCGGGCGGCTCATGTGGAGGGTGCAGGAGCAGTGGATCGTCACGTCGCCGGTCTGGGTCGGGAGCGGGAGGCGGGGGAGGTCGAGCCCGTCGATCCCGAGTTGGACGATGTTGGCCCGGTGCGAGCCGGCCACGACGCCGAGCTCACCGTTCTCCGGCCCGGCGCCGGTGACCGAGATGCCCACGACCATGCCGCAGCAGCCCCGGCTGTGACCGCCGGGCGCGCAGTCCTTGTGCCAGCTGACGTCAGAGGCGCCCTCGACCACCCCCACCTTCTTGAGCAGCCCCTCGGCGGCGTCGGTCGTCTCGGGGTCGCGCTGCACCCAGTCGTCGTCGGTGAAGCCGGCGAGGGCGGCGAAGCGATCCGAGGTGAGCACCTCCCGGAGGGCGGGGGACTGGTGGTTGAACCCGAGGATCCGGGCCGCGTACCAACCCTGCTCCTCGGCGCGGGCCCACCAGGACGCACCGTCGTCCTGGGTGGCCTTGGCGATCGCTCGATCGTGGTCGGCGGCCACGGCGGCCATCTCGGCCTCGGTGAAGAGGCCTTGGAGGTGCACGAACCCGGCCTCGGCGAGGAAGTGCCCGATCTCCTCCGGGGCGTCGTCGAGGGTGAAGGAGCGGTGGAGGTCGAGGGGGTCGCCGGCGAGGTCGACGAAGTCGATCGTCCCGGGCGCATGGGCCGGGCGGCCGTCGAGCAACGCTCGCAGGACGGGCTCCCACCTGAGGTAGTCGTCGAAGGAGCCGGCCCGGAGCTCGATGCGGTCGGCGAGCTGCAGCCCGAAGGTGGAGGACACGTCCTGCATCAGGTCGGAGAACGCGGCGCGGTCGACGGCCACCACGAGCGCGTCGCCGGCGCCACGGCGGACCTCCAGCCGGTCGTCGTCGGCCACCGCGAACGTGAGCTGCTCGCCCTCGACGTCGAGGGTGAGCGGCACCAGCCCGAGCCGGTTCGCGTCGGAACCGGCGCCCGGGCCGTTCGCCTCGAGCAGTGGTGGGAGGTGCTCGTCGAGGAACGTGCTCGGGTCGAGGGCGATGACGTCGCCCTGGTGTCGGGTGCGCAGATCGACCGTTGCCATGTCGGTCCTCCTGAGACGTCGGCGGCCAGCGCCCACTCTCACACGTCGAGTCGCAAGATGCAAGGGGGATCTTGCATCAGGTGATCGGACGTACGCTGGAGCGGTGGCCGACGAAGCACCCAGAGCGAGCACCCGTGAGCGCATCCTCGACGCCGCCTTCGACCTGTTCGTGGAGGAGGGCTTCTCCGGCACCACGATCACCGAGGTCGAACGGCGGGTGGGGCTCACGCCGGGGACCGGGAGCTTCTACCGACACTTCCCCTCGAAGGAGGCCCTCCTCGAGGCCGCCGTCCGACACGAGATCGAGCGGGTCCGGGGCGAGATCGCGGCGGCGCGGGAGGTTCCCCCGGCGGCCGATGACCCCATGGCGTCCCGGGTGCTGGGGCTCGAGCTGGCGCTGCGCGACATCCGCCGCTTCGACCGCCTCTTCCGGCTGCTGCTCAGCGAGGGCGACCGCGTCCCCGAGCTGCGCGAGACGATCACCGCGGCGCTGACACCGCCGCAGGAGCTGCTCACCTGGGAGGACGACCCGACCACCGTCCTGAGCATCGCCGCCCTGGCCGGCTACCACTTCGCCAGCCTGCTGCAGGGCCGACCGTTCCAGGGTGTCGCCCAGGACGACTTCATCGCCGGCCTTGCCAGGCTCACCGGCGCTGTGCCCGACGGTCGACAGGCGGGCTGAGCACGCGGGTGCAGAATGGAGATCCCTCGATGAGCGAGGGAGGGACGAGGGGCCGGCATGCCGATTCGTGTGGTGCAGTGGACGACGGGGAACGTCGGCACGGAGTCGGTCAAGGCGATCGCCGCCAACCCGTCGCTCGAGCTGGTCGGCTGCTTCGCCTGGTCGCCGGAGAAGGTCGGCGTCGACGTGGGGGAGCTGGTCGGGATCGACGCGCTCGGGGTGGCCGCGACCAACGACGTCGACGCGCTGCTCGGGCTCGAGCCCGACTGCGTCGTGTACAACCCGATGTGGCCGTCGGTCGACGAGCTCGTCCGGATCCTCGAGGCGGGCGTCAACGTGGTCGCCACCGCCGCGTTCATCACCGGAGCGAACCTGGGCACTGACCGCGAGCGTCTCGTCGACGCGTGCCAGCGAGGTGGCTCGTCGCTGATGGGCACGGGCATCAGCCCGGGGTTCGCCGAGCTGGTCGCGGTGACGATCGCGGGGATCTGCAGCCGGGTCGACAAGGTCATCGTCAGCGAGACCGCGGACACGACGTTCTACGACTCCCCGGACACCGAGCGGGTCGCCGGGTTCGGCCATCCCATCGACGACCCGAACCTGGCCGACATGGCCCGCGCGGGCACGGCGGTGTTCGGCGAGGCCGTCGCCATGGTCGCCGACGCGCTGGGGGTCGAGCTCGACGAGATCGTCTGCGAGGCAGAGTTCGCCCAGACCACCCAGGACCTCGTGATGGCCTCGTGGACGATCCCCGCCGGCCACGTCGCCGGGGTCGCCGCCAGCTGGCAGGGTCGCGTCGCGGGTCGAACCGTCATCGACCTGAACGTCCGCTGGAAGAAGGGCACCACCCTCGACCCCGACTGGGTGATCGAGAAGGACGGCTGGGTGATCACCGTCGAGGGGCTGCCCACGGTCATCGCCGGCCTCGACTTCCTCCCGCCGCCGGACTTCGAGGCCGAGACGATCGAGGAGTTCATGACGATCGGCCACATCATCACCGCGGTGCCGGCCCTCAACGCCATCCCCGCGGTGCTCGCCGCACCACCGGGCATCGTCACCTACGCCGACCTCGACATGCCGCTCCCGCGCGGCTGGGTCCGGACCACATGACGTGCGTTCCGCTCGGCGCCGGCCGCGAGATCCACGCTCAGCAGGCGGCCGCATGACCCTCACGCCCGCCGCGCCCTCGGCGGGCCGCTCGGGCCGCTACACGATCATCTCGGCGGACTGCCACGCGGGGGCCAACATGGCCGCGTACCGCGAGTTCCTCGACCCGGCGTGGCGGGACGAGTTCGATGCGTGGCGGGGCGGGTACTCGAACCCGTTCCGGGACCTCCAGGGTGACCGCCGCACGCAGAACTGGGACGACGAGCGGCGCATCGCCGAGCAGGAGGCCGACGGTGTGGTCGCCGAGGTGGTGTTCCCCAACACCGTGCCGCCGTTCTTCCCGACGGGTGCGCTCGTGGCCCGACCGCCCACGCCCGAGGAGCACCCCCGGCGACTGGCCGGCATCCGGGCCCACAACCGGTGGCTGGTCGAGTTCTGCGGCCGCCACCCCGACCGGCGGGCGGGCATCGCCCAGATCTTCCTCAACGACGTCGACGAGGCCATCGCCGACGTCGCGTTCGCGGCGGCGAACGGCTTGCGGGGCGGCGTGCTCCTGCCGGCGGTCCCTCCCGACGCGAGCCAGCTCGAGCCGCTGTACTCCCGGGCCTACGACCCCCTGTGGGCGGCCTGCCAGGACCTCGGTGTGGTGGTGAACCACCACTCGGGGGGCGGGGCGCCGGACTACGGCCGCCACGCGGCGGCGGGGATGGTGTGGGTGGCCGAGGCCGCCTTCTGGTCCCGACGGGCACTCACCCACCTCATCCTCGGTGGGGTGTTCGAGCGCTTTCCCCGCTTGAAGCTGGTGCTCACCGAGCAGGGGGCATCGTGGATCGCGCCGACGTTGGCCCCGCTGGACGACTTCCACCATCAGGCGGCCACCACCGGTCGGATCGGCGAGCTGAAGTACGACCCGGATGACGTGTTGCCCCTGTCGCCCAGCGAGTACTTCCACCGCAACGTGTTCGTCGCGGCGAGCTTCCCCAGCCCGGTCGACGCCGCGGCCCGCCACGACATCGGCATCGAGCACTACCTGTGGGGCAGCGACTACCCGCACCACGAGGCCAGTTGGCCCTACACCCGCGAGCTCCTGCGGCGCTCGTTCGCGGGGACCGACCCGGTCGAGCTCCAGAAGGTGCTGGCCGGCAACGCCGCCGAGGTCTACGGCTTCGACCTCGCCGCCCTGGCCCCGCTGGCGGCGAGGTTCGGGCCGACCGTGGACGAGATCGCCGTCCCCCTGGAGTCGGTGCCCGCCGACGCCACGAGCCCTGGGTTCCACCGCCCATGAGCCCGAGGCACGAGGGCGGGGCCCGAGCGGCTCGGCGACGAAGGAGCCAGGAGCGGGCAACATGAGCCCGAGGCACGAGGGCGGGGCCCCCGGCCTGCGTGGCCCGAACGCACGACGAGCGGCCCGGCGACGGTGGAGCCAGGAGCGGGGAACATGAGCCGCTTCGCGGGACGGCGGGCGCTGGTGACCGGGGCCAGTCGTGGGATCGGGGCCGCGATCGCGGTCGAGCTGGCCCGGCAAGGGGCTGATGTCGCCATCTCGGCCCGGACCCTGGAGGCCCACCCGACCCTCCCGGGATCGCTCACGGAGACGGCCGCGGCCATCGAGGGAGCGGGCCGGCGAGCCGCGGTCGTGGTGAGCGATCTGACCGACGCCGAGGACCGCCTTCGCGTCGTCCCGGAAGCCGAGTCGGGGCTGGGCGGGCCGCTCGACATCCTGGTCAACAACGCCGCCGCCGCCATCTACCAACCCCTGGGCGACTTCCCGCTGAAGCGGCGGCGCCTGATCTTCGAGGTCAACGTCCACGCGCCGTTGGACCTGGCCCAGGCGGTCGTGCCCGCCATGGTCGAGCGGGGGGAGGGGTGGATCGTCAACCTCTCGTCGGGCAGCGCCGATTCCCGCAGCGGCCCGCCGTACGCGGCCAATGCCCTCGGGTCGACGCTGGGGATCTACGGCGCCAGCAAGGCCGCCCTCAACCGACTGACGAACGCCCTGGCCGAGGAGCTGTGGGGGACCGGCGTGCGCGTCAACACGGTCGAGCCCCGCGCCGCGGTCCACTCCGAGGGCGCGGACGCCTTGCTGCGTGGCGCCCTCGACGACGACCGGTACGAGTCGATGGCCGACATGGTCGCCGGCGTCCTGGTGTGCTGCGACTGCGGCCCCGAGGTCACCGGGCAGCGGCTGATCAGCCTCGACCTGATCGGGAAGTGACCGTGGCCGACGCCCGCCGCATCGAGTACTCCGGGTCGGTCCACGACGAAGAGGAGATCGAGGCGGTCGTCTCGGTCCTGCGGGGCGGGCCGACGGCGCTGCGGATCGGTCCGCACGTCCGGGGCTTCGAGCGGGGCGTGGCCGAGCTCTTCGGCAAGGCCCGGGGGGTGATGGTCAACTCGGGCTCGTCGGCCCTCTACCTCGCGGTCGAGCTCCTCGGCCTGCAGCCCGGTGACGAGGTGCTGACCTCGCCGCTCACGTTCTCGACCGACATCGCCCCACTGGTGCGCGCCGGCCTGGTGCCGGTGTTCGCCGACGTCGCCCGCGACACCTACAACCTCGACGCCGAAGGTGTCGAGGCCATGATCGGCCCGAAGACGAGGGCGATCCTGGCCCCCAACCTGATCGGCAACGCCCCGGACTGGGACCGGTTGCGCCAGATCGCCGACGCCCACGGCCTGCAGGTCGTCGAGGACAGCTGTGACTCACTCGGTGCGGTCCTGCGCGGTTCGCCCACGGGCGCTCGGGCCGACATCTCGGTCACCAGCTTCGCCCTCAGCCACATCATCACCGCGGCCGGCACGGGGGGCATGGTGTGCGTCGACGACCCCGATCTGGCCGACCGTGCCCTGCTCCTGCGCCGCTGGGGCCGTCGCTCCGAGGTGCAGCTCTTCGGCTCGGGCAAGGGCGTCGACCGCCGGTTCTTCTCGGAGATCGACGGCGGCGATGCTCTCGGAGTGATGGAGTACGACAACCTGTTCATCTTCGACGAGGTCGGCTGGAACTTCGAGCCCTCCGAGCTGAGCGCGGCGTTCGGGGAGGTGCAGCTCCGGAAGCTGCCGCAGAACCTGGCCGCCCGCAAGCGGAACTTCGCCCGGCTCCGCGAGGGCTTCGCCGCGCTCGCCGACGCGTTCGAGTTGCCGCGCACGCTCGACGGGCTCGACACCGCCTGGCACATGTTCCCGCTGCTGCTCCGCCCGGAGGCGGGCATGCGCCGCGCCGACCTCCAGGCCCACATGGAGGCGCACGGCGTCGACACCCGCATGGTCTGGACCGGCAACGTCCTGCGCCAGCCCGCCTTCACGGGCATCGCCCATCGCCAGCCCCCCGGTGGCCTGCCCAACGCCGATCGAGTGATGGAGTGGGGTGTCGTGCTGCCCTCGAACCACGGCCTGACCGACGCCGACGTCGACCACATCGTCGCCGTCGCCGCCGACTTCGTGGCTTTGGCTTGAACCGGCCCACCGACAGCGGCCTGCCAGCAGACCTGGCGAGTGCCGACCTCCGGTGGGCGAGCACGGACGAAGAAGCGCTCGAAACGACAATGACGAGTCGGAGGCGATGCGTGTGCTCGTGATGCTCGAGCACTCGACTGCGGACGCCCGAACGACCAGATGCGCATCGCAGACGACGGTGAGCCGACGGTTCGAGCTCATCCAGATCCCGGAGGCCGGTGCGTCGCGCGGACGGCGCCCGGCGCCCCCGATCGGCAGCGCAAGCCGGATGGTCTGGATCTGCACACAGCCCGTGTCAGAGGCCTTCTCATTCCATCGAGCGCAGTGCTCTCGGACGGCGCCCGCTTTCGGTCATGGGTCGCAGATTCCACCGTGGGAATGCTTGCGGCACGATGGCGGGTCGGCTAGGGTTACGAACACCAGTTCGCAGCCCTGGTGTGTTGGTGAAGGCGGCTGCCACTTCCCCAAGCAGGTCTTGTCGATTTCGGCCCCCGTCGTTGGGAGGCCCGTGGCCGTTGGGAGTGGTGCCGTGGTGCTCATCACCGAGCGAATTCCGCAAGTGGGTCAGGGGGCACGACGTGGTGCGTCGGGCCCGCTCGATGTGCTGGAGGCGGCGGCCGCTGCGGCGGCTGCGGAGACCTGGGCCGGTCAGCCCGGCGCCGCCCTCTCGGCGGCGTTGCGCCAGGTCATCACGGTCGAGCGGATGGTCGGCGCCGCGAAGCTGTCCGTGTTGGGGGCCTTCGATGCGTCCGGTGAGTACCGGGTCGATCGGCATCCGACGACGGCGACGTGGGCGGCGGCCAAGACGAAGTCCGACCGGCGGCGTGTCTCCCACCAGGTGGGCATCGCGCGTCAGATGCGGACCATGGCGCTCACCGAGGACGCGTACCGTGCCGGGCTCATCGGCTTCGAGCACGTCACCACGCTGAGCCGGGCCAACACGCCGAACGTGGCCGAGTTGTTCGTGGAGGCGGAGCCCGAGTTGGTGGCGGCGGCCCAGAGCCTGGACTTCGACCTGTTCTGCCGTGCGGTGCGGGCGTGGCTCGACTTCGCCGACCCTGACGGCGCCGAGGAGCGGGCACGCAAGCAGGCCGAGCGACGTGATGCGCACGCCTCGCGGACGTTCGACGGCATGGTGCGCATCGATGCCTGGCTCGACGCCATCGGTGGCACCGAGTTCCTCGCCGAGCTCCACCGGCTCGAGAAGTTCCTGTTCGCGGCCGACTGGGCCGAAGCCCGAGCCCGGGTTGGCGACCACGCCACCGTCAGCGACCTGGTGCGCACGGCGGCACAGCGGCGGGCCGACTCGTTCGTCGAGATGGCCCGCCGCTCGGCCACCTGTGACACGCCGGGCCAGCCGCCGAAGTGGGTCCTCAACGTGATGATGGGCTACGCCACGTTCTGCGCCGAAGCGGCGGCGGCAACGGGCGACCCCGGTCCTGGTGGCTGCACATGCCACGGCGATCCCGGCGATGAGGCAGCTGATCTCGATGGCGACGACCCGGACGACGGCGACCTCGACCGCGACGCCGATCGTGAGGACGACGCCCACGAGCCGACGGCCGATGCCGGGCCCCAACCGGAACCGCGACCGAAGCCGGAGGGTCCGCGGCCCTCGCCGTCGACGGGCTCGCTGCCCGATTGGTGGAGGGCCCCCGACCCGTTCGCCGACACGAGCTACTACGACACGATGTGCGAGCTCGAGGACTGCACCCCGATCGCGCCCAGCCAGGCGTTCTCACTCGGCCTCGCCGGCACCGTCCGCCGCATGATCTTCGGGCCCGACGGCCACGTCCTCGACTTCGGCGAGGACAAGGACTACTTCACCGGCCCGCTACGCGAGGCCATCATCATCCGCGACCGCTTCTGCAAGGACGAGGGCTGCGGCGTCCCCGGCCGGGACTGCCACATCGACCACATCATCCCCAAGAGCCGAGGCGGTCCCACCTCCGAACGCAACGGCCAGTGCAAGTGCGGCACCAGCAACCGCATCAAGGGCGACCGCGTGCCCTAACGGGCCCGACCCGCCGAGGAAATTGCGCACCACTCCGCCCCAATCCCCACGCGCCCGCTGACGGGAGGTGGTTGCTCGCGCTTGTCTGAGCTGAGCCGAAACTCGTGCGCTCCCGGCGGGGGACGGCGCGATGCTCACCCGATGCCGAGCGAGGTGGTCCGCCGGGGACTACATGGCTTCGCGTCGGCCCGCCAGCGATCGGATGACGGTGACGGCGACCAGTACCGCCGCCGCGGATGCGGCCAGGTACAGACCCACCCCCCGTTTGATGTCGTAGCCGCTTCCGTCAGCGAAGGGCCCGATCGCTTCCAACTTCGAGTCCTTGCCGGTCCAGAGCGGTACGAGCAGGATGACGAGGGCGAGGACTGACACCCACGGCAGCCAGGGCGCCCACCGGATCGCCTTCTCCTGAGTAGTGGGCGAACCCATGTCTTGGAGCACCATCACCGCGCAGACGGCGATCGACAATGCCAACGGCAGCAGGACACCGAGGATCACAGCGGTCGACTCCCATCCGATAATCGACTTGTCGGGGAGGGGAGCGGCCCTCGGGTCCACCGTGGCGGTGAACCACGGCATGAAGGTGGCGAGCAGCATCGTCGTCGCACTCCCGATCGCGACCCAGGAATACGAGGTGGGACGAAGGGCGTCCTGCTGGCCCAATGGCGGCGAAGCAGCCCCGGGCGCTGTCGCGGCGGACCATGCTTGCCCGTCCCAGTACCGTTGCTGGCCCTGGGTCTGGGGGTCCTGGTACCACCCCGGAGGTGCGGTGGTCATTGTGATACCTCCCGTTGTGCAGCGGACGTCTCGAATCGAATCTGGGCCCACTGCCCGGAGTCGCCGCGAGTGGCTCCATCTCCCCGATGCTGTGACTCGGAAGCTACTCACTCATTGTCAGCGAGGCCCGGATGTTGACAGTCGCCGATCTGGACGAGGCGCCGGCCGACCTACAGTCGGAGCCTGAACCTGGCGCTTGAGGCCGACGAGAGGCTGCTGTGGGGAAGAAGCTGATCGAGGTGGCGACGTTCCTGCCGCTCGATGCCATCTCGGTGGCGTCGAAGGCGGACAAGACGAGAAGACTGTCGGCGGACATGAGATTCTGCGCGTAGGCGGACACGAAACCGCGCGGTGGT
>CAZWMT010000041.1:12798-55687 GCA_964635055.1 uncultured Microthrixaceae bacterium | reverse complement strand
CAGCGCGCAGTTCTGCTGGCCGCCAGCGTTCAGAACCAACTGGCCGTTGACAGGCCCTCGGACCAGGCGCGGCACCGAGCTCCTGGATCCAAGGCGCGCGTTCCGACGCCGGTCCGTCCAGGCAGCGACGACGCAGGTACTCGACGAGAGCTACGTCCTCATTGGCCGTCGATTCGAGCCGTGTCACTGCTTCTCGGGCGTCGGCTCGAACGTCCGACGGAGAGGGCTGAGCAGGGCTTGCGGCCTCCTGCTCGGCCTCGGAAACGACCTGTTCGACCAGACTCCCGAACGATGCGAACCGAGTGCACCCGTCGGCGTCCCAGCGCCAGGCCTCCCACTCGCCCGCAGCGTCCACGACGAGCGGGTCCAGGACGATGTTGCCGTGCTGGTGTGGTCCGCTCGCTGCGACGGCATGCATCAGATGACCCACCGAAGGGAACTCATGCCGGGTCTCCTCAGCGAGGCCGAGGAACGCGATCCAGTCGTCCGGGTCGAAGGGCCCGTTACCGAAGGGGGTGTCCGGGACCGCATAGCTGAGCACCGTGACCGGATCGGCCCACGCCAGCGTTCCGACTCGCGACGCGGGCAGCAGCCCGTCGTAGTGGGCGCTGTCGAACGGTTGAGCGGCTCCCCACCCATCGGCTCGGAAGCCGTCCGTTGCCAACAGGAAGGATCGGTAACTCGGCGGGAGGCGTCGACCGATCCGACGCTCGAGGGCCTCGACAGCGGCTAGATCCGCACCAGCTCGGCGGAACGGCCTGGGTTCGTCACCGGAACGGAGTTCACGAGGTTCTGTCACGCGCAACGACCCCTCCCAGCGATCTAGCAACTCCCCCCACCGCATCTCGCTCCACATCGACGACACGGTAGGCGGCGCGACAAGACGTAGCAGGAGGCCCTCGGTTCGAGGGACGGCAACCTCGTACCCTTGGTCGACGTCTCCCCGAACCAGCCCGGGACCAGAGAGGATCTTGTCGAAACGACAACACCGAGTGGAGGTGAGCGGACTCGAACCGCCGGCCTCTACGTTGCGAACGTAGCGCTCTAGCCAACTGAGCTACACCCCCGGGGGACCCGCCAGCCTAGCGGAGCGCCTGGGTCGAATGACTCAAGCCGGCCGGGAGATCGGCCGTAAGCAGAAACATGAAACTGGGAGCCGGAACCAACCGGACCAGGGCGCTGCGGTTGGCGATCGCAACGCTCATGGTCCTCCTGATGGGAACGACGCTGACCTCGTGCCGGTCGTCCGAGCAGGCCCGCGTGGCCGAGCTGGTCAACCAGACCAGAGCGCAGTACGGGCGGAGCGCCCTGCGGGACAACCTGCAACTGGACGAGAAGGCGCAGGCGTGGGCCGAGCACCTGGCTCGGAACAACACGCTGGCCCACTCCAACCTGCCGAGCGGCATCTCCTACCAGTGGCGCTCGCTGGCCGAGAACGTCGGCTACGGCGGCTCGATCGAGCAGGTGCACCAGGCGTACCTGAACTCGCCGGGCCACCGGGCCAACATCTTGGACCCACGTTGGAACTACATGGGCACGGGGGTGGCCTGGCGCGGCAGCCGGGTGTTCACCGTCCAGGTGTTCATGCAGTACTGACCTTCACCCTCGGACCAAAGCCGGCTGACTCCGTCCGAGCCGGGTCCGCGGGACGATCCACGCTGGGCGGCTACCCGGTCCCCGATGCGCCCCCGTGGCGGGTCAGGGGATCGGGTAGGTGGCCGTGAGGTCGCGGGGGACGATGGAGAAGCCGCTCCAGTGCACGTCCATGTGGTCCTCGTCCTCGTCGCGGGGCAGGTGGTGGAACGAGGTGCCGTACCAGACCACCAGGTCGGCGCCGTCGAGGCTGCCGCCATTGGCGAACTGCGAGACGTTCCCACCGCACGTCCCGTTCTGGGTGGGGTTGTGCGAGGCGAAGCGCTCGCAGTTGTTCAGCCGGGTGGCGTAGAACTCGTTCTGGGTGAACGGCTCGTAGCCGGGCCCCCGGAAGACGAAGTCGGTGTTGGGCATCAGCTGGTACGAGATGGGATGCCCGTCGGCGTTGCGGGTCTGGGTGTCGCGGACCCGCCACGACCGGAACGACCGGGGCGAGACCCGCCGGGCCACCTCGGTGTGGAAGGGAGTCCGGGTGTCGGTGATGCGCTCACGGTTGGCGCTCGGAGTGGCCGCCAACTCCTGCACCTGGTCGTTGCCGTTGCCGTCGATGTCGAAGTCGAGGCGCCAGTAGAAGTTGTGCATGTGGGCCACCGCCACCTGGCCCTGGCCCACGTTCCAGCCGGTGCTGGTGGTGCCCCCGTACATCTGGAGCTGGCCGGTGGCGCCGACCTCGGGCCGGATGGCCCCGTCGTCGTCGAAGTTCCAGGCCACGACGTAGTTGTAGGCCCCGATGGCCGACACGCTGAAGAGGCTGAGCGTCGAGCCCTGCGCCTGGTCCTGGTAGGACTTGTAGGCGTACCCCGACGCCTGCACCTGCTGGCAGAGGACGTGATCGGTCCCGTCGGTCAACAGGTCGCCGTCGGGGCAGTCGGCAGCGCCGAGGTCCTGGATGTTGAATCCCAGGCCGAAATCGGACTCGTCGTGGAAGCGGGCCACGTTGTTGTCGTAGGGCACGTGGATCTGGGCCAGGTTCATCGACCCCAGCACCTCGACCGCGTCGCCGCCCGGCGGCGTGTAGGTGACGTCGTGGAGCACCACGCCCTCGAGTGAGCGGCGCTCCCAGCACATCCGCCACCGGCCGCCACTGGGGAGGGTCTCGTCGATGCGGAACGCCGCAGAGCACGACAAGGGCCCCACGGCCTCGGCACCGGTCGACAGCACCGGCACGACCGCCACCGCGGCCAGGGTGAGCGCGACCGCGATCAGCCCGGCGGCCCTGCGTGCGCCCGTCACGTGCCCGCCACCCCGTCGGAGGTGAGCACCACGCCGTGCGACAGGTCGACGAGGGGGAACAGGTTGATCAGGACGTGGTCGGTGGTCTGGATCAGGAACTGCGCGCAACGAGCCACCCCGCAGCGGGCGGCCTCGCCTTGGGCCACGGTGGGCATGGCATCGGCCCGGAACACGATGGGTGACACGTCGAGCTCGGTGTCGGGGTCGGCGAGCGCCCGACCCGTGGCCGCCTGGAACTCGTCGGCGAGGCGGGTCGCGAACTCGTCGTCGGCGAAGAGCAGCTCGAGCGCCCGCTGCGACTCCACGTCGACCAGCGGCAACTGGGTGCCCTGGCCGGACGCCACGTCGGCCACGTGGCCGTCGGCCAGGTCGACCACCGACTGGGTGAGGGTGTCGTCGCTGTAGTCGTACTCGTAGACGTCGGCGCGTCGCAGGGCCGGGTCGGCCCCCTTGTCCTCCACGTGGCGCTCTACCAGCAGCACCAGGCGGTCGGGCAGGCCGTTGGCGCCCAGCGACTCGGTGGCGCCGGCGGCGGGGGCGCCGCTGTCCTCGGTGGCCGCCTGCACCTCGTCGGCCGACAGGGGGTCGCTGCCCCGTCGGGTGTCGTCACCCTGGGCACCGGCGAAGGTGGCACCGGCCGCGGCCAGGCCCAGCGTCACCGCCAGCGCGCCGGCGATCCACCCGATCCTCCGGCGATCCATCGCCGCAGCGTAGTTGGTGACCCGCGCCGCTAGTTGGCGGAGCGCCGCAGGAGCTCACCGGGCTGCCAGCCGCCGCCGCTCTCCAGCAGGCGGGACGGCTCGGCCTCGGCGTTCTGGTGGGGCAGGAAGGCGACCTTGATGTCGCGCTCCGCCTTGGCCTTCTGCATGCTCACCAGCAGGTACACGTAGCCCCCGAGGGCGGCGTCGCACAGCAGGTGCAGGAGCAGCACGGGCCCGCCGCCGAGCACGAGGCTCATGAGCAGCGTCACGCCACAGGCCGCCATCAGGGTGTAGAGGACGTCGCGGCGGCGCTTGCGCGCGGCCCTGGCCGATGCCACCGATGGGGCGACGCTGCGCTCACGGGCCACGGGCACGCTGGCGGGGTCGGTCCACGACGGCTCGAGGTCGGGCGAGGGAGCGAGGAGGTAGGCGGCCTCGCCGTCGGCACCGGCCGCCGCGCCGACGGACTGGCCGTCCGCGGGCAACGGGACCAAGCGGGGCCCACCACCCTGCAGCGGGTGGCGGGAGCCGGCGGGGAGCGGGCCGTCGAGCGGCTGGGGGCCGGCGACGGGCCGGTTGCTCACGGGCAGGTAGGGCGACACGTGCCCGTTGGCTCCCGGGAAGGGCGTGCTGCGCTCGAGCGTGTCCAGCTTGCGCCGGAACGTGCTCATCGAGCTGCCGGTACCGCCACCGCCACGGTTGCGGAGGTAGGGCGGCAGGAGCACCGCCACCCACATCACAACCAGGATCAGGAGCACTATCGGAGTCAAGTCGTCGTCACACCTTGGGAGGGGTCAGGGTCGGGGTCGAGCTGGGTCCGGCTCGGCGGCCGGTCGTTACATTCCGCCAACGAACATTGCAGTTCTACTACGAACGCAACACGAAGGCTAGCAACACTGACGCACGGGTAGGGGAATCCGCGGATTTCGGCGGCGCCACTACACTCCGCCCATGCCTGACGGTGGCCTCACCCATCTGGATCCGCTCGGTCGTGCCCGCATGGTGGACGTCACGCCGAAAGACCAGACCCACCGGCGTGCCGTGGCCCGGGGCCGGGTCTACATGGCGCCCGAGACCACCTCGCTCGTCGCCAAGGGGGCCATCGGCAAGGGCGACGTGCTCTCGGTGGCCCGCGTCGCCGGCATCCAGGCGGCCAAGCGGGCCCCCGACCTCATCCCGCTCTGCCACCCGCTGCTCGTCAGCTCCGTGCTCGTGAACTTCCAGATCGGTGACAACTTCATCGAGGTGGAGGCCCACGTCGAGACGGTCGACCGCACCGGGGTCGAGATGGAGGCCCTCACCGCCTGCTCGGTGGCCGCGCTCACGATCTACGACATGTGCAAGTCGGCCGACCGCTCGATGGTGATCGCCGACATCACCCTGTGGGAGAAGTCCGGCGGCCGCTCGGGCACCTACCGCCGGCCCGAAGCCGACGGCGAGACTGCGCTCTAGATCACTCGACCTCGGCCGGTGGTCCGCCCGAGCTCAGCGCAGGAATCGGCGCGACGGGCCGGAATCTGCGCTGCGTTCGCTGGGGTCGGCCGGGCCGGCCGGTCTGGCCGGTCTGGCCGAGGGCTAGCCGCCGATCTGGCTCATGGATCGGCGGGGGCGGATGAAGTGCACCTGACCGATGGCGTGGCCGGCCCACTTGGCCCCCACCGCGTCGGCCACCACGCCGGCGATGTCGGCGTCGGTGCCGCCCGAGCGCACCACCGAGCGCAGGTCGAACTCGTCCACCGAGAACAGGCAGTTGCGCAACTGCCCGTCCGCGGTGAGGCGCACCCGGTCGCACGATCCGCAGAACGGCTCGGTGACGCTGGCGATCACCCCTATCTCCGAACTCCCACCGTCACCACCGCCGTCGAGGTAGCGGAACCGCTCGGCGGGCTGGCTGCCGCGGGCGATGGGCTCGAGCGGGTACGCAGCGTCGATGGCGGCGACGATCTCGGCCTGGGTGACGACCTGCCCGTCGGTCCAGCCCTGGCCGGCGTCGAGGGGCATGAACTCGATGAAGCGGACGGTGACGCCGCGCTCGCGCCCGAAGGTGGCGAAGTCGACCGCCTCGTCGTCGTTGACGCCGCGGATCATCACCACGTTGAGCTTCACCGGGTCGAGGCCCGCGGCCACGGCCGCGTCGATGCCCTCCAGCACCCGGGGCAGCTCGTCGCGGCGGGTGAGGGCCTCGAAGCGGTCGGGACGGAGCGAGTCGAGCGACACGTTGATGCGACGCAGGCCGGCCGCGGCCAGGTCGTCGGCCATGGCCGCCAGGGTGGCGCCGTTGGTGGTGAGGGCCAGGTCGACGTCGAGCGCGGCCAGCTTGGCCACCAGCACCGGGAGGTGGGCCCGCACCGTGGGCTCGCCACCGGTGAGGCGGATGCTGTCGAACCCGTGGTGGGTGACCATCACCCGCGCCACCCGCTCGATCTCCTCGAAGGTCAACAGCTCGTCACGCGGCTGCCACACCATGCCCTCCTCGGGCATGCAGTACGTGCAACGGAAGTTGCACCGGTCGGTCACCGAGATGCGCAGGTCACGGTGCACGCGCCCGTACGAATCGACCAGGCTCGTTCCCGGGGCGGCGGCCATGCGGTCAGGGTAGCTACGTGCCTCGCGACACGGTCCCGGGAATGAGATCGCCGAGCACCATGATCTCGACGGCGTCACCCGCGGTGACGCCGTCGCCGTCGGCCAGCACCGCCAGCGCGTTCGCCGCCGCCGTGGCCGCGAGCTGGTGCGAGCCCTGGGCGCCGGTGGAGCGCACGTGCACGGCCCCGTCGTCGCCGTAGCCGGCGACCACGCGCGTGAAGTGCGTCTTGCCGTCGGGCCGGCGGCCGAGCGGCTCGTCGGCCACGGCCGGGATGCGCAACCGGTCGGGGTGGGGGTGGCCCATCATCGTGCGCAGCCCGGGCCGGGCGAACAGCTCGAACGACACGAGGGACGACACCGGGTTGCCGGGGAGCCCGAACACCGGCGTGCCCGCGATGGTGCCGAAGGCAAGGGGCTTGGCCGGCCGGATGGCCACCTGCATCCAGCTCATGTCGCCCAGGCGGTCGAGCACGACCTTCACGTAGTCGAAGTCGCCCATGCTGACGCCGCCGCTGGATATCAGCGCGTCGCACGACTCGGCGCCCGCCGCGAACGCGGCGGCGATGGCGGCCTCGTCGTCGGGGATGCGGCCCAGGTCGACAGGCTCGGCGTCGGCCCGGGCCACCAGAGCGAGCAGCATCCGCCGGTTGGAGTCTCGGATCTGGCCCGGCGCCAGCGGCTCGGGGCCGTCCACCAGCTCGTCGCCGGTCGAGAGGACCCCGACGCGCGGGCGCGGGTAGACCGGCACGCGGCGCACACCCACGCTGGCCAGCACGCCGAGGTGGGCCGGCGTGAGCACCGTGCCCGCGTCGAACACCCGCTGGCCGGCCCGGAGGTCGTCGCCCACCCGACGCACGTGGTTCCCCGGCGCCACCTCGACCAGCACCGCCACCCGCCCCCCCGCCCCCTGGTCGCCCTCGCGCACGCTGGTGCGCTCGACCATCACCACCGCGTCGGCGCCGGGGGGCATGGGGGCGCCGGTCATGATGCGCACCGCCTCGCCCGGCCCCACCGTGGGCCCCGGCGGGGCGCCGGCGGCCAGCGTGCCGGTGACGGCCAGCAGCACGGGGCTCGCGTCGGACGCGCCGGCGGTGTCGGCCGCCCGCACCGCGAAGCCGTCCATCGCGGTGTTGTCGAACGGCGGCACCGCCTCGAGCGCGTCGATGTCGACGGAGGTGACCAGCCCCAGGGCATCGGCCAGCGGGAGGGCGCGGGGGTGGCCGCGCCCGCACCCGGCGAAGACGGTGGCCCGGGCGTCGTCGAGCGGGATCACCGGCGCTACACGATCTTCTGGCGCTCGACGAAGTCGGCCAGGAACGCCCGGAACTCGGCGCCCAGGTCCTCCCGGTCGACGGCCAACTCGACGGTCGCCCGCAGGTAGTCGAGCTTCTGGCCGATGTCGTAGCGGCCCTCGTCGAACACGAACCCGTACACCTCCTCGTCCTCGAGCAGCAGGGCGATGGCATCGGTGAGCTGGATCTCGCCACCCACCCCGGCCTCCACCCGGTCGAGGCAGTCGAAGATCGCCGGCGTGAACACGTAGCGTCCCATCACGGCCAGGGTCGAAGGAGCCACCTCGGGCCGCGGCTTCTCGACCACGCCGAGGATCTGCACGAGATCGTCGGCGTCGTCCACCGGTTGCGGCCGAGCACAGCCGTACGACGAGATCTCCTCGATGGGGAAGTCCTTCAGGGCCACCACCGACCGTCGGCGCTCCTCGTACACACCGATCATCGACTCGAGCACGTGGGACTGCTCGTCCATGATGTCGTCGCCCAGCATCACCACGAAGGGGTTGTCGCCCACGTGCTTGCGGGCCACCGCGACCGCGTGGCCGAGGCCCAGCGGCTCGCCCTGGCGGACGTAGTGGATGTCGGCCAGCTCGGCCAGCTCGCGGATGTCGGCGAGGTCGTCGGTCTTGCCCTTCTGCTCGAGGTAGTACTCGAGCTCGAAGTTGCGGTCGAAGTGGTCCTCGATGGCCCGCTTCCCCCGGCCGGTGATGATCAAGATGTCGTCGATGCCCGCTCGCACGGCCTCCTCCACCACGTACTGGATGGCCGGGCGGTCGATGATCGGCAGCATCTCCTTGGGCTGGGCCTTGGTGGCGGGCAGGAAGCGGGTGCCCAGGCCGGCGGCCGGGATGACGGCTTTGCTCACCGTGCTGCGGGCCGTGCTGGATGCGGGGCTCATGGCTCTGTTCTCGGACCTCTCGAAAGGCGGGGGGCGCTGAAGGCGGGTTCCTGCCCACGCAGCAACCGGGCGATGTTCTCATGGTGCCGGACGATGACGCACAGCGACACACCGACGGCGATGACGATCTCGACCGCGGGCCGGCCGGCCACGACCAGCACCAGCGGCAGCGCGACGGCCATGGCGAGCGACGCCGCCGACACCCGGCGGGTGAGCACCGCCGTGGCCACGAACACGGCGCCCACCACCAGGCTGTAGGCCGGGTAGCAGACGATCACCATCCCGCTGGCGGTCGCCACGCCCTTGCCGCCACGGAAGTGACGGGTCACGGGGAAGACGTGGCCGAGCACGGCGGCGGCGCCGCACGCCAGGCCCAGCGTCTCGCCGCCCACGGCCAGGCCGACGCCCGCCGCGACGGCGCCCTTGGCCAGATCGCCGAGCAGCACCAGCGCACCGGCCCAACGGCCGGCCAGCCGGGCCACGTTGGTGGCGCCGGGATTGCCCGAGCCCTCGGCGGTCGGGTCGTGCCCGGCCCGCCGACCCACCAGCAGCCCGGTGGGGAACGTGCCCAACAGGTACGACAGCACGACGAGGACGGCCGCCGTGGTCACGCGCGCCATGGTACGTGCGACACCACCCCTCCGGGATGGGCGACCTGGCGCTTTGGGGGCAGGGGCCCGGCCCGGTACGCTGGCACTCGCAACGTCCGAGTGCTAACCGCGGCGGAGGCCGAAGAAATGCCCACGTACCAGTACCGCTGCCGCGAGTGCGACGAAGACCTCGAGGTCGTCCAGTCGTTCACCGACGACCCGCTCACCAAGTGCCCGAACTGCAAGAAGAAGGCACTGCGCAAGGTGTTCGCCGCACCCGGCATCGCCTTCAAGGGCAGCGGGTTCTACAAGAACGACAGCCGCAGCGGCGCCAAGTCGGCCTCGGCCACGTCCTCGACCAACGGCGCCGCAGGCGACAAGAGCGACACCAAGTCCGACACCAAGAGCGAGTCGACGTCCGAGAAGAAGAGCGAGCCGAAGGCCGACAAGGCTGCGCCCGCCAAGGCGTCGTCAGCCAAGGACTGACACACGTCCTAACCTGTCGCCCGTGAGCGACACACCTTCTCAGAACGACGCCGGCCAGGCCGACATCGGGGTCTTCGGCGGCTCCGGCTTCTACTCGTTCCTCGACGACATCACCGAGGTCGAGGTCGACACCCCCTACGGACGGCCGTCGGCACCGTTCCACCTGGGCTCGATCGGCGAGCGCAGGGTGGCGTTCCTGGCCCGGCACGGCACCAACCACCAGTACCCGCCCCACCGCATCAACTACCGGGCGAACCTGTGGGCGATGCGCGCGCTCGGCGTGACGCGCATCCTGGCCCCGTGCGCCTCGGGGTCGTTGCAGCCCCACATCCACCCTGGCGAGTTCGTGGTGCCCGACCAGTTCGTCGACCGCACCAGCGCGCGGAAGGACACCTTCTTCGAGGGGCCGACCGCCAACCACGTGTCGATGGCCGACCCCTACTGCCCCGAACTGGCCGCGGTGGCCCTCGATGCGGGCCGCGCCCAGGGCATCACCATGCACGAGGGGGGCACCGTGGTGGTCATCCAGGGGCCCCGCTTCTCGACGAAGTCCGAGTCGCGTTGGTTCCGATCGGCCGGGTGGGAGGTCATCAACATGACCCAGTACCCCGAGGCCGCGCTCGCCCGCGAGTTGGGTCTCTGCTACGCCTCGGTCGCGCTGATCACCGACTACGACACCGGTCTCGAGGGGGTGGAGGGCATCGAGCCCGTCACCCAGGAGGAGATCTTCAAGTTCTTCGACGACAACCTCGAGAAGGTCCGCGGCCTGCTCTTCGACGCCATCGGCCGGGTGCCCAACGAGATCGGCTGCAGCTGCGCGGCCGGCCCCAACGGCATGGAGCCTGAGCCGCCGCCGGCCGTGGAGCCCTAGGCTGGGTCGCACTTCCCCTCACGAACCCCGCTCGTCGAGCACTCTGTCGTGAGGAGGCGCCCGTGCGCCATCAACCGCTGTTCGTGTCGCGCCTGGCCATGCGTCGGCGCCCGATCCTCTACTGGTCGGCTGTGGCCCTGGTCGCCGCGGTGTGTGCGCTCACCGTCGGCGGTCTGACCGCGCGGGCCGAGCAGGCCGCCGCGCGCTACGGCGGCCTGCGGCCGGTCGTGGTGGCGATCCGCCCGCTGGCGGTCGGTGACGAGGTGGCCGCCGCCGACGTGCGCGTCGAGCGGGTGCCCCGCGCCTTCGTCCCCGCCGGGGCGCTGACCGCGGCGCCCGTCGGGCGCACCGTCGTGGCACCGCTCTACCCCGGCGAGGCGGTCCTGGCCGAGCGGCTGGCCCCGGACGGTCTGCGCGGCGTGGCCGCCCTGATGCCGCCGGGCACGCTGGCCATGGCCGTGCCCACCGGCCCGAGCGCGCTCCGGTTGGCGATCGGGGACACCGTCGACGTGCTCGCCACCGCCGGCGACGGCGCCACCCGGGTGGTGGCCGGCGACGCCCAGGTGGTCGACGCGCGCGGCGCGACGGTCACCGTCGCCGTGGGCAGGGGTGAGGCGCCCGCGGTGGCGACCGCCCTCACCCAGGCCACGGTCACCCTGGCGCTCACCTCGGGTTGAGCGTGCCGGCCGAGCGCGAGGCTGGCCCCGACCACTCCGGCCGGGGTGCGCGGGCGACGTGACGGTCAGCGGCCGCCGAGGGACACGTCGTCGATCACCAGGGTTGCGCTGCCGGTGCCGCCGGGGAGCCATTCGAGGTCGTTGCCCACCGCCATCACACCGAGCAGCAGGCGCTGGAGGGTGGAGGCCAACGTGATCTCGCGCACAGGCTCGGCCAGGGCGCCGTCGCGGATCATCAGACCCTCGGCGCCGACGGAGAAATCGCCGCTCACGGCGTTGACACCCGAGTGCACACCGCTGAGCGACTGCACCAGCAGGCCCCGGTCGATGCCGGCGATCAGGTCGTCGGGCGAGCGGTCGCCAGGCAGGACGGACAGGGCCTGGCAGCCGACGCCCGGGGTGCTGCGCGAGCCCCGGACGGCCGAGCCCGTGGAGGGGGTCCCCGCCCGCCGGCCGGTGTAGCTGTTGTGGAGGAAGTGGTCGAGCACCCCGTCCACGATCAGGGCGTTGCGCCGGCAGGCGAGACCCTCGCCGTCGTGGCTGTCGGCGGCCATCGAGCGGCTGTCGGTCGGGTCGTCGACCAGCGTCAGCACCGGCGAGGCGATGGCCTCGCCCTGCCGATCGGCGAACGGTGACCGTCCCTTCAGCACCCGCTCGCCGGTGAGGGTGCCCCCGGCGATGGCCAGCAGGGTGGCGGCCATGCGGGGCTCGAACACCACGGTGAGCCGCTGGCTGTCGGCGGGCGCGGCGCCCAGCATGCGGGTGGCCCGGTCGACCGCGTCGGCCGCCACCCGACCCAGGTCGAGCTGGCCCGGCTCGCGGCCGACGTCGACGGCGCCACCGATCTGGGTCTCGTCGCCGTCGTGGGCCAGCGCCGACGCAGACACGCTGCAGTGGGTGCTGCGGCCCTCGACGGCGATGCCCGCGCTCGACGCCACCGCGGCCGCGCCGGAGCCGTCGCCGTAGCCGGCGGTGCGCACCGCCGACACCCGGGGGTCGAGACCCGTCACGAGCCGCTCGAGCTCCAGGGCCAGCTCGACCTTGCGCTCGGTGGGGGTCTCGTCCAGTGCCGGGTCCCACAGGTCCTGCTCGATCACCGCCACGCCGTCGGGCACGGCGAGGCCGTTCCACTGGTCGGGCTCACCGAACCCGGCGTTGTCCCGAGCCTCGGCCAACGTGTCGGCGATGACGTCGGCGGCGTGCGAGCCGGCGTGGGCGAAGCCCTGGCGATGGTCGACGATCACCCGGATGCCCAGGCCGAACGACTCCGCGCTGGTGAACGACTCGACCTCGCCGTTGTACGCCTTCACCGACGTGCCGCGGCCCCGGGCCACGAAGCACTCGAGCTGCTCCTCCGGCCTGGCCTGCGCCACCACCCGCTGCGCCAGCGCCAGCAGCTCGCCGCCGGCGTCGGTCACGTCATTCCCGAGGCAATACCGCGCGCCCAGCGCGCGCCATTGCCTCGACTACGGCTGGTCATTCGAACCGGAGGCAATACCGCGCGCCCAGCGCGCGTCATTGCCTCGAATTCGTGCGCTCACGCGCCGCTGATGGTGACGTCGGCGATCACCAGGCTGACGCCGGCGGCGCTCATGGGCAGCCACTCGAGGTCGTTGCCGACCGCGATCACGTCGTTCAGCATCTTCTGGATGGTGGAGGCGATGGTGAACTCGCGCAGCGGCTCGCCCACCACGCCGCCGGCGATGCGCAGTCCCTCCGCCCCCGTGGAGAAGTCGCCGCTGACGGGGTTGACGCCCGAGTGCAGGCCCGACACGGACTGCACGACGATGCCCTCGCCCACCTGGGCGATGAGCTCGTCCTGGGTGCGCGTGCCGGGCAGCAGGCTGACGGCCTGGCATCCGGCGCCGGGGGTGCTCTTGAAGCCACCGCGCACCGCCGACCCGGTGGAGGCGGTGCCCGACCGGCGACCCGTGTAGGTGTTGTGCACGAACTGGCGGAGCGTGCCGTCCTCGATGAGGACGTTGCGGCGGGTGGCGAGGCCCTCGCCGTCGGTGTGGCCGGCGGTGAAGGCGCGAGGGTCGGTGGGGTCGTCCACCAGGGTGAGCGCGGTGGCGCCGACGTTCTCGCCCAGGCGGTCGGCGAACAGCGAGCGACCCTTCAGCACCGCCTCGCCGCTGAGCGTCGAGCCCAGGATGCCCAGGAACTGGGCGGTGACGTACGGGTCGAGGATGACGGTCACGCGGCCGCTGGCGGGCTTGGTGGCGCCGAGCAGGCGGGTGGCCCGGTCGGCGGCGTCGGCAGCGGCCTTGTCGATGTCCAGGTCGGCGGGCTCGCGACCCACCGAGAACCCGAAGCCGGTCTGGGTGTCGCCCGCCTCCTCGGCCAGGACGTAGGCGGCCACGTAGCAGGCGGTCTCACGCCCGCTGGTGCGGATGCCGGTGCTGGTGACCACGGCCATGTCGGCCAGCGAGTCGACGTACTCGGCCGACTCGACCCCGGTGATGCGGGGGTCGGCGGCCATGACCGCGGCTTCGAGGGCGATGGCCATCGACACCTTCTCGTCGGTGGGCACAGCGGCCAGGCCGGCGCGGAACAGGTCGAGGTCGGGCACGGGCACGCCGTCGGGCTCGGCCAGGCCGTTGAACTCGTCAGGCTCACCGAAGCCGGCGTTGTCGCGGGCCTCGGCCAGCGTCTCGCCCAGCACGTCGTCGTCCAGCGTGCCGGCGTAGGCGAAGCCCTGGCGGCCGTCGACCACCACCCGCACGCCGACACCCTGGGCCGCGGCCGACGAGAGCGACTCGATCTCACCCTCGTACACCCGCACCTCGGTGTCCCGCGAGTGCATCACGACCGCCTCGACCTGCTCGCCCGCGCGGGCCAGGGCCACGACGCGGTCGCCGACGGCGAGGAGGTCCGGGCCTCCGTGGGTCTCGCTCATGTGTCCCTCTCCCCGGGAATCCCCGGATCTGGCTCCCGATTCGACCGCTCTGGCGACCGAATCGGGAGCCAGAACGGAGGGGCGGTGCCCGTCACGCCGCCGTACCACCGACCGTCAGGGCGGTCACCCGAAGGGTGGGCACACCGTCGCCGACGGGCACCCCCTGGCCGTCCTTGCCGCACATGCCCGGTGATCCCATGGCGAAGTCGTTGCCGAGGGCGTCGATCCTGGTGAGCACCTCGGGGCCGTTGCCGATGAGGTTCCCCTCACGGATCGGGTCGGTGATCTCACCGTGCTCGATCAGGTAGGCCTCCGTCATGCCGAACACGAAGTCGCCGGTGGCGGTGTTCACCTGGCCACCGCCCAACTGGGCCACGTACACGCCGTGATCGGTGCCGGCGATGATGTCGTCGGGGTCGGTGTCGCCGTTGGTGATGACGGTGTTGGTCATCCGCACCATGGGCAGGTGCTGGTAGCTCTGGCGCCGGCCGTTGCCCGAGCTCTCGCGGCCCTCCTTGCGGGCCCGCAGGAAGTCCCACATGTAGTCGGTGAGCACACCGTCCTCGATCAGGGTGTTGCGCTGCGCGGGGCGGCCCTCGTCGTCGACCGCGAAGCAGCCCCACTCGCCGGCGATGGTGCCGTCGTCCACCAGGGTGATGAGCGGGCTGGCCACCAGCTCGCCCTGCTTGCCCTTGAACGCCGAGGCGCTCTTCCCCACCAGGTCGGCCTCCAGGCCGTGGCCGCAGGCCTCGTGGAACAGCACGCCGCCGCCGCCCTTGCCGATGACGACCGGCAGGGTGCCGCTGGGGGCGGGACGGGCGTCGAGCTTGGTGAGTGCCCGCTCGGCGGCTCGGCGAGCCAGGTCCTCCACGTCGTACTGGTCGAACAGCTCGAAGCCGATGGTGTGGCCGACGCTCTCGCGCCCCGTCTGCATGCCGGTGTCGCCGAACGCCACGCACGACACCGAGAAGAGGGTCTTCACCTGGTCGTCGCCGGTGAGGAGGCCGTCGCTGTTGGCGATGAGGATCTTGCGGCGGCTGTCGCCGTAGCGGGCCATCACCTGGGTGATCGCCGCGCCCTGTTGGCGGGCGACGCTGTCGGCACGGGTGAGCAGCTCGACCTTGGTGGCCTTGGCCACGTCCTCGGGCGCCGTCGTCACCTCGTTGGGGCGAGGCGCGCTCTGGCGGGTGAGGTCGACGACGCGGGTGCCGCCGCTGCCCCCTCGGGCGGCTGCCGCCGCAGCTTCGGCCGCGGCGCGCAGGCCGTCCTCGGACAGGTCGGCGGTGTGGGCGAACCCCGTGGTCTCGCCCACGACCACCCGGATCCCGGCGCCGCGATCGCGACCCGATGTCAGCTCCTCGACCTTGCCGTCGTCGAGCACCGCGGAGCTGGACCGCTTGTCCTCGACGAAGATCTCGGCGAAGTCGCCGCCGGTCCGCAACGCGGACCCGAGCGTTCGTTGGATGACTGCTTCATCGAGCACGAGCGCCTCCGTTGGCCCCAGCGGCAAATGGCTGCTTATCGTACCGGCGTGCCTCTGCATCCGGGACTGTCCGCCGAGGTCCAGCTGACGGTCACCGAAGCGGACACGGCCCTGGCCATCGGCTCTGGGACCGTTCCCGTGCTCGCCACCCCGCGCGTGGTGGCGCTGTGCGAGGAGACGTCGGTGCGGGCGGTCGAGGACGACCTCGAGCCCGGTACCACCACCGTGGGCATGCGGGTGCAGCTCGACCACCTCGCCCCCACCGCGGTGGGCCAGACCGTCTCGTGCGAGGCGACCCTCGAATCCATGGCCGGCCGCCGGGTCACGTTCACCGTCTCGGTCAACGACGCCCGCGGCCTCGTCGCCGCCGGCAAGATCACCCGGGTGATCGTCGACGTCGAGCGCTTCCTGGAGAAGGCCGCCGGCGCCTGACCGCCTCGGCCTCGTCAGATCACGAGGCAGGGAGCTCGGCGGCGACCAACCGCTCGACTTCGGCCTCGGGGATGCGGACGATCCCCTTGCGGTCCGGGCCTCCGTCGATCTCCCCGGCGAACAGTCGGCGGTAGACCTCCTCGGTGGAGATCCCCAGGCGTCGGCCCGCCTCGACCGTCGACAGACCCTCGTAGAGGTGCATCGTCGTCATCTTACGCGTCTCCTTCGCTGAGCAGATCGCCGAGCTCCGGCCACAACTTCGTCGTGATGACGACGATCGCCGCGTCGATGATCTCGAGGTCGTCACCCGTTGCCGACAGGGCCCCGTGGTCCAGGCCGGCGAGCACGAGACGCGCCTCCGCGAGGTCGAGCTCGATGCGCTCGGGAAGACGGGCGAACACGGGCACGCCCGCTAGTGTAGATCCCTTTGAGGATATTTCGATGTTTCTCAGCCCAGATTGCTCGTGCGAGGGTACTGGTCGGCGGGGTCGGTCAAGATGTTGACCAGGTAGGGCACGCCCGCGGCGAAGGCACGGTCGAGGGCCGGACCGATGTCGTCGGCGCGCTCGACCACCTCGCCGGCGCCGCCCAGCGCGGTCACCACCTGGTCGTAGCGGCAGCCCGGTTGGAGGTCGGCGGCCACGTCGTAGCCGTAGATCGCCTGCATGGGGTGCTTCTCCAGGCCCCAGATGCCATTGTTGCCCATCACCATCACCACCGGGAGCTGGTGGCGGACGAGGGTGTCGGCATCCATCAGCGAGAAGCCGGCGGCGCCGTCGCCCAGCAGCACCACCACCTGGCGGTCGGGATGGGTGATGCGGGCAGCGATGGCATAGCCCATGCCGGTGCCGAGGCAGCCGTAGGGGCCGGGGTCCATCCAACAGCCGGGCTCGTACGACTCGATGTACTTGCCGGCGTACGACACGAAGTCGCCGCCGTCACAGATCACGACGGCATCGCGGTCCAGTCGACGGCGGAGCTCGCCGTAGATCCGCGTCGGCTTGATCGGGCCGTCACGCCCGCCGTACAGCAGCGGCGCGTCGGCCGCGACCGCGGCGGCCTCGGCGTCACGGAGCCGGGCGATCCAGGGCTCGTGGTCGGCCAGGCCTCCGAGGCCGGAGTAGTCGGCCAGCGCGGTGAGGATCGCGGCGAGGTCGCCGGCGGGCTCGGCCGCGGGCACCACGTGCTCCGCGTGGCCGTCGGCCGAGTCGAGCACGTGGATGACCTGGGCGTCACCGAACGAGCCGAACGAAAGGCGGAAGTCGAGGGGCGTGCCGATGACGACCACCAGGTCGGCCTCGGTCTTCAACAGGCCCCGGGTGCGACTGAAGGCCAGCTCGTGGTCGGCGGGCACACAGCCCCGGCCGAGCCCGTTGACGAACGTCGGCACCCGCAGCGTCTCCACGAACGCCCGCAGCGCCTCCCACGCGCCGCCCCAGTAGACGTCGCTGCCGGCGATCACGGCGGGCCGCGACGCACCGGCGATCAGCGCCGCCGCCCGGGCCACCTCGTCGACGTCGAACGCCACGACCTCGGGCGCCACGCCGGTTCCCCCAACCCCGGGGACCTCGCCCTCGGCCTCCCCGAAGACGACGTCGAGGGGCAGGTCCAGGAACACCGGTCCCCGGTGCGGCGTGAGTGCGGTGAGCACGGCGTCGTGCACCTCGCGGCCCATCTCCGACGTCTCGGTCACGGTCGCGGCATGCTTGGTGATGGGCGCCAGCACCGGCACGTGGTCGAACTCCTGCAGCGACCCCGAGCCCCAGCGGGCCTGAGGAGCCCGGCCACCCAGCACCACCAGAGGTGATCCGTTGAAGTGCGCTGTGGTGACGGCGCTGATGCCGTTGGTGACACCCGGGCCCGCGGTGAGCACCGCGACCCCCGGCCGGCGGGTCAGCTTGGCCACACCCTCGGCCGCGAACGTGGCGGTCTGCTCGTGGCGCACGTCGAGGATGCGGACGTCGCCGTCGCGCACCGCGGCGTCGTACAGCGGGAAGACGTGGCCGCCCGACAGGGTGAACAGCGTGTCGACGCCGAAGGGTCGCAACGCCGCCAGCGCCAACTCGCCGCCATGGCCCCTCACCACGACCAGCCCTTCACCACGACCAGCCCTTCACCACGACCAGCCCTTCACCACGACCGGCCCATGGTCGTGACGGCCCGCCGTGGCAACAGCGCCTCGGCGACGGCGGGCCGTTCCACCACCGGCGCCCTTCACGAGATCTGCTCATCGAGGAAGCCGAACACGGCCTTCTCCCACTCGGGTGGGTTCTCGAACTGGGGTGAGTGGCCTGCCGCCGGCACCACCTCGAGCCGCGCCGCCGGGATGGTCTCGGCCAACCGCTCGGACGGGCCGATGAAGGGCAGGTCCTCCTCCCCCACGACCACCAGGGTGGGCATGGAGAACGACGCCACCCGGTCCAGGCGGTCGTGCGCGGAGATCAGCTCGCTGCCCATCGCTGCGTACATGGCCCCCGACGAGGCCCGCAGCTTGCGCTCGCCGTAGGCGGCGTGCTCGGGGTTCGCGTCGATCAGCCGCTGGTAGGCGTCGGTGTAGAGCGGTCCCTCGATGGCCACCAGCACGTCGGCCAAGGCGTCCATGCCCTCCGCCCGCACGAGGGCCAGGCCCCACGAGGCCAGCTCGGGGTCCATGTCGACGGTGCCGTGGCCGGTGTCCATGAGCACCAGCGACTCCACCCGATCGTGGGCCCTCAACACGAGGTGCTGGGCGATCATGCCGCCCATCGAGTGGCCCACCAGGTGGAACCGCTCCCACCCGAGCACGTCGGCGAGGCCCAACGCGTCGAGCGCGAACCGGTCGAGTGAGTAGGCGGCCTCGTCGTCGGGCTTGGAGCTGTCGCCGTGCCCCCGGTGGTCGGGCGCCACCGCGTGGAAGCCCCGGGCCGCCAGCGCATCGAGCCACGGCGTGAAGTCCTCCTTGGCGCCGGTGAAGCCGTGCAGCAACAGCAGGGGGTGGCCCCCCTCGCCGGCCTCGGCGACGGCCAGCGTGACCTCGCCCACCGTCACCATCCGTACGTCCACGACTGCCTCCCCACGTCGGCACACCTCGGCCCAGTGGGCCGATGCGAGTGTACGGGGCGGTCCCGGCGATGCCGGGCCCGGCGTGGTGCGTCAACCCGGGCAGGACGCGAGCACGTCCTGCAGGCCGGCCAGGATCTCGTCGCGCTGGTCCGCCGGCAGATCGCTCAGCCCCGCCAGCAGGGCATCGCACGCCGCGTCCACGTTCGGGTCGTTCGGGTCGATCGCCGCCGCCGGGTCGGCGCCCACCCCCGGGTCGATCGGGGTGCCCACGGGCTCGAAGTCCGCCGACCCCTGCGGGATCGAGGTGAACCCGTCCTCGCACGGGCTGGGCGCCTCGATGGCGACGTCGGCCCCGAAGTCGAAGAAGTCCATGATCGTGGTGTAGGCGGGGATGGTCATCGCCTGGACCTCCGCCGCGGGCGACGCCACCTGCATGCGCCGCAGGAGGCCGCCGTCGTCCACGAAGACGTCTGCGTGCTGCTCGGCGTCGAGGAACGCGTCGGGCATGCCCGCGAACAGCTGGTCCAGCGCCTCGGCCCCGTCACCCCCCGCCGCGTCGATCGCGTCGCGGACCGTGTAGGTGCCCGAGAGGTGGGTGGTGGGAACGCCGCGCACGTCGAGGTGGCCCTCGTAGGTGACACCGTCGCCCACCCCACCCAGCAGGTCGATCATCGCCGACGGGTCCATGACCGCGCCGCCGCTGCCCGCAGCCCCCTCCAGCAGCTCGGACGCATCGACGCTCTGGCAGCCGATCCCGGGCATCTCGAGGTAGATCGTCCCGTCGACGATGGTCTCCTCGAACCGACCCGTGTCCGGCGTGGTGGTCATGGTCAGGTGCATGCGCTGGCCGAGCTCGGCGAACTCACCGGTGGCCCGCACCTGCTGGGTCGGGAATTCGGCCGACCCACCCTCGTACATCACCACCCACTCGAACCGGCCCGATTCGACGGCGCCCGTGCGCTCGAGGGACGTGTCGAGCACCTCGACGGCCGAGCCGGCATCGGGCTCGGGCACGGCGGTGGTCGGTGTCGACGACGCCTCGTCGACCGCGACGGTGGTCACGGTTGCGGCGTCCTCGGTCGGGCGGGCCTGCACGCCGGCCCCGCACGCGGTGACGCCCAGTGCCAGAACCAGCCACCCTGCCCCTGCGGTGATGCGGCGCGCCACGACGACCTCCTCGGATCACCGCACCATCGGTCGCGCCGTCGGCCACCTTGAGGACCGGGGGGAGGGCGGGTGTGCCGACAGGCGTGACGGCTCAGGTGCAGGTGGCCCCGTCGCTCCCGCCCAGCACCGACACCAGGTTGGCGGCACTCACCTCGGTGCTGATCTGCACCCGCCCCGGGCCCGCCGTCAGCGAGGTCATGCCGTCATCGGTCGGCGCCAGGCACCCCTGGCTGGCCCGCCAGTAGGGGTTCCAGCGCACCGCGATGCGGTAGGTCCCGGCACGGTCGAGCTCGAGCACCAGGCCCGACGGCTCCATCTCGACGACCTGGGGCGAGCCGGGACCGTGCACGATCGGCTCCGGGTCGGGCACCGCGTAGACCTGCACCGGCCCCTCCTCGTGCACCAGCCGCAGGCCCGACTCGCCCGACCTGACGAGGTCGGCCTCGGTCTGTGCGCTGTAGTCGGGCGGGGCGTCACCCAGCACGACGAACTCCACGCCGAGCTGGTGGAGCCAGTCGAGGTACTCGGCCGCGGGCAGCGACGAGCGGTACAGCAGCTCGTTGGCGGGGAAATCCGACTGGCGGAACCAGCCACGGGCGATCGGGATGCCGGCATCGGGGAAGTGGTACGCCGGCCAGTGCGAGGCGGTGTCGACCACCTCGACCCGGTGGTTCGGCGACCGGTGCTCCTCGAGCCAGTGGATCGTCGGTGCCCAGTAGGCCCGTTCCGACCCCGGGTCGTGGGCTCGCCCGTACGAGACCCCGAGGGCGCTCAGGTTCCAGAGCGCGCCGACGAGCACGAGCGGGACGCACACCACCAGCGGGCGCCAGCGCCGCACGCCGGCGATGAGCAGCGCGACGGGCACGGCGGCGAGGCGGAGGCGGGCGATGTTGGCCCCCACCTCGGAGGGGACGAGGAACACGATGACGGTGGCCGCGGCGTAGATGGCCAGGAACACCCGCAACCCCCGGAGCCGCGGCTCACCCCAGGTGGCCGCCGCCGCCAGTCCGGTCAACACCAGCACCGTGAGGGCCTCCGACGACCGGAACGGGTACCGGCCGCCCGAGGGGAAGAGTCGGGCCAGGACCAGCTCCGCGCCCAGCACGACCGCCACCGCCCCAGCCGCCCACCGGTAGCGCCGCCACTGCGGACGGTCGGCCAGGATCGCCGCGGCGACGACCATGGCCAGGTACACGAACGACAGCGGGCTCGTGGCCGCGGCGAGGGCCGCCAGGACCGCGAACACGACCGGCCGACGGGCCTGCAGGCCGACCAGCGCGAGCAGGGCGAACGCGGCACCCAACGCGAAGGGGAGCACGCCCGCCAGCAGCAGACCCGGCCACAGCACGGCGAAGCCGACCGCCGCCCAACGAGCGTCCTCCCCCCACACCCGCCCGCACAACCGGGCGACCGCGAAGGCCGCCGCGGACACCGAGGCGACGCCGAGCACGGCGGGGCCGACGAGGGCGGCCAGTGGGTAGTACGTGAGGCTGTACCGCACGAAGCTGTACTGGCCGGCGTACCAGTAGTTGTTCCACAGCGAGTAGCCGTGGTCCGAGAAGAAGTCACGACCGAACAGGTGGGCGGCCAGATCCGGGCTGTTGGGAACGGCCACGACGACGACGACGCCCACCATCGCGGCGACACCGGCCAGGGCCAGGTCCTGACCCCGGCGCGTGCCACGACCGGGCTCCGTCGCCACCGCCGATTCCGCGGCGGTCTGCGAAGCGGGGCCGGTGGCCATCCGGGCGACAGTAGTGCGGTCGCTCCACGGGTCATCTGCAGGACGGCGGTGAACGAATGGAACGGGGTAGCCTGTGACGGGCAGGCTCGGGAGCACCTCGGGAGCACAGTCACGTCGAGGGATCGTGGTGAGAAAAGACACAACCCACGCGCCGCGGCCTTGGCTGTTGCCAGTGCGTGTCGTGGCCAGTCTGGCGATGGTGGCACTGCTCGTCACCCGCCTGCCCGACTTCACCTGGTCCGAGCTCGTCCCCGAGCGCAACGCGGGGGTGTTCGCCTGGCTGACGCTGGCGTTCTGCCTCACCTTCGCCGGCATCGCCTTCTCGACGATCCGCTGGATGCAGGTCCTGCGGGCCCTCGACGTGCCTGGCCCACTCGACCGGCTGATGTCGCACTACCTCGCGGCCCAGTTCGTCTCGAACGCGCTGCCGACCACGATCGGCGGCGACGTGGTCCGCGTCAGCCGCCTGTCCCGCGAGAACGGCGAGGCGCCGGGCACCTTCGCGTCCGTCGTCCTCGAGCGCCTCACCGGCTGGCTGGTGCTGCCCCTCATCACGTTCCTGGGCCTGGCGTTGAACCCTGGGCTGCGTGACCTCGACAGCGCCACCGCAGTCGCGGTGGGGGTCGCGGTGGCCACGCTGCTCGGCCTGGTGGGCGTGCTGTTGCTCATCGGCAACCAGAGGCTGGGCGGCCGCCTCGGCGGCCACCAGGGCTGGCGGCGCTTCGCCGGCGGGGTGCACTACGGCGTCGAGCGCCTTCGCCACCAGCCGAGGGCGGCCCTGCGGATCCTGGCCGCCAGCTTCACCTACGACTTCATCCTGGTCCTGTCCGCCCTGGCCATCTCGCAGGCCATCGGCATCGGCGACGCCGCCGGGCTCACCGCGCTGCTGGCGTTCCTTCCCGCCGTGCTCATCTGCCAGGTGCTGCCGCTCGGCATCGCCGGCCTCGGCATCCGCGAGGGCGCCTTCGTGCTGTTCCTCCGCCCACTCGGCGTGCAGCCCGAGCAGGCCGTGGCCCTCGGCCTGTTGATGTACCTCATGAACCTGCTCGCCAGCCTCGCCGGTGCGCCCTCGTTCGCCTTCGGTCGGGCCAAGCTGCACGCGGAAGGAGCCGTCGCATGAAGGTCCAGGAGGACAGCGTGTCGCTGTCCTCGGCCCGGTCGGGGCTCTCCTGGTGGCGCGAGCTGCTCTACTGCCTCGCGTTCTACGTGGCGTACTCCTATGTCCGCAACACGCTGCGCCTGTCGACCATCGGCGTGGAGCACGCCTACCACAACGCCCAGCGGGTGATCTCCCTGGAGCGGGCCGTCGGCCTGTTCCACGAGGAGGGCATCCAGCAGGTCTTCCTGGCCCATCACGCGTTCATGCGCTTCTGGAACATCTACTACGGCACCCTCCACTTCATCGTGCCCATCGTGGCCCTGGTCTTCCTCTACCGGCGCCACCCCGATCGCTACCCGCTGTGGCGCAACACCCTCGCCTGCACCACCGCCCTCGCACTCATCGGGTTCTCCCTCTTC
Source organism: uncultured Microthrixaceae bacterium (assembly GCA_964635055.1). Lineage (GTDB taxonomy): Bacteria > Actinomycetota > Acidimicrobiia > Acidimicrobiales > DATDAH01 > JAEUJM01. Next base: position 32,415 of record CAZWMT010000041.1, on the reverse strand, counting down.
CCGCTGATGCCCCCTCGCCTGCTCGACAGCGCCGGCCCGTTCGGCCCGGGGCCCTTCGGCAGCGGCATCCACTACGGGTTCACCGACTCCCTCGCGGTGTTCGGCGGTCTCTGGTCGTTCGACTCGGCCACGATGCAGCGGGTCTCGAACCAGTTCGCCGCCATGCCGAGCCTGCACTTCGCCTGGGCGCTCTGGTGCTTCCTGGTGCTCTACCGGCACCTCAAGTCACCGATCGCCAAGGTCGCGGTCGCCCTCTACCCGTGGCTCACGCTGTTCGCCATCATCGTGACCGCCAACCACTACTGGCTCGATGCGCTGGGCGGCGCGATCGCGCTGGCCCTCGGCTATGTGCTCGGCTCCGCCCTCACCCGCCTGAACGACCGTCGCCGCCAAGGCGCCGTCGTCTCCGCGGGTGACCCCGTGTAGCGTTCAGTGCACATGCTCGAACAGATCCAGGGGCCCGCCGACCTACGGCCACTCAGCTACGAGGACCTCGACGTCCTGGCCACCGAGATCCGCCAATTCATCGTCGAGGCGGTCGACTCGGCGGGCAGCGGCCACCTGGGCTCGAACCTCGGCGCGGTCGAGCTCACGCTGGCGCTGCACCGCGTGTTCGACTCGCCCCACGACCTGCTGCTGTGGGACACCGGCCACCAGGCCTACGTCCACAAGATCCTGACGGGCCGCCAGGAGGGCTTCGCCACCCTCCGCAAGGCCGGCGGCATGTCGGGCTACCCCAGCCGCAGCGAGTCGCCCCACGACTGGGTCGAGAACAGCCACGCCTCAACCGTCCTGTCCTACGCCCACGGCCTGGCCGCCGCCCGTGACGCCGGCACGCTCGAGCCCGGTCCCGGCAGGACGGGCGACGAGGCCGACCCCCGCCGCCAGATCGTGGCGGTGATCGGCGACGGCTCGATGACGGGCGGCATGGCCTTCGAGGGCCTCAACAACCTGGGCCACAGTGGCCGCAACGTCATCATCATCCTCAACGACAACGGCCGGTCGTACGCCCCCACCGTGTCCCGTCTCGGCGAGAGCCTGGCCCGGCTGCGTCTCAACCCGTCGTACCTGCGCCGCCAGGCCCGGGTCGAGCGGATGCTGCACGACATGCCGCTGGTGGGCGAGCGCCTCGAGCGGGCGGTCGAGGCCACCAAGGCGGCGGTCCGCGAGATGTGGGAGCCCCCCGCGTTCTTCGAGAACCTGGGCGTCCGCTACTCGGGCCCGTTCGACGGCCACGACATCGAGGGACTCGAGCGGGCCCTGCACAACGCCGCCGAGCTCGACGACGGCCCCATCGTGGTGCACGTCATCACCCAGAAGGGCAAGGGCCACGCGCCCGCCGAGGACGACCCCATCAAGCACATGCACGACATCGGCGGGGTCAAGCCGGGCAGCTACACCGCGGCGTTCACCGAGGCGCTCATCAAGGAGGCCGACGAGCGCCCCGAGTTGATCGCCATCACCGCGGCCATGCCCGACTCCACCGGGCTGTTGCCCTTCGGCGAGCGGTTCCCGGGCCGCTGCGTCGACGTCGGCATCGCCGAGCAGCACGCGGTCACCATGGCCGCGGGCATGGCCATGGGCGGCCTCCGGCCCGTGTGCGCCATCTACTCCACCTTCCTCAGCAGGGCCTTCGACCAGCTCAACCTCGACGTCGGCCTGCACCACCAGCCCGTGGTGTTCTGCCTCGACCGAGCGGGCATCACCGGCGACGACGGCCCGTCGCACCACGGCATCCTCGACATGGTGCTGTGCACGAAGGTGCCCGGCCTCACGATGTTCGCACCGTCCTCCTATCAGGAGCTCGGGGTCATGCTGCACGACGCGCTCGAGATCACCGACGGCCCGGTCGCCATCCGTTGGGCCAAGACCGCGGCACCCACCGTCGGGCCCCACGAGGTCGGCCACGGCCTACATGCCCGCAAGGTGCGGTCCGGCGATGCGGTGTGCCTGGTGGGTGTGGGCAAGATGCTGGCGGCGTGCGTGGCCGCCGCCGAGGCGTTGGCCGCCGAGGGCATCGAGGCCACGGTGTGGGACCCGCGCGTGGTGAAGCCGCTCGACCCCGACCTGATCGCCGACGCCGCCGCGCACCGGCTGGTGGTCACCGTCGAGGACGGGTTGCGCGACGGCGGCATCGGCTCGGCCATCGCCGACGAGGTGGCCGAGCGGTCGCTCGGCTCGACCGCTCCCACCGTCCGCCTGCTCGGCGTGCCCGCCACCTACCTGGCCCACGGCAAGCCCGACGCCATCCTCGCCGAGCTCGGCCTGGACGCCACCGGCGTGGCCGACGAGGTCCGTCGCTCCCTCGCCGCACTCGGTTGAGGCGAGGGTCGGCCGCCCCGTCATCCAGGGGGCACCTCGCGACAGAGCCCGGGAGCTGCCTCGCAGGCGCTTCCCGGGCTCTTCCCCCCTGTCGCCCCCAGATCACCCGCAGTAGGAGTACAGATCAGTATAGCAAGTGACATCGGTCACGTCGAGGGCGACTGACTGACCGGGTGGTCACCCTCGCCCGCCGCCGGGGCAGGTGAGGAATCGCGTGAGGGCTCAGTAGAACGGGTTGGCGCCGGCGGTGTGATCGGTGGCGTCGACCACCTGGGAGATCTCGGGGACGGCCTCGAGGATCGCCGCCTCGATGCCCTCGCGCAGGGTGACCGCGCTCACCGCGCATCCCTGGCACCCGCCACCCATGGTGACGAACGCGGTGTCGTCCTTGACGCCCTCGAGCTTGGCGTAGCCGCCATGGGCCGCGAGTGCGGGGTTGACGGACTGGTCGAGCAACTGGTTGATGCGCTCGGACACGTCACCGCTGAGGTCGAGCTCGACGCCGGCGAGCGGGTTCGGGCGGTTGGGGTTGCGCATGACGAGGCCCTGGTCGGCGTTGCGGGGCAGGTCGAGCGTGGCCCCTCGGAGCCGGTCGATGCTGCCCGCCGGCACGATGACGGGAAGTGCCCCCTGGTACACCACCGAGTCGCCGGCGGCCGGGTCGGCGTCGGCCACGGGGTCGAAGGACAGGTCGTAGGTGAACTCCACGCCGGCGGTGCCGGTGATCTCGACGCGCAGGCCGAGGGTCTCGGCGTCGTCCTCGGCGGCGCGCAGCGCGAGCACCTGTTCGACGGCGGGCTCGGTGACCGCCAGCACTAGGTCCTGATCGGAGTCGTGACCGGTGTCGTGGGCGGCTTCCTGGCCGGCGTCGTCACCGGTGTCGGCAGGTCGTGCGGAGGAGGCATCGGACTCGGCGTGCGTGGTGTCGGCCATCGCCCGTCAGGCTACGGCTCCCCTGCGATCACGCCACCTTCGGCGGCACCCACGAGCGCCGCCGCGTCGGACGAGTCATCCGGGCCGATGGCCGCTACCGAACAGGAGGGGATGGCTACGATCACGGCAATGGCGCAGCGAGGTGTGGCGGCGGCCCCCGGCTGGGAGGCCGGCCTCAGCGGACGCCTGATCGCCGGCGACGAGACCGCGCTGGTCGAGATCTACGAGCAGTTCTCCTCGTTCGTGTTCGGGTTGGCCCGCCGGGTCACCGCCAGCACGAGCCTGGCGGAGGACATCACCCAGGACGTCTTCGTGCACCTCTGGGAGAAGCCCCACGCGTTCGACCCCGCCCGCGGCAGCATGCGCGCCTGGCTGGGGGTGCTCACCCACCGTCGCTCGGTCGACCGGGTCCGGCGCGAGACCACCGCCCGGCGCCATGAGGCCCGGCAGGCCACGGAGGCCCCCACGCCCTCGCCGCCCGACATCGCCGAGGCCGCCACCTCGATCATCCTCGCCCAGCGGGTGCGCGAGGCGGTGGCCGCCCTGCCCGACGAGCAGCGCCGAGCCGTCGAGCTCGCGTACTTCGGCGGGAAGACCTACGTGCAGGTCGCCGAAGCCCTCGGCATCCCCGAGGGCACCGCGAAGTCCCGGCTGCGACTGGCCATGAAGCGCCTCGCTGCGGCCCTCGGTCCGGAAGGGATCAACCAGTGGAACTGACCGACGACGAGGCGCGCACGCTGTCGGGTGCCTACGCGCTCGACGCCGTCACCGACGACGAGCGGGTGGCCATCGAGCGGCTGCTGGCCACCGACACGGCGTTGGCCGCCGAGGTGGCCCAGCTGTGCGAGGCGGCCGGCCTGCTGGGCACCACCGAGACGGCCGCGCCGCCGGCCCGGCTGTCCGAGCGCACGCTCGATGCGGCGTTCGCCCGTCGGGCGCCGGGCACCCCGGCCGGCACCCGGCCGCCGCCCGTGCAGTCCTACCGCGATCAGATGGACGATCTCTCGGCACTGCTCGACACCATCGGCCCAGGCGACTGGGACGTCCCGACCGTCACCGACTTCACCGTCCACGAGCTCGTCGCGCACCTGCTGGCCATCGAGGGATACGTCGCGACCCGCCTCGGCGTGACCCCACCGGGCGCCGCCGCGCCGTTCGTGCCACCGGAGGGCACCGAGGACGACCACCGGGCCATGACCGAGGCCACCATCGGCGTGTACGCCGGCGGGGATCCCGCCACCACGGTCGCGGACTGGCGGGCACTCGTCGATGCCAACCTCGCCCACCTCGACACGCTGAGCGACCACGACCTCGATCGACGGGTGTCACTGCACGGTCTCGACCTCTCCCTGCGATCGATGCTCGGCGCCCGGGTGTTCGAGGTGTGGACCCACTCCGACGACATCCGCAGGGCCCTCGACCGCCCCCTCGAGGCCCCCGACCCTGCTCGGCTCACCTTCATGTCCGATCTGGCGGTCGGCGCGCTGCCGCTCGGGCTGCTGCTGGCCGGGATCGACGATCCGGGACGCACCATCCGGGTGGTGCTCACCGGCGACGGCGGCGGCGACTGGCTGCAGCCGCTCACGATCGGCGCCGAGCCGGGACCGCCCGATGCCACCCTGGTCGCCGACGTGGTGGACTTCTGCCGGCTGGCGGCGCAACGCCTGGCACCGGCCGAGATCACCCATCGCGCCGAGGGCGACGCGCAGGCCGTGCACGACGTGTTGGTCGGCGCCCAGGTGTTCGCCGCCTGACCCGACCAGCGGATCGCCCGCACGCCACTAGTGTTGTCCGCCTGTCGACGAGCGGGGGTGCGCGGTGGCGGTTCCGGAGATCCAGGGCTACAGCGGGTTGGACGAGGTGGGCGCGGGTGGGTTCGCCACGGTCTACCGAGCGCGCCAGGACCGCCTCGACCGCCTCGTGGCGCTGAAGGTCCTGCGCGCCAAGGATCTCGACGACGCCACCGTGCGGCGGTTCGAACGGGAGTGCCACGCCATGGGCGACCTCTCGTGGCACCCGAACGTGGTCGGGGTGTTCGACTCCGGGGTGACGCCCAACGGCCACCCCTGGCTGGCCATGGAGTACATGGCACGGGGCTCGATCGCCGACCGGATGCGGGAGCGTGGTCCGCTGCCCTGGGAGAAGACCGTGGAGATCGGCGTGCAGGTGGCGGGCGCCCTCGGTGCGGTGCATGCCGCCGGGCGCATCCATCGTGACGTGAAGCCCGAGAACCTGCTGGTGGGGCCCTTCGGCGAGGTCAAGCTGGCCGACTTCGGCATCGCCGTCGTCGCCGACGCCTCCTCGGCCACCGCCGCGCAGTTCACCCCCGGGTTCGTGTCGGCCGAGGTGCTGCGGGGCGAGCAGCCCGACGAGCGCAGCGACGTGTACTCGTTGGGCGCCACCCTGCACGCGCTGATCGCCGGCCACTCCCCGTTCGCGACCCAGCTCGGCGAGCCCGTGGCCGCCCTGTTGATGCGCGCCATGGAGGGCGAGCGACCGCGCCTCGAAGGCGTTCCCGACGACCTCGCCGACCTGGTGGTGCGCTGCCTCGACACCGACCCCGCCAAACGCCCGCAGACCGCGCGCGAGCTCGGGGAAGCGCTGCAGGACGTGCAGCGCGAACACGGGCAACCGGTGACGCTGCTGCGCATCACCGCCGAGAGCGACGGCGACGGCGACGGCGACGGCGACGGCGACGGCGAGAGTGACGTCGCCGCCACCACCGCTGACCCGTCGGCCACCATCATCGGTGGGGTCGACACCGGCGACCCGTCGGCCACCATCATCGGCGGGGTCGACACCGGCGACCCGTCCTCCACCATCATCGGTGTGACCGCCGGCACCGACGCGTCGGCCACCATCGTCGGTGCCATCACGCCCACGCCCACGCCCACCACCACGCCGCCCCCGCCGCCCGGGCCCGCCACCACCCCGCCGCCCCCGCCACCCGGGCCCACCGCCACCCCTCCCCCGCCGCAACCCGCCGTCACCCCGCCGCCCCCGCCGCCCGGGCCCGCCGCCACCCCTCCCCCGCCGCCCCAGCCCGCGGTGACGACGCCACCGCCTCCCCCGCCGAGCCGCGCCGCCACGCCGCCGCCACCACCTCCCGGGCCGGCGGCGCCCGCCGGCGGGAAGAAGACCGGCCTTATCGTGGGCGGCGCGGTGGCCGCGGCCCTCGTGCTGGTCGTCGTCGGCGTGCTGGTGCTCGGTGGCGGCGACGACAGCGGCGACTCGCCGGGCGCCGACCCGACCACCACAGAGCCCGACCCGACCACCACCGAGCCCTCCGTCGGCGACGCCGAGGTGATCGCCACCATCGAGGTCGGGGCCTCGCCGGCCGACGTGGTGGTGGCGGGTGACGACGTGTTCGTGGTCAACACCGATGACGACACGGTCAGCAGGATCGACGCCACCACCAACGAGGTGGTGGCCACCATCGACGTGGGTGACCAGCCGACCGACGTGGCCATCGGGGCGGGCTCGGTGTGGGTGACGAACCTCGGCGACGACACCGTGAGCCGGATCGACCGGGCCACGAACCTGGTGACCGCGACGCTCGACGTGGGTGACGAGCCCAGTGACGTGGCCACGACCGGCAACTTCCTGTACGTGCTGAACAGCGGGGGCGGCACCGTCGACGAGGTGAGCGCCGATCTCGAGGCGACCCTCGGCGACCTGCCGGTCGCCGCGCCGGCCAGCGGCATGGCCCACGGGATACAAGGCGACCTTTGGGTCGGCAACCTGGACGACAACACCGTCACCCGACTCGACCTCGTCAGCTTCCAGGACGCGGACACCGAGGTCGTCGATGTCGGCGCAGGGCCGTTCGACGTCGCGGTGGACGAGGACGACGGCACCGTCTACGTGTCCAACAACGACGACGGCACGGTCACCATGATCGATGGCAGCACCCACCAGGTGCTCGACACCATCGAGGTCGGTGCCGCTCCCGCGGGGATCGGCATCCGCAGTGGTCAGGTGTGGGTCGCGAATTCGGATGACGGGACGCTGTCCGAGATCGTCAACGGCGCGGTGGCGAGCACGATCGACGCAGGGAGCAAGCCCATCGACGTGGCGCCAGACGGCACGGAGCTCTGGGTCAGCGACCGCGGGAGCGACTCGGTGCTACGAATCGACCCCGGCAGCGGCTGACCGCAAGGATCGGTAGAGCAGCGCAGGGTCGCCGAGGCGCCGGCGCAGCTCGCGCTCGAGGCCGGCGATGGGGTGCAGGTTCTGGGGGGCCCGAGGGTCCTTGTGGGCCTGCGAGGCGAAGCGGGGCAGCAGCGCGGCCACCTGATCGGCCCGCGCCGCCGCGGCGGCCACCGGCACGTCGGCGGACACCTCCGCCCGCACGACGCCGGCCCATGCATGGCCGGTGGCACCCGGCAGGCGCTGGTACCAGGAGTAGCGTGACCACCCCCCGGTAGCCGTGGTGAGGAACAGCGGCGTGCGCTGCCCGGGCCGGAGCCCCGCGATGACCGCCTGCTGCGCGTCGCCCAGGTAGCTCACGTGATGGGTCTTGATGTAGCCGACCGCCCCCGACACCTGCTTCAGGGGGCCGTCGACGATCAGGAGGGCCCCGTCGGCCTCGGCCTCGGCCTCGACCGCCACCTTGGCCTCGAGCACCCCCATCCGGTGCTGGAGCCCCAGCGACAACGCGTCGAACCCATCGCCGTCGACCGCCCGCACCGGGAAGGTGCCGTGGCGGGTGACGATGGGCTCGGCGTCACGAGCCGGGCAGAAGAGCCCCCGCTCGACCCGGGCACCCGCCAACCCGGCGCGCCCCGGTTCGGCCCGCACCGCACCCGAGGCGTAGGACGCGCAGATGCCCTGCTGGGTGGTGCCGTCGGCGGCGGTGATCCACACCCGGGCCTCGACACGGCGCACGCCGTCGACGAACAGCACCACGGAGGGTGCGATGGTGGCAGGGTCGGGTGCCCGGGGCGCCCACGCCGCCGCCGGCACCTCGACGTCGAGGTCTGGTGGCCGAGCCGGATCGGTGAGGCCGGCGTCGTCCATCGGCGTGCCGTACTCGGGCGACCAGCCCTCTACCGCGAACCTCACCTCCGCCCCGTCACACGGTGACCCGGTCGATCGTGGAGCTGGACGGGCCCTTGCGCACCTCGAAGCGAACGGGGAGACGCTCGGCCAACTCGCGCACATGGGTGATGACGCCGACCACCCGACCCTGGGCCCCGAGCTCCTCGATGGCCGTGGCGACCGTTTCGAGGGTGTCGTGGTCGAGGCTGCCGAAGCCCTCGTCGAGGAAGATCGACTCGAGCCGGACGGCCCCGCCGGCCGCCAGCGCCGCGATCTGGTCGGCGAGTGCCAGGGCCAGGGCCAGCGACACCAGGAAGGTCTCGCCGCCCGACAGGGTGCGGGCCAGGCGCACGGTGTCGGCGTTGGCGTGGTCGATCACCAGGAACTGGCGACGGTCGTCCACGGTGAGCGAGTAGGCGCCTCCGGCGAGCACCTCCAGCTTGCTGGTCGCGCTCTCGAGCAGCAGGTCGTGGGCCTCGTCGAGGATCCAGCGCTCGAAGTGATCGGCCTTGAGGTGCGTGGCCAGCGACCGGGCCACCCGCTCGGCCTGCTGCGCCGTGGCCCGCTCGGTCTCGAGCGAGGCGCGCCGGGCCAGCGCCTGGTCGAGCGTGGCCAACTGCGCCTCGGCACGCGTCCGCTCCTCGACCGCCACGACCCGGGGCTCCCGGCCGGCCAGGTCGATGTCGACACCGCGGCAGAACCGGTCGATACGAGCGACCAGCTCGGCCCGTTCCTTGTCGGCCACCACCGCGGTGGCCTCGGCTGCGGTGGACTGCTCGAGCAGCGCCGGCCGCTGCTCGTCGGCCCAGGCCAGCAGCGCGGCCCAGTCGTCGGCGAGGCGGTCACCGGAGGCGGGCGGCGGCGCCAGCGCGGCCAGGGCATCACGCTGCTGATCGAAGCTGCGTCGCAACTCGCGCTCCCGCTCGATCAGCCGGTCGTGGCTGGCCGCGATCTTGGCCAGGTTGTCGCGCGCCTCGCGATCGGCGGCGCGGGCGTTGGCCACGTCGCGCTCGGCGCGCAGGTGGGCGTCGAGCTGCGATCGGGCCGCCACCAGCGACGGGCGTCCGGCGAGGGCGTCGTCGAGCACCGCCACCTGGTCGCGCACCTCGGCGAGGGTGGCGTCGATCTTGTCGAGCACGCGCACCGCCTCGGCGTGGCGGTCGGTGGCCTCGGCGAGGGCGGCGACCGCCCGGTCCCGGGCGGCGATGGCGGCAGCCAACTCGACCGACCGGTGCTCGGGCAGGTGGCCCACCGGCTGCTCGCAGACCGGGCACAGGGCACCGACCTCGAGGGTCACCACCAGGGCCTGGGCCAGGTCGGCCCGCCGTGTGGCCTCGAGGGCCGCCTCGGCCGCGGTGGAGGCCGTCGCCGCCTCGGCCGCCGCCTCCCGGGCCTCTCCCTCGTTGGTGCGGGCCTCGACCTGCTTGGCCTCGCCGGCCAGCAATCGGGTGGCCACCTTCTCGCGGGCCTCGTGGTCGCGCACCGCCGCTTCGAGCCCGGCCCGATCGACCCCCGGGTCGTACGCGGCCTCGGCCTTCTCGAGGGCCAGACGGGCGGCGTCGGCCGCTCGGCGCCGCTCGTCCAGCTCGATCCCGACCGCCCGCATCCGCGTCGCGATCTCGTCGACGTCGGCGGGCACGGCCAGACCGCCGAGCAGCGCGGCCCGCTCCGCCGCAGCCGCGGCGTCGGCCCTGGCCTGGTCGGCCTCGGCGCCCAGCCGGTCGAGCTCGGGTTGCGCCTCCTCGATCGAGGCGACCAGGTTCACCAGCAGCTTCACCCGGCCGTGGAGGGTCCGCCGGGCCTCCGGGGTGGCGTCGGCCAGGTCGGTGAGGTGCCGGTCGGCGAGCTCGACCTCGACGGTCGCCGCACGGGCGCGTTGCGTGGCCAGCTCGCGCATGCGGTCGTACAGGCCGAGGCCGAGGAGCTGCACCAGCAGGTCCTGTCGGTCGGAGGGCTTCTCGTGCAGGAACCGGGCGAACTCGCCCTGGGGAAGCACCACGCAGGTGTTGAAGTGCTCGAAGGTGAGCCCGAGCAGGGTGGCGACCGCGTCGCTGACCCCGTCGGCGTCGCCAGCCAGGGTCTCGGTGGGCGCACCCGCACCGTCGAGGCGCTCGAGGCGAGCCTCTTTGGTGGAGGCACCTCTGCCCTTGCCCGTGGCCCGCACGACCCGGGCCACGCGGTAGCGGTCGTCGCCGATGGCGAAGTCGAGTCGCACGCGGGCCTCGACCTTGCCCTGGCTGATGAGGGGGGCGACCAGCCGGCGGTCGTCGTAGCGGGCCACCGAGCCGTAGAGCGCGAACGTGATGGCGTCGATCACGCTCGACTTGCCCGCACCGGTGGGGCCCGACAGGGCGAAGAGGTCGGCGTCGCGGAAGTCGACCGTCGCGCGGTCGCGGAAGGCGGTGAAGCCCTCGATCTCGAGCTCCAGGGGCCGCACTACCGCTCACCCCCCGAGGTGGCATCGGGGCTGGAGGCGAGGTCGAGCAGCTCCGCGAACAGGGCGCTGAGGTCGCGATCGGCCTCGTCGCGTTCGGCAAGGTAGGCATCGAAGAGCTCGAGCGGCGACTTGCCCGAGCGGTCGGCCCGTTCGCGGCGCTCGACCTCGGGGCGCACCACGGTGATCTCGACGGCGTCGGGGAACAGGGACCGCACGTCGTCGGCCAGGCCGGGACGGGCGGGCTCGTCGACCCGGATGCGGAGGTGGTCGTCGCCGGTGGTGCCGGCCAGCGTCCCGAGCGCGGCCAGGTCGCCCTCGAGGGTGCGGAGGCGGCGACCCTGCGTGAGCGGCACCGCCCGCACCTCGGCGGGCCGGCCTGGCGCGGCGTCGATCACCAGCACGGCCTTGTCGTCGGTGGTCTCGCCGAAATCGAGCTGCAGTGGCGACCCGCAGTACCAGGCCGGGCAGGGCCCCGGCAGGGACTGTTGGCGGTGGAGGTGGCCGAGGGCCACGTAGTGGGTGCTGGACGGGAAGGCGGTGGTCGGGACGCTGTAGTCGTCGAAGAGGTGGGCGCTGCGCTCACCGCCCCCGGCCCGGCCCCCGACCACCATGAGGTGGGCCACCAGCAGGTTCACGGTGTCGTCACCGAAGCCCGCGGTGAGCACCTCGATGGCCTGTCGGACCCGCTCGGCGTAGCGCCCACCGTGCTGGTCGGCGTCGAGGGCCATCAGGTCGGACGCGGTGACGATGTAGCGCTGGCTCGGGAACGGCACCACCGCCACCCGGGCCCGTTCACCGCCGGCCTCGAGGTCGAGCACGCCGCCGTCGGCCGGACCGGTGAGCATGGCCACCGCCCGCACTCCGCCGAGCGCCAGCAGCGGGGCCACGGCGGCGAGGCGGCGGGCGTTGTCGTGGTTGCCGGCGATGACCACCACCGGTCGGCGGCTGGGGCCCGCGAGGGCCAGCAGGGCGCGGTAGACGGCCCGCTCGGCCTCGGGGCCCGGCGCGGCGCTGTCGAACAGGTCGCCGGCCACCAGCACCAGGTCGACGGCCTCGTTCTCGGCGATCGCCACGATCTCATCGAGGACGGCGTCGTGCTCATCGGCGCGGGAGCGGCCCCGGATGGTCTTGCCCACGTGCCAGTCGGAGGTGTGCAGGATCTTCATGCGAGCTTGGGGAACGTGGAGAAGGGGTCGTCGGGGTGCTCGGTGGCCGTGGGGTTGGCGCCCGCCTCGGCGGCCCGGGTGGCCCAGGCCGGGAACGGGAACTGCACCATCAGCGGCACCGGGATCTCGGGCTGGGACAACAACATGGTGCCGGGCTTGATGATGGTGGCCCGCTGGCGCTGCACCTGGGGCAGGAAGCCGTACTCGCCCCGGGCGGCCTCGGCGGCGTCGAGCCGGCCCACCACCCGTATGGCCGAGTTGGCCACGATGCGGCGCTCGACCTCGCTGGCGGTCTGCTGGGCGCCGATGAGGATGATGCCGAGCGAGCGGCCCCGCTCGGCGACGTCGAGCAGGATCTCCTTGATGGGGCTCGACCCTTCGCGAGGGGCGTACTTGTTCAGCTCGTCGAGCACGACGAACTGGAGCGGCCGGGCCTGCCCCGATCGCTCCTTGTCCTCGAAGGCCTTGCGCAGCACCACCCCCACCACGAACCGCTTGGCCCGGTCGTTGAGGTTGTGCAGGTCGACCACGGTGACCTGCTTGTCGAACTTCACCCGGTGGCGCTCCGGGTTGGCCACGTCGGCCCGGATGAGCGGCTCGAGGTGGCGCACGGCGCCGTGGAGGCGCCGGATGAAGGCGCCGATGGTGCCACCCCCGATGGCCCGGCCGGCCCACTCCATGGCGTCGACCTCGTCCTCGACCTTGGCGCTGATCAGGTCGACGAGCTCGCGGAAGGTGCGCACCACCACGCCGTCGATCCCGACCGCCCCGTCGCCCACCGGCTCGGCGTGCTGCTTGAGGCGGTGGGTGACGTTGTGCACGACCATCGTGTACTGCTGGCGGTCGTCCTCGGCGTCGGCGAACAGGAACGGCAACAGCTCATCGGTGCAGAACTGCTCCACCGTCCAGAACACCGACGTGACCCCCTCGGTGCGACTGGTGACGTCGGCGGCGGCGTTGCGATCCCCCTTGCGCGGCGGAGCGAACACGTCGACGCTCGGGAACGGCCCCGCGGTGAGGCCCAACCGTGCGTAGCGATCGTTGTCGTCGGCGGTGAGCGCGGTGTTGGGGTGGTCCAGGAACAGCAGGTCCTCGCCCTTGACGTTGAAGATGAGCGCCTTGGTGTTGACGGCGTCGCCGCCCAACGCGCCCGAGTTGAACAGGCTGTAGAGCAGGAACGTGGCGTAGGTGGTCTTGGTGGCCACGCCCGAGATGCCGCTGATGTTGACGTGCGCACCCCGGGTGCCGTCGAGGAACTCGAGGTTCACGAACAGCGGCTCGTCGTCGCGGCTGAGGCCGGCGGGCAGGCGCTTGGCCATGCCGTCGAAGAACAGGGCCTGGTCGCGCTCGACACCGGACGCCCGCCGCACCGGCTGGCCCGGCAGGGGCGGCACGAACACCTCGGGCTCGAACCGGGTGGCCTGCACCAGGGCCGCCTCGCTCACCTCGGCCGGCAACACACCGTCCTCGATGAGCCAGACGTCGCTGTCGAACCGGGCGCCCTCGTGGCGGGCCCGCACCTGGGACACCACTCCGTAGATGCGCACCGGCTCGCGGCCGGGCAGGTCGGTGCGCTCGAGGGCCACGACGTCGTCGAGTTGCAGGAAGGAGCCCGGCGCCACCCCCACCCAGAACTCGAGCGGGGTGGCGTCCTCGGTGCCGATGACCCGGCCGACCAGGGCGTGTTGCTCGGGGGCGTGTTGCCCGGGGGCGTGTTGCCCGGGGGCGTGTTGCCCGGGGGCGTGTTGTTCGGGGGCATGTTGTTCGGGGGCGCGGTCGGCGGGAACGGCAGGATCGGCGCGGCGGTCGGGGTGGTCGTCCCCCGGATCGGTCGCGTCAGCGGTCACGGGCCGAACCTACCGCGGTGGTGTGACACTCATGATGAGGGGACCGGGGACTCGTGCTCGTCGGGGACCGACTCGGGTTCTGACCCCCGGTGTGACTGAGAACGGCGTCTGAACGCTGACCGGTCGGCTCGTGGCGGGCCCTCGACGCAGCCGTGTCGAGGGCCGGTGTCCGGCCGGCGCTGCGGTAGCGTCGGCGTCGGCGAGGTCCGTGGTGGCGCCACGGCTGCCGCGGGGAGGAGCGCGACATGGTGGGCCCGGGAGCGGACGACGACATCGAGGTGATCCTCAAGTCCGAGAGCCGCTGCGCGTCGTGCGGCCACCCGGCGCGCCCGGGGGTGGCGTTCTGCACGGGCTGCGGCGCCCGCTTCTCGCCGCCGGGATCGTCGGAGGCGCCGGCCGCGACCGGGCCCGGGCCCGCTCGGGTCGCCCCCGGGCGCCCGGCTCCCACGCCCGCTCCCGCCCCGCCTCGCACCCCGGCCCCCGCCCCGGCCCCCGGGCCCGCCACGGCCGCGGGAGGCCAGGCGCTCCCGCCGCTGGCTGCTTCTGCGGCGAGCCGGGCCCGCCCCGCGGCCCGGCCCGCCGCGGCGTCCCGGTCGACACCGCGGCCGTCCAGCTCGGTGAGCGCGGGCGAGGCCCTCTTCATGATCGGCGACGTGGCGTTCTCGATCGGCAAGGCCATCTTCTACGGCGTGGGCCTGATCGTGATCGTGATCATGATCTTCGGGTACTCGCACGCCCACACCGACGAGTTCAAGGCCGAGTGCGCGCTGTACCAGAACGGGATCGGGTCGATGGACTTCCCCGACAACCTGCTCTGCCACGCCTTCTACGAGCGGCGCTACTAGCCCTCCTGGCCCTTCACTCCACCTGGCCCGTCACTCCACCGGGCCCTTCACTCCACCGGGCCCTTCACTCCACCGGGCCCTTCACTTCACGAGCCCGACCTTGCCGGCAGGAGGGCCCGCCGGCACGCGGCCGGTCCACTGAGAAGCGGGCCCGGAGACCGTGGTCGCCTTCGTCATGGCCCACAGGGCGCCAGCGGTGGCACGCTCCGCCGTCACGCCACCTCCGCCTCGGCGTCGTCTCCGCCGGCGGCTCGTCGCCGGGCGTTGGCTCGCCGCCTCTTGATCCGTTCCTTGCGGTCCAGCGTCTCCTTGTGGCGGTTGTGTGGCTTGCAGTGGGGTTGGGCGTTGATCAGCGAGGTGGGCCCGCCATCGGTGAACGGCGTGATGTGGTCCATCTCGCACAACCACGACGGCACGTCGCAGCCCGCGTCGTGGGTGCAGAAGTCCTCGGTGAGTTGCACGCAGGTGCGGATGTCGTCGGGGATGAGGCGGACGGCCTGGCCGTAGTCCAACACCACGCCGTCAGGTCCCAGCACCTGGCGGCGCACCAGACCGGCCAGGCCCAGCGACAGCGCCTGGGACGGGGTGATGATCGTCCCGTCGTCGAGGCGGCAGGTGCGCTCGTCGGGGAAGCGGACGTCGGTGCGGCCCTCGCGGCGGGCGAGCTCGGCGCAGAAGGTGGGCCAGTCCATGACGAGGTTGAGGATCGGCCGCAGCGACGACACCCCGCTCAGTGACAGCGTCGAGGACCGCTCGGCCATCCACACCTGGGCGGCGGCGCGGCGCTGCGCCGGGGTGCGGCGCAGGTCGGCGGCGGTGACGTTGCGCGCACCGAGGCGGGCCACCGCCTCGGCCCAGTCCTGTTCGAACAGGTGCTTCTCGAGCCGTTCGAGCTCGCGCAGGTACACGGCGCCGCCGATGGGGTCGAGCCAGCCGCCGGCGCACACCATGTCCTCGAAGCTCCTGGAGGCGTGCCAGTAGGCGCCGGCGGTCTGCTTGTGGGCCCGCTCGTCGGCGCCGTCGGGGTCGGCGACGTCTTGCCAGTAGCGCACCTTCCTGTCGAACTGCACGAACCGCAGCTTCTTCGCGTGGCCCACCAGGCGCCGCTCGGAGTCCGCGAACACCTCCTCGAGGCCCCGGCGCACCTCACCGAGGCGCTCGACGTGCTCCGCGGTGATCTCACCAGCGGCGAACGCCCGCTCGGTCACCGGCATCGCCCGCAGCGCCCGGCCCAACCGGACGCGCCGCTGCGGCACCCCCTTGCGCTCATGACCCTTGGCCTGCAACCACGCCGCCGCCGACCGCGACCCGTCGGCCATCCACTCCTTGGAGGCGTCGAAGGCGGCGGTCGCCGTCACGTCCAGGGCGGCGTGCTTGTTGCGCACCCGCCCCAACGTCGACATCGCCTCGACCAGCACCGCGCCCGGCAACCCGGCCACGTCGTCATCGAGGAGGTCGTCGTACAGCGCCTCGAGGGCGGCAAGCTTGTCGAGGAATCCGGGCACAGCACACCACTCCTTCACGGGACATCGAGGTCCGGGGAATGGCAGCTGTCCTCCAGGCCGACCACCTGCAGCTGCGAACTACAACGACGTAACCCTACCCGATCAAACACACGTTCGCAACGGATTCCGGAAGAAACTCACCTCGATCCTCCGTCGCCGGCCATCTGATCTCACGCTCGGTGACCGTATTGCCCGCCAGGCGCAGAGTTGGAGGAAATAGCTGTCGGAATCACGGGGGTATTTCCTCCAACGAGCCCGCTGTGGTCCAATCCCGCCACGGACGGTGGCCGTGGCGCCCGCAGTCGCCCCCGGCGGCCCAGCGATCGCCCGTCCTCGCGGCCTTTCGCCGTCGCCGCGGCAGGTCCGGTGGCGGCGACGTCTCTCCGCGAGGCCCCTGCAGATCGTGAGGCGGTGTTGTGACGGCAGGTACCATCACCCCCTGTCACAGCCGGCGAGCCAGAGGTCGAGCCTCCAGATGGCTGGACCTGGGAGTTGCTGACAGATGGCTGTTCGCCGCCGCCGACATGGACCAACTCCTCGGCGTCGTCGCCGACATCCGCCGCCGCGCCGACGCCGCCTGAACGCCCCGGCGGGTCAGAGGACGTTGTTGGCGGTGAGGATGCCGGCGACGGCCACGAACCCACCGATCATCGACCACGTCAGGCGAAGCATGTCGCGGTGCATCCGGGCCTCGAACTGGGCCATCGCCTTCTCGCTGGCGAGGCGCGAGTTCTCGATCTGCGCCGCCGCCGAGGCTCGGAGGGCCTCAATGGCCACCTGAATGGCGTCGATCCTGGCGTCGAGCCGGTCTCCCAACGCGTCGATCTTGGCGTCGAGGTCGTGATTCGTCGCCACGTCGGCCCAGCCAACCGGAGGGAGCAGGCTCATCAGCGTGTCGCCTCGTGCCTCACCGAGCGCCTCCCGAAGCCCTTCGTGCAATTCGAATCGTGCGGTTTCGTCGTACATCGTCGGCCGTCCCATCCCGTGAGCGTTCTGGAGGGGAGCGGCAACTCCCGAGTGCTGCGGTTCCGACGATACCGCGACCATCTCGAGCCCGGCACGGCCTGCGACCCCTGTTCGCCGTCGCACCCCGTCGCTACGATCCGCACCATGGCCCTGACGCAGTCGCACCGCCTCACGGTCGACGAGTTCTTCGCCCTCCCTGGCGAACTGGTGCACACCGAGCTGGTCGACGGGGAGATCGTCGTGGATTCACCGAGCGTGCGTCATCAGGACATCGGGGGCTGGATCTACCACCAGTTCATGACGTTCCTCGACGCCAACCCAGGCGCCGGCCGCGCCGGCATCGAGCTGACCACCCGACTCGACGAGCACAACGCCTTCGTGCCGGACACCTGGTGGAACGTTCCGGGCCACGACCTCGACCCGGACGGCCGAGGCCACCGCGGACCGCCCGACCTGGCTGTCGAGGTGCGTTCGCCCAGCACCTGGCGCCGCGACCGGACAGTGAAGAAGGACCTCTATGAGGCGGAGGGGCTTCCCGAGCTGTGGTTGGTCGACACCGTGGCCGACGAGATCGTCGTCCATCGCCGCTCGACACCCGACTCACCCGTGTTCGACATCACCTTCACCGTGGGCGAGGGCGACGTGCTCACCACCCCGGTCATCCCCGGCTTCGCCCTCGACGTCACGGTGCTGTTCGAGCGCTGAGCAGGCGGCCGGCCCCGTGCGGCGCACCCCCGAGGGAGTAGGCCGCCGCCGGACGTCGCCCGATTTTGAGTAGGCCCTACTCAAGACCTGCGGGCGACCAGGTGGTCCCCTGGGCGCATGGACACACCAACCACCACCGCCGCCACCCCCGAGGTGGCCTGGTACAACAAGCCCGGCCCTGCCCTCGCGGCCGGGCTCGCCCTGCTGGCCCTCTGCGGCGTGTTCGCCGTGGTGTGGGTCACGACCCCCTTCCTCCTGGCCCGCCCCCTCGGCTACCTGAGCGGCGCCGCCGGCATCATGTTGGTGTACGGCGGCGCCACCGGCCTGCGGGAGCAGCGCGCCGAGCAGGCGGTCATGAGCATGAGCGCAGCGGTGGCCCGAGCGGCCCGTGAGCGAAGCGAACAGGAGCGGGGAGCATGAGCGCAGCGGTGGCCCGAGCGGCCCGTGAGCGAAGCGAACAGGAGCGGGGAGCATGAGCCGCACGGACAAGTACGAGAAGTACCGCGAAGCCCAGATGATGGCCGTGGCCCCGCACGTCGAGGGCGAGCTGCTCGCGGTCGGGGTGTTCTCCCGGGCCGGCACCATGGGCTCGTTCGGCCTCGGGAAGGTGTCGCCGCTCGCCGGCATGCTCAAGCGCGGGGTCGAGAAGGGCAGGACCGACGGCCTGCCCCAGAGCTTCGTGGTCGCGGTCACCGCCGAGCGGGTCTACGTGTTCGACTACAAGCCCCGGGGCACGAGCATCAAGGTGAAGGACGCCCTCCGGGTGTGGGACCGCGACCAGGTGTACGTGCACCGCACGCCGATCAAGGTGGGCGCGATGAGCAACACCTATCAGGTCGAGCTGGCGGGCACCGGCCCGATCAACATCGAGTCCGGCAAGATGCCGGGCTCGACCACCGAGTACAACGCCCCGGTGCTCGACCTGCTGGCCGCCTGAGGCCGCGTGGCGGGGTGCATGGCCCGAGGCCACCCGTGTTCACCAGAGCGATCGCCGAGAATCGCCCCTCCCGGTGCATCGCTCTGGTGAACGGGTAGCTTTCGCCCACATGACCTCCCGCCCTCGGATCGGCATCACGTCGTGGCCGCGCGACGTCGAGTACGAGGGCGTTCCCGAGCGCTGCGACACCTTCTCGCACGACTACGTCACCTCGGTGATCCACGCCGGCGGGCTGCCGGTGCTCCTGCCGCTGGCCGACGACTCCGAGGCGGGTCGAGACGTGTTCGACGCACTGCTGAGCCTGGTCGACGGCGTGGTGCTCACCGGCGGCGGCGACATCGAGCCGGCCGCCTACGGTGCCGCCACCCACGAGGCCACCAAGTACACCGACGCGGCGCGCGACGCCTACGACGCCCTGGTGATGCAGCGGGTCGTGGAGCGGGGGATCCCCACGCTGGGCATCTGCAGGGGCCTGCAGCTCACCAACGTGGTGTTCGGGGGCACGCTGGCCCAGCACCTCGACGGCCACGAGGCCGACCACCTGGCGTTCGACACCGCCCACACCGTCCGCGTCGAGCCCGGCACCCGCCTGGCCTCGCTGCTGGGCCACGGCGAGGTCGCGGTCAACTCGCTGCACCACCAGGCCGTCGACCGGTTGGGCGACGGGGTGCGGGCGGTGGCCACCAGCGCCGACGGCGTGGTCGAGGCCATCGAGCTCGACGGCGCCGACCACTTCCTCGCCGTGCAATGGCACCCGGAGCTGCTGCGCCACCGGCCCGAGCAGCTCGGCCTCTTCCGCGACCTGGTCGAGCGCTCCCGCCGCTGACCGGGCGGCGGGGCGCCCCACCTCAGCTCACCCCAGGTCAGGTGACCGCAGGTCAGGTGACCGCAGGTCAGGTGACCGCAGGTCAGGT
>CAZWMT010000041.1:0-12698 GCA_964635055.1 uncultured Microthrixaceae bacterium | reverse complement strand
CAGGTCAGGTGACCGCAGGTCAGGTGACCGCAGGTCAGGTGACCGCAGGTCAGGTCACCGCGGTCAGGTCACCGCGGTCAGGTCACCGCCACCGGGACGTCCTGGTACCGGCGGGGCTCGCCGTTGCCCAGCTGGCCGTCGCGGTCGCGACCCCAGCAGAACACGCGCCCTGTCGCCTTGCGTGCGCAGGCGTGGAAGCTGCCCACGCTCACCTCCCGCCAGCCGGTGACGGCGCCGGCCACCTCGACCGGTCGGGCACGATCGACGTTGGTGCCGCCGTTGCCGAGGCGTCCGTCGGCATCGCTGCCCCAGCAGTAGAGACGGCCCGACACCTTGCGGGCGCAGGTCACCGAGGCCCCGGCACTCACCTCGGCCCAGTCCGTGGCCGCACCGGCCACCTCGGCCGGCACGAGCTGGTCGACGGTCGTCGCGCCGCCGTTGCCGAGGCGGCCCCGTGAGTCGCTGCCCCAGCAGAAGAGCCGTCCCGACACCTTGAGCCCACAGGTGTGGCGCAGGCCGGCGCTGACCGCGACCCAGTCCGTGGCCGCGCCCGCCACCTCGACGGGAGCGTCGCGGTCGGCCGTGCTGTCGTCCCCGAGCTGCCCGTGGCGGTTCCGGCCCCAGCAGTAGAGCTGACCCGAATCCCGGAGGCCGCAGGTGTGGTCGTAGCCGGCGCTGATCGCTGCCCAGTCGGACATGCCCCCGGCGACCTCCACGGGCACCGGCGAGTCACCGTCGCCGCCTGGGCCGTCACCCAGCTGCCCGGAGAAGTCCAGGCCCCAGCAGTACAGGTGCCCCGAGTCGCGGAGGCCGCAGGTGTGGGCGCCACCGGCCGACACCGCCGACCAGTCGTCGTGCGCACCGTCCACCTCGACCGGCAGGGGCTGGGGCTGTTGCGAGCCCCCCGTGCCCAGCGTGCCGAAGAAGTTGTCGCCCCAGCAGAACAGGCGGCCGTCGACCGACACGGCGCAGGTGTGCACCGAGCCGGCGCTCACCGTGGCCCACTCCGTGACGTCACCGGCCACGGCCACGGGGGCGGTGCGGTCGGCGTCCGCGCCGGAGCCGCCGTCGCCGAGCACCCCGTAGAAGTTGCCGCCCCAGCAGAGCAAACGGCCCGACGTCTTGCGGGCGCAGCTGTGTTCGCCGCCCGAGTCGACCTGTTGCCAGTTGACGCTCGGCGCGGTCCGCTCCGGGGCGCGGGACCCACCGGTGGCCTCGGCGGCCCCACCGACCCCGCCGGTGCCGCCCACACCGACGAGCACCAGGAGCACGGTTGTCGAGAGGACGAGCAGACGACGAAGGGGCATGGCCGCAGGCTAGGGACACCGCCGGGGCCCGTACAGGGCCGATGGTCATCATCGAGCCAGTCGGTCAGGCCGGGCCGCCGGCGATCTGATCAGGCCTGGGCGTCGAGCTCCTCGGCGTCGACCTGGTCCTGGGCCTCGCTGCGGCGGGCCCGTTCGTGACCGCCGCGGGGCGCGAGCTGCGCGGTGGCGAACGGGCAGGTGCCGAGCACCGTGCCGTAGGCGAGGTACGGGCCCCAGACCACCACGCCGGCGGGCCCGACGTCGTCCCAGTGGCCCTGCTCGGCGGTGTAGCGCCCGAACGCCTTCCAGTAACCCGCCGACTTCACGCCCTTCAGGGTCGGCTCGAAGCCGCCACCCAGGGGCAGCGCGAACACCAGCCCCAGGGCGATGCTGGCCACCGGCACGATCCAGAGCGTGCTCTGGGTGGCCCACAGCGGCCACGTGGCGCACACGATGCCGGCCGCGAAGGGGCCGACGTAGAGGATGCGGAAGCGCCGCCGGACCAGGTCCTGCTCCTTGGCCCGCTTGAAGACCGACGCCCGGTACGACCGCCACCAGCCTGGCTGCCTGTCCGACCACAGGGGCGGGCCGACCACCTCACCGGTCGGTGCCTGGGCCCGCAGGGCGTCCACCACGATCTGCTCGTGTGAGAGGTCGCCCTCGGCGCCGGCGGGCACCTTGACCACCCACCGGTCGGGCCCGTAGCCGTCGATCGTGACGACCTTGCGATGGGCGAGATCGAGCACCGTGCCGGCCACCGCGACCTGGTCCAGCTTCCGGGCGTCGGCCAGCAGCAGGGCCACGACCGCGGGGTCGTACCCGTCGGGTGGATCGGCGACCTGGTCGGGGAACGTGCCCTGGTAGCGCTCGCGGGCCCGGCGGTCCGACGTCTGCAGGCGATACCACTGCACCACCATCAAGAGCGAGACCCCGAGGCCCACACCGATGAGGATCAGACTCACGATCCGCTGCTGGGTGTCCTGGCTGTCGAGCGTCGACTCGAGCGACTCGCTGGTGGCGTCCGCGGTCTGCACCTGGCGTCGGAACGCCGCCTCGGTGGTGATGGCGCTGAAGTTGCCGGCCAGCCCGGGTGCCAGTCCCGGCGGCAGGCCCACCAGGAGATCGGACGACGTCCAGATGGGCGAGCGACCCGTGAAGCGCACCTTGGCGGGCTTGACCCGCACGTCCTGGTCGAGCCCGTTGATCCAGTGGAAGTCGATGGCGCCCCGCTCGGTTCCCTCCGGCAGGACCAGCACACCGCTCACGTCGACCGGTGGGTCCTGGCGTGACGCGTCGCTCGGATCGGCCACCAGCGGCGTCTCGATGGTGGTGATGTCGTTGCCGGCCTTCACCGCGCCGGTGATCGTGAACGTGGCCACCGCGGTCTGGGCGCTGACCGGCACGTTGACGGTCTCGAAGTCACTGCTGCCGCTCGTGGGCTCACCGTCGACCACGAGGTCGTCGACGCCACCGAGCAGGGGCTTGGGGATGGGCAGGATGCCGCCCTCGCCATCGAGGAACTCGCCCGTCATGCGCACACTCAGCGTCCCGTTCGGCTGGAGGGTGATGCGATAGGTCAGCGCCTCGAGGCGGCTCCCTCGCTCGGACTGCATGAACGGGATCTGGCCGTCCTCCAGGCCGCAGCCGGCGGTCAGCAGCACCATCGTGGCCGCGAACAGGCAGAGAGCGATCCGGTTCATCGGTGACAGCCCACCACGCCTGCGCCCACTCGTCCTGAGTACCACCTACTCATCTTCGCTCACCGACGGCCGGTTCCCCTGGACCGGCAGGCGCCGGGTCGGGGGTAGCGTGCCCGACCATGACGACTGGACCGGTGACCTACGAGCTGGACGGGACGGTGGCGGTGATCCGCCTCGACGACGGCAAGGCCAACGCCATCTCCCACGAGGTGCTCGAGGCGCTACAGGCAGTGCTGGACCGGGCCGAGGCCGAGGCCCGGGCGGTGGTCATCGCCGGCCGCGACGGGCGCTTCTCAGCGGGCTTCCACCTGCCGACCATGACCGCGGGCACCGACGAGATGCGCGGCCTCGTCACCGCCGGCGCCGAACTGCTCCTGCGGGTGTACCTGTTCCCGATGCCCGTGGTGGTGGCCTGCACCGGCCATGCCCTGGCCGCCGGCGCGCTGCTGTGCCTGGTGGGCGATGTGCGGGTCGGCGCCGCCGGCGACTTCAAGATCGGCCTCAACGAGGTGGCCATCGGCATGCAGCTCCCGGTGTTCGCGGTCGAGTTGGCCCGCGACCGGCTGGTGCGCGCCGAGTTCTCCGCGGCCACCATGGGCGCCCGGATCTACCCACCGGAGCGCGCCGTGTCCGCCGGCTACCTCGACCTGCTGGCCGAGCCCGGCGAGGTGGTGGCCGCCGCGGTCGCCGAGGCCGCCCGGCTGTCCGAGCTGCGCACCGGCGCCTACGCCGGCACCAAGCTGCGGGCCCGCTCCGCCACCGTCGACTTCGCCCGCCGCACGCTGCCCGAGGACATGGCCGCGATGGACGCTCCCACGCCGTAGCGCTCGACCGGTCCGAATCTGACCGGGCGTCCGGGCGTCCGGCAGGGCGGGAACGTGGTCGGCTGGTGGCCGCCGGTCAGTCGGGCGGCGCCACGGCGAAATCGACCCGCCAGTGGTACGCGCCCGTGATCACGCGTTTCAGGTCGAGGGCGAGGTGGTGGTCGCCGTTCTCGAGGCCTTGGCCCGGCGGCGCGTGCCAGATGAAGCCGTCGTCGGTGCGCTCCACGTTGACGTCCTCGGTGACGTCCTCGCCGTCGAAGGTGAGCACCGCCGATCCGAGGCGGGTGGTGGGAGCGACGTCCACCTCGATGGCGAGGGTCACGGCCTGCTGGGGGGTGAGCGTGTCGCCGGGCTCCACCCCGGTGGCCGACACCGAGACCTGGTTGAGGTTCCACAGCCAGAGCGCGCCGATCAGCGCCAGCGCCACGAACGACAGCCCGATGAGGAGGTTGACCCGGTCGACGGGCTGGCGGCTGCCGAAGCTGCGCCGCCGGCCGGGACCGGTCTTGACCCCCCGACCCGCGGCCGGGCGGCCCACCGGCACGTGAGCGATGCGGACCGGGGCGGTGCTCTTGCGGTCACCGCGGCGGCGACCGCCTCCGGCTCCGGGGATGTCGCGCAACGAAGAGCCCATGACCGCGGTCATCCTGCCAGCTGGAGGGCGCTCGCCACCAACGGGTGACCCACCACGCCCGCCTCAGGCACGTTGAGCGTTCGCGTGCACACCCGGCGTGACAACCCGATGCTTACACTAGTACACTTGATGTTCAATCGTAACTGCAGGGAGCGGACCGATGCACCGACGGCTCACCACACTCACGGTCTTCGGCCTCGCCGCGGCCGCGACGGTGCTGGTGGTCGTGGTGGCCCGGTCGGTGGTGGCCGACAACGAGGACCGACTGCTCCGCCAGCGAGCCGACGAGTTGGTGCTGGTGGTCAACAGCCTCGGCGAGAACCTGCAGGCAGAGGTGGTGTCGGCCACGGTCGCCGCCCAGGAGTCGAACGGCGATCCCGCCGGGTTCGCCGACTTCGTCACCCGCAGCGAGGACACCGGAACCTCGCCCGGCACCTGGGTGCTGCTGCGACGCACCCCCTTCGGGATGGAGCAGGTCGCGCACACCGGGCCGGCGCCGCTGCTCGAGGCCAACCGCGACGACGCGATCAACCGTGACCTGGTCGAGGCCGCCGACGGAGGGTTCACGATCGTGGCGCTCAGCGGTGACGCCGCACCACTGCAGGCGTTGGGGGTCGCCGCCGGTCGGCCCGGCGTCCCGGGCGACTACCTGGCGTACCAGGAGATCCCACTGCTGGCGGCCGCCGCCGGGTCCGACCAGGTCAGCAACGGGTTCGAGGACGTGGGCATCGAGCTGTACCTCGGCCGCCGCGCCAACCCGGACCGTCGGGTGCTCTCGCTGGGGATGGACCGGGTGGAGGGCGACACGGTCGCCACCCCGTTCCGCTTCGGTGGCCGGAACCTCCTGCTGGTCGTCGGCGCCACCCAGCCCCTCACCGGCGACCTCACCGCTCACCTGCCCACGATCCTCCTGGTCGTGGCCGGCAGCGTGGGGCTGCTGATGACGGTGGTCGTCGAGCTGACCCTGCGTCGCCGGGACCGGGCCGAACGGCTGGTCACCGCCCTCGAGACGACCAACGTCGAGCTCGATCGGGCCATGGCGGAGCAGCGCCGCGCCGACCTGGCGAAGGCGGCGCTCGAGGAGGACCTGCGGCGGATGCAACGGCTCGAGGCCGTGGGGCAACTGGCCGGAGGCATCGCGCACGACTTCAACAACCTGCTGGCCGCCATCCTCAGCTACGCCGAGTTGGCCGAGGAGGACACCGTCGGCCATCCGAGCCACGACGACATCGTGGAGATCCGCCAGGCCGCCGAGCGGGGGGCCGACCTCACTCGACAGTTGCTGGCGTTCAGCCGACGCGACCGGATCGAGCCCGACCCGGTCGACCTCAACGCCGTCATCGACAGCGTGGTGCGCCTCCTCGCCCGCACCATCCCCGCGGACGTCAACCTCACGACCGACCTCGCCCAGGACCTCCCGGCCGTCCTCGCCGACGCCGGCGAGCTCGAGCAGATCCTGGTGAACCTGGCCGTCAACGCACGCGACGCGGTCGGCCCGGGCGCGACCATCTCCATCGAGACGTCGGCGCAGCACCTGTCGGCCGAGGACCTCGCCGCGCATCCGGGCATGGAGGCCGGGCCGGTCGTCCAGCTCGTGGTCCGCGACGACGGGCACGGCATGGACGCCGACGTGCTGGCCCGCGCCTTCGAACCGTTCTTCACCACCAAGGGCCGGGGGCGCGGCACGGGGCTGGGCCTGTCCACCGTCTACGGCATCATCCAGCGCTGGGGCGGTCACATCACCGCCGACTCCCAGCCGGGGGCCGGCACCGTCTTCGTGATCATGCTCCCCGCCACCGCGGACCCGGCCCCCGAGCGCGGGCCGGTGACGACGGTCGGCGACGAGGGCCGGGGGGAGACGGTGCTGCTGGCCGAGGACGAGGCCGCCGTGCGCCGTGCGGTGCGCCGGCACCTCGAGGCCGCCGGCTACCGCGTGATCGAGGCCGAGGACGCCGCGTCGGCCGAATCCCTGGGCGGCGCCCACCGGATCGACCTGCTCCTCACCGACCTCGTCATGCCCGGCGACCGCACCGGGATCGACCTGGCGGAGGCACTCACCACGGCGAACCCGCACCTCCCCGTCATCTTCATGACCGGCTACTCGGGCGAGACCACCGGCGATCCCCGCCGCCGGGAGGGTGCTCCCGTCCTCCGCAAGCCGTTCACCACCCAGGCCCTGCTCGAGGCCGTTCGCTCGTCGCTCGACGCGGCGACGGCCGTGGCCAAGTGACCACGGGACGGGTCACCGAGGCGCGGGTGGCCGTGCTGGTCATCGACGACGACCCCCAGGTCCGTGCGGTGCTGGCCCGCCTGCTGGCGAGGGCGAACTACGACTGCACCACCGCGGCCAATGCCACCGAGGCCCGTCGGGCGCTCGCCGGGCGTCCGTTCGCCCTGGCCCTGTGCGACGTGAGCCTGCCCGACGGTTCGGGCCTCGAGCTGGTCGACACCATCGGGCGCGATCACCCCGACACCGCGGTGGTCATGGTGACGGGCAGCGACGACCCGGCGGTCGCGGCCGTGGCCGCCGCCCGGGGCGCCTACGGCTACGTCATCAAGCCGTTCGGTCGCAACGAGCTGCTGATCAACGCCAGCAACGCGCTGCGCCGGCGCGACCTCGAAGCCGAGAACGCGCACCACCGGGAGCGGCTCGAGGAGCTGGTCGCAGCCCGGACCGCGGAGCTGCACCGCACGGTCGAGCAGCTGGAGATCGCCCACGATGAGATCACCAGGTCACGCAGCGAGACCCTCGAGCGCCTGGCGTGGGCCGCCGAGTACCGCGATCCCGAGACGGGCTCCCACCTCCAGCGCATGAGCCGCTACAGCCGGCTCCTCGCCGAGCTGGCCGGGCACGACGACGAGTGGTGCGGCCTCCTGGAGCTCGCGAGCCCCATGCACGACGTTGGCAAGATCGCCATCCCGGACGAGATCCTGCTGAAGCCCGGGCGCTTCGACGACGCCGACCGAGCGGTGATGGCCGAGCACCCGCTCATCGGCCACCGCCTCCTGGCCGGGTCGAGCTCGGCCCTGCTCGACCTCGCCGCGTCGATCGCCCTGACCCACCACGAGCGCTACGACGGCTCGGGCTACCCCCACGGCCTACGGGGCGAGCAGATCCCGGTCGAGGGCCGGATCGTCGCCATCGCCGACGTCTTCGACGCCCTGACCACAGAACGCCGCTACAAGGCGGCGTTCAGCTTCGACCGGGCGGCCGCGACCATGCGGACCGAGGCCGGCCACTTCGACCCGGGGCTGCTCGAGCGGTTCCTCGGAGCGAGGGACGAGGTCGAGCAGATCCGCGACGCCCATCCCGACCGACTCGTCGTGCGGTCGGTGACGCACCCCTGATCGGGAACGGGCGCACCCCTGATCGGCCGAGTGTCACGTCTGACCGGGCCCGGATCACGCCTGATCGGGCGGTCTCACGCGACGAGGGGCAGGTCGGCGAGCGGGGCGAATCGCTCGTCGGTGACCGCGAGCCGCCGCAGGCGCCGGCGCATGCGGGTCGCCACCTGGCGGACGGCGTCGGGGCTGGCACCGAGGTCGGCGCTCACCGTGTGCGAGGGCGACGGGTCGCCCAGGTCGGCCTGGAGCCGCAACTCGAGGACGATGGCCTGGTCGCGGGGCGAACCCACGCGAGCGAGTGCATCGAGCAGCAGCGCGGCCATGGCGTGGCCGCGCCCGATCTGGCGCAGGGTGTCGAACGCCGAGCCCTCGTCGCGGCCGGTGGCCGCCGGCGGTCGGGCGCCACCGTCGACCGGGTGGTCGATCCCCGTCTCGTCCAACTCGTCGGCGTGGACGCCGACGAACCGGGCGGCGACGCCCCGTAGTCGGTGCGACGCCCACGTCCAGGGCAGCGCGCCGCCGTCGGGGCGCCACGCGCCCGCGCACGAGGCCAACTCGAGGCACGCGTCGATGACCAGTCCGTCCAGGTCGTCTCGAGTCACGACGCTCACGCCCACCGCGGCCAGGTGGCGGCGCATCACGGCGGCCATCCGGGTCCCGTACTCGGCGTACAGGTCGAAGACCGCGTCGCTGTCTCCCTCGGCCAAGCGCCGCATCAGCGTCGCGATCCGTGCCGTGTCCTCGGCCATGATGTGCTCCTCCCCGGCCCTCCTGCGGGAGGTCCGATCGCCTGGGGCACACCGTGACGGGCAGGTCTGACAACTACAGACGTGTGATTCGACCGGAGGTCAGGCGACGGGGGCCGACCGTCCGCCCAGAGCGTGGCCCCCACATCGGGGTGCGCACGCCCGGTCGACCCCCGACGTCAGGCCTCGACGGCGGTGAGCTCACGGGTGAGCACGTCGAGGAAGTCCCGGAGCAGACGGATCGTGCCCTCCTCGCCCAGGCCGCTCTCCTCGGCGGCGCCGGGCGCATCCACCCGCACGAGGAGCTCGGTGATCGGGTGGCGGCCGCCGTGCAGGACGATCGTGGTGAGCGTGGCCACGCCCTCGAAGTCGCCGGCTCGCCACGCCATCGGGAAGCGGGCGACGTGGCGGCTCACCACCGCGCTCTGGATCCGCCGCACCTCGGAGGGCAGGCCCGTCACCTTCTCGAGGGCGCGCTCGAACAGCTCCTGGGCCGAGGGGTCCTCGAACGCAGCCACGAGGTCCTCGAACGCGCGACCGACGTAGTCGCACAGTTGGATGGTCTCACCGCCGGCGTGCGGCGTCCTCGCCTGTCCGGGATCTGACCTCATGGGGCCATGTTCTGCCCGACGCCGCCGGGGTCCTAGGGCCGAAGGTCCCGGGTCGCCCCGGTCAGGTCGCGTACGGCCTCGGGGATGGCGTCGGCCAGCACCGCCACGTCGGGCGCCGTGTCGCGATCGCCGGTGACCCCGAACGACAGTCGGCCGTTGTAGGAGAGGATCGCGGTGCCCACCCGTACCCCATGGGTTATCGGAACGAAGGGCCGGTACTCGAGCATCTCGCGACCCAGGCAGTACAGCGGGAACTGGGGGCCGGGCACGTTGGTGGTGACCGTGTTCACCGACCGCTGGGGCAGCCGGTGCATGAGGCGGGTGGCCACGCGGCTGACGGTCCCCAGCACCATGGGCGGGGCCAACGCCCCGAGGGTGGTGACGGCCTCGCCGGCGTCGGCCATGTGCGATCGCTTGAGGTCGGCCATGTCGGCGGTCACCTTCACCAGGCGCTCGACGGGATCGGCCACGTCGATCGGCAGGTCGAACAGGATCGCGGACACCCGGTTGTCGGGCACCCCGTCGCCGCCGGTCGTGCGCACCGACACCGGCACCAACGTGCGCAGCGCGGCCGTGTCGGGATCCTCGCCGCGGCTGGCGAGCAGGGCCCGGTAGCCCCCGCTCACCGCGGCCAGCACCACGTCGTTCACGGTGCCGCCCAACGCCCTGCCGATGGCCTTCACCTCATCGAGCGAGGCCGACGAGTGGGCCCACGAGCGGCCGGGCCCGATGGGGCCCTCGATCGAGAGCGGCGGGGTGGAGCCCAGGTGCCGGCCGAAGCCCACCAGACCCTCACCCGCCTGGGTGAACGCGCGGTACGCGTGGAGCGGGTCGCGCCGCAACGCCGCCGGCACCTGGGCGACGAGCGACCACGCGTCGCCGGCGAGCCCCGACCACGCGTCGACCACCTGGGCGAGCCCCGACGGCTCGGGCTCGGCCACCCAGGGCTCGGGCTCGGGCAGCTCGACGTCGCGTTCGAGGTCGAGCAGCACGGTCAGCAGGCCCACCCCCGAGATGCCGTCCACCATCGCGTGGTGCACCTTGAACACGAGCGCCCATCGACCGTCGGCCAGGCCCCGCACGAGGCGGGTGTCCCACAGGGGTCGATCCCGGTCGAGGGGTAGCGACATGAGGTCGGCCATCAGCGCGCTGAGCGCGGCGTCGTCGCCGGGCGCCGACAGGGCCAGCTCGCCGACGTGGTCGGCCAGGTCGAAGTCGGTGTCGTCGACCCACACCGGCCGGCCCAGCTCGAAGGGAACCGCCCGCACCCGCTGGCGGTAGCGGGGGATCAGGTGCAGCTTGGCCCGGAGCAGGTCGGCGAGCTCCCCGACCTCGGGGGCCGGCCCCTCGAACACCGACAGGCCGGCGATGTGGAGGTGGGTGACGTCGTCCTCGAGGTGCAGGAACTCGGCGTCGAGGGGGCCGAGCCGGTCCATCAGGCCCGCCCCACGGCGAGGGTGTCGTCGAACGAGCGCCGGACGCAGTCGGCCAGCAGCCCGGGATCGGGCACCGAGGCGGTGTCGATGGTCAGCCCCACGCACCCCACGCCCACGTGCGAGAGCAGGGCGACGCTGAGCGCCGCGCCACTCGGCGGGGCGAACGCCCACTCGCGCTGCACCTCGGCGCCCGCCAGGAAGTGGCGGGTGGGCACGCCGGGGACGTTGGTGACGACGGCATCGACGCCTTTGAGCATGCCCCCGAAGATCGCGGTCGTGACCGTGATCGGCAGCCGGTCGAGCACGGCGGCGATGGGCTCGGTGAACGCCAGCGACGGTTCGTCCCGCCATTGGCGGGCCACCCGGCCGACGACCGAGATGCGGTGAAGGGGGTCGCGCACGCTCGCGGGCACCGCGAACCGGGCGGGCACGAACCGGTTCCCTCCGAGGGGGTCGCCGTCGTGGCGCACGTTGATCGGCATGGTGAAGCGAAGCTCGCGGAGGGGCGCGCCGTGATGACGGTGGTACTCGGCGAGGCCGCCGACGACCGCCGAGAGGAAGGCGTCGTTCACGCTGCCCCCGGCGGCATGCCCGGCGTCGCGCAGGTCCTCGAACGGCACCTCGAAGGCCTCGAAGCGGCGGGCCAGGCTGCGGTCGCGCATGATGGGCGAGCACGGCTCGGTGACCGGGCGCACCAGACGCCCCAGCGACACACCGAGGCGGGCGAGGTCCTGGGCACTGCCCATCGGCCGGCGCGCGAACCCGGCGACCGCCCCCGAGACGGCACCCGGGGCGCGGCCGGTGGTGCGGCCGAGGCCCCACAGGTTCTCGAGCACCGAGCTCGTCACCATCGACACGGCGCTCGGTGCGTCTGCCGGCGCCGCCGAGCCGCCGGGGGCCTCGGGCTCGTCCGCCTCACGCTCACCGTCGACCAGCATCAGGGCCAGGCGGATGCCCCCCACCCCGTCGGTGACCGTGTGGTGCACCTTCTGGATGAACGCGGCCGCGCCGTCGGGAAGGCCTTCGACGACGGTGAACTCCCACAGGGGCCGGGCCCGATCGAACGGGGCCATGGACAGCGGCTGGGCGACGTCGAGCGCCATCCGCAGCGGGTCGGCCGGCCCGGTCCCCCGGGGTTCGGGGGCCCGTACCCGGCGCAGGTGGTAGCCAAGGTCGAAGCGGGGGTCGTCCACCCACCGGGGCGGCCCGACGCGCAGTGGCGGCACCAGCACCCGTTGGCGGAGGCGGGGAACCAGCAGCGAGCCGTGCATCAACCGCCGCTCCAGCCGCTCCCAATCGGGAACCCGGTCCAACAACGCGACTGCCGTGATCGTCGACCGCAGCACCGGGTCCTTCTCGATGTCCCACAGCACCGAGTCCGACGCACCCAGGCGCCGATCGAACGACGGCTCGACCCTCCGGTCCGACGAATTCCCCACGGCGCCATCATCGCCGCCACGCAGCCGCCCGGGAAGGGCCGAACGTCCCTCCCGTCCGCCGGGCCCATCGGCGACCCGACAAGGGACGTTCGGCCCTCCCCATCGGCCCCGTGGTGGGGAATGCTCACGGTCAATGACCATGACCCCCACCGCCACCCCGGCCCGGCGAGCCTGCATCGACGGCAACGAGGCCGCCGCCCGCGTGGCCTACGCGCTCAGCGAGGTGATGGCGATCTACCCCATCACCCCGGCCACGAAGATGGGCGAGCTGGCCGACGACTGGGCGGCCGCGTCCACCCCCAACCTGTGGGGCCTCGTGCCCGAGGTGATCGAGATGCAGTCCGAGGCGGGGGCGGCCGGCGCCCTCCACGGGGCGCTGCAGCGGGGCGCGCTGTCCACCACGTTCACGGCCTCCCAGGGCCTGCTGCTGATGATCCCCAACATGTTCAAGGTCGCCGGCGAGCTGACCCCTGCGGTGATCCACGTCGCCGCCCGCACCGTCGCCACCCACGCCCTGTCGATCTTCGGCGACCACGGCGACGTCATGCACGCCCGCACCACCGGCTGGGCCATGCTGTCGTCGGGCTCACCGCAGGAGGCGCACGACCTGGCCCTCGTGGCCCATGCCGCGACCCTGCGGTCGCGGGTGCCGTTCC
>CAZWMT010000040.1:52028-56577 GCA_964635055.1 uncultured Microthrixaceae bacterium | reverse complement strand
TCGAGGCCCTCGCCCTTCACCCCGTCGTCGATCATGATGTAACAGAACGGGCACGCGGTGGCGACGCGCTCGGCGCCCGTCGCGATCAGCTCCTGGCTGCGCTCGACGTTCACCTGCTTGCCGGTGGACTCCTCCATCCACATACGGGCGCCGCCGGCTCCGCAGCACATGCCCTTGGTGCCGTTGCGGGGGGCTTCGACGATCTCGACGCCGCCGAGCGAGCCGATCACCTTGCGGGGCGCCAGGTAGATGTCGTTGTGGCGGCCGAGGTAGCACGAGTCGTGGTAGACGAGGCGCTCGTCGAGGCGGGCGCCCGACAGGTCGAGCTTGCCCTGGTCGACCAGCCACTCGAGGAACTGGCTGTGGTGCACCACCTCGTAGTGGCCACCCAGCTGGGGGTACTCGTTCATCAGGGTGTTGAAGCAGTGGGGGCACTGCGTGACGATCTTCTTGACGCCCATGGCGTTCAGCGACTCGATGTTCTGCATCGCCAGCATCTGGAAGATGTACTCGTTGCCCGAGCGGCGCGCCGGGTCGCCGGTGCAGAGCTCGGACGGGCCGAGGATGGCGAAGTCGATGCCGGCCCGCTGCATCAGCTTGGCCATCGACTGGGTGACCTTCTTGTTCTTGTCGTCGAACGAGCCGGCGCAGCCCACCCAGTACAGGTACTCGTGGTCGAACGGGTCGGTGGGCTCGACCACCTCGATGCCCTCGAGGCCCTTGGCCCAGTCGGCCCGCTCGCCCTGGCTCATGCCCCACGGGTTCGACGAGTTCTCCATCGAGCGGTAGGCGTTGCCCAGCTCGGTGGGGAAGTTCGACTCCATCAGCGACAGGTAGCGCCGCATGTCGAGGATCTTGTCGAGGATCTCGATGTTGACCGGGCAGATCTCGTCGCAGGCCTTGCACGACGTGCAGGCCCACACCTCCTCGGGGGTGATGCGCTCGAACAGCGAGTCGGCGTCGATGGTGATGTCGGCGTCGACCCCGATCGGCGGCGAGACCTGCGGGGTGCCGGTGGCGGCCATGACCTCACCGGTTTTCAGCACGATCTCGCGAGGGTCGAGGGGCTTGCCCGTGGCGTGGGCGGGGCACACCGAGGTGCACCGACCGCACATCGTGCACGAGTCGGTGTCGAGGAGCTGCTTCCAGGTGAGGTCGGCGATCTGGCTGGCGCCGAAGTTCTCGAGCTCGGTCTCCATCAGGTTGGGCATGGCCTTCATGGCGCCCTTGGGCCGGTCGCGGTCGCGCAGGTACATGTTCATCGGCGCGGTGAGGGCGTGGCGCAGCATGGTGGTGGGCAGGATGGCCAGGAAGGCGATGAACGCGAGCACGTGGATCACCCAGCTCGTCTGGTGCAGGGTGCTGAGGTTGTCGAGGCCGTCGACCAGTGAGGACAGCGGGTACCCGACGAACGCCCACTCCTCGATGCCCGGCCGGCCCTCGAGGGCCAGGCGGAACATCTCGGTGGTGAAGCCGGTGACCGCGATGACGAAGAAGATGGCCAGGATCACCGCGTGCTCGGGCTTGGACTTGATCCGGATGCGGTAGGGCCGGACGACGTAGCGCCGCACGACCGCCCACACGATGCCCACCAGGAACACCACGCCGGCGGCGTCGCCGACCGCGATGTAGGCCTGGTAGGTGGTGCCGTGCAGGAACTTCGCGTCCTCGGGCATCTGGTGGTCGATCTCGAGCACCGCGGTGACGGCCATCAGCACCAGGAACCCGAAGTAGATGAGCGAGTGCATCACGCCGGCCGCAGGGTCGCGCAGCAGGGTCTGCATGTAGACGCCGGCCCGGAAGTCCTTGAGGCGCCGCCCCACGTTCTTGGTGGTGGTGGCCCGGTTGTCGGGGGCGCCCCGCTCCCAGTTGCGCACCCGCTGGCTGAACAGCACCGCCCCGTAGACGAGCATGATCGGGATCACCGTGTAGAAGGCGACGATCAACACGTCGGGGACGTTGACGAACACCTCGCGGCTCACCGGCGAGTCGTCGTGCCACTGGGTGATGAGGGGCACCGTGCCCGAGCCCACGGTGAAGAGGGCGATGGCGGCGCCGAGCAGGATGACGGCGGTGTTCGGCTTGATCGGTAGGCGCTTCATGACGCCCCGAACGCTAGCCGGGGGGCCCGAGCGCGAGGGAAGTCCGACGAGCGGGTCGCGCCTTGTGGGGGAATCTGTGAGGTTTCTCTGACACCCGGGGTGTGAGATGCCCTCATGGGTGGGAGGGGACGGCCGATGACCCGTGGTGGTCGCCGCCGCCTGGTGCTCTGGGTGGTGGCGCTGATCGCCCTGGCCGCGGGCATGTTCGTGGTCACGGTGGCCGCTCCCGTCGTGCCGGCGCCCTCTGCTGCGGCAGACGGCAACGAGGGTTTGGGAGCCCCCTTCGCGTCCAGGGCGCTGACGGCCTCGGCCAACGGCACCTGTGCGATGTTCGGTGCGGGCACGGTGAAGTGCTGGGGCTTCAACGGCGCCGGGCAGTTGGGCCAGGGCGACCACTCCAACCGGGGCGACGGTGTCGGGGAGCTGGGCGATGTGCTCCTCCCGGTGGATCTCGGTCGTCCGGCGGCGGCCGTGTCCGCCGGTGCCAACCACACGTGCGCCCTGCTGGACGACGGCTCGGTCAAGTGCTGGGGGTCAGGCCGGTACGGCGCGTTGGGGCTGGATGCCAACCGCGCGATCGGCGCCAGTCCTGACGAGATGGGCTCCCACCTGGCGTCGGTGGCGCTGGGTCGCCCCGCCACCGCCATCTCGGCCGGCCACGACTTCACGTGTGCCCTGCTGAACGATGGCACCGTCAAGTGCTGGGGCAGGAACAACTACGGGCAGCTCGGGCAGGGCAACACGACCGACCGTGGCGACAACAGCGGGGAGATGGCCCGACTCCTACCGATCGACCTCGGCCGCAAGGCGACGGCCATCTCGGCCGGCGCCACGTACGCCTGCGCCCGCCTGAGCAACGGCAGTGTGAAGTGCTGGGGCGACAACACCTACGGGCAGTTGGGCATCGGCGACACGGAGGACCGTGGTGACGAGGCCAACGAGATGGGCGTTCAGCTGCCGGCGGTGGACCTGGGCGGGGGGCACGCAGCGGCGGCGGTCACCGCCGGTACCGTGCACACGTGCGCCGTCCTCGACGACGGCACCGTGAAGTGCTGGGGCCAGAACACCTACGGCCAGTTGGGTCAGGGCAACACGCTCACCCGCGGCGACGAACCCGGCGAGGTGGCGGCCCTGGCGCCAGTCGTGCTGGGCACTGGGCTCCTCGCCACCGGCCTGTCGACGGGCGGGTTCCACACCTGCGCCCGGTTGAACAACGGCACCGTCAAGTGCTGGGGTCGCAACGACCTCGGCCAGTTGGGCCTGGGGAACACCGCCGCCCGTGGGGACACCTCGGGCGAGATGGGGAACGCCCTGCCGGTGGTACAGCTCGGGTCGGGGCGCACGGCGACCGCCGTGACCACCGGAACCTCCTCGAGTTGCGCCCGCCTGGACGACGGCAGCGTGAAGTGCTGGGGCCAGAACGACAAGGGCCAGCTGGGGCAGGGCGACACCGCCAACCGGGGCGACGGGCCCAACGAGATGGGCGACACCCTCCTGCCGATCCTGCTGGTGGGCCGGCCGGCGCTGACGGCGGTGGTCAGCGCGACGGAGACCAGCGTCCTTGAGGGCCAGACCATCCACCTGCACGTCACCGTGACCAACACCGGCACGGTGCCCCTCCACGACGTGACCATCACCGACAACCCCGACCGGCGGATGCACCGTCGCATGGTGCTCGGTTGCCTGGTGCCGCCCTTCACCCTCGCGGTGGGCGCGAGCAGAGTCGCGAACTGCACGCACGTCGCGGTGGCCCGGGACATCCCGAGCTACACGAACCAGGCATCGGTGTCGAGCGACGAGACGGCGCGGCAGGGCACCAACACGGTCAGCGTCGCCGTGGCGGCGGCCCCCCCCGGCGCCGTCCTCCAGGTGGCGGCCGGCAACCACCACAGTTGTGCCTTGCAGGCCGGCGGCGTGGTCAAGTGCTGGGGCGACAACACGTACGGGCAGCTTGGTCTCGATGACACCGTCGACCGGGGTAGCGGCGCCGGCGAGATGGGTGGCTCGCTACCACCGGTTGACCTGGGGAACAGCCGCCGCGCGGTGGAAATCGCCGTCGGGCTCCAGCACACGTGCGCGGTCTTGGACAACGGCACGGTCAAGTGCTGGGGCAGTAACAACCACGGGCAGTTGGGCCAGGGTGACACCACCAACCGGGGCGACAACCCCTTCCCGACCCACGCGATGGGTGACACCCTCCTCCCGGTGAGCCTGGGGCAGGGTCGCACCGCGGTCTCGGTCACGGCCGGCGGCTACCACACGTGCGCCTTGTTGGACGACGGCACGGTCAAGTGCTGGGGCGACAACTCCGGCGGCAACTCCTATGGGCAGTTGGGCCAGGGTGATACCACCAACCGGGGCGACAGCAGCCTTCCGGGCCACGAGATGGGAGACGCGCTGCTCCCGGTGGATCTGGGGCAGGGTCGCACCGCGGTCTCGCTCGCGGC
>CAZWMT010000040.1:16270-51928 GCA_964635055.1 uncultured Microthrixaceae bacterium | reverse complement strand
ACGCGCTGCTCCCGGTGGATCTGGGGCAGGGTCGCACCGCGGTCTCGCTCGCGGCCGGCGCGTTCCACACGTGCGCAGTGTTGGACGACGGCGCGGTCAAGTGCTGGGGCCTCAACAGCCTGGGGCAGTTGGGCCAGGGTGATACGACCAACCGGGGCGACAGCGGCCTTCCGGGCCACGGGATGGGCGACGCTCTGCTCCCGGTGGATCTGGGGCAGGGTCGCACCGCGGTCTCGCTCGCGGCTGGCGAATTCCACACGTGCGCTGTCTTGAACGACGGCACGGTCAAGTGCTGGGGCCACAACGGCCTCGGGCAGTTGGGCCAGGGTGATACCACCAACCGGGGCGACAGCGGCCTTCCGGGCCACGGGATGGGCGACGCGCTGCTGCCGGTGGATCTGGGCCAGGATCGCCCCGCGGTCTCGCTCGCGGCTGGCGAATTCCACACGTGCGCTGTCTTGAACGACGGCACGGTCAAGTGCTGGGGCCACAACGGCCTCGGGCAGTTGGGCCAGGGTGATACCACCAACCGGGGCGACAGCGGCCTTCCGGGCCACGGGATGGGTGACGCGCTGCTACCGGTGAGCCTGGGCCAGGGTCGCACCGCGGTGTCGGTCGCCGCCGGGGCCTATCACACGTGCGCGTCGCTGGACGACGGCGCGGTCAAGTGCTGGGGAAGAAACAGCCACGGCCAGTTGGGCCAGGGTGACACCACCGACCGGGGCGACAGCGCCGCCGCCGGCCACGAGATGGGCGACCTGCTGCCGCCGATCGATCTGAGCGACGCGGTGCCGACGTCGCCGTCGGTCACCATCGAGGCTCGGGCCGACGAGTCGGCCGTCGTGGCCACCGACACGGTGCACCTCCAGGTGCTGGTCACCAACACGGGCGACACGGACCTGCACGGGGTCACCATCACCGACGCCGCCGCCACCGGCTGTGAGGTGGCGCCGTTCACCTTGGCCGTGGGTGCGACGCAGACCGTCGACTGCACGCACGTCACGACGGGCGGCGACGTGCCGACCTACTCGAACTCCGCGAGCGTCGACACCGACGAGACCGCGGCGGTGAGCTCGAACCAGGTGGACGTGACGGTCACCGCCGCCGACCCGTCGTTCACGGTGGTGAAGTCGGCCGACGAGGCGTCGGTCTCGGTGGGTCAGACCGTCCACTACCACCTGGTCGTCCAGAACACGGGCAACGTCGGCCTCCACGACGTGGACGTCACCGACGCCGCCGCCCCCGACTGCGGTGACGACGCGACCTTCGACCTCGCGGAGGGTGACTTCGCGGTCGTGGACTGCGAGTACGTGGTCACCGGCAACGACGTGGGCGCCTTCGCCAACGCCGCCTCGGTGCAGACGGCCGAGAGCGGCCCGGTGGACTCGAACACGGCGACGGTGACCGTCCTGCCTGCGGCCAGCCTCGTGCTGACGAGGGTCGAGCCCTTCGTCGTCGTGGGCACGCCGATCCACTACCACCTGGTCCTCACCAACACGACGACGGTGACCCTCACGGGCCTGTCCATCGTCGACGCCCCAGCGCCCGGCTGCGACACCGCCGTGCCCGACCTGACGCAAGGCGCGGACTTCCACATCGACTGCACCTACACACCGGTGACGGCGGACGTGGGCGACTACACCAACAGCGCCACCGTCGACTCGCCCGACATCGTGGCGGTGACGTCGAACGACGTGACGACGGCGGTCGGCGCGCCCGTGGGCTCTGGCGAGTCGGTCACGGTGGCCGCCGGCGGCACCCACTCGTGCGCGGTGCTCGACAGCGGCGTCGTGAAGTGCTGGGGCGGCAACTCCCACGGCGAACTGGGCCTCGGCGACTCGTTCGACTTCGGGAACCACGGCGATGACGCAGGGGAGATGGGCGACAACCTCCCCACCGTCGACCTGGGCACCGGCCGCACCGCGACCGCCGTCGCCTTGGGCGAGTGGCACACGTGTGCGCTGCTCGACGACGCGACGGTCAAGTGCTGGGGCTACAACGCCCGCGGCCAACTGGGCCAGGGCGACACCGACGCGCGAGGAGACGATCCCGACGAGATGGGCGACGCCCTGCCGCCGATCGACCTCGGTGCGGGCCGGACGGCACTGGCCATCTCGGCCGGCGGGCACCACACGTGCGCACTGCTCGACGACCACACGGTCAAGTGCTGGGGCTACAACAACCGCGGCCAGCTCGGTCGCGGCAACACCGCCAACGTCGGCGACGGTGCCGGTGAGATGGGCGGGGCGCTCGCGGCCGTCAACCTGGGCACCGGGCGCACCGCCACGGCGATCGACGCCGGCTACGAGCACACCTGCGCCGTGCTCGACGACGCCACGGTGAAGTGCTGGGGCACCAACGCCGGGGGCGCCCTCGGTCTCGGCCTCAACGCCAACGGCGCGAACCTGGCCAAGGGTGACGCCGCGAACGAGATGGGCGACAGCCTGCCCGCGGTCAACCTCGGCACGGGGCGCACCGCCACCTCCGTCAGCGCCGGCGACCTCGCCACCTGCGCCCTGCTCGACGACGCCACCGTCAAGTGCTGGGGTTCCGGCGACGGCCCGTGGGGCTACGACGACAGCGACGTGCGGGGCGACCAGGCCGCCGACATGGGCGACAACCTGGCACCGGTGTTCACCGGCGGGGGCCGCACCGTCACCGCGCTCAGCATGGACGGCGGCCACGCCTGCGTCCTGCTGTCCGACCAGGCCACCCGCTGTTGGGGGTCCAACTTCGCCGGCCAACTCGGCGTGGGTGACACCGAGACCTGGGGCGACGGCGGGGATGAGATGGAGGACCTCCTCGCCGGTGTCGACCTCGGCACCGGGCGGACGGCGACGCAGATCTCGACGGGGTACGCCCACACCTGCGCTCTCCTCGATGACCAGACCGTGAGGTGCTGGGGCCAGAACGGGTCCGGCGAGCTCGGCCTCGGCGACTTCGACACCCGCGGCGACGACCCGGACGAGATGGGCGACGGCCTCCCTGTGGTCAACCTGGGCGGCGGGCTGTCGTCGCAACTGACCGCGACGCAGACCGTGGACGAGGCGGCCGTGATGGTGGGTGGCGCCATCCACCTGCACCTCACCGTCACGAACACCGGCGGTGTGCCCGTGCACGCCATCAACGTGCAGGACGCACAGGAGCCGTCCTGCGCAGCAGGCCCGTTCGATCTGGCTGTCGGCGCGGCGCAGACCGTGGACTGCACCCACACGGCCGAACGGGCCGACGAACCGTCCTTCGTCAACGCGCCGGGGGTCTTCTCCAACGAGACCCCGACCATCCTGTTCAACCAGGTGTCGGTCACCGTGAACCCGCCGATCCTCCCCGATGCGGTGACCCAGGTCGTCGGCGGCGTGACCCACACGTGCGCGCTCCTCGACTCCGGGCGGGTGAAGTGCTGGGGGGCCAATGCCCACGGTGAGCTCGGCCTCGGCGACACGATCGACCGCGGCCGCAGCTCGTCCGAGCTGGGCGACAACCTGCCGGCGATCAACTTGGGCACCCATCGGACGGCGCTGGCCCTCGCCGCCGGTGACTTCCACACCTGTGCGTTGCTCGACGACGGCACGGTCAAGTGCTGGGGCAGCAACGGCAACGGTGAGCTCGGCGTCGGCGCCACCGACAGCCGCGGTGACTTCGGCGGCGAGATGGGCGACAACCTGCCGGCGGTGGACCTCGGCACCGGCCGGACCGCCGTCGCGATCACCGCAGGATCGCATCACTCCTGCGCGCTGCTCGACCACGGTGAGCTGAAGTGCTGGGGCGCGAACAACCACGGTGAGCTCGGCCAAGGGGACACCGAGAAGCGAGGCAACGAACCGGATGAGATGGGCGACGCACTCCTGCCGGTCGATGTCGGCACCGGCCACACCGTGCGTTCGGTGAGCGCGGGCGACCTCCAGACCTGCGTCGTGCTCGACGACCGTTCCCTGAAGTGCTGGGGCGACGGCTTCCGAGGAGAGCTCGGTCTCGGTGATACCAGCGACCGCGGCGACGAGCTGGACGAGATGGGCGACGCCCTTCCCACCATCGACGTGGGTACCGGCCGCACCGTCGAGTCCGTTCGGGCCGACCGGTGGTTCACGTGCGCGCTGCTCGACGACCACACGGTCAAGTGCTGGGGCGAGAACGACCAGGGCCAGCTCGGCCAAGGTGACACCACCGTGCGCGGCGACGACACCGACGAGATGGGCGACGACCTTCAGGCCATCGACTTCGGTCCCGGCCGGACGGCCACCACGGTCGAGACGGGCGGTCTCCACTCGTGCGCCATCCTCGACGACCAGTCGACCCGGTGTTGGGGGTACAACTCGTCCGGCCAACTGGGCGTGGGCGACTTCGACAACCGGGGCGACGACTCGGGCGAGATGGGTGCGGCGCTGGCGCCGGTCGACCTCGGTTCGGGCCGCACCGCGGTGGCCCTCGGCCTCGGCCACGATCACACGTGCGCGGTGTTGGACGACGATGGGGTGGCCTGCTGGGGCGAGAACACCTCGGGCCAACTGGGCCAGGGCAGCACGGCGAACAACCGTGGCGGCTCGCCCGGGGACATGGGTGCCGCCCTGCCCGGCGCCATCCTCGGATCGGGCGCGCCGGCGGCGAGCGGCGTCTCCGGCACGGTGACCGACGCCGTCACCGGCGATCCGGTGCCGGGGGCCATGGTGCTGGCGTTGCGCACGTCGGACTACACCGCCGCCGGGGGCGGCGCCGCTGACCCTTCTGGCGACTACTCGGTCAGCCTGCCGGCCGGGACCTACTTCCTCTACGTGATCGATCGCGGCGGAGAGCACGCTCCCGGCTTCTCGGGAGCGCCGACGATGGTGAACGTCACCGCGGGGAACGTCGTGGACGAGGACCCGGCCATGGCCAGCGCGTTGGGATCGATCACGGGCGCGGTCACCGAGGACGGCACCGGTGATCCGGTGGCGGGTGCGGTGGTGGTCAGCCTCGATGGCAACACGGTCGCGCCAGGTCGCGCCGTCATCGCGGACGGCGCGGGGGTCTACACGCTGGGATCCATGGCCCCGCACCGCCACTTCGTGGCGTTCCTGGACCCCACCGGGGCGCACCGCTCGGAGTTCTACCTGGACGCCAACAACGTGTTGGACGCCACGAGGCTCCTCGTGCACGCCGGGGCGGGGACGACCGGGAACGCGTCGATGGCGACACAGACCCCCACCCCGGGCGGATCCCTCCTGGACGGCACGGTGACCGAGGACGCCACGGGAGACCCGTTGCCGGGCGTGATGGTGCTGGCCCTCAACGCGGCCGACTACACCATGGCCCGCGCCACCACCACCGACGCCGCCGGTCACTACAGCCTGGATGTCGCCGCGGGCGACTACCGGGTGATCTACCTGGACACCACCGGTGTGCACGAGGGTGAGTGGGCCACCGACCACCACTTCTACGAGCTGCCGGAGGCTGACCTGATCGCGGCGCCGGCCACGGCCGACGCCAGCCTGGCCGTCCAGAAGGGATCGATCTCCGGGACGGTGACCGAGGACGGGAGCGGTCATCCGGTGGTCGGCGCGTGCGTGTTCGCCGTCGACGGGCAGACCATCGTGGGTGCCGTCACTGCGGCCGACGGCTCCTACACGATCGCGGGGCTGGCCGAGAACACCTACCGACTGGTGGTGGTGGACCCGGCGGGCGCGCACGCCACCGAGTTCTGGGACGACAGCGCCACGTTCGTGGGCGGCGACGACATCGCGGTGGGCTCGGGGGCGTCGGTGACCGGCATCGACGCCGCGCTGGCCGCCACCCTGCCGCCCTGACCACGCCGAGGACCGCCAGATCGATGGCCAGTACACTGACCTCGTGGGGGGGGAGGATCGCCGGGAGCGGTGGCTCGGTGACGTCGAGGACGTGGTGGCGCAGCTGGGTGCGACACCCAGCGAACGTGAGGCACTGGACCTGCTCGACGCCTCGACGACCGCGTTCGTGGCGACGGATCTCATCCATCGACTGCTCGTGTTCGCGGATGTGCTCGCGGAGTTGGACTACTCGGGTCATCCCGGCGCCGGGTTGATCGCCGGCGTCGCCATCTGCGCCACGGACCAGGTCAGGGGACGCGCCATCCTGTCGCGGTCGCGTGAGGCGTTCGTCGATCGCGGCGACGACATCGGCCATGGGTACGGCTGTTTCCTCGAAGGGCTCGAGGACCTGAGCGAGGGCAAGGTCGAACAGGCGGCGTCCTGGTGGCGCCAGTCCCGGGACCTGCTCGGTGAGGACCATCCCGTCGGTGGTTTCACCATGGCCCACCTGGCCCTGTCCGCCTACCAGGCGGGGGACCTCCGGCGGGCCATCCGTCTCGCCGAGCAGGCGCTTGCCGCCGCGGAGTCGGCCCGGGACGACCGTCTCGTCGTGTTGAGCTCGGTCTACGTGGCGTTCTTCCACCTCTGGACCGGGGAGCTGCAGCGTGCGGACCATGCCATCGTCCAGGGGCTGGCCGCGTCGGACCGCATCGCCGAACCGCTGAACCGCTACGACACCCCCCTCCTCTGGGCCCTCCGGGGTGCCCTCCGCGCGCTGCGGGGCCGGCCGGAGGCCGGCGCCGCCGACTACGCCACCGCCATCGACCTGGCCCGACAGCTGCACAACGAGTGGCACGAGGCCATCATCCGGTCGTCCCGGGCCCAGTTCCTGGCTCGCGCGTCACCGACGCGCGCGGTCCGCGACGCCCAGCAGGCGCTGGCCTACTTCGAGGAGGTGGGCGAGGGGTGGTGGTCGGCGTGGGCGCGCCACGGGTTGGTGGCGACCCACCTCGATCTCGGCGATCTGGGGGCGGCGGACTACCACTGCGCCCTGCTCCTCGCCGGCGACCTGAACGATCTCGAGCGGGGGCGGGCGCTGCTGCTGCGGGGCGAGCTCGACTGGCGTGCGGGCCAGGCGAGCTCGGCACGTGAAGCGCTGCAGGACGCGGTGGCTGCGCTCTCCGCGGCGGGAGCGGAGTTCTGGGCCGCCCAGGGTGAACTGGTCCTGGCCTCGGTGGACAACCGGAGAACGTCCTTCCTGTTGCGCAGCGCCGATGCGCGGGCGGGTCGCAACCGTGGCGACGAAGGGTGGCGTCGCCTGCTCCGTGGACCGGGCTCCATCGAGGTGAAGGTGCTCGGCCGCCTCGAAGTCCTGGTCGACGCCGAACGTGTCGACTTCCGCACCCGTGCGGAGGCGGAGACCGTGGCGATGCTCGCCGAAGCGGTGCCGGGCGGCCGATCGGTCGAGCTCATCGCCGATCGGCTCTGGCCCGGCGCCAGTCGATCGCAAGCGGCCCATCGTGTCGACAACCTGTTGAGCGGGATCCGTCGTGCGTTGTTGCCGACGACTCGGATCCGACGAGCCAACGGCATCGTGACGATGGATCTCGACGCCGCGGAGTGCGATCTGCTCGAGGCTCGCCGCTTGGCCCTGGGCGACACCGGCGACCGTACAGCCGCGGCCGAGTGCCTACGGCTTCCGTTCCTCGGCGACTCGCCCCCGGACTGGGCCTACGAGGTGCACGACGACCTGACCCGACTGCGGATGACCCTCCTGTCCACCGCCACGAACCGCACGCAGCCATGAGCCGTTCCCGGCGGTCGGCCCAGGGGAGTTCACGTCGGCGAAACACGCGCGAAATCAGCGGCTCGTACCTTCCCCACCGATGCCGGAGATCGATGTGGTGCTG
Organism: uncultured Microthrixaceae bacterium; assembly: GCA_964635055.1. Lineage (GTDB taxonomy): Bacteria > Actinomycetota > Acidimicrobiia > Acidimicrobiales > DATDAH01 > JAEUJM01. The sequence continues at coordinate 44,259 of CAZWMT010000040.1, read as the reverse complement.
GTGCGGTGGCCCGACGAGAGCGATCGTCTCGAGCAACTCCGGGACCAAGGCCGCCCCCGCCTGCTGCTGGTGCAGGCCGACGCGTCGCCGCCGGTGGTCGACGACGGCCTGGAGGACTGGATCCGGGTCCCCGCCGGCGAGATGGACCTGCGGGCCCGGGTGGACGGCCTCGAGCGTCGCTGCCGGGTCTCGCGAGCGGCCCCGCCGCTGCTCGACGAGGACGGGGTGCTGCGCCTCGACGACGAGTGGGTCGCGCTCCCGCCGGTCGAGGCGCGGCTCACCACGGCCCTCCTCGACCGGTTCGGCGCCGTGGTGAGCCGGGACGCGTTGGCCAGGGCTGGTTGGCCGGCGGGCGCGCCCGGTCGCAACGCGCTCGACGTGCACGTCCTGCGGCTGCGGCGCCGCCTCGAGCCGGTGGGCCTGGCCATCCGTACCGTGCGCTCGCGGGGCTACCTGCTCGAGCGCCGCACCCGCGGCAGCGGCCAGCTCGCCGCCGCTGACTGAAAGACCAGGTATGGCCTCTCTCGTGACCGCGATCATCAAGCCGTTCAAGCTCGACGACGTGCGGGCGGCGCTCACCGGTGCGGGCGTCGTGGGCCTCACCGTCAGCGAGGTGCAGGGCTACGGCCGTCAGGGGGGCAAGGCCGAGACCTTCCGGGGATCGGAGTACAAGATCGACTACGTGCCCAAGCTGAAGCTCGAGGTGGTGGTCGAGAGCGGCCGGGTCGACGAGGTGATCGACCTGATCGCGGTCGCCGCCAACACCGGCAAGATCGGCGACGGCAAGGTGTGGGCCCTCGAGCTCGACCGGGTGCGGCGGGTGCGCACCGGCGAGCAGGGCGACGAGGCGATCTGAGCGGTAAGCACTCGTCGGCGGTCCGGGACCGCCGGCTCGCCTTCCTGACACCCGCGCCTGCCGATCGAGCACGCTGGTCCCGCGCCCGGCGGACTTCACTTGGCTCCTGCAATACTTGCCTCATGCAATTGAATTCGGACGAGGTCGCCGACGCGGTCCTCACGGCGTCTCGCGTGTTGGTCGGGATCGCCGCCGCCTCCCTGTCGCCGATCGAGGGTGAGGTGACGCTCACCCAGTACCGGACCCTCGTGGTGCTCCACAGCCGCGGGTCGCAGACCCTGCAGGCGCTCGCCGGAGAGCTCCAGGTGGTCCCGTCCAGCGCCACCCGGATGTGCGACCGGCTCGTGCGTAAAGGGCTGATCGAGCGCCACACCCCCGAGGAGAACCGGCGCGAGGTCCAGCTGAGCATCGCCGAGGCGGGCGCCGCCATCGTGGCCCGGGTCGCCGGCGACCGGAAGCGGGAGCTTCGCCGCATCACCGACCGGATGAGCCAGGGATCGCAGGCCGCGCTCGTCAAGGCGCTCCAGGAGTTCTCCGAGGCCGCCGGGGAGGTGCCCGAGCATCAGTGGTACCTGGGGTGGGAGTGAGGTGAGGCTCGGCTCGGCGCTCCCCCGGGTGGGTGGAACGTCCCGTCGTGTCCTCCTGCTCGCGGCCCTGACGGGCGTGTCGACCGGTGCCGGCGTGGCGGGGTTCGAGTGGCTCACCCGGGAGCAGATCTTCGACCGGCTCCTCACCGCGCCGCTCGCCGTCCAGGCAGTGGCGCCCCTGGTGGGCCTGGCCGTGACGGCACTGGCGCTCTGGGGCCTCGGGCGAGGGGCCAGCCCGGCCACCTCCGATGAGTACATACGCAACTTCCACCAGGCGGGACGGTCGTTGGACCTGCGCAAGGTCCCGGGGCGGATGCTTGCGGGCGTGGCCACGCTCGGCTCCGGCGGGGCCCTCGGCTTCGAGGGCCCGTCCCTGTACCTGGGCGCGTCCATCGGCACGGCGCTGCAGACCCTCGGCGGCCGGACCATCCGGCGGGAGGACTCGAAGGTGTTGATGGTCGCCGGCGCCGCCGCCGGAGTGGCCGCGATCTTCAAGGCGCCGGCGACCGGGGCGATCTTCGCCCTCGAGTCGCCCTACCGGGACGACAACGCCCGCCGGATGCTCCTTCCGGCGCTGCTGGCCGCAGCAGCCGGCTACGTCACCGCCGCCGCGTTCCTCGGCACCCGGCCCCTGTTCGCCGTGGAGGGATCACCGCCGTTCGATCTCCGCGAGCTCGGCGGGGCGGTCGTGCTGGGGTTGCTGTGTGGCGTTCTGGCCCGCGGGTTCGCCTGGGCCCTGGACCGGGCCAAGTACGCCGCGGCCGAGTGGCGACCGATGGTCAGAGTGCCCGTAGCCGGCGGGGCGTTGTGCGCGCTCGCGCTCGTCTCGGCGCGGCTGTTCGGCCTCGACCTGGCCCTGGGCTCGGGCTACCGGACCCTGGAATGGGTGACCCAGCCCGACCATTCCCTCCCCCTGATCGGTGCCCTCTTCGCGCTGCGCCTGCTGGCGACCACGGCCACCGTCGCCGGCGGTGGCGTCGGCGGACTGTTCATCCCCCTCGTCATCGCGGGCGCGTTGCTCGGCGACGGCCTCGCCACCGTGGTGCACGACCAGACCACCCTCTTCCCCCTCATCGGCGTCGCCGCGTTCCTCGGCGCCGGCTACCGGACGCCGCTCGCCGGGGTCATGTTCGTCGCCGAGGCCACGGGGCGGCCAGGCTTCGTGGTCCCCGGCCTCATCGCCTCGGTGGCGTCCCAACTGGTGATGGGAGACGTCTCGGTGTCCAAGTACCAGGTCGCCGGGCGCCGTGGCCACCTCGAGCAGCGGTTCGGGCTCCCGATCACCGCCGCCCTCCGGACCGACGTGCTCACCACTCCCTCAGATGTCGACCTCGCCTCGTTCCACGATCACCACCTCATGTTGAGCCGGGCCGTCGAGGTGCCCGTCGTCGATGACGACGGCTACCTCGGCGTCCTGGCCATCGAGGCGCTCCGCGACGTTCCCCGGGCCGACTGGCAGGATCACCTGGTGCGGGAGGTCACCGACCGGGACTGGCCCGTCGGGCGGGTCTCGTGGACCCTCGAGGACGCGCTCCGGGCGATGGATGAGAACGGCGTCGAGACACTGCCCGTGCTCGACGCCGACGACCGTTTCGTCGGCATCGTGGGGATCGCCGACGTCGTCCGCCTCGACCAGATCCTGGGCTCGACCACCGTCGAAGGTGACACCGAGCCCCACTGAGCCCGTCCCCACGGGCCCGTTCAGAAACACGTCAGAGATCCGGGACAACTCGTCCAGACCTCTGTGTGGATGCGTTCACATCGGGGACACGATCCCGTGATCGGCCCTTCCTAGGTTCATCGACGTCGATCAAAGCGGGCCCCGGCCCGCGTCCTGAAGCAACGACCTGATCCAACGAAAGGAAGCGGACATGTCCGAACCTCGCACGAGGTCATTCACGAGGGAAGCGTGTCGCCCATGAAGCGGAAACTTCTCGTCGGCGCCGGCATCACCGGCGCCCTGGTGCTCCTCACGTCGGTGGCGGCCGGCGCCGAGGACTTCGCCCCGGTGCAGGCGGTCACCGACCTGGGCATCCAGCTCAACCTGCTGTGGGTCGTCATCGGCGCCATCTTGGTGATCTTCATGCAGGCCGGGTTCGCCCTGGTCGAGACCGGCTTCTGCCGGGCCAAGCACGCCTCGCACGTCGTCTCCACCAACTTCGCCATCTTCGGCCTCGGCTTCGTGGCGTTCTTCCTCATCGGCTACCCCCTGATGTTCGGCGGCTTCAGCACGTCGCTACTGGGCATGACGTCGCCGACCGGCAGCGCCCTGCTCGGCTCGGGCGACTGGGTGTTCCTGTGGCAGGGCGGCTGGGCCGGTAGCGGCAAGTCGTTCTACACGGCCGGGACCATGGCCTTCTTCCTCTACATGGTGGCCTTCATGGACACCACGGCCACCATCCCCACGGGGGCCATGGCCGAGCGCTGGAAGTGGAAGGCGTTCGTCGGTTGGGGCCTGTTCTGCGGCGCCATCTACTACCCGCTCTTCGGGGCGTGGACCTGGGGTGGCGGCTGGCTGGCCAAGCTGGGCAACTCGGCCGACCTCGGCCTCGGCTACGTGGACTTCGCCGGCTCCGGCGTGGTGCACGCCGTCGGTGGCGTCGCCGGCCTGGCCGGCGCGCTGGTCCTCGGGCCTCGCATCGGCAAGTTCAACAAGGATGGCTCGGCCAACGCCCTGCCCGGCCACCACATCCCGATGGCCATGCTCGGCACGTTCATCCTGCTGTTCGGCTGGTTCGGGTTCAACGCCGCCTCCACGTTCGCCGCCACCGACGTCCGGTTCGCGGTCGTGGCGCTCAACACCGCCCTGGCCGCCGCGTTCGGCGCCACCTCGGCGATGTTCTTCATGATGAGCCGGGGCGACAAGAAGCCCGACCCGGGCATGATGGTGAACGGCATGCTCGGCGGCCTGGTGGCCATCACGGCACCGTGTGCCTTCGTGCAGCCCTGGGCCGCCGCGGTCATCGGCGCCCTGGCCGGCATCATCATCCCGATCGCCTGCGGGTTCTTCGAGAACCGACAGATCGACGACCCGGTCGGCGCCATCTCGGTGCACGGCGTGGGCGGCGTGTTCGGTGTGCTCTGCGTGGGCATCTTCGCCGACGGCCAGTACGGCGCCGGCTGGAACGGCACCAACGTGGCCGCCGACGGCACCATCACGGGCCCCGGCGTCACCGGCATCCTCTACGACGTGGCCGACGGCGCCAAGCAGTTGGCGTCGCAGGCCATCGGCGCCCTGGTGATCTGCACCGTCATCTTCGGTGTGGCCTACCTCTTCTTCAAGGTCCAGAACTCGGTCATGAAGGGCGGCATCCGCTCGGAGGAGGCCGACGAGATCGAGGGCCTCGACCTGCCGGAGATGGGCATGCTGGCCTACCCCGAGTTCATGGGCTCGCACGTGCCCGGGCTCGAGGCCACGCAGACCCACGACCCGGCTGGTGCGGAGATGGCCAAGCACTAGGCGGCCACCACAAGTAGTACCAGCAACATCCCCCCTGGTGACGGGTGCGGGCCTCCGGGCCCGCACCCGTCGCTGCTGCTCTGCGCCTCCTTCGTCGGCGCCCCTTCGGGATCCGGTTCTCGGATCCCGCTGCTCGCCCGCTGCGCAGCCGTGCGGCGCGGCATCACCGATCGGTGGAAGAAGAAGCGATGGACCTGGCCAGCATCCTCACCGACATCCTCGTCGTCCTCGTCGCCGCCAAGGTGGCGGCCGAGGTGGCCGAGCGCATCGGCGTCCCCGCCGTCGTGGGCGAGATCGTCGCGGGCGTCATCATCGGCCCGTCGGTGCTCGGCCTGGTCGGCGGCGACGAGGTGCTGCGCACGCTCGGCGAGATCGGGGTGATCCTCCTGCTGCTCGAGGTGGGCATGGAGATGGACCTCGTCGAGCTCGGCAAGGTGGGTCGGGCGTCGCTCTCGGTGGCGACCGTCGGGGTGATCGCACCCCTCGTGCTCGGCCTCGTCGCCATGGAGCTCGTGGTCGGTGACGACTTCAACACGTCGCTGTTCGTGGCCGCGGCCCTCACCGCGACCAGCGTCGGCATCACCGCTCGTGTCTTCGGCGACCTCCGGGCCCTCGCGACCACCGAGGCCCGGGTGGTGCTCGGTGCCGCTGTGGCCGACGACGTGATGGGCCTGGTCGTGTTGACCGTGGTGGTCCGTCTGGTCACCGAGGGGTCCGTGTCGCTGCTGTCGGTGCTCGGCATCGTGGTGGTGGCCATCGGGTTCCTGGTGGTCAGTGGCGCCGTCGGCATCCGCCTCGCCGGACCGCTGTTCAACCTGGTCGAGCGGGTGTCGCGGTCCACCGGCACGCTCGTGGCCATCGCCCTGGCGTTCACGTTGGCCTTCGCCACCCTGGCCGACGCCGCCAAGCTGGCTCCGATCGTCGGCGCCTTCGTGGCCGGCATCGCCCTCAGCAGGGCCGACCAGGCCGACCGCATCCGCACCGAGCTGGCGCCGGTGGGCCACTTGTTCATCCCCGTGTTCTTCCTGCAGATCGGCATCGACGCCGACGTCAGTGCCTTCGCCCGGGTCAGCGTGCTGCGGGATGCGGCGATCCTCCTGGTCGTCGCCGTCCTGGGCAAGCTGGTCTCCCCCCTCGGTGCCATCGGCACTCCGGGGGACAAGGCGCTCATCGGCCTGGGGATGCTGCCCCGCGGTGAGGTCGGCCTCATCTTCGCCACCATCGGGCTGCAGGCCGGCGTGCTGGGCGACGACCTGTACGCCGCGCTCCTGCTGGTCGTGCTCGTCACCACCCTGGTGACGCCGCCGCTGCTGAAGTTCCGGTACAACCAACTCCGGAGCGTCACCCGTCGACACGTGACACCGGCGGACACCGAGCCGCCCGACGGTGGTTGGCTGGCGGTGCAGGAGGGCGAGCTCGCCCTGGTCGCGACACCGCCCGACGAGCAGGGCACGTTGGTGGGCCTCCGGGCCGCCGTGCTGGCCGGCCGCTCGCACCCGTCCGACGGCCTCCTCGAGTGGCTGGTCGGCCTGCCGGAGGACGCCGTGCGGTGGGAGCCGGAGGACTACGACGCCCTGCTCGACCTGGTGGAGCGCGGCAATGCCCGCTCCTGGCGGTTCCTGCTGTCCACCGGCGTGCTGGACCGCGGCCTGCCCGAGTTGGCGGCGGCGATGCGCGACCGTGAGAGCGAGCCCTTCGCCATCGATGCGCTCGCGCCGTACCGCATGACCTCACTCGAGGCGCTGCGGGGACTCGACGCCGATGATCCGGTGGCCGTCGAGTGCCGGCGCCTGGTCGACCTCGACTCGGTGCTGTTGGCGCTGTTGATCATCGAGGCCACCGAGTCGTCGAGCCGGCGGGAGCGGGTGGCGGAGGCGACCCTGCGCCGCCTCGACCTCGATGCGGTCAGCCGGGCAAGGGTCGCCGCCCTCGTCGAGGACCGCGGCGCACTGCTCTGGGCCGCGGCCCTGCGTCCGGGGGGACTGGGCGAGGCGGCGGTGCTGCCTCTGGCCTCCCACCTCGACACCCCAGAGCGGGCGCGCGAGCACTACGTCATCAGCGTGCTCCGGCACTTCGACCGCGAGCGGTGGGAGAAGGAGCGGCTGCGCGAGCTCCACGACCTGATCCAGGGCGTGCTCGCCGAACCGGGCCTCGGTGGCGCTGACGCCCGCAGCCTGGTGCGGCAGCGGCGTGAGGAGGCCCTCGCGGTGGCCGGCGACGCGGGGCTCGCGGCCCGGATCGACGACGCGCCCGCGTCGTACGTGCTGCGCCAGGACGCGCCGAGCCTGGCGAGGGTGGCCCGGCTGGTGGAGCCGCTGCCCCGGCCTCAGACCGCCGCCGTGAACGTGCTCGCCACCGGTGACGACACCTGGCGCGTCGATGTCGGTGCCCGTGACCGCCCCGGTCTCCTGGCGATGGTGTCGGGCGCGCTCACCGCGGCCGGCCTCGACGTGCGTCGGGCGGTCGTGGCGACCTGGCCGGACGGTGCCGCGGTCGAGAGCTTCGACGTGGCCGGGGAGGCGCCGCCCGACCACGACCGGCTCCAGTCGCTCATCGCGGCCGCGTTCGACGCGCCGCTCACGGCCCAGCCCAACCCGAGTGCCCGTGTGACCTTCGACGACCGCAGCTCGCCCTGGCACACGATCTGCGAGGTCGAGGCGGTGGACCGCCCAGGCCTCCTGCACGAGTTGGCCACCGCGCTGGCGGCCGCCGGCGCCACGGTGGTGGCCGCGTCGGCCTCGCCCGCGGGTGACGACGCGGTGATCGACACCTTCGAGCTCGTCTCGCGCAACGACGCCAAGCTGACCGAGGCCGAGCGGGCCGCCGTCATCGAGTCGGTGGGCCGGGGTGCCCAGTTGGCCCGCCGGCGCTTCCGGTCGGGGCTGGTGCGCCGTGAGCCCGTGGCCGCCGCGGCACCGCCGACGTAAGAAAGGCGTCAGAAATGGTCTATGAAGCAGTAACGAACCGGTCATCGACGGGGAACGTCGGGTGCGTACGGTGCGCCGGTGACCGACGGGGATGTCGCCTTCCTGCATTGGCCGAGTGAGCGCCTGACGCGCGCCCGCCTGGCCGACGACGGTGTGCCCCGCCTCCTGCTGGTCGAGCCGGGAGCGTCACCTCCGGACACCTGGGCCGCCGACGAGGACTGGATCCGCATCCCCGCCGACCCGTTCGACCTGCACCAGCGGACCGCAGAGCTCCGTCGTCGCTGCGCGCCCGCCCCGCAAGCGCGCATCGACGACGACGGGCTGTTGTGGCGAGGTGAGGCATGGGTGGCCCTGGCCCCCGTCGAGCTCGCCCTGATGGAGGTCCTGGTGGGCCGGATGGGCCGGCTCGTACGTCGTGCCGAGCTCGAACGGTCGGGCTGGGCCGCCGGCCTGCCGTCCGACTCCCGGGTGCTGGATCGGGCCATCTCACGGGTGCGGGCCAAGCTGCACCCGCTGGACCTGGCGATACGGCGCGTCCCCGGCGCCGGCTACGTGCTGGAGACGGCCTGCCGTCGGGCCGGCTGACCCGTGCTCCGACCCCGAAACCGACTCCCGGGCCGAGGCCGAGGTGCTCACGTCCTCGGTGTCGCCCTCTGCGCGGCGCTCATCCTGGCCCTTACCGGGTCGCTCAGCGGGTCGCTCGTGGGCGGCCCGGCATCGACGACGGTGGTCGCCGACGGCCACCACGGGGTGGACGTCCAGCGCCGGTCCGACCACCTGCACACGGCGGCGGCCAGTGCCGTGTCGGCTTCGAACGCGGGCTGGAGGGCGGTCGCGACACCGCGTGCCGGTCGGCGGTCCCTGACCGCCCCGCTCCTCTCGCGTGTGCATGGGGTGCTGTTGGACCCAGCCGCAGAGCGGGTCCCCGTCGTCACCTCGGCGGGCGACACGCCCGGCATGGGCCGGTCGTGGTCGCGAGGGCTCCATCGGTCACCACGAGGGCCGCCCTTCTCCTGAGGGTTGCGCCGGCCGGGCCACTCCGGCCGGCATCGATCGCCGCCCACGGGGGCGGCACGAGCCTCGGAGAGAACATGAGCAACGCCACGAGCCAGCACGTATCGGCGCGCTCGGTGCGCGGACCCCATGGGGGCCCCGCATGGGCGAGCAGAAACGGTTCACCCGCACGAAACACTCGCGAAACAACTGACCCCTATCTTTCGCTCGTCCGACGACACGGAGGGAAGCAGATGACCGCACCACTCGCAGGAACGCGCACGAAGGGAGCCGAGTGATGGACCCCGGTGACATCGCATGGGTGCTGACCTCGGCCGCCCTGGTGCTGTTCATGACCCCCGGCCTCGCCCTCTTCTACGGCGGCATGGACCGGAGCCGCAACGTCCTCAACATGTTGATGATGAACTTCTGGTGCCTCCTGATCGTCCCGATCGTGTGGGTGATCGCCGGCTTCTCGCTGGCCTACAGCGGCAGTGGCTCGGTCATCGGCGACTTCGACTGGTTCTTCCTGAGTGACCTGAGCATCACCAAGGGGACGGCCGGGTCGACCTTGCTGGCGGTGATCTTCCTCGGCATGTTCGCCGTGATCACGCCGGCGCTCATATCGGGCGCCGTGGCCGATCGCATGAAGTTCTCGGCCTGGGCGGTCTTCGTGCCCCTGTGGATCCTGCTCGTCTACTGCCCCGTCTCCTTCTGGGTGTACGGCGGGATCTGGGGCGCCGACGGGGCCGCGGGCCTCAGCGGGTGGATCGGCGAGCGGGGCTCGCTGGACTTCGCCGGCGGGACCGTCATCCACGTGAACGCCGGCATCGCCGCGCTTGCCGGTGTGCTGGTGCTGGGCAAGCGCAAGGGCTGGCCCGGCGAGGGCCACCCGCCCCACTCGATGCCGCTGGTCATGTTGGGCACCGGCATCCTGTGGTTCGGCTGGTTCGGCTTCAACGCGGGCTCGGCCTTCGGTGCCAACGGCACGGCCATCCAGGCGTTCATGAACACGTTCCTCGCCGCGGCCGCGGCGGGCATCGCCTGGGCCATCGTCGAGCGGCTGCGCGACGGGCACTTCACCAACCTGGGCGTCGCGTCGGGCATCGTCGCCGGCCTGGTGGCCATCACCCCCGGCGCCGGTTTCGTGGCCGGCATGTCGCCCATCCTCATCGGCCTCATCGCCGGCGTGATCTGCAGCTTCGCCGTGGGCCTCAAGTTCAAGTTGGGCTACGACGACGCCCTCGACGTCGTCGGCGTCCACTTCGTGGGCGGCCTGGTGGGATCGCTGCTCATCGGCTTCTTCGCCGACCCCGAGTTCTTCGGGGGCACGTTCAAGGAGGGTCTGTTCTACGGTGGCGGGCTGAGCCTGCTCGGCGAGCAGGCCCTGGCCAACGGCGTGGTGATCGTGTTCTCGTTCGCGGTGACCTTCCTCATCTTCAAGCTGCTCGACGCCACCATCGGCATCCGGGTGAGCGAGAAGACCGAGGTCACCGGTCTCGACCTCGAGGAGCACTCGGAGACCGCCTACCACGCCGGTGGGCAGACCATGGAGCGGGTGTGATGGCGCCCAGCGGGATCGACCCCAGAAAGGAAGGCGACCGATGAAGCTCGTCACCGCCGTGATCAAGCCCTTCAAGCTCGACGACGTGAAGGAGGCCCTCAAGGCCGCCGGTGTGGTCGGGATCACCGTCTCCGAGGTGCGGGGGTTCGGACGCCAGGGCGGGCACTCCGAGACCTACCGGGGCTCCGAGTACAAGATCGACTTCGTCCCCAAGGTGATGCTGGAGATCATCATCGAGGACGACGACGTGACCCGGGTGGTCGACACCATCGTGGCCAGTGCGGCCACGGGGGAGATCGGCGACGGCAAGGTGTGGGTCTCCTCGATCGAGGAGCTGGTGCGCATCCGCACCGGTGAGCGGGGTGCCGACGCCGTCTGAGCCGTGACGGGTCGGGTCCCGGGAGCCCCCGGGGCCCGGCCCCCACGTCCAGCGCCGCGTTTCACCGCTGTTTCACGGGCCCTCGGCGCGCACCTCGTCCCAGGTGACCGGCACCTCGCCTGGCTCTGGGTGCTCGAACTCCTCGGTGTCGGCGGCGAGGCGGAGGCTGCCGGAGCCGTCCGGGAACGTGAGCCGGTAGGGGTAGAGGTCGAAGAAGTTGTCGATGGCGTAGAACCCGTCGTGCTCCGGGCGTGGTTCGACGAGGAACGACGTGTTCGCCGGATCGTCGGCGATGCGATCGAGGTGGCGCATCAGGGCCAGCACGTCCTCGCCGCCCTCGTGCACGGCGCGCAGGGCCACGAACTGGCCCACCGCGCTCACCGCGACGACGCCGACGGCCAGGGCCACGCCGGCGGTGCGCAGGCGATGCCACACCGCGAGGACGATGCCCGTGAGCACCATGGCCGTGCCCACCGAGGACGCCCCGTACAGGCGGTTGGACAACCCGATGGTGTCGCCGGGCAGCAACAAGGTGGTCACCAGCCCGAGGGCCATGATCGCCGTGCCGTAGAGCACGAGGTCGGGCCCCCGTCCCCGGGCACGGTCGCCTCGCAACCAGGCCACGAGACAGGCGACGATGCCGGCCGCCACGCCCACCTCGAGGGTGCGCAGGAGCAGGCTGGGAGCGCCCTCGGTGGCCAGGAGCCCGGACGAGACGTGGGCCGCCCAGGTGTCCCAGGCGCTCGGCGGCTGCCAGGCCACGGGGTACTTCGGGTGCTCGGCGATCCACCACACCACGAGGCCCAGCCCGGCGACCAGGACGATCCGGTGCCAGGGTCGCAGCGGGCGCACCACTGCAGCGTCGGGCCGGGGTCGAGCCAGCGGCCCGCCCACCAGCACCGCCGCCGCGAAGCAGATCGGGATGGTGAACTCGTAGGCCAGCATCGAAGCGGCGAGCGCGGGGAGCGCGGCGAGCCAGCGGCCTTTCGACACGAGGAGCACCCCCACGCAGCAGAGGGTGAGCGACACGACCCCCTGGGTGGCGGCGGCCCACACCGTCAGGGCGCTGTGGTTGGCGGTGAGCACCCACAGCCCGGCCACCAGCACGGGCACCGGGGCCGGGAAGAATCGCCCCAGGACGTAGTAGAGCGCGAGTGCGGCGGCGAGGTTCACCAGGGTCACCAGGGCGAACAGCACGAGGGGGTGCCCATCGGCCGCGCCGAACAGCGCGGTGAGCCACACCCACTTCACCGGCAACTCGGTCCGGGTGAACTCGGGCACCGTGTGCAACAGGCCCAGTTCCTGGTGGCGGTAGACGAGGAGCCAGTCGTCGAGGATCAGGCGTGGGCCCATGGCGGCGTAGACGAGGGCCCGCCCGGCGACGAGGGCCGACAGCGCCGCGGGGCCCACCCAGCGGGCCGAGGCCCAGGCCGGCATCCGCCCGAGCGCCCCGGGGCCGCGGCGCTCCGTCCGGGCTGCGGCAGGGAGGGTTCCGTCGTCGGGCCCCTCCGCGGTGGGTGACGCATCGGATGCCGCATCGGATGCCGCGGCGGCTGCCGCGGGGAGGCGTCGGCGTTCGACCCACGCGATCCCCACCAGCGCCAGTCCGACCAGCGCGCCGAGCAGGGCCCCGCGAGCGATCGCCGTCAGCCACGGACGGGGGACCGCACAGCACGGCACCGAGGCCTCGCCGACCGGGGCGCCGGCCGGGCCGAGGCGCACGGTGTCCTGCGCGGCGTGCAGCCGACCGGTGGCCTCCTCGCGTTCGGCGCCGGTCGACGAGGCCACCTGGTCACGCAGGGACGGCAGCACCTCCTCAGCGGCGCGCGCGGCAGTCTCGGCTCGCTGCTGGCCGAAGATCGCGGCCGTCGCGGTGGCCGCGTTCGCCGCCAGCGACGGGTCGTCGGCCTCGGCGGTGAATCGGAGCGTGTGGTCGTCCACCACCTCCACGCTGATCGAGTGGTCGTAGTCCAACTCCGCCTCGACCGGCCCGCGGACGGCGGCGCTGTCGGCGAAGGCGGCGCTGCGCCGGATCGCCTCGGCCGGGGGGAGGGCCGCGACCGCGGCGTCCCAGTGGGCGGTCGGGAGCACGACGTCCATGGCGAACTCGATGTGGCTCCGATAGCGCTCGTCGGACCTGGCGACGTCGAGGACATGGATCGCGATGCCGACCGCCACGCATCCGACGACGAGCAGTGCCGCTGCTCGCCGAGCCCCCGTTGCGCCCACGGCGCAGGTCTACCGCACCGACGGGTGCTCGGGGGTGCCGTCAGGCGGATGTTACGAAACGTTTACGGAATGGCTGCTCTCTGGTGTTGTCGTGCTGCTAGCTTTGGTTAGCAGATGAGCAAGATCACCACCCTCTCGGCCATCGACGATGGCGACGCTCCCGGCGTCACGGGCGACCCCGGCGTGTCGGGCATGGAGCTCCCCGAGTTCCTGCCCGAGTCCACGGGGCCGCAGGCGGTGGCGCGCACGTTCGCGTTCCTCGACCTGTGCGGCTTCACCGCCTTCACCGAGGCGGAGGGCGCCAAGCAGGCGGTCGAGGTGCTGGGCGACTTCCGGGGACGCGTCCGCGAGCTGGCGGGCCGCCGGGGCGTGCGCATCGCCAAGTGGCTGGGTGACGGGGTGATGCTGGTGAGCACCGACCCGGGCCCGATGGTCGCCGCGGTCAGCGAGCTGATCGCCCGGCTCGACGACTTCCCCTTGGCGGTGCGGGCCGGCATCGCCGCCGGCGAGTGCCTGCTGTTCGAGGGCGACGACTACATCGGCCGGCCGGTGAACCTCGCGGCGCGGCTGAGCGACCAGGCCCGTGGTGGCCAGATCCTCGCCGACGAGAACGTGGCGCTGATGGCGCCGGGCTGGGTCGAGGTGAACGACCGCGGCACCCGCCGCATCCCCGGCTTCGGTCGGGTGAAGGACATCCGCGAGCTGCGCATGGCCGGCGACGTCCACCTGCCCGAAACCGGCTGAGCTCCTGCGCGAGCGTCCGAGCTCCAGGTTCAGGCCCTCTTTGTGCATCTTTCGTCGCCAGGCGACGACAGATGCACAACGAACCTGAGGCCTCGTCCTCGAGGGCGGCGACGCGGTCAGCTGGTGGTCAGGCGGCGGCGCCGAGCGCCGGCCTTCGCCGCGGGATCAGCGACACCACGCCGACCAGGACGGCGCCGACGACCATCCCGACGGTTGCCGACGCCGCGGTGTTGACCAGCCACTCGAGCACGCCGCCGACGGCCTCGACGTCCTCGGTCTTGTGCTCGAGGTCGTGCACCTTGTCGTAGGGGTCGTGCCAACCCAGCTCGTCGGTGCCGGCGAGGATGATGTGACCACCCACCCACAGCATGGCGGCGGTGCCGACGGTGGACAGCACCCGCAACAGCCTGGGCATGCCGCGGACCAGCAGTCGACCGGTCCGCTGGGCCGAGGGCTCGTCCCGCTGCACCAGCTTCAGGCCGGCGTCGTCCATCTTCACGATCAGGGCGACGACGCCGTACACGATCGCGGTGATCAGCACCGCGACGACGACCAGGATGACGGCCCGGGACACGATGGGCTCGTCGATGACCTCCTTGAGGGAGATGACCATGATCTCCGCCGACAGGATGAAGTCGGTGCGGATGGCCCCGGCGATGGTCGTGCGCTCCGAGTCGGCGCCCTTCACGGCGGCGGGGACGTCGTGGTCGTGGTCGTCCTTCTTGAGGGCGTGGATCACCTTGTGGGCGCCCTCGTAGCAGAGGAAGGCGCCGCCGCACATCAGGATGATCTCCACCAGCGTGGGGGCCACCTCGCTCAGGATCAGGGCCGCGGGGAGGATGAACAGCAGCTTGTTGCGCAGCGAGCCGATGGCGATCTTGCGGATGATCGGCAGCTCGCGCTCGGCAGCGAGCCCCTGCACGTAGTTCGGGGTGACGGCGGTGTCGTCCACCACGACGCCGGCCGCCTTCATGCTGGCCCGCCCTGCGGCGGCGCCGACATCGTCGACCGACGCGGCCGCGAGCTTGGCCAGCGCCGCCACGTCATCGAACAGTCCGACCAGGCCGCCGGCCATCGCTTCCCCCTTCTTGCGGCCACCCACCGCTCGCGGATCGTCGTGTGAGGCTACCCACTGGTCGCCGGCCACGGCTCGGCCGGCGGGCCGGCGGGCCAACGCCGCAGAGGCGAGCGGGCCGGCGAGCGCGCCTGGCCGTGCAATCGTCTCGACGACCGAGTCGTGTCGCCGGTGCGCAATCGTGTGCCGTGGCCTTGGTATCAGTCCGGTATCATCCGATCCATGGCCATGACGTTGCGCCTCACCGACGACGAGCAGGCGGCACTGCGCGAGCGAGCGGCCGCTGACGGTATCTCGATGCAGGATGCGGCCCGGCAGGCGGTGCGCGACTACGTCGCCAAGAGGGCCCACGAAGATCGTGTCGGGGCCGCCGCCGGTCGGGTGATCGAGGCCCACGCCGAGGCGCTCGACCGCCTCGGTCGATGACCGACCGGGTCGAGTTCCTGACTGCCGACGACCTCGTCGAACTGGTCCGGCGCCTGTTCGGTGACCCGCCGCCGTTACGCGACGCCGGCCTGCTCGCCGGCGCGGCCGCCCGCCCACAGGCGACCCTCTTCGGCGACGATGCCTACGCGGATGTGTGGGAGAAAGCGGCCGCGCTGCTGCACTCGATCGTGACCAACCACCCGCTCATCGACGGTAACAAGCGTCTCGGGTGGGTGGCGACGGCGGTGTTCCTGCTCCTGAACGACGTGCCGGCCGACCATGCCGGGAACGACGGGGTGTACGACCTCGTGATGGCCGTCGCCGAGGGTCGGCCCGGAGCCAGGGACGTCGGTGAGATCGCCGTGCGGCTCCACGGGGTCGTCACGCAGCGGTAGGCGGTACCGGCCTGGACACGCCGCGACCGGCCGCCGGCGAGGTGGACCAAGCGTGGCTCGCGGCGTGGCTCCGAGCCCGCACCGGGCCGACGGAGCCGTGAGGTGCTCTCAGCCGGCTTGCTTGGCGGCGGCGGCCGCGGCGGCGGCCGCCTCCGGGTCGAGGTAGCGCTCGGTGAGAGGCTTGGTCTCGAGGGGGCGTAGGTCGGCGCCGAGCTCGAACACCCGGGGCATGCCGGTGGGGATGTTGCGCTCGGTGATGTCCTCGTCGGAGATGCCGTCGAGGTGCTTCACGAGGGCCCGCAGCGAGCTCCCGTGGGCGGCGAGCAGGGTGATGTTCACGGCGCGCAGGTCGGGGACGACGGCGTCGTACACCCGGTGAGCAGGTTCTCGGCGTTCAGGTGCTCGGCCGTGGCGCAGCAGGACCAGGGTGGCGGGGGCGTCGGCGCCGGCCACGGGCCGACCGTACCCGGGTGGTCGCCGCCCCCGGAAGCGGGTGCCGGCGCTCAGCGCAAGGGGGCGACGGCGAACCCGGCCATGCCCTCGTCGAAGCCGATCTCGGCCCGGAAGCCGAGCTCGTCGGTGGCCCGGTGCGGGGCGGCGACCACGTGGCGGACGTCGCCGAGGCGGTAGCCGCCCACGACCTCGGGGGCGGGTGCGTCGGCACCGAAGGCGGCGGCGAGCGTGCCGGCCATCTCCCCGACCGTGTGGGGGGTGCCGCTGGCCACGTTGAAGGCCCGGGACCGGGGCTCCGGGACGGTGAGCGCGGCCACGTTCGCCCGCGCCACGTCCTCGACGTGGACGAAGTCCCGCCGCTGGCCGCCGTCCTCGAGGACGCGTGGGGGCTCGCCGCGCCCGAGGGCGCTGCGGAAGATGCTGGCCACGCCGGCGTACGGCGTGTCGCGCGGCATCCGGGGGCCGTACACGTTGTGGTAGCGCAGGGCGACGGCCACCACCCCGGGGTGCTCGCGCTCGAAGCAGGCCACCAGGTGCTCCTGGTGGAGCTTCGTCGCCGCGTAGACGTTGCGGGGGTCGGCCGGGGCGTCCTCGGGGACGGTCTCGGGGTCCAGGGCGGTGCCGCAGAAGGGGCAACGCGGCTCGAAGCACCCCGCCTCGAGGTCCTCGACGCGTCGGGGCGGCGCCGGCACCACCCCGTGGGTCGGGCAGGCGTAGCGGCCCTCGCCGTACACCACCATCGAGCTGGCCAGCACGAGCCGGCCGGCGAAGCCCTCGTCGTGCAGGGCCCGCAGCAGGCCGGCGGTGCCGAGGTCGTTGTGGTGGCAGTAGGCGCCCACGTCGGCGAAGTCGACGCCGAGCCCCACCATCGCGGCCTGGTGGCTGACCAGCTCGCAGCCGCGGGCCACCCGACGCACCAGCTCGACGTCGGTGCAGTCGCCCCACACGTAGAGCGCGGCCGGGTTGCGGTGCTCGGGGAGCCGGTCGTGGGCCGCCGGCAGGCAGGCGTCGAGCACCACCACGTCGTGGCCGTCCGCCACCAGGGCGTCGACGACGTGGGAGCCGACGAACCCGGCGCCGCCGGTGACCAGCGCTCTCATCCGGGCGCCCCGACCCCGGACGGGCCGTGCACGGGCAGGCGGACGACGAAGCGGGCGCCGCCGTCGGCGTTCGACACCGAGATGTCACCGTGGTGGGCGGCGACCAGGGCGTGGGCGATGGCCAGGCCCAGCCCGGCGCCGCCGGTGCCCGGGGTGCGAGCGGCGTCGCCGCGGAAGCCGGCGTCGAAGAGCCGGTCGAGCTGGTCCTCGGGGATCCCGCCGCCGGAGTCGGCGACCGTGAGGAGCGCCTGCTCGCCCTCGACCGAGGCCTCGACCACCACCGAGCCGTCGGCGGGGGTGTGGCGCACGGCGTTGGCCAGGATGTTGCGCAGGACCCGCAGCAGCTCGGGGGGCGAACCCTGCAGGGCCGGACCGCCGGCGGCCACGCGACCCTCGACCACGACGCCCTTGGCCTCGGCCACGGGGCGCACACCGGCGATGGCGTCCGCCACCAGGTCGTCGAGCGAGCAGCGCTCCCACTCGAGGCGGAGCACGCCGCTCTGCGCCCGGCTGAGCTCGAACAGGTCGTCGACGAGGGCGCCGAGGCGCTCGACCTCGCGGCCGAGGGTGGTGTGGTAGCGGGCGACCGTCGCGGGGTCGTCCACGATGCCGTCCTCGAGCGCCTCGGCGATGGCCTGGATCCCCGCCAGCGGCGTGCGCAGGTCGTGCGACACCCAGGCGATGAGCTCGCGGCGCGACGCCTCCATGGCCTGCTCCCGGCGGCGGGCCTCGGCCAGGCGGTGCGCGCTCGCGTCGAGCTCGCGGGCCAGCGCGTCGAGCTCGGCCGAGCCGTAGCCCGCGTCGCCGACGGTGAGGCGCTCGCCGTCCCCGAGGGCGTGGGCGGCGTCGACCAGCCGCTCGGTGGAGCGGGCGACGCGACCGCCGAGCACCAGGGCGGTGACGCCGGCGACCGTGCCGGCGCCGAGCAGGAGCACCACCAGGGCCTGCTGGTCGTGGAGGGAGAAGAACATGGCGTGCGCCCCCACGAAGGTGGCGCCCAGCGCCGCGACCAGGGGCACGGCGGCGACGAGCACGACCTGCACGGCCACGGAGGCCCGCCGTGACCGGGCGAGGGCGAGGGCCGCGACGAGGCCCCCGGCCAGCGCCGTGCCGGCGCCGAGGGCCAGCAGGGAGGCGGTGTCGTGCGCGCCCATGCCCGCGTCCAGGCTGTACGCGAGCACGGCCGCGGTCCCGAGGACGGCGACCACGGCGGCGGTGCGACGCAGGGAGCGGGCCCTCGTCATCCGTCCCACCGGTAGCCCACGCCCCACACCGTGGCGATGAGGGTGGGCGCGGACGGGTCGGCCTCGAGCTTCTCGCGGAGCCGGCGGACGTGCACGGTGACGGTCGAGGCGTCGCCGTAGGTGTAGCCCCAGACCGCCTCGAGCAGCTCCTCGCGGCGGAAGGCCGTGCCCGGGTGGGTGCAGAGGTGGGCGAGCAGGTCGAACTCGCGGGCGGTGAGCGCGAGCACCTCCGGGTCGCCCTGGCCCCGGCGGGTCACCTGGCGGGCGGCGAGATCGACGACCAGGGCGCCGGCGCGCACCACGCTGGTGCCCGACGGCGGGAGCACCTGCCCGCCGGCTCGGCGCAGCACCGCCCGCACCCGCGCCACGAGCTCGCGGGGGGAGAAGGGCTTGGCCACGTAGTCGTCGGCCCCCAGCTCCAGCCCGAGGAGCCGGTCGGTCTCCTCGCCCCGTGCGGTGAGCATGATGATGGGGACGGGCAAGGTCTCGCGCAGGCGCCGGCACACCTCGAAGCCGTCGATGCCGGGCAGCATCAGGTCGAGCACGACCAGATCGGGCTCGACCTCGATGGCCCGGGCCAGGCCGACGGCCCCGTCGGACTCCCACGTGGCCTCGTAGCCGTCGCGCTCCAGGTAGCGCACGACGATCTCGGCGACCGTGGGATCGTCCTCGATCATCAGCACCCGGGCACGGGGGCCGGTGCCGGCCGCGGGCGGCGGTGCCGGATCGGGGAGGGACACGGCGTCGAGGGTACGGGCGCGCTCCGCGCCGTGGGCCGCGGTGGTCCCGGTGTTTCGCGGATCGTAAGGAACGCGGCGAGTTTCGCGAATCGTAAGCCCGATCCGGCCCGGCGCCGGCAGGCCCGTCGGTACGTTCCGCCGCCATGCCCGACGTCATCCTCCCCGTGCTCGACGAGGCCGCCGCCCTGCCCGCGGTGCTCGCCGGGCTGCCCCCCGGCTACCGCCCGATCGTGGTGGACAACGGCTCGACCGACGGCTCGGCCACCGTGGCCCGCCGGTGCGGGGCCGAGGTGGTGGACGAGCCCCGGCGGGGGTTCGGGGCCGCGTGCTTCCGGGGCCTGCTGGCCGCCACCGACGAGGTCGTGTGCTTCATGGACGCCGACGGCTCGCTCGCCGGCGCGGACCTCCCTCGGGTGGCCGGGCCCGTGCTCGACGGGCGCGCGGACCTGGTGCTCGGGGCCCGCCGGCCCGAGCGCGGGGCGTGGCCGGCCCACGCCCGGCTCGCCAACAAGGTGCTCGCCGCCGAGATTCGTCGGCGCAGCGGCGTGGCCGTCCGCGACCTCGGCCCCTCTCGGGCCGCCCGGCGCCAGGCGCTGCTCGACCTGGGCCTGGTCGACCGCCGGTTCGGCTGGCCGCTGGAGATGGTGCTGCGGGCCGCCCTGGCGGGCTGGCGCATCGACGAGGTGGAGGTGGGCTACGCCCCCCGCGTGGGGCGGTCCAAGGTCACCGGCACGGTGCGCGGCACGCTCCGGACGGTCTGGGACATGACCGAGGTGGCGGGGGCGGTTCGATGAGGGCCCGCCCCACGGTCGTGGTCATGGCCAAGGCGCCCCGGGCGGGGCACTCGAAGACCCGGCTGTGCCCGCCGTGCCGCCCCGAGCAGGCCGCCGCGATCGCCGAGGCGGCGCTGCGCGACACGCTCGCCACGGTCCTGGCCGTGCCGGGGGTCCGTCGGGTCGTGGGCCTCGACGGGCCGGTCGGCCCGTGGCTGCCGCCCGGCTTCGACGTGGTGGCCCAGCGGGGGGACGGCCTCGGCGAGCGGCTCGCCCACGCGGTCGAGGACGTCGGCGGCCCGGTCGTGGTGGTCGGCATGGACACCCCGCAGCTCACCCCGGCCGGTCTCGCCTCCGTCGTCACCGCCTTGCGGCCCGGCCGCGCCGTCCTCGGCCCCGCCACCGACGGGGGGTGGTGGGCCCTCGGCCTGGTCGAGGCCGACGGTGCGGTCTTCGCCGGCGTCCCGATGAGCTGCGGCGACACCGGGGCCCGCCAGGAGGCGCAGCTGCGACGGTGCGGCCTCGCGGTCGACCGGGCCGCCGTCCTCCGGGACATCGACCACTGGCCCGACGCACTGGCGGCCGCGGCGGCGACGCCCGGGTCCAACCTGGCCCGGGCGGTCGCCGAGGTCGAGGCCGCGCTGGTGGTGGCCCGGTGAGCGCCACCGGCGCCACCGTGCTGCGCACGGGTGGCGGTGAGGTCACCGACGGCGAGCGCTGGGTGGCGCCGCTGGAGCCTGCCGACCGGCAGGCGCTGCGGCGCTGTCGTCCACCGGTGCTCGACGTGGGCTGCGGGCCCGGTCGTCACACCCTGGCCCTCGGCGGGCTCGGGGTGCCCGCCCTCGGCGTGGACATCACCCCAGCGGCGGTCGAGTGGGCCGTGCCCCGGGGTGTCCCGGTGCTGCTCCGCAGCGTGTTCGACCGGCTCCCTGGCACGGGCCGGTGGGGCACCGTGCTCCTCCTCGACGGCAACCTGGGCATCGGCGGCGATCCCGTGGCCCTGCTCCTCCGGGCGGCCGAGCTGCTGGCGTCGGACGGTGTCGTGGTCGCCGAGCTGGATCCCCCCGGGACGCCGGCGGCGCCGACCACGGCCCGCCTCGAGGTGGCCGGGGCGCCGGGGCCCTGGTTCGGGTGGGACCGGGTGCCCGCCGAGCGGGCGGCGCCGCTCGCCGCCCTCGCCGGCCTCCACGTCATCGAGCGGTGGCAGGCGGACGGCCGGTGGTTCGTGGTCCTCGAGCGGGGTGACCGGTGAGCGCGCCAGCCGGGCGCGTCCCCTTGGCGCCGCGGTTCGAGAGCCGGCACCACGACGACGAGAACGCCGCGTGGCTCGGGATCGCCCTGGGGGTCTGCTTCGTCGTCTGCTTCGTCACCGGTCTCGTGTCCCACCAGGTCCAGGACCCCGCGTCCTGGTTCCACTGGCCGGCGCGCCCGGCCGGGCTCTACCGCCTGAACCAGGGCCTCCACGTGACCACCGGCATCGCCGCCATCCCCCTGCTGCTCGTGAAGCTCTGGGTGGTCTTCCCCAAGCTGTTCGCCTGGCCCCCGTTCCGGTCGGTGGCGCAGCTGCTCGAGCGCCTCGCGCTGCTGCCCCTCGTGGGCGCGAGCCTGTTCCTGCTCGTCACCGGTGTCGGCAACGTCAACATCTGGCGGCCCTACGACTTCAGCTTCCGGACCGGTCACTACGCGGGGGCGTGGATCGTCGTGGGGGCGCTCGTCGTGCACGTCGGCGCACGGTGGGCCACGACCCGCGCCGTGGTCACGGCTCGGGTCCACGGGACCGTGCCGCCCGGCGCGGTCGCGGCCGTGACGGCCGCTGCGGCGCCGCCGCCGGCCCCGCCGCCGGTGCCCGCCGAGCGGGCCGCGGTCCCGGCGACCGGGTCCGGGCTCTCCCGGCGGGCCTTCCTCGGCACCACCGCGGCGGCCAGCGGCGCCCTGGTCCTGTTCACCGTGGGCCAGACCGTCGCGCCGCTGCGCTCGCTCGCCCTGCTCGCCCCCCGCCGGCCCGACAGCGGCCCCCAGGGCTTCCCCGTCAACCGGACCGCGTCCTCGGTCGGCCTCGCCGACGTCGACCTCGCCGCCTACCGGCTCGAGGTGGTGGGCCCCGGGGTCACCACGCCCCTCTCGCTCGGCTACGACGACCTGCGGGCCCTGCCGCAGCACGAGGCCACCCTGCCCATCGCCTGCGTGGAGGGGTGGAGCACGAACCAGCGGTGGCGGGGCGTCCGGGTGCGCGACCTGCTCGATCGGGCCGGCGCCCGGCCCGGCGCCACCGTGACCGTGGTGTCGCTGCAGGAGAGCGCCCGCCAGAAGACGTCGTCACTGTCGCCGGGACAGGCGTCGGACCCGGACACGCTCCTCGCCCTCGAGGTCGGCGGCGAGGTGCTGCACCCCGACCACGGGTTCCCGGCCCGCCTGATCGGTCCCAACCGGCCGGGCGTCCAACAGACCAAGTGGGTCGGCCGGCTGGAGGTCGCGTGAGACGGACCCCCTTGCAGGACGCCGAGCACGGCGGCACCCGCTTCTGGGTGGCGCTGGTCGTCGGCGCGGCGGTCATGGCGTGGGGGGTGTTCCTCTTCCTCGAGGCCACCCCGGCCGCCGCGGCCCGCCATAGCTTCGCAATCTGGGTGGTCGGCGCGGACCTGGCCCACGACCTGCTGCTCGCGCCCGTGGTGGCCGGGCTCGGGTGGCTGCTGGCCCGGGCGGTGCCGCGGCGACGGTGGCCGGCGGTGCACGCCGGCGTGGTCGTCAGCACGTTCGTCGTGCTCCTCGCCCTCCTGCCCCTGGCGGGGACGGCGGCGGTGTCGCGCAACCCGACCATCCAGCCCCTCGACTACCGGACGTCGACGCTGACCGCGCTGGCGCTGGTGTGGGCCGGCGTGGCGGCGTGGGCCCTGGGGCGCGTCGCGTGGCGCCGGTGGGCCCGAGCGTGAACACGACGACGATCGCCCCCCCGTCGGTCGAGGGGCGGGACCCCGGCCAGGGGCCGGCGCGCAGGACGTCGCCGGGCCTGGCCACCCCGGTCGTCGGCGTCGCCGCCTGGCTGGCGCTCGTCCTGGTGGCCCGGGGCTGGGCGTTGGCCATCGTCCGTGAGCACGGCGTCGAGGCGCTCCGCCTCGGGGCCGCGCCCCTGGTGGGTCGCGGCGACGCCCACGTCTCGCTGGGCTCGCTGCTGAGCGTCGCCGCCGGCGCGGGCGCCGTGGTGGCGGCCCCCCACCTCGGCCGTCTGCGGTGGCGGGCCCTGCTCATCGTGGTCCTGGCTGCCGCCGTCATCTGGCCGGTGGCGCTGAACCTGGCGCGGGGGCCCGAGGCCCTCACCGCACCGCTCATGAGGACGAGCGACGAGTACCTGCCGAACGTGGACCGGGTCGACGCCGCCGGTGGGCCCCGTGGATTCCTGACGACGTACCCCGAGCGCGTCGACGACTACAACGTCCACGTCCGCAGCCACCCGCCCGGGTTCCTGCTGCTGCTCTACGGGCTCGATCGCCTCGGACTCGGCGGGGCGGGCTGGGCCGCGGGCCTCGTGGTCCTGGCCGGCGCCGCGGCAGCGCCCGCCGTGCTCGTCGCCACCCGGGAGGTCGCCGGCGAAGGCTGGGCGCGGCGCGCGGCACCGTTCGTGGCGGTCTCGCCCGCTGCACTGTGGGTGGCCACCAGCGCCGACGCGTTCTTCGCCGGGGTGGGGGCAGTGGGCGTGACCGCCGTCGTCTTGGCCTCGGGGCGCGAGGGCCGACGGTCGGACGCGCTGGCGGTGGTCGGGGGCCTCCTCCTCGGGCTCACCGCGGTGTTCTCGTACGGGCTGCTGCTCCTCTGGCTGGTCCCGCTGCCGGTCCTCGTCCTCCGGCGCCGGGTGCGGGTGCTGGGCCTCTCGGTCGCGGCCGCGGCGGGGGTCGTGGGGGCGCTGTGGCTCGCTGGCTTCGACTACCTCCACGGCCTCGAGATCACGCGGCGCCAGGTCGCCGAGAGCGTCCAGCGCACCCGGCCCTACGGGTTCTCGCTGGTGTCCAACGCCGCCGCGCTCGCCATCGCCTGTGGCCCGGCCGCGGTCGTGGGCCTGGTCGGCCTACGCGACCGGCGCCTGTGGCTGGTCGTGGGCGGCGCGCTCGGCGCCGTGGCACTGGCCGCGCTGATCGGGCTCTCGAAGGGCGAGGTCGAGCGCATCTGGCTGCCGTTCACCGTGTGGCTGCTGGTCGCCGGCGCCGCCGCCGTGCGGCGCTGGGGCCCCGGGTCGCTGCGGTGGTGGCTCGGCGCTCAGGTCGTGGTGGCCATCGGGGTCGAGGCGATCTTCCGCACCGGCTGGTGACCGGCCGCCGGGTCGCAGCGATCACGCGGCATCAGTCTGGGATGGTCGTCGGCGCCGGGGAGCGGTGTGCCGGCAGTCGTCAGCCGGCCTGCTTCGCCACCGCCTCGGCGGCCGCCGCGGCGGCCTCCGGATCGAGGTACCGGTCCGTCAGAGGCTTGGTCTCGAGGGGCTGGAGGTCGTCGCCCAGCTCGAACACGAGGGGCATGCCCGTGGGGATGTTGAGCTCGGAGATCTCCTCGTCGGAGATGCCGTCGAGGTGCTTGACCAGCGCCCGCAGCGAGTTGCCGTGGGCGGCGAGGAGGGTGACCCGGCCGGCCCGGAGGTCGGGGACGACGGCGTCGTACCAGTAGGGCAGCATGCGCTCGACCACGTCCTTCAGGCACTCCGATCCGGGGATGATGTCGGGGGCGAGGCCGGCGTAGCGGGGATCGTGGTGGGCGCTGCGCTCGTCGCTCGGGTCGAGCGGGGGCGGTGGGGTGGCGTAGGACCGCCGCCACACCTTCACCTGGTCGATGCCGTACTTGTCGGCGGTCTCCTTCTTGTTGCGGCCCTGCAGGTCGCCGTAGTGGCGCTCGTTGAGGCGCCAGTGGCGGCGGACGGGGATCCACAGCCGGCCCATCTCGTCGAGGGCCTCGTTCGCCGTCCGGATGGCCCGCACCTGAAGCGACGTGTGGACGACGTCGGGCAGGATCCCGGTGTCGGCCAGGAGGGTGCCGCCCCGCCGGGCCTCGTCGCGGCCGAGGTCGGTGAGGTCGGCGTCGTACCACCCGGTGAACAGGTTCTCGGCGTTCCACGTGCTCTGGCCGTGGCGCAGCAGGACGAGGGTCGCGGGTGAGGTGGTCGACGGGAGCGGAGCCATGGTGTCGAACGTACCGCCCCCGAAGTCGGTGACCCCAACGGGCGAACTGGCGCCCGATCCGGTGGCGGTGACGACCGAATCGGGCGCCAGTTCAGCGGGCCGGGCTGATCCCGGCCCAGCTGTGCGGGTTGGTCAGGGTGCGGCGGTGGTGAGGGCGGCGTCGACGGATGCCGTCGTGCCGTTGGTGATGGTGACGGGGGTGGCGGTGTCGAAGATGGGCGAGTCGTGGTGGTACTCGCTGGTGTAGGTGCCGGCGGGATCGACGAAGCGCAGCTTGACGGTGCCCTGGGCGAGGCCGGTGATGGCGAAGGTGCCGTCGCCGGCGGTGACGGCGGCGCCGACGACGGTGCCGGTGGGGTTGATGGCCACCACGAGGAGCCCGTTGAGGGGGTCGCCGGTGCCGTCGGCGGTGACCGTGCCCGCGACGCCGCCGGTGGAGAGCACCATCGACGCGTCGGCGGTGCCGGGGGTGCCGGCGGCTGCGGTGACGGAGGCGGCGGCGGCGAGCTCGCTGGTGGCACGCCCGTCGAACCACTCGAACAGGTGGGCGCCGGTGGGGTCGTAGTAGGCGAGCTTGTAGTCGCCGGGGTCGACGGTGAGGTCGAAGGCGCCGCCCGGGCCGCTGCGGCCGCCGACCGCGAGTGACAGGTCCGAGGCGCGCACCGCGAGGACGACCACCCCCTCGAGCGGCGCGCCCGACCCCTGTTCGGTGACGACGCCGGTGAGGTGGGCCCCACCGACAGGCGTGGGCTGCGTGGCCAGGCCGGCGTCGGCGCCGACCGTGGTGGCATCGACGATGTCCACGATGTCGACGTCCTCGAGGGCGACGGCGTCGTCGTGGAACTCGGGCAGGTGGCCGCCGGTGAGGTCGACGTAGCGCAACAGGCGAGGCCCTGGTCGCAGGCCGCTCACGGTGTAGTGGCCGTCGGCCCCGGTGACCGCACCGGCCCCCGGTTGGCCGGTGACCAGGTCGACGGTCATTGCGGCCACGTCGGCGAGCGGTCCGAGGGTGGTGTCGTCGTGGATCGTGCCGCTCACGGTGCCTCTGGTGGAGGCGAGCGTCGGGTCGGTGGCGATCGTCGCGCCGGCGGTGACGGTGAGGCGGTCGGGGGCGCCGGCGAACCCGTTCACGTGGGCGCCGGTGGGGTCGAGGACGAACACGAAGTAGTCGCCGGTGGGGACGGCGGCCGCGTAGTGGCCCGCCTCATCGGTGACGTCGAGACCGACGGGCGAGAAGTCGGACGCGGACAGCACCGACACCAACTTCCCCCCGAGGGCGGTGCCCGAGCCCGACTCGGCGACCGTGCCGGACACGACGCCGGAACCGGCGGGCGCGGTCACGGTGACAGGGACGGTGTTCGAGTCGACCGGGTCGGTCTGCGCCGAGTCGACCGAAGCCGTGTTCGAGTACGTGCCGAGGTCACCGGACCGGGTCCGGTACGTGCAGTCCACGGTGTGGTGGGCGCCGGGCGCCAGATCGGCGACCGGGCCCGCGCAGGTGGGGACGGCGGCATCGGTCACGGCGATCCCGGTGGCGGCGACGCCCCCGGTGTTGGTGACGGTGAGGTGGTAGTCGATGTCGGCGCCAACCGCGACGGTGCTCTGGTCGGCGGTCAACTCGGCGGTGAGCGCGGCGGGCGGCGGAGCGGTGACGGTCACGTCCACCGGGCTGGACGCCACCGGGGCGGTCTGGGCCGAGTCCGCCGTTGCGGTGACCGAGAACGTGCCCACGTCGTCGCCGTCGGTGGTGACGGTGCAGTCGATGGTCTGGTGGGCGCCGGCGGCGAGATCACCCACTGGGCCCTCGCAGTCGGGCGCGACGGGCACCGACAGCGACAGGCTGGACAGCGCGGGCACGCCCAGGTTCGTCACGGTGACGTGCAGGTGGACGGTCTCGCCGGCCACGACCGACGTCTCGTCGGCCGTGACCGAGACGCCGAGCGCGGGGTCGCCGGGGCCGACGCCCAGGTCGACGGGACCGGCCGCCGACGGCAGCTCGTTGTCGCCGATGGCGGTGGTGTTGCCGTAGCCGAGCTGACCGTTCTGGCTGGTGCCCCAGCAGCGCACCCGGTGGTCGTCCATGACGACGCAGGTGAAGCCGGCCAGGGTGGTGGTCGTCGCGGCTCCGCCGCTGCTGAGCTCGAGGGCGGTGCGGCCGGCGCCGAGGTCGACGGGGCCGACCGCCGCGGGGGTCTCGTCATCGCCGACAGTGGTGGTGTTGCCGTAGCCGAGGCGCCCGCCGGTGCCGAGTCCCCAGCATCGCACCGACGCGTTGTCGAGCACGGCGCAGGTGACGTAGCCGCCCACGGCGATGCGGGTGGCGGTGCGGCCGACACCGAGGTCGACGGGGCCGACCGAGCCGGGGGTCTCGTTGTCGCCGATCGAGGTGGTGTTGGCGTACCCGAGGCGCCCGTTGGCGCCGTTGCCCCAGCAGCGCACGGTGCCGTTGTCGAGGATGGCGCACATGTGGACGGCGCCGGCGCCCGAGGCGATGCGGGTGGCGGTGCGGCCGGCGCCGAGGTCGACGGGACCGGCGGTCGCCGGGGATTCGTCGTCGCCGATGTTGACGCCGTTCCCGTACCCGAGCACGCCGTTGGTGTTCTGCCCCCAACAGCGCACGGATCCGTTGTCCAGGATGACGCAGGTGGCGGCCCCCCCGGCGGCGATGGCGGTGGCGGTGCGGCCGGCGCCGAGGTCGACGGGGCCGACCGAGCCGGGGGTCTCGTTGTCGCCGATGGCGGCGGTGTTGCCGTAGCCGAGCTGACCCGCGGTGCCCGTGCCCCAGCAGCGGACAGTGCCGTTGTCGAGGATGGCGCAGGTGAAGTTGCTTCCGGCGGCGATGGCGGTGGCGGTGCGGCCGGCGCCGAGGTCGACGGGGCCGACCG
>CAZWMT010000040.1:0-16170 GCA_964635055.1 uncultured Microthrixaceae bacterium | reverse complement strand
CGGCGATGGCGGTGGCGGTGCGGCCGGCGCCGAGGTCGACGGGGCCGACCGAGCCCGGAGTCTCGTCGTTGCCGATGACGGTCGTGGTGCCGTACCCCAACTGGCCGGAGGCGTTCTGTCCCCAGCACCGCACCGCGCCATCGGTGAGTAGGGCACACGTGTGGTTGAGCCCGCTGGCCAGTTGGTTGGCCCGGGCCTCGAAGCCCACCTGGGTGACGAGCGTGTTGGAGTCTGCTGGAGCGACGCCGTCGGCAATGACGTGGGCCACGTGGGTGCGGGAGGGGTAGTCGGCGCCCGTCGTCGGGTGGGTGCAGTCCACGGTCGTGGTGGCGCCGGCGGCGATGTCGGCCACGGGACCGGCGCAGCTCGGCGCGTCGCTGTCGGTCACCGAGATGCCGGTGAGCGGCGTGGCCCGGTTGTTGGTCAGCGCCAGGTGGTAGTGGATGGTCCCACCGGGCATGACGGAGGCCTCGGTGGCGGTCAGCGTGGCGGTGAGCGGCGCCTTCACCGTGACCGTCCTGCTGGCCGAGACCGGAACGGTGTCGTCGGCGTCGACGGTGGCGGTGTGGTTGTAACTCCCGATGTCGGCCACGACCGCGGTGTGGGTGCAGTCGATGGTGTGCGAGGCACCAGGGGCGAGGTCGGGGACGGCCTGCACGCAGCCGGGGACGGTGGTGTCGGTGACGGTGAAGCCGGTCAGCGGAAGCGTCCCGTCGTTGCTGACGATGAGGTGGTAGTGGATGTCCTCGCCGACCGTGGCGATGGTCTCGTCCGCGGCCAGCTGCACCGTGAGGTGGTCGAGGTTGACGAAGCTCAGGTTGTCGCCCATCTCGTTCGGGTTGTCGCCCCGGTTGGTGGTGTCGCCCTGGCCGAGCCGGCCCGAGCCGCCGTTGCCCCAGCACTTGAACTGCCCGTTGTCGAGGCGGGCGCAGGTGCTCTCCGTGCCCAGGCCCAGGTCGGTGGCCGTGCGCCCGGTCCCGAGCTCGGTGACCGGGAGGTTGTCGCCCATCTCGCCGGGCCCGTCGCCGTGCGCGGTGGTGTCGCCCTGGCCGAGCTGGCCCGACGACGAGTAGCCCCAGCACTTGAGTTGGCCGTTGTCGAGCGTGGCGCAGGCGTGGTTCCCGCGCGCCGTGATGCTGGTGGCGGTGCGTCCGCTGCCGAGGTCGACGGCGGGGAGGTTGTCGCCCATCTCGCCGGGCGCGCCGCCGACGATGACGGCTTGGCCGATGCCGAGCTGGCCCTGCAGGCCGTAGCCCCAGCACTTGACCGTGCCGTTGTCGAGGAGGGCACAAGCATGGAAGTTGGCGGTGGCGATCGAGGTCGCGGTCCGGCCGGTGCCGAGGTCGACGGCGGGCAGGTTGTCGCCCAACTCGCCGGGACCGTCGCCGCGGGCGTTGGTGTCGCCCAGGCCGAGCTCGCCGTAGTTGTTCCGGCCCCAGCACTTCACCGTGCCGTTGTCGAGGAGGGCGCAGACCCCGTTCGAGCCGACGGACACCTTGGTGGCCGTGCGGCCGGTGCCCAGGTCCACGGCGGGGAGGTTGTCACCCATCTCGCCGGGGGCGTCGCCGCGGTGGGCGGTGTCGCCGAGGCCGAGGAGGCCGAAGTCGTTGAGGCCCCAGCACTTGACGGCACCGTTGTCGAGCAGGGCACACGTCTCGAAGCCCGTCGCGCTGATGGCGGTGGCGGTGCGGCCGGTGCCGAGGTCGACGGTGGGGAGGTTGTCGCCCATCTCGCCAGGGCCGTCGCCCCAGTGGTTGGCGCTCCCTGCGCCGAGGGCGCCGAAGGTGCCGCTGCCCCAGCACTTGACGGTGGCGTTGTCGAGGATTGCGCAGGTGTAGAGGTCGCCGGCGGCCAGGGCGACGGCGGTGCGGCTGGTTCCGAGGTCGACCGTGGGGAGGTTCTGGCCCATCTCGTTGACGCCGTCGCCGCGGTCGGCGGTGTCGCCGAGGCCGAGTTGGCCGCGGCTGTTGTCCCCCCAGCACCTGACCTTCCCGCTGGGGGTGATGGCGCAGGCGTGCTCGTTGCCGGCGGCGACCCGCGGACCGGTTGCCGCCGGCGGTGCAGGCTGGCCCACCGACTGCGCCGCGGGGCTCGCCACTGCGGGCGGCGCGGCGGTGGGTGCGAGCACCGCCACGCCGCTCGCGACCAATGCGACGATCCCGAGGCCTACCCGCCCGCTCCGCAGGGCCGCTCGGGCCCTGGCCGTTGCCCGGGACGCGCGCGTCCCACGTGTGGTCCGTCCTGCCGTCATCGTTCGCACCTTCCGCCGTGCTCGGCGGGCCGCTCTCGAGGCCCGGCTGTCCCCGCCCCTGAAGATCGTGCGGCCGATGGCAGT
The DNA here is from genome assembly GCA_964635055.1 of uncultured Microthrixaceae bacterium. Classification (GTDB taxonomy): domain Bacteria; phylum Actinomycetota; class Acidimicrobiia; order Acidimicrobiales; family DATDAH01; genus JAEUJM01. The sequence continues at coordinate 13,835 of CAZWMT010000040.1, read as the reverse complement.
CGCCGTCCATAGGAGGAAATGTCCCGACGAGGTCGTTTCGGTAGATTCCCTGGAGCCCAGGGTCCGGCTGGGTGGCTGGTGCGACCGGGGTGCGGACCGTCGGTCGGGTGCGACGGGGAGCGGGGTGTCGGCGATGGAGGAGTGGCTCGCAGCGCTGGCCAGGTCCTTCGTCCAGCTCGAAAGCCTTCCGTCGGCGCTGCTGGCGGTCGACTCGGCCAGCGGACGGATCGTGGCCGGCAATCAGCGCGCCCGTGGCCTCCTGGGCGGCGCGCTCCCGGGCTCCCTCGACGACGTGGTGGCCGCCGGCGCGTTGTCGCGGCCCGACGCCGACACGATCGCGGGGCACCTGGCCGACGCTCCTGGGGTCCCGGCCTGGCGCGCCGACGTCAGGGTCCACGGGGCCGACGGCTCGGTCGAGCTCGGGGTCGTCGGCGCCACGATCGAGAACACGGCGTTGGGCGTCCGCACCCTCGTGCTGCTGCTCCACGAGCGCGACCAGCCCGAGCCGACCGTGCCGGTCGTCCCCGCGCCCGACGTGCGGAGCGTGCTGCAGTTCGTCTACGACCGGCACATGCGGGTGGTCTCGGCCGATCCTCGCATGGAGGACTACGGGGTCGACCCCGAGTCGATGGTGGGCACCGTCACGTGGCTCTGGGTGCACCCGGAGGACATCCCCATCGCCCAGCCCCACGTCAGCGAGGTCCTCGAGGGGCGGGCAGAGGTGGCGGAGTACACGGTCCGGGTGGTGAGCCCGTCGGTGGGTGTGTGGACGCCGGCCCACATCGAGTTGCGGCGCCTGGTGGCTCCCGGCGCCGACCTCACGTTGCTCGCCAACGTCACCCCGGTGCTGGAGTTCCGTCGCACGATCGCTCCCGATCTGCTCACCGAGCGCGAGCTGGCGATCGTGAACGACCTCTTCGCCGGCCGGCGGGTGCGCCAGATCGCGGCCGGTGCCGGCGTGTCCGAGAAGACCGTTCGCAACCAGCTCACCACGATCTTCAGGAAGCTCGACGTGCGCGACCAGGCCGACCTGCTCAGCAGCTACAACCCGCCGCCCCGGGCCGGCGTCCGCGCCGCCGGCGCGCCGGGCGCCTGACCCCGATCACTCGGCGCTCGGCGGCGCCTCGTCGAACGGGTTGACCACGCGCAGCCCGTCGAGGTCCTGGCCGTGTTGCAGGTCTTCGGTGAGCAGGCGGTCGCAACCGCTGAACTTGGCCGCGGCCACGACGAGCGCGTCCCAGAAGTGGAACCCGTACCGGTCCTCGATCTCCCAGGCGGCGCTCATCAGCTCCTCGTCGATGCCGACCGGTTGCCAGCTCGCGAGGTCGGCGATGTCCGCTCGAGCCGCCTCGGTCGTCATGGGTGGATCCAGCTTGCGGGTGGTGGTGACGTAGTACTCGCTCAGGACCTGCGTGCTGACGCGACCGGTGGAGGTCTGCCAGAGGTGTTCGAGCCATCCCGCCGCCACGGGCTGCTTGTCCGCTTCGTGGATCGCCCGTGCGTACACGAGCACGTTGGTGTCCACGAACGTGCTCATCGGTCCCGCTCCTGGCCCGTGCCTCGCCGGGCCGCTCGGGGCCCGCCCTGGTGTCTCGGGCTCATCGTTCGTAGAGCTCGTCGCGGGTCGGGAGGCGCTGGCCGGGTGTCCCCATCGGGACCGGTCCCCTGGCCAGGTACGAGCGCATCGCTCGCTCGTACTCGTTGCGCTGGTTCATGTGCTCCCGCAGCATGACACCGACGAGCTTGGAGACGCTGGTGTCGTTGCGGGCGGCCTCGATCCTCGCCCACCTCGCCGTTTCGTCGTCGAGGGTGATCGTGACGTTGCGCACGAAGTCAGTGTACCACGAGGTTCGTGTTCAAGTCCCGCACCCCGTGTCCGGTGGGCTCAGTGCTCTTCAGGACCCAGCGGTCAACATCTGGCCGGTCAGGAAGTCCACCTGGCATTCCATCGCGAACGCGGCCAGCAGCAGCAATACCATCACAACTACCAGGTTCTTCTTCATTCGTCCCACCCCTTATCGCTCGCCGACAACGTCCCGTATTGTCGGGCAAGCGAGAAGGTAAGAGCGATTGTGTTCGTGGTCAACGTGACGTGTGGCATAGCGGCGCTTCGTGGGCTGGGGGATCCGCTCCCGATGTCTGTCCGCAGGCTTCTTCTCACGTCGAGTGACCCTGAGATGGTGGGCAGGGTGTGACGTCAGTCTCGTTGACCCGCATCCGAGTGGTACGTAGACTCCGACGTGCATCGGGGCGGCACACGGGTGTCGCAGTGCGGGGAATGCGGGGAATGTGGGTCATGGGGGCATGGCGATTTTCGGTCGGTTCGGGTCGCGCGCAGCGACGTCGATGGGGCAATGCGCCAATGGGTCGTCGGGCGTGGCCGACAATCGCCGGTATGGCCACCGGCGCTCTGCTGGCCGCCACCCTCGTCTCGGTGGCGACCGTGTCGACGGCAACGCCCGCGGCGGCGGTCGTGGCGACGCCGACGGTGCGGGTGGCCGACCTGGTCGTGGGCGAGTCCGACGGCCAGATCGGCATCGCCGTCCGGCTGAACGACGCGGCCGACCACGCCACGTCGGTCCGGGTCCTCACCTCCAGTGGGTCGGCGACGGGCAACGTGGACTACATCCACGTGGATCAGACGGTCACCTTCAACGCCGGCGAGACCCTGAAGACGGTGCCGGTCCAGATCACCGATGACGTGGTGGATGAGGGCCAGGAGTCGTTCTTCGTGGGGTTGGGGAACCTGACGGGGCTGACGGCGGAGCAGCCGACCGGGCAGGTGACCATCGTGGACGACGATGCGACGACGGGGACGCCGTCGGTGTTCGTGCGTGACGTGGTGGTGGACGAGACAGCGGGAACGGCGTCGGTGCCGGTGGTGCTGGGCGGCGGGCCTTCGGGTGGGTCGCTGGACGGGCGGGCGGGCACCGGGACGGTGGCGGTGACCTACACCACCGCTGACGCCGGGGCGTCCGCAGGTTCGGACTACACCACCACAGCAGGGACGCTGACCTTCAGCGCCGGTGACACGGTCAAGACGGTGTCCATCCCCATCGCCGACGATCTGGCGGCGGAGGGCGCGGAGCGGATCGCGGTGAACTTGTCGGGCCCGACGGGTGGGGCGGTGTTGGCGGACGGGGCCGGGGTGGTGACGATCGTGGCCAACGATGGTGGGGTGGCGGCGACGCCGACGGTGTCGGTGCCGGATCTGGTGGTGGGTGAGTCCGATGGGTACGTGGACATCCCGGTGACGTTGAACGCGCCGGCGGATCATGCGACGTCGGTGCGGGTGTTGTCGTCGAGTGGGTCGGCCACGGGCAACACCGACTACCTGCACGTGGACGAGACCGTGACCTTCAACGCGACGCAGACGGTCAAGACGGTGCGCGTCGAGCTCACCGACGACGCGATCGACGAGCGCCAGGAGTCGTTCTTCGTGGGGTTGGGGAACCTGTCGGGGCTGACGGCGGAGCAGCCGACCGGCGGGGTGACGATCGTGGACGACGATGTGACCACGGGGACGCCGCCGGTGTTCGTGCGGGACGTGCTGGTGGACGAAACGGCGGGCACCGCGTTGGTGCCGGTGGTGCTGGGGGCGGGATTGGACGGCGCCGCGTCCTCGAGCACGGTCACGGTGGCCTACACCACTGCCGATGCGGGCGCGACCGCCGGTTCGGACTACGTGTCGTCGTCGGGGACGTTGTCGTTCGCGCCGGGTGAGACGGTCAAGACGGTCGTGGTGGACATCACCGACGACCTGGCGGCGGAGAGCGTGGAGCGGATCGCGGTGAACTTGTCGGGCCCGACGGGTGGGGCGGTGTTGGCGGACGGGGCCGGGGTGGTGACGATCGTGGCCAACGATGGTGGGGTGGCGGCGACGCCGACGGTGTCGGTGCCGGATCTGGTGGTGGGTGAGTCCGATGGGTACGTGGACATCCCGGTGACGTTGAACGCGCCGGCGGATCATGCGACGTCGGTGCGGGTGTTGTCGTCGAGTGGGTCGGCCACGGGCAACACCGACTACCTGCACGTGGACGAGACCGTGACCTTCAACGCGACGCAGACGGTCAAGACGGTGCGCGTCGAGCTCACCGACGACGTGGTGGATGAGGGCCAGGAGTCGTTCCTCGTGGGGTTGGGGAACCTGTCCGGCCTCGCCGCCGGCCACACCTCCGGCACGATCACGATCGTCGACAACGACGATGGTGCGTCCGCACCGGGGGTCTTGGGTACGATCACCGACTCGGTCACCGGGGGACCGGTGGCCGGTGCCTGGGTCGCCGCGTTGCGCACCACCGACTTCTCGTTGGCCGCCGGCGCGGTGGCCGATGCCGCCGGTGGTTACTCGATGCCCGTCGCCGCCGGCGACTACTTCCTCTACCTCATCGACCGGACGGGGACGCACACCCCCGGCTTCCTGGCGGTGTCCAACGCGGTCACGGTGAGGGTCCGGCCCGGCGCGCTGACGCACACGGACGGGGTCATGGCACCGACGACGGGAGCCATCACCGGTACGGTGCGCCAGACGAGCCCGGTGGCCGCTGTCGCCGGCGCCTGGGCCATCGTGTCGACGGCGGCGGGCACGCCCGAGCGGGCCGTGGTGGCCAACGCCTCGGGGTCCTACGCCATCGGCGGACTGCGCACCGGGAACCACGTGATGGTCTTCGTCGATCCCACGGGTGCTCACGCGCCGCGCTACTTCCCGAGCTCGCCGACCTTCCCCGGCGCCACCCCGACCGCGGTCACCGCGGGAGGGTCGGCCACGGCCAACGGCTCGCTCCCCAGCCAGGCGGCGGTGGGCACCGGTGCGCTGCTCACCGGCACCGTGACCGAGACCGGCACCGGCGTCCCGCTGGCCGGCGTGCACGTCGTGGCTTTGAGGGCCTCCGACTTCTCGATCGTTCGCGGCGCGGTCACCAACGCGTCCGGCGCGTACAGCCTCAACGTGATCGCCGGCGCCTACAAGCTCGGGTTCATCGACGGCACGGGCCTCCACGCGATGGAGTGGCACAACAACCAGCCGGGCGCCGGTCTGGGTTCGGCCACCTCGGTCACCGCCCCCGCGGTCACCAACGCCGACCTCGACCGCAGCACCGGGTCGTTGTCGGGCACCGTCACCGAGGACCCGTCAGGGGGCGCGATGGCCGGCGTGTGGGTGCTGGCCATCGGCCCGAGCGGGATCGCCGGCGGTGCGGTCACGGCCGCGGACGGCACCTACAGCGTCACCGGTCTCGCACCGGGCACCTATCGGGTGGAGTTCGTCGATCCGACGGGGGCGCGAAGGCTGGAGTTCTGGAACAACGCCGTCGACTTCAGCTCGGCGAACACCGTCAACGTCACCGCCGGCGGCCAGGTGACCGCCATCAACGGCGCCCTCGCGCCGGCCTGATCCCCGTCGTCGACGAACACCACCGGGCCTCGCGGCACCGACATCACCCGACCCTGATCACCGGTTCGGCCTCGTGGGTCGATCTGACCGCAGAGGCCCCGTGCCCGGAGCGTTGTGCCTGCATGACTCCGGCCCCCGACCCGGTCCGCATCAGGACCGCCCTCAGCGCGCGTCGGGGGGTGCTGCCAATCGTTCCACTGGCTGCCCGGTGAGCTCCGCGATGAGCTCGAATTCCTTGTCGACGTGCAGGACGGTCAGCTGGGCGAGCTCTGCGGTTGCCGCGATGAGCAGGTCGGGCACCGACGGCGCCCGATGCTGACCGCGGTCGGCGAGCGCGAGCTGCACCTCGACGGCACGGTCCTCGATCGCCGGCGTCAGGTACTCGATGGGCATCGCGGCGAGAGGCGGCGTCACGAGGCTCGAGCGCAGGTCGTCGCCGGTGCGGGCCGAGTAGCCGATCTCGAGGCGGGTCAGGGTGCTGATACGCACGAGTCCTCGCTGGATCCGTGACGCCCATTCCGTGGCCTCGGGACTTCGACCGAGGCGCGCGAGCGCCGACTTGTCGATCAGCCAGCTGGTCACCTCCAGGCGCCATCCATGACCTCGGAGTCGTCGAGATCGGTGAACGTCTGAGCGAACCGACGGAGGTCGTCGACGGTCACGCCGGCGGTGGCGTCGCTCGTCTCACGGGCCAGCGCGCGTCTCAGGTACTCGGAGCGCGAGAGGCCGGCCCGGTGGGCTTTGCCGTCGATCGCCGCGAGGACGTCGTCGGGGATGTCGCGGAGCAAGATGTCGGCCATCGATCATCTCCTCGTGTCGCTTCGTCGAACGTCGGGGGTGGCTGGAGGCCACGGATCTGGAGGCCACGGATGGGGTCCGAGGCCCGTTGCTATCAGATGATATCTCGCCATCCCCGCCTCGAGGGCGGCCGGGATCCTGGACCGGCTCCCGGCCCACACCCCACCCATATCGAGGTCTCAGGGGTCATGGCCTCGGCATCGCAGGGCGCGACCGCCATGCGGCCCCGGGATCGCCGGCGGCGTTGTGCGACAATCGGCGCCGGCGCGGTCTGACGATTGGGGCGTAGAGAGGGCACATGGCGACGGCAACCGTTTCCGTGCTCTTCACGGACCTGGTGGGATCCACCGAGCTGATGTCGCGGGTCGGGCCCGAGCGGGCCGACGACCTGCGCCGCCAGCACTTCGGGGCGCTGCGCTCGGCCATCGCCGGCCGGGGCCGCGAGGTCAAGAACCTGGGCGACGGGCTCATGGTGGTCTTCGACAGCGTGACCGCGGCGCTGGCGTGCGCCGCCGCCATGCAACAGGCCATCGATCGCCGGAACCGCAAGGCCGGCGACGAGGAGCTGTCGGTCCGCATCGGGGTCTCCAGCGGTGAGGCCGAGATCGAGGACGGCGACTACTTCGGGGTGCCGGTCGTCGAGGCGGCCCGCCTGTGCTCGCGCGCCGAGGGCACCGAGATCCTGGCCACCGACCTGGTGCGGCTGCTGGCGGGGAGCCGCGGCGAGTTCGAGTTCGACCCCGTCGGCGAGCTGCGCCTGAAAGGGCTCGACGAGCCGGTGCGGACGTGGCGGGTGGCGTGGACGCCCGTCGACCCGCCCGATCAGCTCGGGGTGCCGGTGCCGCCGCGGGTGCGGGCCGCCGGCGAGGCGTCGTTCGTGGGGCGGGCGCCGCAGCTGGACCTGCTGCGCAGCGCGTTCCAGCGGGCCGAGGTGAGCGGCCGTCAATTGGTGCTGCTGGCGGGCGAGCCGGGCGTGGGCAAGACCTCCATCGCCTGCGCGCTGGCCCAGGAGGTGGCCGCCGACGGCGCGGTGGTGCTGTACGGGCGCTGCGACGAGGACCTGGGCATCCCCTACCAGCCGTGGGCCGAGGCCTTCACCTACCTGGTGGCGCACGCGCCGGGTGAGGTGGTGGACGCCCACGTCCGCGAGCGGCGCGCCGAGCTGGGGACCCTCGCCCCCACGCTGGCCGCCCGGGTCGGCGTGGAAGCCACCCGTTCCGCGGGAGAGGGCGAAGCCGAGCGGTTCATGCTGTTCGGGGCGGCCGTCGACCTCCTCACGCGCGTCTGCGACCTGGCGCCGGTGGTGCTCCTCCTCGACGACCTGCACTGGGCGGACCGGCCCAGTGCCCAGCTGCTGCGCCACGTGATGAGCGCGGGAACCGGCCTCCGCCTGCTGGTGATCGGCACGTTCCGCGACTCGGAGGTCGACGTCGACCACCCGCTGGCCGAGACCCTCGCGGCCCTGCACCGGGAGACTGGGGTCGAGCGGTTGACCGTCCCCGGGTTGGGGGGCGGTGAGCTGCTCGACCTCGTGGAGGCCACGACGGGGAGGATGGCGGCCGACGCCGGGGTGGCCCTCCGCGACGCCCTCGAGTCCGAGACCGGCGGCAACCCGTTCTTCGCCGGGGAGATCGTCCGCCACCTGGCCGAGACCGGAGCGCTCTACCAGGAGCCCGACGGGTTGTGGTCGATGGCCGCGGACCTGGATGCCACGACGCTGCCGGTCAGCGTGCGGGAGGTGGTGTTGAGCCGGGTCGCCCGCCTCGGCGACGACACCCGGCGCGTCCTGTCCATGGCCGCGGTGATCGGACGCGACTTCGACCTCGACCTGCTGGCCCGGGTGATGGACACGGACGAGGACCGCCTGCTCGATCTCCTCGAAGGCGCGACCGCCGCGGGAGTGATCGCCGAGGCCGAGGCCGCCGGCCGGTTCACGTTCGCCCACGCACTGATCGAGCACACGCTGTACGCCGAGCAGTCCGCGGCGCGGCGCTCGCGCGCCCACTGCGCCATCGGCGTGGCCCTCGAGGACCTGTGCGGCGACCGCCCCGAGGCCCGGGCCGGCGAGCTGGCCTACCACTGGGCCACGACGGCAGAGGCGAAGGCCGAGGACCGCCCCGTCCGCTACGCCCAGCTCGCCGGCGACCGTGCCCTGGCGGGGCAGGCGCCGGAGGAGGCAGCCAGGTGGTACCGCCAGGCGCTCGACCGCCTCGAGGCCAGGCCCACCGGTGAGGACGAACCGCGCCATCGGGCTGAGCTGTTGATCGGGTTGGGGGAGGCGCAACGCCGCCTGGGCGATGCCGGCCACCGCGAGACGCTGCTCGTGGCCGCCGACCTCGCCGATTCGCTCGATGACAGTGATCTGCTGACCAGGGCGGCCATCGCCAACAACCGGGGTTGGAGCAGCGGGACCGGGCTCATCGACGAGGACCGCATCCGGGTGGTGCGTCGTGCCCTCGAGCGGTTGGGTCAGGTCGACACGCCGGAGCGAGCCCGGTTGTTGGCGGTGCTCTGCGCGGAGCTGCTGTTCGGCGCGCCGGTGGAGGAGCGCCTGGCGCTGGCCGAGGAGGCCATCGCCGTCGCTCGGCGGACCGGCGACCGGTTCGCCCTCCTCGACGCGCTCATCCGCGTCCAGGAGTCCGTCGTCGTCCCCCAGACCCTGGAGCTCCGCCTGGCCTGGGTCGAGGAGGCGCGCCAACTCGGCGATCGCCTCGACGATCACGTCCTGCGGGGCATGGCCTACGTCTACAAGCACCTCACGGCGCTCGAGGCCTGCGACCTCCACTGGGTGCGCCGCGGCCTCGACGAGGTGGACGTCGAGGCGGAGCACATCGGTCAGGCCACCTACCGGTGGATCGCCGCCGTGCAGCGGTCGTGTGAGCGGGCGCTGGCCGGCGACCTGGTCGAAGCCGAGCAGGATGCGGGGCGGGCCTTCCAACTCGGTGCGCAGGGCGGCCAACCCGACGCCGCCGGTGCCTTCGGCATGCAGGTGCTGTCACTGCGCTGGATGCAGGGCCGGCTGGCCGAGGTGGTCCCGATGGTCGAGCAGACCTCCGCCGCCCTCTCGGGGGTCCCGGCCATGCGCGGGGGCCTGGCCTTCGCCTATGCGGAGAGCGGCCAGCTCGACGAGGCCCGCACCATGCTCGACACGGAGCTCGAGACGAAGATCGAGCACCACGGCGGCAGTGGCTGGCTGGCGACGCACGCGATCTGGTCGTTGGTGGCCTGTCACACCGGGCACGCCGCGGCGGCGGAACTGCTCCGCGAGCGACTGGGACCGTGGCGGGAGCAGTTCATCTCCACCCACCTCACCACCTACGGGCCGGTGGCGTACCCCGTGGGCCTGCTGGAGGCGCTGCTGGGCCGCCACGACGAGGCCGAGGCCGACTTCGCCCTGGCCCTGGCCATCAACGAGCGCATGGAGGCCCCGTTCTTCATCGCCCTGACCAAGGTGGCGTGGGCCCGGATGCTGGCCGAGCGGGGCGAGGGCGACGACGTCGACCGGGCCCAGGCCATGGCTGCCGACGCCCTGTCCCTGGCGGTGGAGGGCGGCTTCGGCGCCCTGGAGCGTCAGGCGGCGGCGCTCAATGGGCGCGCGGCGTCTCGAAAGGGCTGACCTGACCTGCAGGTTGGCGGAGGCGCCGGCGGCCACGTCGGCGAACGTGTAGGTGCCCGCGACGACCTGGGTCGTCACCTCGGCGGCGCCGACGAAGTAGCGCACCTTGAAGCCCGCCGACGTCGCGGTCCGGTGCACGGTGATGCCGTCGCGGTGGAGCGGTTGGTGAAGCGAACGTCGAAGGTGCCGGTCTGACCCCGGCGGACATCGGACTTCACCTTCTGGCCGACACCCGTGGCGTTGTTCTCAGGCGCCTTCGTGGTGCAGGACGGGTTCGCCGCCATACTGGTCGGGTGGGCACCACCGAGTCCGTCGATCCGGCGTCGGCGCGAGTCAGTGCGGACGACCGCCGCCGCTTTGAGCGTCAGGTGGCCGCCCTGCGAGCGATCGAGAACGATGACGAGGGCAGCCCGGAGTGGCGAGCGGGGGTCGTGGAGTACGTCGATGCCGAGCGGGCCGAGCGGGGCACGCCGCCCTTGAAGACCGAAGACGAGTTCCACCACCGTGCCCGCGAGCTGGGACTCACTCGATAGGTTCCGGGCCCGGTTCCGCGACCTCGGCCTGGATCCCGTGGTGATCGGCGCCTTCGCCGCGCTGCACTACCGGTTGACCCAGCGCGAGACGACCGACGTCGACTTCCTCGTGGCCCGGCTCGCCGACGTGGTCGAGGTGATGGAGGCCGATGGCTACTCGGTCACGACGATGGCGGAACCGGGCGAAGAGCCCTACGTGGTGTACATCCGGGGAGGGGACGTCAGCGTCGACCTTCTCGTCGCCGAGACCGACTACCAGCGCGAAGCGATGCGTCGGGCGGTCGACGGCGTGCTCACCGTCGAAGACGTGATCGTCCACAAACTCATCGCCTGGCGGCCTCGCGACCGCGACGACATCACCTCGATCCTCGCCGCCGGGCACGAGATGGACGCCGACTACATCGAGCGCTGGGCCGCGTCCTGGGAGGTGTCCGAACGCTGGGCCGAGGCCCGCACGGGGGCCCCAAACGAGCGTTGAACAAGGAGTGTTCCCGATCGCGCCGCGTGTGGTGAGATCGATGGACGCCGGCTTGCGCAGGTCGCCGGTCTTGCGTTCACGCCGTGAGTCGACCGTGCGGCCGGTCTACTCGCCGTCGCCCCAGAGGGAGCTGATGGGACGGGCCCAGAGGCGGTCACCGAGCGGTAGTGATTGGGTACCGAGGTGCAGGAGCACGCCGACGGCGAACCGGTCACCGAGGCGATCGCGGAGGTACCCGAGGTGCCTGGCGTCGATCTGTTTGACCGCGAGGAGCAGCGGCTGCCCCGCTACCCCGCAGTTTGCGGATCCACTCCTCGACATTTTGTGGTGTGTGCAGCCACGGGTGGTCCGGCGAGGTGACCGCGGGCTCCGTCGAGCAGTCGGCGGCCTACCCGACCACGAGCGCCACCACACCCATCCCTCACGGTGAGTCGCGGCACCGTTGGCCCCATTTGTCGCTGACCGCGGCCGAGGTCGCCTGGCATCGGGAGAGTACGCGGACGCCGCATAGAGCGAATGTGACGTGTGGCATAGCGGACCCCGATGGCAGCCCATTTCCCCTGTTTCCCTGTTGTCAAGGGGCTCTCGGTATGCCACACGTCACGTTGACCGATTCGAATGGGGCTTCGTACCATCGCCGACATCCGGCACCACCAAGGGTGCCGGCAGGGGGAAAAGGTGGGAGCCATGATCGATGTCGCGACCGCAATGAGGTTGGAGCAGGGCAACGGGGGGCACGTCGCCGACGCCGACGCGGTGGCGCCGGGCTGGCACTCGGACCCGATGGGCCAGCACGACTGGCGCTACTGGGACGGTGCCAGCTGGACCGAGCACGTGTCCGACGTCGGGCGGACGCCGCAGCCGGCACCCGTGACACCGTCGTCCACGCCGCACGCGGTCCTTCCGTCGGTGTCCCTTCCGTCGGTGTCCCTGCCCTCGGTGGTGGCCGGGCTGTCGAAGGCGGCCACCGGCCGGGCGAGGACCAGCGCGGTGGTGGCGCTCGTGGGCGGCGTGCTGATGGCCCTCGGCGCGATCCTGCCGTGGGAGGTGGTGACCGTGAACGGCGCCATCGTCGAGAGCGTCAAGGGCCTCTCGGAGGGGGCGGGTGGCCTCACCCTCGGTGCCGGCCTGCTGGTCGGCCTGCTCGCGGTCCTCTTCCTCAACGGCACGCTCGGCCGAGGGTCCGCCATCGCCATGATCAGCATCACCGCGGTCGCGCTCGTGTTCGTGATGGGAAACTTCATGGCCATCTCGAACGACATCGACCAGGCGGCCGGCGCTGGCGTCGACGGCTTCGTCGCCGTGGACGCCACCCTCGGGATGGGCATCGTCCTGGCGATCCTCGGGGGCCTCGTGGCCATCGCCGCCGGCATCGTGGTGCTCCTCTCCAAGGACGCACGAGGCGCGGCTCGCTGACGGGCCCGGCCGGCGCCGCGAGCGGAGCCCCTGGTCCCCACGGGACCAGGGGATCCGTCGCGTCCAGGGGGCCCCAACGACACTCGGGCTCGCCGAGGTTGATAATCAGGCACTCAAGTTTGTAGCCTGGGGGCCACGCAAGATCTGATCTGTCGACCGAACGGGTCGGGAGATCCCCGAGAACCCCCAGCAACCCGCGAACCCCCCCCCAAGCAACAGGAGTGCAGCACATGCCCAAGGCCGTCGGAATCGACCTCGGAACCACCAACTCGGTCGTCAGCGTCCTCGAGGCCGGCGAGCCGGTCGTCATCCCCAACGCCGAGGGGTCGCGCACGACGCCCTCGGTGGTGGCCTTCGCCAAGAACGGCGAGGTGCTGGTGGGCGAGGTGGCCAAGCGCCAGGCCATCACCAACCCCGACCGCACCATCCGCTCGGTCAAGCGCCACATGGGCACGAGCTGGAAGATCGACATCGACGGCAAGAACTACGCGGCCCAGGAGATCAGCGCCCGCATCCTGCAGAAGCTGAAGGCCGACGCCGAGGCCTACCTGGGCGACACGGTCAACCAGGCGGTCATCACCGTCCCCGCGTACTTCGACGACGCCCAGCGCACCGCCACCAAGGAGGCGGGCGCGGTCGCCGGCCTCGAGGTGCTGCGCATCATCAACGAGCCCACCGCCGCGGCCCTGGCCTACGGCCTCGACAAGGAGGGCGAGGAGCAGACCATCCTGGTGTTCGACCTCGGCGGCGGCACCTTCGACGTGTCCGTGCTCGAGATCGGCGACGGCGTGTTCGAGGTGAAGGCCACCCACGGCGACACCAGCCTGGGCGGCGACGACTGGGACCAGCGGGTCATCGACTGGCTCACCGAGTCGTTCAAGGGCGACCACGGCGTCGACCTGTCCAAGGACAACATGGCCATCCAGCGCCTCAAGGAAGCGGCCGAGAAGGCCAAGATCGAGCTGTCCTCGGTGCAGCAGACCCAGATCAACCTGCCGTTCATCACCGCCACCGACGCCGGCCCGCTGCACCTGGACTACAACCTCACCCGGGCCAAGTTCCAGGAGCTCACCGCCGATCTGCTCGAGCGGGTGAAGACCCCGTTCGACCAGGCCATCAAGGACGCGGGCCTGTCCAAGGACCAGATCGATCACGTGATCCTGGTGGGGGGCTCCACCCGCATGCCCGCGGTGGCCGAGCTGGTGTCGAGCTACACCGGCAAGGAGCCCAACAAGGGCGTCAACCCCGATGAGGTGGTGGCCGTCGGCGCCGCGATCCAGGCCGGTGTGCTGAAGGGCGACGTCAAGGACGTGCTGCTCCTCGACGTCACCCCGCTGTCGCTCGGCATCGAGACCAAGGGCGGGGTGATGACCCGCCTCATCGAGCGCAACACCACCATCCCCACCCGCCGCACCGAGGTGTTCACCACCGCCGACGACATGCAGCCGTCGGTGGAGATCCACGTGCTGCAGGGCGAGCGCGAGATGGCGCAGTACAACAAGACGCTCGGCAAGTTCCAGCTGGTCGACCTCCCGCCCGCCCCGCGCGGCGTGCCCCAGATCGAGGTCACCTTCGACATCGACGCCAACGGCATCGTCCACG
>CAZWMT010000039.1:0-58621 GCA_964635055.1 uncultured Microthrixaceae bacterium | reverse complement strand
TGATGTCGGCCACGATGCGCATCGAGGGTTCGGGCGGGTAGATGTAGGTGTTGCGCACCATGAACTCTTTGAGGATGTCGTTCTGGATGGTGCCGCTGAGCTGCTCGATCGGGACGCCCTGCTCCTCGCCGGCCACGATGAAGCAGGCCAGCACGGGCAGCACGGCGCCGTTCATGGTCATCGACACGCTCATCTGGTCGAGTGGGATGCCGTCGAAGAGGATCTCCATGTCGGCCACCGAGTCGATGGCCACGCCGGCCATCCCCACGTCGCCCACCACCCGGGGGTGGTCGCTGTCGTAGCCCCGGTGGGTGGCCAGGTCGAACGCCACCGACAGGCCCTTCTGGCCGGCGGCCAGGTTGCGGCGGTAGAACGCGTTGGACTCCTCGGCGGTGGAGAAGCCGGCGTACTGGCGCACGGTCCAGGGCCGGTTGGCGTACATCGTGGCCCGCACGCCGCGGACGAACGGCTCGGCGCCGGGCAGCGAGCCCAGACCCTCGACGCCCTCGAGGTCGGCCTCGGTGTAGAGCGGGGCGACGGCGATGCCCTCGGGCGTGTGCCAGGTGAGCGTGTCGGGGTCGGCGCCCTTGAGATCCTTGCTGGCCGCGGCCCGCCACTCGTCGAGTCGCGCCTTCGACTGTTCGTCCATGCGGTCAGCGTACGGTTTGGCGTGGTGCCGCCAGAAGTCGACCTGTTCCGCTTCGAGGAGGTGCGGTTGGAGGTCGGCGGCGTGACCGTGCTCGACGGCGTCGACGCCCGGATCCCCGACCGGGGCCTCACAGCGATCGTGGGCGCGTCCGGGTCCGGGAAGTCCACCCTCTTGCGCCTGTGCAACCGCTTGGAGGCACCCACGGCCGGGTGCGTGCGCTTCCGGGACGACGACATCGCCGGGCTCGACCCGCTGGTGCTTCGGCGCCGGGTGGGCATGGTGTTCCAGCGGCCCACGCTCTTCCCGGGCACGGTGGCCGCGAACCTGGAGGTGGCCCAGCCGGGCCTCGATGCGGCCGCGGCCGCCGAGGTGCTGCGGCGGGCAGGCCTGGACGACGCCTTCCTGGACCGCACCGGTGACGATCTGTCGGGCGGCGAGGCGCAGCGGGCCTGCCTGGCCCGCACGTTGGTCACCGGGCCCGAGGTCCTCTTGATGGACGAACCCACCTCCGCGCTCGACGAGGACAACACACTGGTGCTCGAGCGCCTGGGTCGCGAGCTGGCGGACTCCGGTGTCCCGGTGCTGTGGGTGACCCACGACAAGGCCCAGGTGGCGCGCCTTGCCGATCGCCGCTTCGAGCTCGACCACGGGCGGATCGTCGCCGAGGGGCCGGGCGAGTGAGCAGGTCGATCCTGCTGGCGGCGTCCAGCCCGGCCGGCGACGTCACCTGGGCGGGCCTGGCCGCCTCGTTGCTGCTGGTCGCGGTCGCCGTCGGGCTGTCGTGGTGGCGGGGCTACGGCCTGGAACGCTCGATCGTGTGGGCCTGCCTCCGAGCCATCGTCCAGCTCCTCGCGGTGGGTGTGGCCCTGACGGTGATCATCGACCCCGACAGCCCCCTGTGGCTGTCCTGGGCCTGGGTCGCCTTCATGGTCGTGTTCGCCTCGATCGTGGTCACCCGCCGGGCGCCCGAGGTGCCTGGCCTTCTGCCCATCGCCCTCGCCGCGATGGCCGCAGCCGCGGCGGTGAGCCTCGGGGTGATCTTCGGCTTCGGGATCTTCCCCGTCGAGGGTCGTGCCATCGTCCCGCTCGCCGGGATGATGGTCGGCAACTCGATGACCGCCACCGTCGTGGCCTCCCGCCGCGTGGTGGGGGAGCTCACGGACAAGCGCCCTGAGGTCGAGGCCCGCCTGGCCCTGGGCCAGCCCTGGCCCGTCGCCTCCCGCCCCTACACCCGTGCGGCGGTGCGCACCGCGCTCATCCAGCAGATCGAGACCACCAAGGCGGTGGGCCTCGTGTTCCTGCCCGGCGCCATGACCGGCCTCATCCTCGCCGGCGTCGACCCCGTCGACGCCGTGCTGGTCCAGGCGGCGATCATGTTCCTGATCCTGGGTGCGGCGGCCACGACCGTGACCGTCGTCAGCATCGGCCTCACCCACAAGCTGTTCACCCCCGACCACCGCCTCGTCCGCCTCACCCGCGGGGCGGCGTAGCGGCGCCGAACAGCGATCAGCAGTCGGCCATGGACGTGAGCGCCGCGCAGATGGCGCTGCGTCCTGCTGCCCCGACCGATCCGACACGTTCGGTGAGGAAGGTGCGGCGGAGGGGCTGGAGGTTGTCGAAGCTGGCGGCACACTCGACCGTCAAGCCCTGATCTGGACCCAGGGGGACCTCGGTGGGGATGCCGCGGACCGTGCGGGTGACCGGTGCGACGAGCACCCAGTCGAGCACCGGGATGGCCTCACTGCGGGTCACCACGAGGACGGGCCGGCGCTTGTCGAGCGCCTCGGCCCACCAGATCTCGCCCTGCGCCGGCGTCACCACGGCTCGTCGGCGATCATGCGGGCGCCGGCCTCGTCGGCCCACCCGACGTCCGTCGCGGTCTGCGGCTGGGCCCGGTACCCGTCGACGATCGCCTTGGCGATGCGGGCCCGCCGGTTCTCGTCGACCAGCGCGAGCAGCGCGACGCGCACGGCGTCGGAGCGGGAGGCGACCACACCTTCGAGCACCAGCTCATCGACGGCGGCGGCGAGGTCGTCGTCGACCCGGGTGACCAGTTGTGGCATGCGTGCAGCATACCGCTATGCAATGCAACCGACCCGTGCGGGCGCCACCCTCGGGGCGGTGCGACCGGCGGCGGGAGTCCCGCCGCCGGCGTCCTCTAGGCTGGATCGGTGGCTACCAGGCTCGTGATCATCGGCGGGGGGCCCGCCGGCAACCAGGCGGCCACCCAGGCGGCCAAGCTCGGTGCCGAGGTCACGCTGATCGAGCGGGACATCATCGGCGGCGCCGCCCACCTGTGGGACTGCATCCCCTCGAAGGCCATGATCGCCTCCGGGGGTGCCCTCTCCCAGCTGAAGACGGCCCAGGGCATGGGCCTGGCCGAGGTGAACGCCAGCCTCGACCTCGATGCCCTGAAGGTGCGCAACGCCAGCATCGAGGGCCGGCTCGAGCGCTCGATCACCGGGTTGCTGGAGAGCCAGTCGGTGCGCCTGCTCCGGGGCACCGGTCGCCTGGTGGGCCCGCACGAGGTGGTGGCCGACACCGCGGACGGCCCGGTCGAGCTGGACGCCGACGCCATCCTGCTCAGCACGGGCAGCCGCCCCCGCATCCCCGAGTGGGCCCCGGTCGATCACGACCGCGTGCTCACCACGCGCGACGCCTACCCGCCGCCCAGCATGCCCGAGCACCTGGTGGTCATCGGGTCGGGCGTGACGGGCGTGGAGTTCGTGCACATGTTCGCCTCGTTCGGCTGCCAGGTGACCTTGATCGTCAGCCGACAGCAGGTGCTGCCCCGCAAGGACCCCGAGGTCGCCGCCGCCCTCGAGGAGAACTTCCTCGATCGGGGCGTCAAGCTGCTCATGGGGGCTCGTGCGGAAGGGATCGACGTCCACGAGGACGGCACCCTGGTGGTTCGTTGCGACGACGGGCGCACGCCGACCGGGTCGCACGCGCTGCTGGCCATCGGGTCGATCCCCAACTCGGACTCCCTGGGCCTCGAGACCGCCGGGGTCGAGACCGACCACGGCGGCTACGTCACCGTCGACCGTCACTGCCGGTCGAACGTGCCCCACATCTACGCGGCGGGTGACCTCTCGGGGAAGCTCCCGCTGTCGTCGGTGGCCTCGATGCAGGGCCGCAAGATCGCCGAGCACGTGATGGGGCTGTACACGCGGGCCCACAAGCACCTCGACTACGACAAGGCCGCCTCGGCCATCTTCACCGAGCCCGAGATCGCCGACGTGGGCCTGGCCGAGGCGGACGCCTTCGCCGAGGGCCGCAAGATCCGGGTCACCAAGGTGCCGTTCTCCTCGAACGCCAAGGCGCTGATCCTCAACGACGCCCGCGGGTTCGTGAAGATCCTGTCCGACCCCGCTACCGGCGTGGTGCTGGGCGGCTCGATCGTGGGCCGCAACGCTGCCGAGCTCATCTCGGTGGTCGCGCTGGCGGTCACCGCAGGGCTGCGGGTGAGCGACATCGACGAGAGCCTGCTGGTGCACCCGGCGCTGGCCGAGGCCCTCGCCGAGGCCGCAGAGTGAGCCCGAGGGACGCCGCCTGCGTGGCCGAACGGGCGACGGGCGGGGCCCGAACGGCCCGCCGACGGAGTCGGCAGGAGTGGGGAACATGAGCCCGGACGACGACTCCCTCGAGGCGTGGGAGCACGACTGGGACGACGACGACCTCGATGGCCTCGACGATCTCGACGGCCTCGACGATCTCGACCGCCTCGACGATCCCGACGCCATCGAGGCGGTCGGCACCGACGCCGACGGCCGCCCGCTCTCCGGCCCCGGATCGCTGGCCGTCGTCTGGCAGCGGGCCGTCGCCCGGTTGGTCGACGTGTTCGTGGTGTTCAACGTGGCCGGACTGCTCACCGTCGTGGTGGCGCGTCCGTCGGACGACGACAGCAGCATCTTCAGCTACGTGGTGGTGCAGACCGTGTTCCTCGTGATCGCCGCGATCTACGAGGCGGGCATGGTGGCGTGGCGGGGCCAGACCCTGGGCAAGATGCTCCTGCGGCTTCGCGTCGTCCGCCGCTCGGACGGCTCCGCCCCCACACCCGCCGAGGCGGTCGTGCGGTTCTTCCCGTGGCTCTGGCTCTACGTGCCGTTCGTGGGCCAGTTCCTCTGGATCGTCATGTACCTCACCGCGATCCCCAACGAGCGCCGCCAGGGCTGGCACGACCGAGCCGCGTCGACCCTGGTCCTGTCGAGCCGTTGAGGGCGACCGGGACACTCGGGAGCGCGTGGCTGTGTTCGTGATCCTCGGCTCGATGCGATCGGGCACCACCCTGCTGGCGCAGTGCCTCAACGCCCACTCGGCGTTGGTCGTGCCCGACGAGACCGATTTCGTCATCCCCACCGCGTTCATCGTCGACCGGGTGGCCGACGAACAGGTCGGCAAGCGCCTGGCCGGCGACCTCATCGTCAACTCCAAGCGGTTCGGCGCCAGCCTCGGTCGGTACCTGGACGAGGCCACCGTGCGCGAGGCCGTGGCCGGCGCCCGGTACGACGTGGCCGGTGTGATCACCGCCGTCTACGACGCGGTGGCCAAGAGCGCCCGTGTGGCCCAGGCAGGGGACAAGTCGCCCAACGACCTGCAGTTCCTGCGGGTGCTGCTCGACGACGGGTTCTTCGACACCGTGCGGGCGCTGCACATCGTCCGCGACGTCCGCGACGTGATGGTGTCGATGCACCGGCTCGGATGGATCCCGCGCCTGAAGTACGGCTACCCGCGGTTCTGGTCGGCCGACAACGTCTTCGCCGCCAACCGCTTGAGCGTCGTGCCCCACAACTACCACCGCCTGCGCTACGAGGACCTGGTCGCCGACCCCGCCGCCGTCCTCGCCGACGCCTGCACGTTCCTGGGCGTCGACTTCGAGCCCACGATGGTCGACGATCAGCGCCGCCGCGAGGCATCCCACCACCCCGACCTGCCGCATCACCAGCGCACGTTCCACGCCATCGACGATGCCGGTGTCGGCGCGTGGCGAGACGCCTTCGACGACACGGCGCTCGGTCATGTCGAGCGTCTCGGGGCGGAGGGTCTGGCCCGGTTCGGTTACCTCCCGGAGCACGCGTCCTGAATGGTGGGGCGGGCCTGAGGTGCCGTACCCTGTGACGATCATGTGTCATTCATTCGAGGGCCGCGACGCGGCCCGGGTCGGCTGACCCGTGGCCACCACGCCTGCACCGATCGGCGCAGCCAAGCTCTCCCGCAGGGTCCCGTTCGCCGAGCTGTGGACCTATCGCACGCTCATCGTCAACCTCACCGAGCGCGAGTTCAAGGCCAAGTACAAGAAGAGCCTGCTGGGCTGGTTGTGGTCGCTGCTCAACCCCCTCTCCACGCTGGCGGTCTTCACCCTGGTGTTCGGGTTCATCCTCGGGGGAGTGGCGCCGCCGTCGGCCAGCGGCTCGCGGGCGTTCGCGGTGTACCTGTTCACGGGCCTCGTGGCCTGGAACGCCTTCTCCAACACCGTCAACGGATCGATCGCGGCCCTCAACCTGAACGCCGCTCTGCTGAAGAAGGTCTACTTCCCGCCGGAGTGCCCGGCCATCGCCAACGTGCTGGCGGTGCTGGTGCAGGCGGCCATCGAGACCGCCATCCTCATGGTCGTCCTCGTCGCCTTGGGCAACGTGTCGTGGACCTTCCTGCTCTGGCCCGTCCTCATCATGTTCGTCGTGGCCTTCTCCATCGGCATGGGGCTCGTGCTGAGCGTGGCCAACGTGTACTACCGCGACGTCGAGTACCTGATCTCGATCTTCATGCAGCTGCTCTTCTACTGCACGCCGATCGTGTGGAACCCCAACATCGTCGGGGCCAAGGAGCTCGGCCCCGTCACCATCGGCGTCCTCCTCAAGTTCAACCCCATGGCCCAGTTCGTCGGGGCCGCTCGCGACCTCGTCTGGTACCTCCGTGTGCCCAGCCTCAACCGCTGCCTCGCCATCCTCGCCTTCACGCTCGTCTCCTTCATCGGTGGCTGGTACGTGTTCCGCAAGACGTCCAGGAACGTGAGCGAGGAGCTGTGAGCCCGAGGAGCGAGCGTCGGGCCCCGAGAGCGGGAAGCACGAGCAAGTTCGAGCCGGGCTCGCCCGCGATCGTGGTCGATCACGTCACCAAGGACTTCCGTCTCTACAACGAGAAGCCGATGCACCTGAAGGACCGCGTCACCCGCGGGTCCAAGGCGCGCTTCGAGATGTTCCGGGCGCTCGACGACATCTCGCTCACCATCCCCCACGGCACGATGTACGGCCTGGTCGGCCACAACGGGTCGGGCAAGTCGACGCTGCTGCGGATGATGGCCAACATCTACCACCCCTCCGAGGGCAAGGTGATCAGCAACGGCCGCATCTCGGCGCTGCTCGAGCTGGGCGCCGGGTTCCACCCGCAGCTCTCCGGCCGGGAGAACATCTACCTCAACGCGTCGATCCTCGGCCTCGGCCGGCGGGAGATCGCCTCCAAGATCGACGACATCGTCGAGTTCGCCGGCCTCGAGGACTTCATCGACACACCGGTCAAGGTGTACTCGAGCGGCATGTACGTGCGCCTCGGGTTCGCCGTGGCGGTCAACGTCGATCCCGAGATCCTGCTGATCGACGAGGTCATCGCGGTGGGCGACGAGCAGTTCCAGCGCCGGTGCTTCGACCACCTCTACTCGCTGCGCAAGCAGGGCGTCACGATCGTGATGGTCACCCACAACATGGGGCTCGTGCAGACGATGTGTGACCACGCCGCGTGGCTCGAGAAGGGCGTCCTGCTCTCGGAGGGCAAGGCCGTCGCCGTGGTGAAGGAGTACCTCAAGAAGGTCAACGACCAAGAGGCCGACGAGATGGGCGAGGCGGGCGGCGCCAAGGTGGGCAAGTCCGGCCGCCGCGCCGGCACCGGCGAGATCAAGGTCGAGAAGGTGGACTACATCAGCGCCCGGCTCACGCCCACTCCGGTGGGCAACACCGGCGACCCGCTGGTCGTGCGCATCCACTACAACGCGCGGACGCCCGTGGACAACCCGGTGTTCAAGCTCGGGTTCCACCACGACGGCGGCGCGCTGATCGGCGAGCCCAACACCCGGCTGGCGGAGTTCCAGACCGGCCAGCTCGAAGGCGAGGGCGACCTCTACTACAAGATGCCGAGCCTGCCGCTCACGCCGGGCGACTACCACCTCAGCGTCACCGTGCTCGACAGCCATTCGCTGCACCGCTTCGACCACCACGAGCGGGAGTTCCTGCTCCACGTGCAGCCGGGCCGGAGCAACGAGAAGTCGGGGTTCGTCGACCTCGGTGGCGAGTGGACCTTCCCCAAGCACACCGGCAAGGCGAAGACCGGCCTCGACGCAGCCCGGGCCGCCGGTCGGGCTGATCGGGTCACGGAGGAAGAGGCTGTCGGCTGACCAGGCCACCCCGGCGAGCCCGGCGGTGCACGGGTCCGGGGTGCTCGTCCTTGGCATGCACCGCAGCGGGACGTCGGCCCTGACGCGTGCGCTGCGGATCCTCGGCCTCGAGACGGGACGGCGGGGCGCGCTGATGGCGGCCGCCCCGTCGAATCGCTCGGGCCACTGGGAGATCACCGCGCTCACCGAGTGCAACGACCTGCTCCTGCGCGACGTGGGGGGCCGCTGGTCGGGACCACCGGCCGAGCGAGACTGGCACGCGGCGGCAATCGCCGGCGCGGCGGGAGACGAGGCTCGGGCGCTGGTCGCCGACCTCCTGCCGGGACGGCCGTGGGCCTGGAAGGACCCCCGGCTGTGCCTCACGCTGCCGTTCTGGCAGCAGGTGCTCACCGGTCCGCTGGCCATGGTGGTGTGCCTGCGGAACCCGCTCGAGATCGCGGCGTCGCTGCGCGACCGCAACGGTTTCGGCCTGCCCTACGGGCTGGCCCTCTGGGAGCGCTACCTGCGCTCGCTGTGGGGGCACCTCGAGGGACACCCCGTGCTGGTGCTCGACTACGGCACCGTGCTGGCGTCGCCCGAGTCGGTGATCGGTGAGCTGGCGGCGTTCGTCGAGGCCCGCACCGGCGTCGTCGCCGACCCTTCCGCCCGTGAGGCGGCGGTCGCGTCCCTCGACGGCGGCGAGCGCCATCACGAGACCGCCCACGCGGCCGTCGCCGCCGACCCGACGGTGTCGCCGCAGCAGCGGGCGCTGTTCGACGCGTCACGCCCGCTGGTGGGCACCCATGACGCGTTCCCCGCGATCGAGCTGGGCGACGAGACCCCACACCTGCAACTGGCGTTCGACGAGCACACCCGCATGTCCCGGTACGAGGACGAGAGCTACCGGTTGCGGGCCGGCCTGGACGAGGCGCGGGCGGGGCTCGACCGCCAGACGCTGTTCTTCCACCAGGAGCTCGAGCGCCGCAGCGCGGAGGCCTCGACCCTGGCCACCGATGTCATGGCCGCGCGAGCGCAGATCGCGTCGCTGCAGGCGTCGATCGACCGCATGCGGGGGCGTCTGCCCGTTCGGGCCTACCTGGGTCTGCGTCGGCGGCTCCCGCGAAGGAAGGGCTGAGCCCGTTGCGCCTGGTGATGACCCTCCTCGTGCGCGACGAGGAGGACATCGTGCGCGCGAACCTCGACTTCCACCTCGACCGGGGTGTCGACTTCGTGATCGCCACGGACAACCGGTCCGAGGACGCCACGGTCTCGATCCTGGAGGACTACCGGCGTCGAGGGGTGCTGCACCTCATCCACGAGCAGGACGACGACTACGCGCAGGGCCGCTGGGTGACCCGCATGGCGCGGCTGGCGGCCACGGACTTCGGTGCCGACTGGGTGATCAACAACGACGCCGACGAGTTCTGGTGGCCGCTCGACGGTGACCTGGGGTCGGTGCTCCAGTCGGTGCCCCAGGGCGTCGATGCCGTCCTGGTGCCCCGCTACAACTTCGTGGTGCCGGCCGATGCGGCGGACGAGCCCTTCCCGCAGGCCATGACCGTGCGTTACGCGGTGCCGTTCGACCCCATCAAGCAGGGTCCGATACAACCCAAGATGGCTCACCGCGCCCATCCGGGCGCGAGCGTGCTGCAGGGGAATCACGACGTGCAGTGGCCGGGGCGGGGCGCCGTCGCCGACCAGGTGGCGATCGAGATCCTGCACTTCCCGATCCGGACGCTGGCCCAGTTCGAGAACAAGATCGCCAAGGGGGGCGCCGCCTACGAGCGCAACCAGGATGTTCCCGAGCAGTTCGGCCGGCGGTGGCGGCGGCTGCTCGACGCGCAGCGGCGCGGCGAGTTCGGCGACGTGTATGCCAAGGTGGTGCTCGATCACGCAGCGGTGGCGGCCGGCCTCGCGCGTGGCGAACTGGTGGAGGATCGGCGGCTGGCCGATGCACTGAGCGATTGGACGACCTGATGAACGGACGGCGGATCATCACCGCGGTGACGCTGCTGGGGCTGCTCGCGGGGGGCGCGACCCTGAGCACACCAGCCGGGGCGCAGGAGGCGCCGCCCCCGACCGCGGCGATCGGGACCGCAGAGGTGCCGTCGACGACCATCGCGCCGGCGCCCGCGCCGGCACCCGAGACGACCACGACGACGGTCGTGGCACCGGGATCGGCGGGTGCCGCGCCCCAGGCGGCGACGACCGAGGGTGGCCGCACCATCTCCGGCACCATCAAGGGCATCGACGGCCAGTTCGTCAACGCCCAGATCAGCCTGGTGCTGCGCAACGCGGCGGGCACGTTCATCGGTCTCGACGGCCGGCCCTCTCGCCCCGGTGCCTACGCCGACGTCATCAGCATGAACCCGTCTGCGCCCCTGGAGGGTGCCGACACCGGCGACGACACCTGGGCGTTCACCGGCATCCCGCCGGAGGCGTACGACTTCACCTTCGAGGTCTACCCCCGAGGGCCGGGCTTCCCCGAGGGGAACTGGTCGTACTACGGCGGCGCGTCCAAGCGACGGGTGGTCATCCCCGCCGGGGGCCTGGCCAACGTCCGTCTGCGGCTGCCCCTGAACTGCGATCAGCCCGGGGGGACCACCGGGTCGATCAAGGTGCACAACTCCACCAACGGCGCCCCGACCGGCAACCTCGACAACTTCCTGGCCCTCTCCGAGAACAACCCACCGTCGGGCATCCAGGGGTTCCGGGCGGGGACCACCATCCCTGCCGGCCAGGCCGAGCCGGTCTTCGACGGGATCGCCCCCGATCAGCGCTACAGCGTGAACATCTACACGCCCGGACCGCGCCTGCACTCGTTCTACGAGGTGCCGGTGCACGCCTGCCAGACGACCCACCTGTACTCGTGGTCGGGTCGCAACACCAAGCCCCCCCGCTGGGGCTCGGTGGCCGTGTCGCAGCGGGGGTCGTTCTTCCCCATCCCGGGGGAGTTCAGCGGCGACCGTCGCGACGACGTGTTCTGGTACGCCCCGAACGCGGGGGGTGACACGTTGGCGATCTCGTCAGGCGCCACCGGCCACTTCACCTCCCAGGTGCGCTCGGTGGGATCGGGCTATCGCCCGGTGCCCGGCGACTGGAACGGCGACGGGATCGACGACATCTTCTGGTACGGCCCCGGCTCGGCCGCCGACCGCATCTGGAGGGGTGGTGCCGGCGGCGACTTCACCTCGCTGCCCGCGAGCGCGGGGGGATCCACCAACGTCTGGCCGGTGTCGGGCGACTTCGACGGCAACGGCTTCTCGGACATCCTCTGGGCCGACGGAGGTCGTCTCAGCACCCTTCGCCGCTACAACGCCGACGGGTACACGAACGGCTCGGCGTCGGTGCCGGCCAACTCGCAGGTGCGCTCGGGTGACATCGACGGTGACTCCCGCGACGATCTGGTGTGGCACAACCAGTCCACGGGCGCCGTGCAGGTGTGGTTCGGCCGCGCCGACGGCACGTTCGCCAAGGTCAACGAGGTCGTGGGCCGGGGCGTCGCCTACCGCCCGATCCTCGCCGACATCTCCGGCGACTTCCGTGCCGACCTCATCTGGTACGCGCCGGGGAGCCAGCCGGATCGGCTGTGGCGGGGCCGGGCCAGCACCAACCCGTACTTCGCCAAGGAGTCCGGTGACCTGGGCATCAGCGGTGACTACCAGCCCTTCGCCGCCGACCTGAACGGTGAGGGCACCGAGGACATCTACTGGTACGCACCGGGCGTGACCGCCGACTCGCTCTGGCGGATGAACCTCAGCGGCTGGATCCCCCAGAACTAGCGCCCCGGCACGAGCAGCAGCCGAACCGGCGCCCGCTTCGACGGTCCCGGCGACCGAGTCGGGCGCCCTGTCGGGACGTGGGGTCGACCGTCAGACGTCGAAGCCGAAGCCGCGCACCGCCTCGACCTGCTCGTCGGTGAACGGGCGATGGGCGTGCGTGCGCCAGCGTCCCGACGAGGACGGTGTCTGCACCTTGGCGGCGATGTCGGCCAGGTCGTCGCCGGGGGAGACGCCGGTGAAGTCCAGCAGGCGGGCCAGCTCGGCCTCCGGGTGGGCGCACACGTCGTCGAAGCGGAGGTAGAGGAAGCGGTCGCCGAGGCGCTCGCCCAGGTCCAGGGCGCGTCGGGTCATGTGGATCCAGTAGCCGAGTTGGGCGACGGCCTCGGCCTCGGGGCCGCCCTCGGTGGGGAAGGGGAAGCCGAACTGGTCGCCGAAGTTTCGGAGCTGGTTCAAGTTGGCGCTGTAGGCCATGTCCAGGCCGTGGCGGGCCACGTAGACGAAGCGCAGGCCGGGGTAGTGGTCGATGAGCTGGGGGAGGAACAGGTGGGCGTTCGGCTCCTTCCACCCCCACGCCGGCGCGGTGCGGCGTTCGGCCCGGGGCCGACGCCGCAGCGCCTCGCGCGCCCGCCCTGCCGACTCGCGGCGCCCGACGGTCGGGTCGTGGTCGAGCACGGCGCGCGCCAGCCGCACGTAGTCCCCGGGGGTGAAGGCGCGGTCACGGGAGTACCGGGTGAACGTGTCGAAGTGGCGGCCGATGTCGGCGTCGCTGGTCGATGCGAACCAGCGAGGCCGCTTGAACAGCAGGGTGAACACCAGGTTGTCGTAGGCCGCGTTGAAGAAGCGCCCCATGTCCACACCGGCGTCGATCAGCGCATCGGCCAGCACCCGGGTGCCACTGCCCCCGAGCCCCCCGATGACCAATGGCCTTGCGCCTCCTTCGTCGGCGCCCCTTCGGGATCCGGTTCGTCGGTGACGCTGCTCCGCTCCGCTGCGCAGCCTCTGGAACCCGGTCACTGTTGCGGTGACATCCTGAAGCGGGGAGGCTCGAGGTCGCACTCGGGCGGGATGCTGCCCAGGAAGTGCGGGCGGCGCTCGACCGTCTCGTACGGTCGGCCGTGGATCTGCTCGTACTCCGTGGCGAAGGCGCCGAACGGGTGGACCGCATCGGGGTCCTGGGCCGAGTTCGTGGCCACCCCGCCGTGCATCTGGTGGAAGGTGGCCTCGCCGAGCAGCATCACGGGCTCGACCGTGGGATCGAGGCGGGCGCGGTTCAAGAAGTCCAGGTTCACCAGCCCGCCGCCCGGTGACCGGAAGCGCTCGTCGTAGCCACCCATGCGCTCGTACTGCGCCTTCGACAGGGCGACGCAGTTGCTCTCGGCCAGCGACGAGAAGAAGCCCTCCTTGCTGGAGGGCGCCACGGTGGCGATCTCGTACAGCCGGTACCCGTCGTCCTCCCAGGGCACCGACGCCAGCAGGTGGTCCTCTGCCTCCTGGTCCCAGCCCGCGCTGATCGCCTCGTTCTGCACCCGGTGGCCCAGGTGCATGCCCAGCGTGTACACGAACGGGTTGTCGAAGGCCCGGAAGGCCCGCTCGGTGTACGCCAGGATGCCGGGGGACAGGATGCGGGCACCATCGATGGCGAGCATGACGCGGTCGCCGCGCGCGACCTCGACGCCGTGGTTCAGCGCCGCGGACGGCGAGGGCCACTCGGGGTGGAACGCGATGTGGCGGAAGTTGGGGCCGAACCCCTCGACGACCGACGGGTCGACCGGCTCGGTCGACCCGTTGTCGACGGCGATCACCTCGTAGCGGTCGGGGTCGGCACCGTGCTGGTAGGCCGGGGTCAACGAGTGCAGCGTGCGCAGCGCCTCGCGGCGCATGTTGTAGAGGTTGACGACGACGGTCAGGCGGGGCGCGCCCATCGCTCAGGCGGGGACGCCGGCCAGGCCCTGCAGGCGCTGGTACAGCTCGTCCACCTCGGGAGGGAGGTCGGCACCGTCGATCGGGCCGTGGTGGCGCAGCTCCTCGGTGAAGAACCCCGGCCGCCCCGGCAGGTCGAGGGCGGCGGCCATCGCCGCCACACCGGCGTTGTACTCGTCGGCGGGCAGGTCGAACGACAGCACCGGGAAGGGCCCGCGGTCGTGGGCCGCCACCAGTCGCTCGTTGTAGGCCAGCCACAGGGACAGGCCCGTCTCGGTGGGGATGGCGTCACGGCGCTCGAGCGAGGCGGCGACGGCCAAGGGGTGGCGGTAGGTGCCCACCAGCACCAGGTCGGGTAGTCCCTCCTGCCAGAAGGCCAGGGTGAGCAGCGTTCGCGGGTCCTTGAAGCCCCAGCGCCAGTCGGCGGCGTGGGCGGCGATCACCGTCGCTCGCTGCGTGCGGAAGTCGTCGTCCCAGACGACCGAGGCGGGCGGGCGGTCCCATGCCCCGCCGTTGTGCTCGAGCAGGCGGTCGTTCAGGTCACGGATCGCCAGGCTCTCACGGTTCCCCTTGCGGTTGTGCTGCGCCTGGGTGACCACCTCACCGAGGTGCAGGCCCGCCTCCTCGAGGGAGCCCGCCAAGCTGCTGGTTCCGCTGCGGTGCATGCCGAGCACCGCCACCGGGGGGGCCACCGGTCAGTCGATGACCGCGACGACGTCGCCGGCCCCCACCGAGTCGCCCGCGGCCACCTTCAACTCCGCCACGGTGCCGGCCTTGTCCGCCGCGATGTTGTTCTCCATCTTCATCGCCTCGAGCACGCAGAGGGCCTGGCCCTCGGTGACCGTGTCGCCGACGGCCACGAGCACCTTCACGATGGTCCCCTGCATCGGGACGGTGACGGTGCCGGCACCGGCGCCGCCGCCGGACGCGCTGCTGCCGGACCGCCGTGGCCGGGCCGCTGCCGGGCCGCCCGCGGACGCGGTCGGGGCCACCCCGGCGGACTCGGGCACCCACACGCTGACCGAGTAGCGCCGGCCATCGACCTCGACGTCGACGTCGCGCCGCACCTTCGGGGGCTCGTCGTCGGCCCCGGTCGCCGGCGCCTTGGGGGCGCTGACGCCGGAAAGGTCGAGCGTCTCCTCGACCCACTTGGTGGAGTGCGTGGCGGCCGCGAAGTCCGGGTGGCTCAAGATGGCCACGTCGGCGGGGATGGTGGTGGCGATGCCGTCGACGCGCATCTCGCCGAGGGCCCGCAGCATCCGGTGCCGGGCCTCCTCGCGATCGCGGCCCCAGGTGACGAGTTTGCCCACCAGGTTGTCGTAGTACTGGCTGATCTCGTCGCCCGACTCGTAGCCGCCGTCCCACCGGGTGCCGAACCCGTTCGGGACGGTGAGCTTCGAGATCGTGCCCGGCGACGGTAGGAACCGACCACCGGCGGGGTCCTCGGCGTTGATGCGGCACTCGATGGCGTGCCCACGGCGCTCGACGTCGTCCTGGGTGAACGACAGGGCCTCGCCGCTGGCCACCCGGATCTGCTCGGCCACCAGGTCGACGCCGATCACCATCTCGGTGACGGGGTGCTCCACCTGCAGCCGGGTGTTCATCTCGAGGAAGAAGAACTCTCCGTCCTGCAGGAGGAACTCGACCGTGCCGGCGTTGACGTAGCCGCACGCCCGGGCAGCGCGCACGCTGGCGTCGCCCATGGCCCGCCGCAACTCGTCGGGGAAGTCGGGGGCCGGGCTCTCCTCGATCAGCTTCTGGTGGCGGCGCTGCACCGAGCAGTCGCGCTCGCCCACCCACACGCAGTTGCCGTGGGTGTCGGCGATGATCTGCATCTCCACGTGGCGGGGCCAGGTGAGGTAGCGCTCGAGGTAGAGCTCGTCGCGGCCGAAGTAGGCCGTCGCCTCCCGGCGGGCCGACTCGATGGCGGCCGGGATCTCGTCGGCGGACTTCACGACCTTCATGCCCCGGCCACCGCCGCCGTGGGCGGCCTTGATGGCGATCGGGTAGCCGAACTCGTCGCCGAAGGCGGCCACCTCGTCAGGGCCCTGGATCTCGTCGTTGCGGCCCGGGACGCCGGTGACGCCGGCCTTCTCTGCCGCCACGCGGGACGAGATCTTGTCGCCCATGACCCGGATGGCCTCGGGTGGTGGGCCGATCCACGCCACCGTGCCGCTGGCGATGATGGCGCTGGCGAAGTCGGTGTTCTCGGAGAAGAACCCGTACCCGGGATGCACGCCGTCGGCGCCGCTGCGCTCGATCGCGTCCATGATCGCGTCGGTGTTCAGGTAGCTCTCGGCGGCGGTCTGGCCGCCGAGGGCATAGGCCTCGTCGGCCAGCCGGACGTGCAGCGCGTCCCTGTCGAGCTCGGAGTACACGGCGACGGTGCCGATACCCATCTCACGGCAGGTGCGGATGACACGGACGGCGATCTCGCCCCGGTTCGCGATCAAGATCTTCGAGAGCACCCCCTATGGTTAGTTCCGTGTCGGGTGGTGATGCCAGATCAACGTCGTCGGCGGTCCGCGCTGCGGTCACGGGCACGCGGTTCGGCGACGTCCGCTGGGTGACCGAGACCGGTTCCACGAACCAGGATCTGATGGCCCTGGCCGCGGGCGGCGCCCCCGAGGGCGTGGTGCTGGTGGCCGATCACCAGACCTCGGGGCGGGGTCGGCTGGGCCGGGTGTGGGCCGCGCCACCGGAGGCGTCGCTGCTGTTGTCGGTGCTGCTGCGGCCCCCGGTGGGCATCGGCAGCGCCCACGCGCTCACGACGGCGGTGGCCCTCTCGGCGCTCGACGCCTGCGTGCAGGTGGCCGGGGTGCGTCCGGGCCTCAAGTGGCCGAACGACCTCGTGGTCGCCTCTCCACCGGCCGGGGGTGCCGAACGCAAGCTGGCGGGCGTCCTGGCCGAGTCGTCCGTGCAGGGCGACCACTTCGACGCCGTCGTGGTGGGCCTCGGCCTCAACGTGAACTGGCCCGACGAGCTGCCCGCCGAGATCGACGGCATCGCCGTGGCCCTCAACCACGTGACCGGCGCGACCGTGGACCGCGCCGCCGTGCTGGTGGCACTGCTGCAGGCTCTGGACCGTCGCTACGCCACCTTGCTCGAGCCCGGGGGCCGGGCCGTGCTGCACCGAGAAGAGGAAGCCGCCTCGGCCACGATCGGCCGGCGGGTCCGGGTGATCCGCAGCCAGGACGAGCTCGAGGGAGTGGCACTGGGCCTCGACCCCGACGGGGCGCTGCGGGTCGAGGTCGATACCGATGTGATCGTCGTGCCGGTCGGCGACGTCGTCCATCTGCGGCCTGTTCCCTAGCCCTTTCCGACATCGGCTCCTCCTGACATCGGCTCCTCCTTCCTCGGAGCGCCTTCGGCATCCGGTTCGTCGGCGCCGCTGCTCCGCTCCGCTCCGCCGCGTGACTTCCGCTCGGCGTGCGGAGGCGCAGGAGGACGGGCCGCGGCCGGGGATGGGTCAGGTGGCCGCGGCGGCGAGGAGGGGGAGGACGAGGGCGGCGCAGTGCTGGTCGATCTTGGCGTCCAGGTAGCCCTGGTCCAGCTCGTCCAACACGTGGTGCTTCACCGGTCCCTGGAACTCGTGCGAGCGCTCCAGGTTCAGGGTGTCGACGGGCACGCCGGCGAACGCGGCCAGCCGGTCGGCGCGCGCCCGGATGTCCTGCGTGCGCAGCACCAGCAGCTGGTCCGGCGGCACGTGCTCCACGACCCGGCGGTTGTGGCGGGCGTACTCCGCGAGGAACCCGTCCAGGGTGGGCAGGCCCCGTGCCGCCAGCGGCTCCTCCTCGGGCGGGTGCCCTTCGGGCGGCCCGTGGCGCAGCGCCCGCAGCTCGAGCCAGCGCGGCGACTTGTAGGTGATCATCTGGTTGATCTTGGAATCGAGCCACGAGCGGGGCTCGCGCACGGTCAGGACGTAGCTCGCCGCCGGGTAGCAGGGCACCAGCAGGTCGATCACCTCGCCGTTGAGGAACGACGAGTCCACCTGGAGGTGCAGCCGGCGCTCCTTGCCGGCGAAGTAGCGCTCGAGCGTGCCCGCCGGCAGCTCGCCCCGCAGGTGTCGTTCGATCAAGGGGCGCAGGTCGTGGGCCTCGGGCTCGTGCTCGGCGCGGTAGGCGCCGAAGAGGCCGGCCAGCGAGTGCGTGCCGGTCTTCTCGTCGCCCACGCCGAACAGCTTGAGGCCGGGTGCCTCGTCGCTGGACCCGCTCATGGGTCGAGGGTGCGGGCGACCAGGTCGGCCAGCGCGGTCGCCGTTGCGGTGGTGCGCGGCCCCGGGCACGCGCCGAGCGGCTGTCCGTCGACGTGCGAGATCGGCTGCACGTCCCTGGTGCTGGACGTGAGGAAGGCCTCGTCGGCGTCGGCCAGCGCCTCGAGGTCGACGTCGGCCTCCTCCGCGCCGGACACCTCGAGCACGAGCTCGCGGGTGATGCCGGCCAGGCAGCCCGCGGCGAGCGTGGGTGTGATCAGGCGTCCGTCGGTGACCAGGAAGACGTTGGAGCCCGTGCCCTCGCACAGGGTGCCCCTGGTGTTCGCGAAGACGGCCTCGGTGGCGCCCCGCTCGTGCGCGTAGCGCAACGCCACCACGTTCTCGGCGTAGGACACGGTCTTCAGGCCGGCGACGGCGCTGCGCTCGTTGCGGGGCCAGGGCACGGTGACCACCGTGGTGGTGTCGGCCCAGGCCGTTGCGGGGGACGCGGCGACCAGCACGGTGGGGAGGGCCGAGCCCCGGTCGGAGCCCAGGGGCCCCGCACCACCGGTGACCGTGGTGCGTAGGCGCCCCGTGTCGGGGCCGTTGGCGGTGACCACCGCGGCGATGGCGGAGCGGAGCTCGTCGTCGGTGTAGGGCACCTCGATGCCCAGGCCCGCGGCCGACCGCCGCAGGCGGGCCAGGTGGCGGCGCAGGGCGAAGGCGACCCCACCGACCACCTTGGTGGTCTCGAACACTCCATCGCCCACCAGCAGGCCGTGGTCGAACGGCGACACCCGCGCCTCGCCGGCAGCCAGGAGCCGGCCGTCGAGCCACACCACCGGGGAGCCGTCGACGACGGTCATCGGCCCACCACGGTCATCGGCCCACGACGGTCATCGGCCCACCACGGCCGGGGCGGCGGAGGCCACCCCGAGCAGGTGCCGCGCCTTCAGCTCGGTCTCCGCCCACTCGCCCTCGGGAGTGGAGTCCCAGGTGATGCCGCCGCCGGTGCCGAAGTGCAGTTCGTGGTCCTCGACCCAGAACGTGCGGATGGCCACGTTCAGGTCGCCCCGCCGGCGGTCGGCGTCGACCCAGCCCACCGCGCCGCAGTAGACCCCTCGGGGCACCGGCTCGAGGCGGGCGATGTGGTCGAGGGCGGCCAGCTTCGGGGCGCCGGTCACCGAGCCGGGCGGGAAGGTCGCCGAGATCACGTCGCCCCACCCCAGGCCCGGCCGCAGGCGCCCGGCCACCGTGCTGACCAGGTGGACGAGCCCCGGGTGCGGCTCGACCTCGAGCAGGCCCGGGACGGCGACGCTGCCGTACTCACAGACCCGGCCCAGGTCGTTGCGCACGAGGTCGACGATCATCACGTTCTCGGCCCGGTCCTTCGCCAGGAGCCCGTCGGCCGTGGCGGCGGTGCCCTTGATGGGCGAGGAGGAGACCAGGGCGCCATCGCGGCGGAGGAACCGCTCCGGAGAGGCCGACGCGACCCGCACGCCGTGGCCGGGCAGATCGACCACCGCGCTGTAGGGGGCCGGGTTGCCCTCGGCCAGCGCCGCGCCCAGCGCGCCGATCTCCGCGTCGTGGGGGAGGGGCGCACTGAGCCGCCGCGTGAGGTTCACCTGGTACACGTCGCCGGCGGCGATCGCGCCGCGGATGGCGGTGACGCCCGCCTCGAAGGCCGCCCGGTCCAGCGACGTGCGCCACGTGTCCGGGTCGGGACCCCGCCACGGCGCCCCGGGCCACGGCTGCGCGGGGCGGGTGTCGGCGAACCGAGCGCACACCGGCGGTCCTTCGAAGGGAACCACGACGGCCCAGAACCCGTTGCCGTCGAGCGCCGCGAGGTCCGACGTGACGTCGCGCAGGCCGGTGCACAGGGTGCCCCCCACCACTGCCAACGACCGATCCGCACCGACCACCGGGCCAGCGTACGAGCCGCGCACCACCCTGATGCCTGCTCGCGACCGCGAGCCGTTAGATTCGACCTTCGTGTCAGCCGCCCTGGGCGGGGCGCCGGGACGACGGACCTGGCCCCAGCGCCTCCTCATCACCTTCAACGTCGGGCTCATCGTCACCTGCCTGGTGATCGCCGGCGGTCTCGGCTACTTCAACTACAAGTTCGCCCGCCTGCCGCGCGTGGCCATCGACCCCGGTGTGCTCACCACCGAGGAGGCGCCGGGCGGGGTGCAGAACCTGCTCGTGGTGGGCACCGACGACGCCGCCCGCCTCGATCCGTCGGATCCGGTCACCAACGGCCGGGACGACCTCGGTGTCCTGTCCGACACGATCATGGTGCTGCGGATCGACCCCAGCGAGACCAATGCGCAGCTGCTGTCGCTGCCCCGCGACCTCTGGCTCCCCATCGCCGGCGGCGGCGAGCAGCGCATCAACACCGCGCTGAGCGTGGGCGGCCCCGAGGCGCTGATCACCACGATCCAGGACTACTTCGGCATTGAGATCAACCACTACATGCAGATGGACTTCCTGGGCTTCAAGGAGCTGGTCTCCGCGGTCGACGGCATCCCCATCTACTTCGAGCACCCGGTGCGCGACCACAAGACCGGTCTCGACGTGCCCCAGCCCGGCTGCATCACCCTCAGTCCGGACCAGGCGCTCGCCTACGCCCGCTCACGGGCCTTCGAGTACCAGGACGAGACCGGCTGGCACACCGACGGCACCGGCGACCTGGGGCGCATCAGCCGCCAGCAGGACTTCATCCGACGCGCCCTGCAGCGAGCGGTGGTGAAGGGGGTGCGCAACCCGGTGACGCTGAACCAGCTCATCAACGTGGGCATCGGCAACGTCACCGTGGACGACACCCTGACCGCCCAGGACATCTTCTCGCTGGGCAAGCGGTTCCGCACGTTCGAGCCCAACGAGCTCGAGACGCACTCGCTCGATGTCGTCGATGAGGTGATCAACGGCGCGCAGGTGCTGCGCATGGCCGACACCGACGCCAACACGGCGACCCTGGACATCTTCCGGGGGGTCGCGGCCGGGGGCGAGGACCCCGCCAGCGTCCAGGTGGAGGTGCTCAACGGCTCGGGCACCAGCGGTCAGGCCACCACCGTGTCCGACGACCTGTCGGGCGTGGGGTTCACGGTGATCGGCACGGGCGACGCCGAGCGGTTCGACTTCGCCAACACCGTGGTGCGCTACACGCCGGGAAACGAGGCCGCGGCCGACCTCACCATGCGCTACCTGGCCGCCGGCGCCCAGTTGGAGGAGGTGGCCGACCTCCCGGCGCCCGTCGTGCTGGTCACCGGGCTCGACTACGCCGGGGTGAACCCGACGCCAGCGCCGTCGAACCTGACCACCACGACCACGACGGCACCACCCGCCGACGGCGGCACCACCACCACGACCGAGGTGATCGGCGAGGTGCCCGGCCCGCCCCCGCCCGAGATCCAGTGCGGCTGAGAGGCGACGGACTTCCCGACGACTGGAGGTGACGGCCTACGCTGCGCAGCGGAGCGGAGCGGCCGCTACCCGTCGACGCGGATGCCGAAGGCGTCCCGACGCAGGAGGGACGAAGGAACCATGAGCAGCAAGGTCGCCATCATCGGAGCGGGGTACGTGGGGCTCACCACGGCGGCGTGCTTCGCCCACCTCGGCCACGAGGTGTACTGCGCCGACATCGACGCGGACCGGATCGAGCAGCTGAAGCGCGGCGAGGTGCCGATCCTCGAGGCGGGCCTCGAGCAGCTGATCGTGGAGGGGGTGCGCTCTGGTCGACTCCACTTCGTGGTGGGGGCGGCGGCCGCGGCCGAGCGCTCGGAGTTCTCCTACCTGAGCGTGCCCACGCCCCAGGGCCACGACGGCCGGGCCGACCTCAGCTACATCGAGGCGGCCGCCCGTGAGATCGGCCCGGTGCTGCCGCCCGAGGCCATCGTGGTCAACAAGTCCACGGTGCCGGTCGGGTCGACGCGGGTGGTCGAGCAGGCCCTCGGGCGCAGCGACGTGTACGTGGTGTCCAACCCCGAGTTCCTCCGCGAGGGCTCGGCGGTATCCGACTTCCTCCACCCCGACCGGGTGGTCATCGGCAGTGAGGACCAGGGCGCGGCCATCCGGGTGGCGTCGCTCTACGTGGGGGTCCCGGCGCCCCTGATGGTGACCGACCCCGCCTCGGCCGAGACGATCAAGTACGCCAGCAACGCGTTCTTGGCCACCAAGCTGTCGTTCGTCAACGCCGTGGCCGCCGTGTGCGAGGCCGTCGGCGCCGACGTCAACGACGTGGTGCTCGGCATGGGGTACGACAAGCGCATCGGTCACGACTTCTTGAAGCCCGGGCCCGGGTACGGCGGGAGCTGCTTCCCGAAGGACACGTCCGCTCTGGTGCGCATCGCCGAGGACGGCGGCTACGACTTCCGCCTGCTGAAGGGCGTGGTCGACGTCAACGAGGAGCAGTTCGATCGGGTGGTGCGCAAGGTCGCCGACA
Organism: uncultured Microthrixaceae bacterium; assembly: GCA_964635055.1. GTDB lineage: Bacteria > Actinomycetota > Acidimicrobiia > Acidimicrobiales > DATDAH01 > JAEUJM01. The sequence goes on along the minus strand of CAZWMT010000039.1, from coordinate 36,274 downwards.
TGGCGGGCGGCCACCTCGACGGCGTGACGGTGGCCGCGTGGGGCCTCACCTTCAAGGCCCGCACCGACGACCTGCGCGAGTCGCCAGCGCTCAACATCCTGGGCCGTCTCATCGACGAGGGTGCCACGGTCAAGGCCTACGACCCGGCCGTGTCCGGCGGTGTCGGGTCCCATCCGGCGATCGAGGTGTGCGCCGACCCCTACGCGGCCTGCGCCGACGCCAACGTGCTGGTGGTGCTCACCGAGTGGGACGAGTTCCGCTGGCTCGACCTGGACAAGGTGGCCGAGGTGATGGCCGAGCCTGCCGTGGTCGATGCCCGCAACCTGCTCGACCGCGCCGCGATCCAGCGGCGGGGCTTTCGCTTCGAGGGCATCGGGCGGCGCTGAGCATGGCCCGGATCGTCGTCACGGGGGGCGCCGGCTTCCTCGGGTCGCACCTCGCCACGTTGCTGCTCGATCGTGGCGACCGCGTCGTGGCGGTCGACGACCTCTCCTCCGGGTCGCTCGACAACATCGCCCACCTCGAGGGGCGGGACGGTTTCGAGTTCGTCGAGCAGGACGTGAGCGTGGCCCTCCCGGTCGGTGGCAGGGTGGACGGCGTCGTGCACATGGCCAGCCCGGCGTCGGTGAAGGACTACCTCGACCACCCGATCGAGACGCTCGATGTGGGCAGCCTGGGCACCCGCACGGCCTTGGAGCTGGCCCGGGCCCAGGGCGCCCGCTTCGTGATGGCCTCCACCAGCGAGGTCTACGGCGATCCGCACGAGCACCCGCAACAGGAGTCGTACTGGGGCAACGTCAACCCGGTGGGCCCCCGCAGCGTGTACGACGAGGCCAAGCGCTTCTCGGAGGCCCTGACGATGGCGTTCCATCGCACCCACGGGGTCAGCGTCGGGATCGTGCGCACCTTCAACACCTACGGGCCGTCGATGCGCCCCGAGGACGGTCGGGTGGTGTCCAACCTCCTCGTCCAGGCCCTCCGAGGGACACCGCTCACCATCTACGGCGACGGCACCCAGACGCGCAGCTTCTGCTACGTCGACGACCAGGTGCGGGGCTACGCCGCCCTGCTCGACACCCCCGACTTCACCGGCCCCGTCAACATCGGGAACCCCAACGAGTTCACGATGCTCGAGCTCGCCGAGCAGGTGGTCGAGGTCACCGGGTCGGCCTCCGAGATCGTCTTCGAGCCGTTGCCGGTGGACGACCCGATGCAGCGACAGCCCGACATCACCCTGGCGGGCGAGAAGCTCGGGTGGAAGCCGACCGTCGAGCTGCGCGAGGGCCTCGAGCGCACCGCGGCCTACCTGCGCGACCGGCTCGGGCTGTAGCAGCAGTCCCACCGCCCGATCAGCCGCCGATCAGACGGGTCGGGCCTCGGCCTCGGCGCGGTTGTCGAGGTACCACGTGTGGGTGCGGGCCAGGCCGTCTGCGAACGTGGTGGTCGCCTTGAAACCGAACGCCGCCTCGGCGCGGCTGGCATCGACGCGGCGGCGGGGCTGGCCGTCGGGCTTCGAGTGGTCCCACTCGACCCGGCCCTCGAAGCCGGTGACGGCCACGATGGTCTCCACCAGGTCCGAGATGGGCGTCTCGATGTCGGCACCGAGGTTGACGGGGTCGCCCTCGTCGTAGTGCTCGGCGGCGAGCAGGATGCCCTCCGCCGCGTCGTCGACGTAGAGGAACTCGCGGCTGGCCGAGCCGGTGCCCCACACCACGATGTGGTCGTCGCCCGACTCCTTGGCGTCCACGCACTTCTTCATGAGGGCGGGAATGACGTGGGACACCTCGGGGTGGAACTTGTCGCCCGGGCCGTACAGGTTGGTGGGCATGAGGTAGACGGCGTTCTGGCCGTACTGGGCCCGGTTGGCCTGGGCCTGCATCAGCTGGGCCAGCTTGGCAATGCCGTAGGGGGCGTTGGTCTCCTCGGGGAAGCCCTGCCACAGCGAGTCCTCGTGGAACGGCACGGGTGTGAACTTGGGGTACGAGCAGATCGTGCCGATCATCACCGTCTTCGGCGTGTCCCGGCGGCGGGCCTCCTCGAGCACGTAGGTGCCCATGAGCAGGTTGTCGAGGTAGAGGTCGGCCGGCCGTTTCTGGTTGGCGCCGATGCCGCCGACCCGGGCGGCGAGGTGGATCACCAGCTCGGGCTCGGTCTCGGCGAACATCGCCTCGGTGGCGTCAGGCCGGCGCAGGTCGAAATCCGCGCTGCCGGGCGCCATGACGTGGCCGGCCGAACGGGCCTCGAGGCCGGCCAGCACCGCACGGCCGAGGAACCCGCGTCCGCCGGTGACGAGCACCCGTCGATCGGACCAGAACGCACCCACCTCAGGCCCGCTCTCGTTCGCTTCGCTCACGGGCCGCATCAGTGCGTTCGGGCCACGCAGGCCGGGCCACCGCTTCGCTCATGCCTTCCGCTCTCGTTCGCTTCGCTCACGGGCCGCTCGGGCCACCGCTTCGCTCATGGGTCGCAATCGTACCGGGGGGCCTGACACACTCCTGCGGTGGTCGCCGTGCCCCGGGTCGCCGTGACCCTCGAGCAGTGCTGGCACGCCGTGCCGGGCGGCACGGCCACCTCGGCGCTCGCGACGGTGGGTGCCCTCGAGCGGCGCGCCGACCTCCGGATGGTGGGTGTGGCCGCCCGCCACGGTGCACCGGCCCCCGAGCCGTGGGTGCCGGCGATCGAGGTCCGGCACGTCTGGCTGCCGCGACTCGCGCTCTACGAGGCATGGCACGTGCTGCGCCGGCCGCCCGTCGAGTCGGCCACCGGCCCCGTGGACGCCATCTGGGTCACCGGGGGGGCCGTACCGCCCCGCACCGTGCCCATGGTGGTCACCATCCACGACCTGGCCTTCGTCCACCGCCCCGACCAGTTCACGGCCAAGGGCCGACGGTTCTTCCGCCAGGCGCTCGCCCTGGCTCGGGTCGATGCCGACCTCGTCCTGTGCCCGTCGCAGGTCACCGCCGACGACTGCGTGGCCCACGGCTTCGACCGCGAGCGGGTGCGAGTGGTGCCCTGGGGCGTCGACCAGCGCCGGGTCGGGCCCGACGAGGCGGAAGCGGTGGCCCGGCGTCACGGCCTCGATCGGCCCTACGTCCTGTCGGTCGGCACCGCGGAGCCGCGCAAGAACCTGGCGGCGGTGTTCGCCGCGTTCGCCCGCCTCGGTCGCCGTGACGTCGATCTGGTGGTCGTCGGCCCGAACGGCTGGGGTGAGGACCTGGATGCGCTCGCGGGCGGGGTGCGCGACGGGGTGCACCTGCTCGGGTTCGTGCCCGCCGGCGACCTGCCCGGCCTCTACGCCGGTGCTGCCGCCTTCTGCTACCCGAGCCTGTTCGAGGGGTTCGGCCTGCCCGTGCTCGAGGCCATGGCCCAGGGCGCCGCGGTGGTCACCTCCGCCGGGACCGCCATGGCGGAGGTCACCGGCGATGCCGCGGTGCTCGTCGAGCCCACCGACCACGACGCGCTGGCCACCGCCTTGGCCGAGGTGCTCGAGGACGGGGAGCGGGCGGCACGGTTGGGCGAGGCCGCACGGGCCCGGGCGGAGACGTTCACCTGGGACCGCACCGCGGCGGCGGTGGCCACCGCCCTCCACGAGGTGGCGGCGTGACCGGCGCCGAAGGCGACGCGAAGCAAGTAGGCGTGAACCTGCTGTGGTTGGTGCCCGGCGTGGTCGGGGGCAGCGAGGAGTACACCATCCGCACCCTGCTGGGCCTCGCCGAGCAGGGTCGTGACGACCTCGACGTCACCGTGTTCTGCCTGCGGGCGTTCGTCGACGCCCATCCCGACGTCGCCGAGGCCTTCGCCACCGTCACCCTGCCCCTGACCGGCCGCGAGAAGTCGATGCGCCTGGCCGCCGAGAGCTCGTGGCTCGGCTACCAGAGCCTCCACCACGACCTGGACCTGCTGCACCACGCCGGCGGCATCATGCCGCCGCTGCGGGGCGCGCCCGGCGTGCTGACCATCCACGACCTCCAGCCGTTCGTGATGCCGGAGCACTTCAGCCCGGTGAAGCGCAACTTCAGCCGGATCGCGATCCCGCGCTCGGTGCGGGCCGCCCGCCTGGTGCTCACGCCCAGCGAATTCACCCGCCGCTCCGTCGTCGAGCTGCTCGACGCCGACCCCGACGACGTGGTGGTGGTGCCCCACGGCGTGTCGCCGACGCCCGCGGAAGGGACCGGGGCCGAGGCGCTGCACGGGCGCTACGACCTCGATCGGCCCTACTTCGTGTTCCCGGCGATCACCTATCCCCACAAGAACCATCTGGTCCTCGTGCGGGCGTTGGCCGCGGTGCCCGACGCCCTGCTGGTGTTGACCGGTGGCGCGGCACAGCTCGAGCGGGCGGTCCTGGCCGAAGCCGACCGTCTGGGCGTGGGCGATCGCGTGCGTCGGCCGGGGCGGGTGCCCCGGGCCGACCTCGACGGCCTGCTCGACGGGGCCACTGCCCTGCTCTTCCCGTCGCAGTTCGAAGGGTTCGGGGCGCCGGTGCTCGAGGCCATGAGTCGCGGGTGCCCCGTGGTCGCGGCCGACACCACCGCCCTGCCGGAGGTGGTGGGTGACGCCGGTATCTTGCTTCCGCCCGACGAGCCCGAGGAGTGGAGCCGGGTGATGCTGGAGCTGCTGGCCAACCCCGACCGTCGCCGCGACCTCGCGGCAGCCGGGCGCGCCCGCGCCGCGGAGTTCACGTGGAGTCGGTCGGCAACGACGTTGCTGGCGGCGTACGAGCGGGCACTGGGGGCGTCGTGAACCTCACCATCCTGTGCCCGCACTTCGCCCCCGACCTGGCGCCGACCGGCGAGGTGATGACCAGCATCGCCGAGGGTTGGGTGGCCGAGGGTCATCGCCTGCACGTGGTCACCGCGCTGCCCTGGTACGTCCACCACGCGATCGAGCCGGGCTGGGAGGGACGGCTGGTGCGCCACGAGGACGTGCCGTGGGGGCGCATCACCCGCGTGCATCCGTTCCCCACCGACAAGACCAACATCCCGGCACGGGCGCTGGCCTTCGGTGGTTTCACGATCCTGTCGGGGCTGATGGCCGCCGTGGGTGGCACGCGACCGGACGCGGTGCTGGCCATGTCGCCGCCGCTCACCCTGGGGTTGGCCGGCTGGCTGGTCGCCCGGGCCCGGCGGGTCCCGTTCGTGTTCAACATCCAGGACGTGTTCCCCGACGTGGCCATCGAGGCGGGCGTGCTGCGGGGTCGACGGGCCATCGAGGCCGCCCACCGTCTCGAGCGGTTCACCTACCTGAGGGCCGACGCGGTCACGGTGCTGTCGGACGACCTGCGCGACAACGTGGCGCGCAAGCTGCCCCCGGGCCAGGCGGGCAAGGTCCACGTGATCCCCAACTTCATCGACACCGGCCGGATCGTCCCCGGCGAGCGCGAGAACGGCTACCGGCGCGAGTTCGGCCTCGAGGGCAAGACCGTCGTGATGTACGCCGGGAACCTCGGGTTCTCGCAGCCGGTCGAGTTGCTGCTCGACGCGGCCGGCGCGCTGGCGGACGACCCGTCGGTCGTGTTCGTGATCAACGGCGGCGGCTCGGCCCGATCGGCGTTGGTCGAGCGGGCCCGGGGGCTCGCCAACGTGGTCTTCGTGGACCTGCAGCCGAAGGAGCGACTGGCGGAGGTGCTGGCCGCGGCCGACCTGCACGTGGTCCTGTTGCGGTCGGGCCTGGCCAGGTCCAGCGTGCCGTCGAAGCTCTACTCGATCCTGGCGGCGGCCCGTCCGCTGGTCGCGTCGGTCGACCCCGGCACCGAGGTGGCGACCACGGTCGAGCGGGCCGGCGCAGGGCTGTCGGTGCCTCCCGGCGACGCCGAGGCGCTCACCAAGGCGATCCAGCGCCTCATCGAGCATCCCGACGACGCCCGGGCCATGGGGGCGTCGGGCCGGGCCTTCGTCGAGCGGTGGCCATCGCCGGCGGAGGTGGCGTCGCGCTACGCCGCGATGTTCGAGTCGCTCGCGCGTCGCTGACCGCACCGCGGGTCGCACTGTCGGCGCAGCGCACACGCACGACGGATTGGGCACCGACCGCGACCGGAAGCATGGCTACCGGCGGGTAACCTGTGCGATCCATGGGTAAGGCATCGTCAGCGAAGAAGGTCGCCCGGGTCGCTCGGGCCGGCGGCAGTGGCAGCTCCTCGAAGCGGGGGTCGAAGCCGCTGTTCCCGTTCGCGATCGGACTGATCGTGGTGCTCGGCGTGTCGCTCATCGTGTTCGCCCGCAGCGCGCAGGACCAGGCCGCGGCCACCCCTCCGGTGGCCAACCAGGACCACTGGCACGCGGCCTACGGGATACGCCTGTGCGGCCAGGGATTCGCCGCCCCGCTCCAGGGCGACAACGACCCCGTCGGCATCCACACCCACGGCGACGGGATCATGCACGTCCACCCGTTCAGCTCGGTGGCGAGCGGCGAGAACGCCACCCTGGGCCAGTTCTTCGACACGATGGGCGTCACCGTCGACGACGACGAGATCGACCTGGGCGGCGAGACCAAGGTGAAGGAGGGTGAGGACACCTGCGGGGCCAACGACAAGCCCGGCATCGTCCAGGTGGCCGTGTGGGAGAACGCCCGCGAGGCCGACAGCACCGATCCCGAGATCATCACCGAGGACGTCCGGGGGATCCGGTACGCGAACGACTCGATGGCGTTCACCATCGCCTTCGCCCCGGAGGGTGCCAACATCCCGCCACCGCCCACCATCGCCGGCCTCGACCAGCTGACCGACGTGGAGCCGCAGGGGAGCACGGGCACCACGGTGTTCGACCCGGCCACGGCCACGTCGTTGCCCGGCGGCACGGTGCCGACTGCGCCGTCCACCACGGCGGCGGCCACCCCGGACACCTCAGCGGCGCCGTGAGAGCCGTGGTGCTGGTGGGCGGGTTCGGCACCCGCCTGCGGCCGCTCACCTCCCACACGCCCAAGCAGATGCTGCCGGTGGTCGACCGACCCATGATCGAGCACGTCGTCGCCCACTTGGCCGAGCACGGGGTGGACGACGCGGTGCTCTCGCTCGGCTACCGACCCGATGCCTTCACGGATGCCTACCCGTCGGGCCGGTGCGCCGGCGTCAGCCTCCACTACGCGGTCGAGCCCGAACCGCTCGACACCGCCGGTGCGATCCGGTTCGCCGCGCTCGACGCCGGCATCGACGACACCTTCGTGGTCCTGAACGGCGACGTCCTCACCGACTTCGACCTCGGCAAGCTGCTGTCGCGCCACGCCGAGGCCGGCGCGGAGGGCACCATCCACCTGACGCCGGTCGACGACCCGTCCCGCTACGGCGTCGTGCCCACCGATGCCGATGGTCGCGTGGAGGCGTTCATCGAGAAGCCCCCCGCCGAGACGGCGCCCAGCCGTTGGATCAACGCCGGCACCTACGTGCTGGAGCCGAGCGTGATCGGGCGCATCCCCGACGGTCGCAAGGTGTCGATCGAACGAGAGACGTTCCCCGCGATGGTCGCTGAAGGCTCGCTGTTCGCGGTCGAGTCCGACGACTACTGGATCGACGCCGGAACCCCCGCGGCCTACCTGCAGGCCCAGCTCGACCTGGTCGACGGACATCGGGCCTGCGGTGCACAGGACCCGGTCAGCGCCGAGGCGTCGGTGGCTGCGGGCGCCGCGGTGACCCACTCGGTGGTGATGGGTGGTGCATCGATCGCGGCCGGGGCACGGGTCACGGACTCGGCGATTCTCCCCGGCGCCAGGGTGGAGGCCGGAGCGGTGGTGGACGGGTCGATCGTCGGGCCGCGCGCCGTGGTGGGTGCCGGCGCCGCGGTCACGGGCCTGACGATGCTGGGCGACGGCGCCGTCGTCGAGCCGGGCGCCGTCCTCGACGACGAACGGCGACCGCGGGAGGACGCGACATGAAGGCCCTGGTCACCGGCGGCGCCGGGTTCATCGGCTCGACCCTCGTCGACCGGCTGCTGGCCGAAGGCCACCAGGTCGACGTGGTCGACGACCTGTCGTCGGGCAAGCTCGCCAACCTGGCCGATGCCCGGGCCGACCAGGCCAACCGGCTGAGCTTCCACCAGATCGACATCCGCGACGCCGGGCTGGTCGAGCTGATGGCCCGCCAGGCACCCGACGTGGTGTTCCACCTCGCCGCGCAGGCCGACGTGCGGGTCTCGGTGGCCCGGCCCGTGTTCGACGCCGAGGTCAACGTGGTCGGCAGCCTGAACGTGCTCGAGGGGGCTCGCGCCGCCGGCGCCCGCAAGGTGGTGTTCGCGTCGAGCGGCGGCACCATCTACGGCGAGCCCGATCCGTCGCAGCTGCCGGTCAAGGAGTCGCACCCCCAGCAGCCACTCTCGCCCTACGGCGTCGCCAAGAAGGTGGTGGGGGACTACCTGTTCGCCTACCGGGCGCTGCACGACCTCGAGTACACCGCCCTGGCGCTGGCCAACGTCTACGGACCCCGCCAGGATCCCCACGGCGAGGCCGGCGTGGTGGCCATCTTCACGGGCAAGCTGCTCGCCGGGGAGCCCTGCACGATCTTCGGCGACGGGGAGCAGACCCGCGACTTCGTCTACGTGGACGACGTGGTCGACGCCTTCGTGCGGGCGGCGGACAAGGGCAGCGGCCTGCTGGCCAACGTGGGCACCGGCCGGGAGGTGTCGGTGAACGAGCTCTACGCCACGATGGCGGCGGCGGCGGGTGTGACCGAGCCCGCCGTCATGGCCCCGGCCCGCGCCGGCGAGCTGGCCCGCTCGGCCCTCGATCCCGGCCGGGCCGACCTGCACCTGGGGTGGAAGCCCTGGACCACGCTCGAGGCCGGCACCCAGCAGGTCATCGACTGGTTCCGCGCCCGCGCCTGACCGGCGGCGCCCTACCGGAACAGGTCCTCGGCGGGGGGGCGGACGACCTCGTCGTGGACCGAACCGGTGCGCAGCCAGGTGGCGTCGACGCCGCGCACCACCGCCACCGGGACGCCGTGGGACTTGCCCATCACCAACTCGGCGGCGGCGGCGAGCTCGTCGACCACCGCCACCTCGGTCACCTGCATCTCCCGGCCGAGGGCGTCGGGGGTGCCCCGCAGGTCGAGGATGGCGCCGATGCCCGCGCAGCCGATGGCCACATCGGTGACCCCCCGCCGCCACGGGCGACCGAAGGTGTCCGAGACGATCACCGCCACCTCCACCCCGGCCCGGGCCCGGATGCCGTCGCGGATGCGGCGGGCGGAGCGGTCCGAGTCCTCTGGCAGCAGCGCGGCCTGACCGCGCTCGACGTTCGACAGGTCGACGCCGGCGTTCGCGCACACGAAGCCGTGCTTCGTCTCGCTGATCACCAGATCGCCCCGGCGGCGCAGCACCCGCACGGACTCGTCCTCGATCACCTGACGGTGGCCCCGAGGGTCGTCGGGGTCGATGGCCACGATCGCCCCTTCGGCCTTGGACACGACCTTCTGGGTCACGACCACGACGTCGCCGTCCACCAGCTCGACCGCGCCCGCGATCATCCCCGCCAGGTCGTCGCCACGCCCGACCTCGGGCAGCCCCTCCACCCCGAACACCTCCAGCCGCCGACTCATCCGACCACCCCGATCTGCGGGCGGGAGGCGGGGGTGCCGGCGCTCACGCGGTCAGCACCACCCGACCGAGAGCGGCGGCCTCGTCGGGGCCCGACATGATCGTGGGGGCGACCACGCAGCGCATGCCTTCGGCCTCGACCGTCGGCGCCAGGTCGGCGTCAGCGGTGTCGACGATCAGCGTGGCCGCGAGCTCGCGGTACAGGCGGGCCACCCCGACCACCGTGGACTCGTGGCCCAGCTCGCGCAGCAGGCGGTCGGCCGGGCCCTTCAGCGCGGCGCCGGCGATGATCGGCGACACCGCCACGGTGGCCTCGCGGCGGGCGACGACGGCGTCGCGCACACCCGGCACGGCCAGCAGCGGGCCGATCGAGACGATGGGGTTCGACGGGGCGATCACCACCCGCTCGGCCGACCCGATGGCGTCGAGCACGCCGGGCGCCGGCGCGCACGCTGACGCGCCGTCGAAGCGCACCGAGCGCACGGCGACGTCGTGGTGGCGCTGCACGAAGTACTCCTGGAAGCCGATCTCCTGGGTCCCGCCGACAGTCTCCCCGTCGATCGTCACCATGGTGCGCAGGCGGTCGTCGGTGACCGGCAGCACCGTCAGGTCCAGCTCCCAGCCGGCCACGATGGCGGCGGTGGCCTCGGAAAGCGTGGCCCCTTCGCTGAGGCGCTGGGTGCGGTACAGGTGGGTGCCGAGATCGCGGTCGCCCAGGTTGAACCAGGTGATGCCGCCGTAGCGGCCGAGGGTGGCCATGGCCTGCCACGACTCGTCGACCAGACCCCAGCCGGTTTCCGGGTTGATGGCGCCGGCCAGCGTGTAGGTGACGGTGTCGAGGTCGGGACTGACGTGCAAGCCGTGCAGGACGACGTCGTCGGCGGTGTTCACCACGGCGGTGACCTCGGCCGCCGGGTGCACCGCCAGCACGCCGCGCAGCAGGCGCGCCGCGCCCACCCCGCCGGCCAGGACCGTGATCATGTCGGCGTCAACGTCAGGAGAGGCCGCGAAGCTTCCCGGTGAGCAGGTCGAGGTCGGCGTCGACCATCGACTCGACCAGTTCGCGGAACCCGGTCTTCGGCCGCCATCCCAGGACCCGCTGGGCCTTCGAGGCATCGCCCACCAGCAGGTCGACCTCGGCCGGACGCATGAACCTCTCGTCGATGACGACGTGGTCGTTGTAGTCGAGGCCCACGTGGCTGAAGGCGATCTGGCAGAACTCGCGCACCGAGTGGGTCTCACCGGTGGAGATCACGTAGTCGTCCGGCTCGTCCTGCTGGAGCATCAGGTGCATCGCCTCGACGTAGTCGCCGGCGAACCCCCAGTCGCGCTGCGCCTCCAGGTTGCCGAGGCGCAGCTCGCTCTGGCGCCCGAGCTTGATCTGCGCCACCCCGTGGCTGATCTTCCGGGTGACGAACTCCAGCCCGCGACGTGGGGAGTTGTGGACGGTGACGAGCCCCACACCTGCGGCGAACCTCCCGGTGTCGGTGGCGAGGTCGCACATCCATCCCCGGTACGGCTGACGGGTGACCTTGCGGACCTCGTCCTGTGGTTTGCGCAGGTGCGCTCCCTTGTTCCCGACGGTCAGTCCGGAGCTCAGGTTGATCAGGTAGCTGTCGCCGCCGCCGAGAGCGCCAGGCTGGCGATACACGGTGACTCGCCGCCCCAGTGTGGTGCGAGCGAGCCACACGAGGCCGGCGGCAAGGGTCGGTGAGGTGGTTCGGAACGACTTGAACGGGTCGATGCCGTGTCCCGCCTTGAGCCCATCGCCCAGGTTGTACCCGACGAGGAACGCCTCCTGCAGATGCGGTGCAGCGTTCAGGATGCGCTTCGGCACGCGCTTCTTCCCATTTCCGTCATACAGCTCGTTGCGTACCAGCCGTGCGTAGAGAGGGTTGCCTGTCAAGTGGAGCTGAGGCACGAGCCGATCCGAGAAGGCGGACGGCGAACCCTTGCTCTTGCGGGATCGTCCGCCGGAGACGCGTTCCCAACAAGCCGCCGCCTTCGCGAGAACGGAGTCGTCGGTACCGGTCACCTGAACCGTTCCACGACCTTCATGGATATACCCGTCCGCGGCGATAAGGCCGAGCAGCCAGGCCTCGTCCTCTGTGAGCACGGTGCCCAGCGTGCTGCACGGCTGTTGCGCCATCATGACGCGGTCACCGGACTCAAAAAGCTGCGCTTCCTTCTCACTATCTGCTGTGAACACGACGTGGTCGGGGGTGGTCTCAACGAAGCCTGCCCGACCATGGAGCCTGATGGACTCTCCCTCGTACCAGTGCGCTGTCCGGGCGGTGCAAAGAACGAAGTCCGTGCCGTCCCAGACTTCGAGGTGCCCATCCGGAACGGAGACGTACCCGCCCGGCTCGCCGTCCTTCGGGAATGGGATCAACGCGCCGATTGCCAAGATGTCGATGAGCCCGTCCCTGCGGATGACCACGGGGGTCTCCGCGGCTATGGATTCGTGGTTAAACAGCATGCCTGACGAGGCGTGGAGGCCGTAGCTCTCGCGGTAGTTGATGGTGATCCAGTGGCCGTAGACCTTGGCCACGCCGTAGGGGCTGCGGGGGTAGAGCGGGGTGGTCTCGCGCTGGGGGACCTCGACCACCTTGCCGAACATCTCGCTGCTGCTGGCCTGGTAGAAGCGCACGTCGGGGTCCACGATGCGGATCGCGTCGAGCAGCCGGGTGACGCCGAGGGCGGTGGTCTCCCCGGTCAGCACCGGCTGGCTGAACGAGGTCTGCACGAACGACTGCGCGGCCAGGTTGTACACCTCGTCGGGCCGGTGCTCGCGCAGCACCTCGATCAGCGAGGCCTCGTCGAGCAGGTCGCCCGGCGCGAAGGTGATCCGGTCCTGGATGTGGGCGATCCGCTCGAAGCTCACGGTGCTGGTTCGCCGCACCATGCCGATCACCTCGTAGTCCTTGGCGAGGAGCAACTCGGCCAGGTACGAGCCGTCCTGGCCGGTGACGCCGGTGATCAGAGCACGTTTCTGCATGGCACCGTTCTACCCTGGGCGGTCCCACCCGTCTGCTAAGTGGATTGGCACATGCCCGACGACCCGACCGCACCGATCGAGCGGCTGGGTCGTCGCATCGCCGAGCACCGGGCCAAGTTGGGGTGGACCCAACAGGAGCTGGCCGAACGTCTGGCCGTGTCCCGGGTGGCCGTGTCGCACCTCGAGTCGTCGCTGAGCGTGCCCGGCGAGCGCACCGTGGCCCTCCTCGCCGGCGTGTTCGGCCTCGAGCCGCACGAGTTGGTGGCGGGCACCTCGTACCCGGTGGCCAAGGCCGACCGCCTGCCGCTGGTCGTGGCCCGCCACACCGAGCTCGAGCTGCAACTGGCGCTGCTCGACCAGGACCTGGGCTGGATCGAGCACACCGACCGGGACCATGCCGTGGCGCTGCTCGACGCCTGGACCGGGCGGGTGCGGGCGGTGCGCGACACCGTGCACGATCACCGCCAGCGCGCCGCGGCCGATGCGGCCCTCGCCCGGCTCCGCACCCTGCGGGACGAGCGACTCGGCTAGCCCGCTCAGTTGGCGGTCGTCTCCAGCGGGGCGATCGTGTTGCGCCAGTGGGCCAGCAGGTCGGCCAGCGTCTGGTGCAGCGGGATCTCCGGCGCCCAGCCGGTGGCCGTGCGCACCCGGGTGTTGTCGCCCCGCAACACGGGGATGTCGACGGGCCGTTGCAGCGTGGGATCGGCCTCGAGGCGCATGGGCCGGTCGGCGAGCTGCACCAGCTGCTCGGCCAACTCGGCCACGGCCACGTCGTGGCCGCTGCACACGTTGTAGACCTCGCCCGGGACGCCGCGCTGCACGAGCAGCCGGTAGGCCCGCACCACGTCGCGGACGTCGGTGAAGTCGCGACGGGGCGTGAGGTTGCCGACCGGCACGACGTCGCCGCCGTCGCGTTCGTTGCGGGCCACGCGGTGGGCCAGCGCCGAGGCCACGAAACGGTCGGTCTGCCCCGCCCCCAGGTGGTTGAACGCCCGGACGCGCAGCACCCCGAGGCCACGGCCGAGGAAGGCCTGCAGCGCCAGGAAGTCGGCGGCCACCTTCGAGGCGGCGTAGGGGCTCACCGGGCGCAGCGGTGACTCCTCGTCCAGCGGGAGCTCGGCCTGGGTCACCCGCCCGTACACGTCGGCGCTGCTCACCGCCAGCACGCGGGGGACCTCGACGTCGGCGCAGGCGTCCAACACGTTGAGCGTGCCTTCGGCATTGGCGCGGAACGTCTCGACCGGGGCGGTCCACGACCCCCCGACGTCGGCTTGGCCGGCGAGGTGGTAGACGGCGTCGGGTCGCTCGCGGTCCACCAGCGCCCGCCACCCGTCGGTGTCGAGCAGGTCGGGGCCGTTGTGGCGGTCCACGCCGACGACCTGGTCGCCCTCGTTCTCCAGGTGCTCGGTGAGGTAGCGGCCCACGAAGCCGTGCGCGCCGGTGATGAGGGCCTTCACCCGGTCGAGTGTACGACCCGCTGGTAGAGGTCGATGAGCCGGTCCACCGCGTCGTCCCAGGAGTAGCGCCGAACCCGGGCCAGCCCGGCCGCGCGCAGGTGGGCGCGGCGGGCGTCGTCGTCGAGCAGCTCGGCCAGGGCGGTGGCCAGCGCGTCCACGTCGCCCTCGGGCACCAGCACGGCGGCGTCGCCCAGCACCTCGGGCAACGACCCCGCGGTGGAGGCCACGACCGGGATGCCGGCACTCATCGCCTCGAGCGGGGGGAATCCGAAGCCCTCGTAGCGCGACGGGTAGGCGAACACCGTGGCGCCGTGCACGAGCGCGTCACGGTCGGCGTCCTCCACCCAGCTCAGACGGGTGATGCGGTCGCGGTGGGGGCTGGTGTCCATCGCGGCCAGGAAGTCGGCTGCACCCCAACCGTCGGGCCCGGCCACGACGAGGCGTACCTCGGGGTCGTGGCCGGCCACCCGGTCGAAGGCGCGGACCAGCCCGGGCAGGTCCTTGCGGGGCTCGACGGTGCCCAGCGCGAGGAGGTAGCGGCGTCCGCCCGCCAACTCGTGGCCGCGCGCCGGGTCGGCCGCGGTGAGCGGCGTGACGCCGTCGTGGATCGCCACGACCCGCCCGGGGTCGACGTCGAAGTGGGCGCGGATCTCCTCGGCCACGAAGTGCGACCCGGTGTGCACCCAGGCGCCCCGGTCGATGGCGGCCTGGATCAGCGGTGGGAACGCCAACGTGTCGGCGGTGCACAGTTCGGGGAAGCGCACCGGCGTGAGGTCGTGGACCGACACGAGCGCCGCGCCGCCACGGGTGGGCGGCACCACGTAGTTCGGGCCGTGGACCAGGTCGATCGGCCCGGTCCACCACTCGATCGGGGGTGCGGCGAACCGGGACCACGCCGCCCGGAGCGGGCGCGCCGCCATGGGCCGGCCGATGGCACGGACGCCGTCGGGCGCCAACGAGGCCAGGCGGCCCCGACCCCGCCAGGTGGCCGCGTAGGCCGAGACGGTCAGGTCGCGCTGTCGACCCAGCCGCGTCAGCACCTCGTGGGTGTACACGCCGACCCCGGTGCGGGGCCCGAACAGCGGGGTGGCATCGACGGCGACACGCAGCGGCGGCGACATGGCCGCCGTTCTACCCCCTCGCGTCGAGGCCAGCGGCCCGGTGTGCTCGAGCGCTGAGTGCTCCCCGGCCGTCCCCGTCACGGGTGCGCCGGCGGCTGTGTGTGCGTGGCCGGCCCGCCTGCGCTAGCGCCCGCGGACCTGCGTGCTGAGCTTCTCGATGCGGCCCTGCAGCTCGCGGCGCTGCACCTGGACCTTCTGGAAGGTGAGCACACCGGCGCCGACCCCGAGGTACACGGCGTCCATGGCCGCCTCGGCCAGGTCGGCGACGGCGGGCGCCACCGTCCGCTCGAACAGCTCCGTGACGGTTCCCGACATGCTCACCACGGTATCGGTGGGCAGATACAACAGCAAGCACCCAGGACCGGCCGGGGGAGAGCCGGACCAGCCGGGGGGGGTCACCGAATCCCGCCCGTTCCCACGGTAGGTTGGCCGGATCGTGGACACCCTCCCCGCCGACTCCGACGCGCCCGCGACGCTGCCTTCGGTGGTGGCCATCGTGGTGGCCCACGACCCCGGGGACTGGTTCGAGGCCACCATGCGCAGCCTCGCCGACCAGGACTACGACCAACTCGCGGTGCTGGTGATCGACGCCGCCAGCACCGTCCCGGTGCGCGACCGTGTCGGCGCGGTGTTCCCCACCGCCCTGGTCCGGCGCCTCGAGACGAACCCGGGCTACGGCGCGGCCACCAACGAGGCGTTCGCGATGGTCCAGGGCGCCCCGTTCGTGCTGCTCTGCCACGACGACGTCGAGCTGGCCCCCAACGCGGTGCGCGTCCTCGTCGAGGAGGCCTACCGCTCCAACGCCGGGGTGGTGGGCCCCAAGCTCGTGCGCTGGGATGCGCCCCGGGAGATCCTGCAGATGGGCCTGGCGGTCGACAAGACCGGCTACGCCTCGCCCCGCGTCGAGGTCGGCGAGTTCGACCAGGAGCAGCACGACGCGGTGCGCGACGTGTTCGCCCTGCCGAGCGCCTGCCTGCTCGTGCGTGCCGACCTGCTGACGGCGATCGGCGGGTTCGACCCGGCGATCGACTACCTGGGAGACGACGTCGACCTCTGCTGGCGCGCCCAGGTGGCCGGCGCCCGGGTCGTCATCGCCCCCGAGGCGCGGGTCTGCCACCTCGAGGCGCTGGGTGATCGCCGCCCCGTCGACGACCGACGCCGCCTCCAGGCGCGTCATCGCCTGCGCTCCTCGCTGGTCTGCTACGGGCCCTTCAACCTGCTGCGGGTGCTTCCGCAGGCCGCGCTCCTCGCGTTCGTCGAGATCGTCTACGCCCTCCTGGTGGGCCGGGGCCGTCAGGCCCGTGACGTGGCCGGCGCCTGGACCTGGAACCTGCGCCGGGTGGGCTCCATCCACCGGGCCCGCAAGGCCCTGCACAAGGTGCGCCGCGAGCCCGACAGCGAGGTGCGGCCGCTCCAGGCCAGCGGCTTCGGTCGGCTCAACGCCCTGGCCCGCGGTCAGATCGGCCGCACCGGGGACGACCGGCTCACCTCGGTGGGCACCGCCGGCCGCGACCTGGCCAACTTCTTCCGGCAGGGTCCCAGCCGGGCGTCGGCGGTGGTGTGGATCGCGGTGACGCTGTTCCTGGTGGTGGGGAGCCGCCACCTGCTCACCCGGTCCATCCCGGCCATCGGCCAGTTCGCCCAGTTCCCCGGGTCGCCCTCCGAGCTGGTGCGCCAGTGGGCCAGCGGGTGGTCGGCGGCAGGTCTCGGGTCGGCTGCGCCCAACCCCACCGGGTTCGGGGTGCTGGGTGCGGCCGGCTACCTCTTCCTCGGGGCGATGGGCCTGCTGCGCACGGTCACCATCCTGGCCATGTTGCCCCTGGGGGCGTTCGGCGCCTGGCGCCTGCTGGCCCCCACCCGGTCGCGTTGGACCAAGCTCGTCACGCTCATCGTCTACGTGGCCATCCCGGTCGGCTACAACGCCATCGCCCTCGGCCGCTGGAGCGGCCTGGTCCTCTACGGCACCGCCCCCTGGCTGCTGGCCCGACTGGCTCGGGCATCGGGCTTGCCGCCGTACGCCCCGCTCGACCGCGGCGCCGTGGTGGGTGACGACGACGACGCCGAGGCACCCACCGAGGGCATCGCGCCCCGCACCCGCCGCCAGCACGTGCTGGCCCTCGGTGTGTTGCTGGCGCTGGTGACCTGCCTGGTGCCGCTGGCCGTGCCCGTGGTGCTGGTGATGGCCGTGGGGCTGGTGCTCGGCGGCCTTCTGGGAGGCTCCACGGCGGCTGCGGGCCGCATCCTCGGCACCGCCGTGGGGGCGAGCGTGGTGGCCGCCATCCTCCAGGTGCCCTGGGTGCTCGACTTCCTGCCGCCACGGTTCCAGTGGTCGGCGGTGGGGGCCGAGGCCACGGCGTCGACGGGTGGCCTCGACCCCGCCCATCTGCTGCGCTTCCAGAGCGGCCCGCTCGGCGCCGGCGTGTTGAGCTTCGGCTTCCTCGTCGTGGCGGCGCTGCCGTTGCTGCTCGGGCGCGACTGGCGCCTCGGATGGGCGATCCGCGCCTGGGTGCTGGCCCTCACCTGCTGGACGGTGCTGTGGGTGGCCGAGGCGGGCTGGTTGCCGTTCGGCCCCTCGGCGGGCGAGGTGCTGCTCGCACCGGCCGCGGCGGGGCTCGCGATGGCCGCCGGGCTCGGTGTCACCGCGTTCGAACGCGACGGCTCCTCGACGTTCTCCTGGCGTCAGATCGTCTCGGTCGTGGCTCTCGGGTCGTTGGTCGTCGCCGCCCTGCCGGCGTTCGGCGCCATGTTCAACGGTCGGTGGTTCGCCCCCCGGGGTGACTTCTCGTCGTCGCTGTCGTTCCTCGACGAAGAGGCGCAGGTGGCGCCGTTCCGCGTGCTCTGGCTCGGCAACCCCGACGTGGTGCCCCTGTCGGGGTGGGAGCTCGAGGACGGGGTCATCTACGCCACCACCGACGACGGCCAGCCGACGGTCACCGACCTCTGGGCCGGCTCGTCCCATGGCGCCACCGAGTTGCTGGGCGACGCGCTCCACGCCGCCGGCTCACGCCAGACCAACCGCCTGGGGCGCCTCCTGGCGCCCATGGGCATCCAGTACGTGATCGTGGTGAACCAGCTCGCCCCCGAGCCCTTCAGCGACGAGAAGCGCCCCGTGCCACCCCACCTGACCAACACGCTCAACGAGCAGCTCGACCTCGAGGCCATCGAGGTCAACCCGGCGCTCGACGTCTACCGAAACATCGCGTGGGCACCCTCCCGGGCCTTCCTGCCCGACGGCGACGTGGGCGCCGGCGACGGCCCCCCGCTCGCCCAGGCGGTGGCGACCGACCTCACCGGCCTCGAGGTGGCCCTGCCCGACGAGGTGCACTTCAACAAGTACCAGGGCCCGGTCGAGGCCGACGACCGTGTGTACCTGTCCGCCGCCAGCTCCTCGGGTTGGCAGCTGCAGTCCGGGGGCGAGACCGCCGAGCGCACCGAGGCGTTCGGCTGGGCCAACGCCTTCGACGTGCCCGCCGGGGGCGAGGCCACCCTCCGCTTCCACACGTCCCCCACCCGCTACCTGCTGTTGGCGGCCCAGATCGGCCTGTGGGCCATCACCCTGTTCGCCTTGTTCCGCGGTCAGGTGACCATCCGCAACCGCCGGAAGGCGGCCTCATGAGACCGCATCGCTGGCCCGCCCTGCTCGTCATCCCCGCCGTGCTCGTCGGCGGCTTCGTGCTCGAGCGCAGCCGCGACGAGACCGCGCCCGTCGCCGAGGGCCGCGACCTCACCCGCAGCCTCGAGGAGCAGGGCCTCATGCCGGTCGCCGCGCCGGCCTCCGCCCTGGGCGCCACCTGGTACTGCGCCGGCGGCACCGTGGGCGGCGACGACGACGACGAGCACACGATCATCGTGGCCAACCCCAGCGAACGCGACCTCGGGGGGACGATCACGATCTACGGCGACGCCGACAGCGCCGGGCCCGTCACCCCTGAGCCCACGGTGAGCACCACCACGACCACCGCGAGCGACGGCGAGGACGGCGGTGAATCGACCACGACCACCTCGTCGACCACGACGACCACCGAGCCGCCCACCACGACCACCACGACCGCCCCGATCCCGATCCAGTCGGTGCCCTACGAGGTGGCGGCGGGCTCGAGCACCGAGGTCGACCTGTCCGATGTCGACGGCGTCGAGCCGGGATACACCGCCGCCCTGGTGGAGGTGGACGGTGGGGAGGCGGTGGTCGAGCACCGCGTGAGCACCGCCGACGGCACCGACGTGAGCCCGTGCTCGTCGACCGCATCGCCCACCTGGTACTTCGCGGCCGGCGCCACCACCCAGGACGCCACCGAGACACTGGTGTTCTTCAACCCCTTCCCCGACGACGCCGTGGTCGACGTCACCTTCCGCACCGACCAGGACCTGCGCACCCCGGAGGCCTTCGAGGGCCTGGTGATCCCGGGCCAGTCGGTGGTGGCCCGCGACGTGGGCGAGGTGGTCACCCGCCGCGAGCACGTCTCGGCCAGCGTGGTGGCCCGTTCGGGCCGTCTGGTGGTCGACCGCATCCAGAGCTACGACGGCAGTGACGGCCCCGAGGGCCTCACGGTCGCGCTGGGGGCGCCCGTGCCCGCCGAGACCTGGTTCTTCCCCGAGGGCACCGTGGGCGAGGGCGTCGACGAGCGGATCGTCGTGTTCAACCCCACCGACTCACGGGCCGAGGTGGATCTGGAGATCACGGTCGACGACCCCGACCTCACCGGGGTGGTCGAGCCCTTCGAGCTCACCGTGCCCCCGGAGGGCTACGAGACGATCCTGCTCAACGAGGAGGCTCGCATCACCTCGGCACGCGGCGGCGAGGGTGCCCTGGCCCACGCCAGTGTGGTCCGGTCGGTGAACGGGGTCCCCGTGGTGGCCGAGCGCCAGAGCATCGGGGGATCCGACAGTCAGTTCCCCGGGGTCGACCTGGTGCTCGGGGCCCCACTGTTGGCCGACGAGTACGTGCTCGCCGCCGGCGCCGGGCGGGACGACACGGAGGCAGTCGTCATCTTCAACCCCGTGTCGGCCGAGGACGCCACCGTCACCGTGGCGGCGCTCGAGGGCGGCGCCCCGACACCGGTCGACGGTCTCGAGGGCCTCACGGTTCCCGCCGGCGAGCGCCTGTCGGTGGTGGTGGACGACGTGCCGGCGGGCACGCCCCTCGTGGTCTCGTCCGACCAACCCGTGGTGGTCGAGCGCCGGATCGTGTTCGCCGATGATGTCTCGAGCGCGATCGGGGTTCCGGTCGCGGGCAGCCTCACCGAACCACCGACGTGATCGGGCCGCGCGCGTGATGCGGGCTCGCTGCGGCGCGACGTGGCGCACGATGTGGGTGGGCGGGCGCCGCGGACGCGACCGGGCCGATCTGGCCCATCTGGCCGATCTGGCCGATCTCGCCGGTGCACCCGGCGTGCGAGGGCCCCGTTGAACCAGCGTCTGGTGGTCACCGGTGTGTTGTTGGTCGGTGCCGTGGTCCTCGCCCTGGTGCTGCGCCGGCGCCGGCCGGGCGAGCCGGTGCGGACCTCATGGGCGGTGCCGACGTGGCTCGACCGGGCGGACTTCGCGTCGCCCGAGTGCGATTGGCTGGTGGCGGTGTTCACCTCGGCCACCTGTCGATCGTGCCAGGACACCGTCGACAAGGCGAAGCCCCTGGCGAGTGACGACGTGGTGGTCGTCGAGGTCGAGGTGGGGGAGCGTTCCGACCTGCACGAGCGGTACGGCATCGAGGCGGTCCCGACGGTGGTCATCGCCGATGTCGACGGCGCGGTGCGGGGCTCGTTCCTCGGCCCGCCCACCACCGCCGAGCTCTGGGCGCGGGTGGCCGAGGCGCGTGGGCCCGAGGACACCCAGCCCCACGATGCCGGGCCCGACGGCCCGACCGGTCAGCAGGTGTAGCCGGCGCCGCGAGGGCCGTTGGGCCGCGCGGCGGGATCGGCCTCAGTCGTCGGCGGTGACGGGGGCGGGGGCCGGGTCGTGCGGCACCGGCCCCCCGTCGCTGCCGCCACCGCCGTTGCGGCCGAGCGCGATCAGGCGGTCCACCTCGGCGCCGTCGATGGTCTCGTGCTCGAGCAGGGCACGGGCCACCAGGTCGAGCGCGTTGCGCTCGGCGAGCAGGGTCTGGCGGCAGCGCTCCTCGCCGCTGCGCAGGATCTGCTCGACCTCCTCGTCGATGATGCGAGCGGTCTCGTCGCTGTAGTCCCGGCTGTGCATGAGGTCCTCACCGAGGAACACCTGGCCCTGCGAGCCCCAGGCCATGGGCCCGACCCGCTTGCTCATGCCCCACTCGCGGACCATCTTGCGGGCCAGCTCGGTACTGCCGACCAGGTCGTTGTTGGCACCCGTCGAGTAGACGCCGAAGACCAGCTCCTCGGCGATGCGCCCACCCATGCGGACGACGAGGGAGTCCTCGATGTAGTCCTGGCGGTGGATGTGGCGCTCCTCGATGGGCAGCTGCATCGTCACGCCGAGGGCCATGCCGGTGGGGAGGATGGTGACCTTGTGCACGGGGTCGGCGTGGGGGAGCACCGCCGCGCACACGGCGTGGCCGGCCTCGTGGTAGGCGATGGCCTCCTTCTCCTCGTCGGAGAGGGCCATGGACTCGCGCCGCTGGCCCATCAGGACCCGGTCACGGGCCGCCTCGAAGCTGGCCATGTCGATCTGGTCCTGACCGTTGCGCACCGCGTACAACGCGGCCTCGTTGACCAGGTTGGCCAGGTCGGCGCCGCTCATGCCGGGCGTGCCCCGGGCCACCACCGCGAGGTCGACGTCGGGGCCGATGTGCTTGCCCTTCACGTGCACGTCGAGGATGGCGCGGCGGTCGCTCAGCTCGGGCAACGGCACGGTGACCTGGCGGTCGAAGCGGCCGGGGCGCAGCAACGCCGAGTCGAGGATGTCGGGCCGGTTGGTGGCGGCCATCATCACGATGCCCTCGGTGGCCTCGAAGCCGTCCATCTCGGAGAGCATCTGGTTGAGCGTCTGCTCCCGCTCGTCGTGGCCCCCGCCGAGGCCGGCACCGCGCTTGCGGCCGATCGAGTCGATCTCGTCGACGAAGATGATGGCGCGACCCATCTTGCGGGCCGACTGGAACAGGTCGCGCACGCGGCTCGCACCGACGCCGACGAACA
Source organism: uncultured Microthrixaceae bacterium (assembly GCA_964635055.1). Classification (GTDB taxonomy): domain Bacteria; phylum Actinomycetota; class Acidimicrobiia; order Acidimicrobiales; family DATDAH01; genus JAEUJM01. Next base: position 14,077 of record CAZWMT010000039.1, on the reverse strand, counting down.
TCTCCATGAAGTCGGAGCCGGTGACCGAGAGGAACGGCACCCCGGCCTCCCCGGCCACGGCGCGGGCGATGAGCGTCTTGCCCGTGCCCGGCGGTCCGACCAGGAGCACCCCCTTGGGGATGCGGGCGCCGATCTCGCCGAATCGCTCGGGGTGCTTCAGGAAGTCCACCACCTCGGTGATCTCCTGCTTCACGCCCTCGTAGCCCGCCACGTCGGCGAAGGTGGTGCCGGGCCGCTCGGTGGAGTAGGTCTTGGCCTTCGAGCGGCCGATGGACATGATGCCGCTCATCTGGCCCTGGGCCCGCCGCTGCATCCACCAGAAGAAGCCGATCAGCAGCGCCACCGGGAGCAGCAGCGGCAGGATCGACACCAGCAGGCCCGACTCGGGGGTCTTGAACTCCACCTGCACGCCCTGCTCGCGCATCTGGGCGAGGTCGGCCTCGGGGATGCCGCCCTGGAGCGGGCCGGTGGTGGTGAACTTGTCACCGTTCGTGCGCTCCCCCTTGATGTGCGCGTTGTCGTTGTTGATCTCGACGCTCTTGACCTGCCCCGCCTCGACACGGGACATGAACGTGTCGTAGCTGATCGAGGACGAGTCGTCGTTCGACGACAGCAGGCTCGACGCGACGATCGATGCGGTCACGAGCCCGAGGAGCACCCAGAGCGACCACCGCGGCCAGCCACCGTCGCCGCGGCCCGAGCGCCCCGGGCGCTTGTCGGCCGACGGCGGGGGAGGCGGGGGAGGCGGCAGGTTGTCCGGGCTCATGCGCCGCGCGCCTCCTCCGACGGTGCCCCTTCGGGATGGAGCTCGCGCACGGCTGCTGCTCCGCTCCGCTCCGCAGCATCGGTGTCCATTGGCACCATGCTAGGGGCGCTGGCATCCACCGCCACGGACGACCCCAGCCGTACGCTGTGCGGTCATGAATCGACTCTGCGCGCGGCCCGGATGCAGTGAGCGGGCGACGGCCACGCTCTCGTACGACTACCGGGCTCAGGCGGTCTGGCTCGATGGGCTCGCGTTCGAGGTCGATCCGGCCAACCACGACCTCTGCACCCGCCACGCCGACCGTCTGTCGGCGCCCCAGGGGTGGGCGCTGCACGATCTGCGGGTGCAGGTCGTCGAGCCGATGTTCCGGGCCGCCCGGGCCTCCTGACCCGCGGCTGGCGACGGCCCCCACCGAGGCCCGCCGACTCCTGATCGCACCGGCGCCGCCGGTACGCTCGGCGCACCATGAGCTCCCCCCCGACGCCGGCCGCGGACCGCCCCGTCCGGTGGGGGCTCGGCGACGCCTGGCTCGGCCTGCTCCTCGGCAACGTCGCGGCGTTGGTGGTCGGGGTGATGATCCTGGCCGCCACGGGCCACACCGACACGCCGTCGGACGAGTTGCCGCTCACCATGATCGCCTTGCTGCAGGTGCCGTTGTGGGTGGGCTACCTCACCATGCCGATCCTGGCCGCCAACCGGAAGGGCAACGGCCTGGTGGCCGACTTCGGGTTCCGGATGCGCCCGCTCGACGTGCCGCTCGGGCTGGTGCTCGGGTTCCTCACCCAGGTGGTCGTCGTCCCGCTGGTGTACGTGCCCATCTTCTGGGTCATCGGCGAGCGCGATGTGTCGGCCGACGCCCGGTCGCTCACCGACCGGGCCGACGACCCGTTCGGCGTGGGACTGCTCGTGCTCGTCGTGGTGATCGGTGCGCCGATCGTCGAGGAGCTGTTCTTCCGGGGCCTGCTCCTGCGCAGCCTCGAGCGCCGGTGGGGCTCGGTGTGGGCCCTCCTGTTGTCCTCGGTGATCTTCGGCGCGGTCCACCTGCAGCCCCTGCAGTTCCCGGCGCTCGTAGTGGTGGGCCTCATCCTCGGTGCGCTGGCCCAGCGCACCGGTCGGCTGGGGCTGTCGATCTTCACCCACATCGGGTTCAACGCCGTGGCGGTGGGCTCGTTGCTGGCGGCGCGATGAGCGCGATCGCGCCCTCATTTCGATGTGGACGGGGCCGATTGGTCAGGACCCGCTTCCGTGGAGATCTGCGCCGTGCCCCTTCGATGCCCCCGCTGCGACGCCCCGTACGTCGAGATCACCGTGACCCTCGGCGGCACCGAGGCGACGATGCGCTCGTGCTCGGAATGCGATCAACGGACCTGGACCACCGCCGGCCGGTCCGTCGACCTCGAAGGGGTGCTGTCCGACCTCAGCGTCGAGCCTCGTCGTCCCTGACGCCGACGACGCCGTGGCGGGTGCCACGATGGCGGGCGCCATGACCGACATCCTCGAGCTCGAGTCGCCGGCCGACACCACGTCCGGCGAGGAGCCCGCGCCGGCGCCGCCGCTGAGCCGGTGGCGGCGGTTCCTCGCCATGCCCGCCGAGGGGTGGATCACCCTGGGCGTGGTCGTGGTGTCGGTGGTGTTCACCCTGGCGCACCTGCAGCCGCACCTGTTGGTCGCCGACACCACTCCTGCGGGCGGCGACATGGGTGCACACGTCTGGGGCCCCGCCTACCTGCGCGACCACCTGCTCACCCACGGCCGGCTCACCGGCTGGACCCCGGACTGGTACGCCGGCTTCCCCGCCTACCAGTTCTACATGGTCGTCCCGTCCCTGATGATCCTGGTGCTCGACCTGGTCCTTCCCTACGGCGTGGCCTTCAAGCTCATCACGGTGTCGGGCGTGCTCACCCTCCCGGTCGCGGCGTGGGCGTTCGGGCGCCTGTCGGGCCTGCGCTTCCCCGGGCCGGCGCTGCTGGCCGCGGCCAGCGTCCCGTTCCTGTTCGACACCGGCTTCACGATCTACGGCGGCAACATCGCCTCGACGCTCGCCGGCGAGTTCGCCTTCTCGATCTCGCTCTCGGTCGCCCTGGTGTACCTGGGCGTGGTGGCCCGAGGGCTCGAGACGGGCCGGCACCGGGCGATCGCCGCCGCCCTGCTCGCCCTGTGCGGGCTGTGCCACCTGATCCCCGCCTTCTTCGCCTTGGCCGGCACGCTGCTGTGGTTGGTGCTGCGCTTCGGGCGGGCGCAGGCCAAGTGGGTGCTGACGATGCTGCCCGTGGGCGGTCTGCTGGCCGCGTTCTGGGTGTTCCCGTTCTTCGCTCGCCGGGCCTACGTGAACGACATGGGCTGGGAGAAGCTCACCGAGTACTGGGTCAACCTGGTCCCCACCGACTACCGGTGGATGCTCGTCTTCCCGATCGTCGGTGCCGTGTTCGCGGTCCTGCGTCGCAGTCCAACCGGCCTCTGGCTCACCCTCAGCGTGGCCCTGTTCGCGGTCGCCTTCGTGCTGGCCCCGCAGGGCCGGTTGTGGAACGCCCGGCTCCTGCCGTTCTACTTCCTCTCCCTGTACCTGCTGGGCGGCTATGCCATGGCCGAGGCCGGCCGGGCGATCGGTCGCCTGGCGGCCGCGGCCGCCCCGGGCAGTGATCGTGGCGTCCGCCTGCTGACACCGGTGGTCGGGTTGTCGTTCGTGCTCGTCCTCGTGGCGCTGCCGCTGCACGCGCTCCCGCTGGGGCGCACCGGCAGTGACGGCGTGTATCGGTGGTTCGGCCTGCACACCAACGCCCGCAGCTTCGTCGACGGGTGGGCCCGATGGAACTACTCGGGCTACGAGCGCAAGCAGGCCAACGCCAGTGGCGGCGGGTACACGGAGTACTACGCCCTGATGCAGACCATGGCACGCGTGGGGGAGGAGGACGGCTGCGGGCGGGCGATGTGGGAGTACGAGAAGGAGCTCGACCGCTACGGCACGCCCATGGCCCTGATGCTGTTGCCGCACTGGACCGACGGGTGCATCGGCTCCATGGAGGGCCTGTACTTCGAGGCCTCGTCGACCACGCCGTACCACTTCCTCAACCAGTCCGAGCTCTCGACCGCGCCGTCGCGGGCCCAGCGCGACCTGCCGTACCGCAACTTCGACCTCGACGCGGGCATCCGGCACCTGCAACTGCTCGGCGTCCGTTACTACCTGGCCTTCTCCACCCAGGCCGTCGCCGCCGCCGACGAGCACCCCGACCTCACGCCCGTCGCCACGTCGGGCCCGTGGCACGTGTACCAGGTGGCCGACAGCGAGCTGGTCGCGCCGTTGCACAACCAACCGGCGGTGGTGGACGACGTCACCGATGCCATCCACTCGTGGCTCCCCATGTCGGTGGACTGGTACCAGGACAGCTCCCAATGGGACGTGCCACTGGCGTCGAGCGGGCCCGCTGACTGGCAGCGGATCAGTCAGGGCCAGAACCCCGACCGCATACCGGTCGAGCCCGTCCAGGTCACCGACATCCGCAGCGGCGACGACTTCATCTCGTTCGACGTGGACCGCACCGGTTCGCCGGTGCTGGTCAAGGCCAGCTACTTCCCCAACTGGCAGGTGTCGGGCGCGGACGGCCCGTACCGGGTCACCCCCAACCTGATGGTGGTGGTGCCCACCGGCGACCACGTGCGACTCCACTACGGCTACACCGACGTCGACTACCTGGCCTGGTTCCTCACCCTGCTCGGCCTCGCCGGCGTGGTGTGGCTCGCCGTGGCGCCCCCCGTGGCCATACCCGTCCGTGTGCCCCGCCGCCGCGACGCGGAGGCGGGCGCGCCGCCCCCGGACGACTCGGGCCCCACCGGTGGCTCCGATGGCGATCCGTTCGACGACGATCCCTTCGGGGGCGGGCCGCTCAGGGGGGACCCGTTCGGTGGCGGCCCGTTCGGTGGCGGCCCCTTCGGCGACGATCCGTTCGGCGACGATCCGTTCGGGGGCGGCCCCTTCGGGGGGCCGTCCGGTGACTGGCCGCCCCGGCGCGGTCCCGACGGCGACGGGCCGGCCGCCGCCGCCGGTCCCGTGGGCGGGGCGGACCCGGGCGTGCCGGCCGACGATTCGCCGCCCGAGGCCGGCTCCGGGCCCGCGACCCAGCCCCACGAGGCCGCGGGGGTCGGCGCCACCGACCCGTGAGCCGTGGGCTGCGTCGGCTGGTCGCCATCGGCTCGCTGTCGACGCTCATCGACGCAGGCGTGTTCGTCGCGCTCCGGCAGGCGGCGGGGTGGCCGCTGGTGCCGGCCGACGCGGTCGCATTGGCGCTGGCCGCGGTCTGCTCGTTCGTCCTCCACCGGGCAACCCTCGTGCCCGGCGACCCCTACGAGCGTTGGGTCGACCGCCCGGCCGCGTTCGCCCGCATCGCGGTGGTCGGCGGCGTGGTCGACATCGCCGTTGTCGTGTCGCTCGCCAGGCTGGTCGATCCCGCCTCGGGCGGGGTGCTCCTCGCCATCAAGCTCACCGCCGTGTTCGTGGCCGGCGTCGTTCGCACCGCCGGCGAGCGGCGGCTGCTGTTCCGGGTGGTGCGGGCCGAGCAGGATCGGCGGGTCGAGCGGCCCGACCCCCCGGGGGACGTCCGCCTCAGCGTGGTCGTCCCCGCGTACCGGGAGGAGGACCACATCGCCGGTGCGGTGCGCTCGCTCCGCGAGGCGCTCGCCGTCGTCGCCGACGACGGCGGCCTCGAGATCCTCATCGTGGACGACGGATCGGGCGATCGCACGGCCGACGCGGCCCGGGAGGCCGGCGCCGACCAAGTGCTCGAGCAGCCGAGCAACCGGGGCAAGGGCGCCGCCGTGCGGCGCGGCGTACTGGCCTCGCACGGCCGCACGGTGGCCTTCACCGACGCCGACCTGTCGTACTCGCCCGACCAGATCCTGCGCCTCCTCGACATGGTGGAGCAGGGGTGGGACGTGGTGGTCGGCAGCCGCCAGCACGAGGACACCACCACGCTGGTCCGGGCGGGCCGGCTCCGGGAGGTGGGGGGCCGGGCCATCAACCTGCTCACGCAGGTGGTGCTGCTCGGCCAGTACCGCGACACGCAGTGTGGGCTGAAGGCGTTTCGCAGCGACGTGGCCCGCGTGCTGTTCGGCCGGGGGATGGTCGAGGGCTTCGCCTTCGACGTCGAGCTGTTCCACCTCGCCGAGCGCTACCGTCTGTCGCTCACCGAGGTGCCGGTGTCGGTGGCCAACTCCCCACGGTCCACCGTCCGGGTGGCGCGCGACGCCCTGGGCCTCGTCCGCGACCTGTTCCGGGTGCGGCGCTGGGCCAAGCTCGGCCGCTACGACGCCGACGGCGCCGTTCTGCTCGACCGGGCCCTGCCCGACCCCTGACCGCCTACGATGGGCAAGCTCATGGCGCAGATAGACGCGGTCTTCAAGGCCTACGACATACGCGGGACGGTGCCCGACCAGCTCGATGCCGAGCTGTGCCGGGCCATCGGCGCCGCGTTCGCCCGGTTCGCGACGGCGGACATGGCCGCGTCGCGGGTCCTGGTGGGCCGTGACATGCGGCCCTCCGGCGTCGCCCTCAGCGCGGCCTTCGCCGACGGCGTCACTGCCGAGGGCGTGGCCGTGGTCGACCTCGGGCTGTGCTCCACCGACATGCTCTACTTCGCCTCGGGCCGCGAAGACGCCCCCGCCGCGGTGTTCACGGCGTCGCACAACCCGGCGGCCTACAACGGCATCAAGATGTGCCTGTCCGGTGCCCGCCCGGTGGGGGAGGAGACCGGCCTCCGGGAGATCAAGGCCGGCGCCGCTGCCGGCGTGCGCCCGTCCGGGCTCGCACGCGGCGCGACGAGCCACCTCGACGTGCTCGACGACTTCGCGGCCCACGTCCACTCGTTCGTCGACCGTGGCGCGCTGAAGCCGCTGCGGGTGGTGGCCGACACCGCCAACGGCATGGGGGGACTGGTGGTGCCGGCGGTGTTCGAGGGGCTCCCCTTCGAGCTCGACCTGATGTACGGCGACCTCGACGGCACCTTCCCCAACCACCCGGCCGACCCGATCCAGCCCGAGAACCAGGCCGACCTGCGCGCCCGCGTCCTCGAGACCGGCGCCGACATCGGCCTGGCCTTCGACGGGGACGCCGACCGGGTGTTCCTCGTCGACGAGAAGGCCGAGCTGCTGTCCGGCTCGCTCACCACCGCGCTCGTGGCCAGCGGCATCCTGGCCAAGCAGCCCGGCTCGACGGTCATCCACAACCTCATCTGCTCGAAGGCCGTGCCCGAGGTGATCCGAGAGGGCGGCGGCACGCCGGTGCGCAGCAGGGTGGGGCACTCGTTCATCAAGGCCCTGATGGCCGAGACGGGCGCGGTGTTCGGGGGCGAGCACTCGGGGCACTACTACTTCCGCGACAACTACCGGGCCGACTCCGGGCTGATCGCCGCGCTGGTGGTCCTCGAGCAGCTCTCCCAGGCGGGCGTGCCCCTCTCGGAGCTGCGCCTGCCCTTCGAGCGCTACGCCGCGTCGGGCGAGTTGAACCAGCAGGTGCCCGACCCCCGGGCGGTCATCGATGTGGTGGCCGAGCACTTCGCCGGTGCCTCCCAGGACCGTCTCGACGGCCTCACCGTCGACCTCGGGGACTGGTGGTTCAACCTCCGACCGAGCAACACCGAGCCGCTGCTACGGCTCAACCTCGAAGCCCCGGACGAGGCGGCCTGCGCCCGCCACGTCGACGAGGTCAACGAACTGATCGGGGCCGCCGCTGCGGGCCTCGCCGACCGAACGGACTCCTGATGGCGCTCGACCCGCAACTGTTGGACATCCTCGCCTGCCCGGAGGACAAGGGGCCCCTCTTGTACTTCGAGGACGAGGACGCCTTGTACAACCCGCGGCTCCGGCGTCGCTACGCCATCCGCGACGACATCCCGATCATGTTGATCGACGAGGCCGAGACCGTGGACGACGCCGAGCACGATCGGCTGGTGGCCAAGGCCGACACCGAGGGCATCGAGCCCACGTTCGACGCGGACCCGACATGAGCGGAAGGGAGCGCCCCGGCGGGCGCGGCCCGAACGGGTCGCGAGCGGCCGGCCCGTGGGCACACCAGGCGCGGGGACGGTGATGGAGCCCGCGCACCCCCTCGACTCCTGGTCGATGCTCGAGGCCACCGCCGGCCTGGCCGAGCAGATCGAGACGGCGGTCGAGGCGGCGTCGAGCGTCGATCTGGCGGGCCTGCCCGAACGGGGGGAGATCGAGAACGTCCTCGTGCTGGGCATGGGCGGCAGTGGTGTCTCCGGCGACCTGCTCACCGTCGTCGCCGGCCCGTTCATGCCGGTGCCCGTGGTGGTGGTGAAGGGGTACGAGCCGCCCTCCTACGCCAACGAGAGCACCCTGGTGTTCGCCATGTCCTTCTCGGGTGACACCGAGGAGACCGTCGATGCCGTGACCACCGCCGCGCTGGCCGGGTGCCCACTGGTCGCCGTCACGCGCGGTGGCGAGATCGGTCGGCTGGCCGAGTCCTGGCAGGCCCCCGTCGTCCCGGTGGCCGCGGGCATCCCGGCGCCCCGCGCCGGTCTCGGCGCCATGGCCATCCCGCCGCTGATCGTGCTCGAGCGCCTGGGCCTCTTCCCGGGGGCCGGGGAGTGGATCGCCCGCGCCGTGACCCAGCTGAAGAAGCGTCGCGACGCCCTCCTGGTGCCGGGCAACGAGGCCGAGGTCCTCGCCCGACGCATCGGCCGGACGATCCCGCTCGTCTACGGGGGCGGCGGCATGGGCAGCGTGGCCGCGGCACGGTGGAAGACCCAGGTCAACGAGAACGCGAAGGCCCCGGCGTTCGCCAACACCGTGCCCGAGCTGTGCCACAACGAGATCGCGTGCTGGGGCCAGCACGGCGACCTGACCCGGCAGGTGTTCAGCCTGGTCAACCTGCGCCACGAGCACGAGCACCCCCAGGTGATGAAGCGCTTCGAGCTCGTCGCCCGTTGGACCGAGGAGGTGATGGGGGGCCTCCACGAGGTGCGGGCCGAGGGCGACGGCGCCTTGGCCCAGTTGCTCGATCTCATCACCTTTGGCGACTTCGTCAGCCTGCACCTGGCCTTCCAGGAAGGCGTCGACCCCGGCCCGGTCCCGGTCCTCGACGAGATCAAGGCCGCGCTGGCCGACTGAGGGCGACAGGCCACGAACGGGTGCGCAGGACCCACCGGTGCGGTGGGCGATCGCGACCACCTGCAGACAAAGCATGGCGTCGACGGGCCGTGTCACCTACACTGGCGGACGCTACGGGCTGATTCGAGTGGTGTCAGTGGACCCCAGCCTGGGTTGCACATCCCTTCACCCCTGCTTCGACGCGCGGGTGCACTCGACATCAGGAGACACGAATGAGTGACGTAGACAACACCGGCGACCTCGGGTTCAAGGTCGCCGACCTGAGCCTGGCCGACTTCGGCCGCAAGGAGATCCAGCTGGCCGAGCACGAGATGCCCGGCCTCATGGCGCTGCGCGAGCAGTACGGCGCCGACCAGCCCCTCAACGGCGCCCGGATCACCGGCTCGCTGCACATGACCATCCAGACCGCGGTGCTGATCGAGACCCTCGTGGCCCTCGGTGCGCAGGTGCGCTGGGCGTCCTGCAACATCTTCTCGACGCAGGACCACGCCGCCGCCGCCATCGCGGTCGGCCCCGACGGCACCCCCGAGAACCCCAAGGGCGTCCCGGTCTTCGCGTGGAAGGGCGAGACCCTCGAGGAGTACTGGTGGTGCACCGAGCAGGCCCTGCGCTGGCCCGACGGTGGCCCGAACATGGTGCTCGACGACGGCGGCGACGCCACCCTGCTCGTGCACAAGGGCACCGAGTTCGAAGCCGCCGGCGCCGTCCCCGACCCGTCGACCGCGGACTCCGAGGAGTTCCAGCACGTGCTGGCCCTGCTCGGCCGGACCCTGGCCGAGGACCCGCAGCTGTGGACCCGCACGGGCGCCGGCATCAAGGGCGTGACCGAGGAGACCACCACCGGTGTCCACCGCCTCTACCAGATGGCCGAGCTCGGCAAGCTGCTGTTCCCTGCCATCAACGTGAACGACTCGGTCACCAAGTCGAAGTTCGACAACCTCTACGGCTGCCGGCACTCGCTGATCGACGGCATCAACCGCGCCACCGACGTCATGATCGGCGGCAAGGTGGCCGTGGTCCTCGGCTACGGCGACGTCGGCAAGGGCTGCGCCCAGTCGCTCAAGGGCCAGGGCGCCCGCGTCGTGGTCACCGAGGTCGACCCGATCTGTGCCCTGCAGGCGGCCATGGAGGGCTACCAGGTGGTCACCCTCGACGACGTCGTCGAGACCGCCGACATCTTCATCACGTGCACCGGCAACTTCAACATCATCAGGGCCGAGGACATGGCCCGGATGAAGCACAACGCCATCGTGGGCAACATCGGCCACTTCGACAACGAGATCGACATGGCCGGCCTGGCCAAGGCCGAGGGTGTGGAGCGGATCAACATCAAGCCGCAGGTGGACGAGTGGCGCTTCGCCGACGGCCACTCGATCATCATCCTCGCGGAGGGCCGTCTGCTGAACCTCGGCTGCGCGACCGGTCACCCGAGCTTCGTGATGTCGAACAGCTTCACCAACCAGGTGATCGCCCAGATGGAGCTCTTCGGTCACACCGAGTTCTACGAGCGCAAGGTGTACACCCTGCCGAAGCACCTCGACGAGAAGGTGGCCCGGCTGCACCTCGGTGCCCTCGGCGCCCACCTCACCGAGCTGCGCCCGGATCAGGCCGCCTACCTCGGTATCCCGGTCGAGGGCCCGTACAAGCCCGACCACTACCGCTACTGAGCACCACGAACGACCAGGGGAGGCGCAGCCTACGGGCTGCGCCTCTTCGGTTTTTCGAGCCGTCGCCGACTCGGCGCCGTGTTGTCCGGCTCCTTCGTCGGAGCGCCTTCGGCATCCGGTTCGCCGGTGCGGCTGCTCCGCTCCGCTCGCGGCGTCACTCGGCGCCGATCACGGTCTCGGGCTCGGGCGTGCCGTGGCCGATGGTGAGGCGGGGCAGGAACACGTGCACCAGCGGGCCGATCGACAGGGCGAACACCACCGTGCCCACCCCCACCGTCCCGCCGAGGGCCCAGCCTGCGGCCAGCACGCAGACCTCGATGCTGGTGCGCACCACCCGGATGCTGTGGCCGCGATGGCTGATGCTGGTCATCAGGCCGTCCCGCGGCCCGGGGCCCAGGCCGGCGCCGATGTAGAAGCCCGACCCGAGGGCGAACGACACGGTGCCCGCCACCAGGAACACGATCCGGGCCGCCATCGCCCGAGGCTCGTCGAGCACCGACAGGGTGGCGTCCATGGTGAGGCCGATCAGCACGACGTTGAGCATGGTGCCCAGCCCGATGCGCTCTCGGAGGGGGATCCAGCTGAGGAGGACGACGGCGCCGGTGAGGATGCTGACGGTGCCGATGGGGATGCCGGTGTGGTCGGACACGCCTTGATGGAGGACGTCCCACGGGTCGAGGCCCAGGTCGGCCTGGACGAGCATCGACAGGCCGACGCCGCACAGGACGAGGCCGAGCACCAGCCGGGGCAGGCGCCGGCGTGTCTGGGCCGCGGACAGGAACCGGAACACGATGGCACCGTACCGACCGGCCGGGTGGTGGCCCCGCTCGTTTCGTCGTCCCCACCGCTGCACCAGGCGAGCGCGGCGACGGTGGCCCCGGACAGGTCGCTCCCGCTCCAGGCGTGGGGCACGTCGGCCCGTTGGCTCGGTGCCGGTGCCGGTGTCGGTGCCGGTGTCGGTGCCGGTGTCGGTGTCGGTGTCGGTGGGCCTGCGTACGGTCCACCCAGTGTTCCTGCCCACCACCTGCCCGTGCTGTGGCCGTCCGGGCCCGGCCCCGTGCCCTGACTGCCGCGCGTCGTTGCGACCGCCCGAGCCGGCACCGCCGCCGGCGGGCGTCGACGACTGGTGCTCGCTCCTGCGCTACGAAGGGGCGGGCCGCGAGCTCGTGGCGCGGCTCAAGTACCGGAACGCCCGTAGCGCCGTCGGATGGCTCGCCGATCACCTGGCAGCGCTGGTCGACGCGGCCTCGATCGACGTGGTCACGTGGGCGCCCACCACGCCCCAACGGCGTCGCCAGCGCGGCTTCGACCAGGCCGAGCTGCTGGCCCGAGCGGTGGCCCGACGGCTGGGCCGGCCGTGCCGTCGGTTGCTCCGGCGGGCCGCCGGACCTGCCCAGACGGGGCGATCGCGCGCCCAGCGCCACCACGACCTGGGGTTGCGGCCCGTGGGGCGGTGCGCCCGCCGCGTGTTGGTCGTCGACGACGTGGCCACCACCGGCGCCACGCTCGCCGCGGCGGCCCTGGCGCTGCGCCGGGCGGGCGCGGCCGAGATCAGATGTGTGACCGCTGCACGCACGCCGCCGCCGCCGGGTGCCCTACCATCGACCGACGTCACCGTCATCCCGGAGGTCTAGGTGGACATCAAGGTCAGTGGTCGGCACACCGAGGTCTCGGATGCCCTGCGTGAGGCGACGATCGACAAGGTCGGTCGCCTCGGGCGGTACCTCGACGGCATGGACCGGGCCGAGGTGCACTTCTCGGAGGAGCGCAACCCCCGCATCGTGGACAAGGAGATCTGCGAGGTCACGATCGAGGGTCACGGCCACCACGTCCGCTGCAAGGTCTCGGCCCCGGACGGCTTCGTCGCCGTCGACCGTGCGGTCGAGAAGCTCGAGCACCAGCTGCACAAGCTGAAGACGAAGCTCAACCGGCGACCCGGCGGACCCGATCACGATCAGATCGTGACCGCGCTCCCCGACGACGCCGCGGCGTCGGCTCCTCGCATCGTGAAGACCAAGCAGTTCGCCATGGCCACCATGGACGCCGAGGAGGCGTCGGTGCAGATGGACCTGCTGGGCCACGACTTCTTCGTGTTCACCAACGACTCCACCGGCCGGGCGGCGGTGGTGTACCGCCGCGAGGACGGCGACGTCGGCCTCATCGATCAGGCCGACTGAGGTCGAGGGGACAACGCACAGCCACATGCCCCAGGACGAGGCGGCCACGGGCTCGACGGGCGCGGAGCCCGTCCGGGTGCTGATCTGTGACGACCACGCGCTCTTCCGGCGGGGCCTGATGATGGTGCTCGAGGAGCAGCCGGGCGTGGAGGTGGTCGCCGAGGCCGAGAACGGGGCCGAGGCCGTGGCGATGGCGGAGAACTTCGCACCAGACGTGGTGCTGATGGACGTGGCCATGCCGGGCCTCGACGGCATCGAGGCCACCAGGAAGATCTCGCTGCTGCACCCGTCGGCCCGGATCATCATGCTCACCGTGGCCAGCGACCAGGACGACCTGTTCGACGCCATCCGGGCCGGCGCCACCACGTTCTTGTTGAAGGAGGCCTCGATCGACGAGGTGGGAGACACGGTTCGTGCGGTGATGGGCGGCCAGACGCTGCTCTCGGCCGACCTGGCCGCGCGCCTGCTCGACGAGTTCCGCACACTCGGCCAGGGCGAACCCGACGGGGGCGACTCGCCCACGCCGACCTTGGCCCCACGCGAGGCCGCCGCCCTGGAGTTGGTCGCCGACGGTCGCACCAACCCCGAGATCGCCGCCGAGCTCGACATCTCGGAGAACACGGTGAAGAACCACCTGCGCAACGTGCTGGGCAAGCTGCACCTCCACACCCGGCTCGAGACCGCTCGCCACGAAGCCAGGGACAGCGGCGCGGGTGGGACCATCCGGGCCTGAGGCCGGCCGGCCGGGGAGCACCGCGGCGCGCCGGTAGGCTCACGGCATGGCTGTCCTCGATCGTCTTCTCCGCGCGGGTGAAGGCAAGAAGCTTCGTGCGCTCGCCGGTCTGGTCCCGGAGATCAACTCACTCGAGCCAGAGATCGAAGCGCTCTCCGACGACGACCTCCGGGCCAAGACGGCCGAGTTCAAGCTCCGCTACAGCAACGGCGAGAGCCTGAACGACCTCCTGGTGGAGGCGTTCGCCGTGGTGCGCGAGGCCGGTCGGCGCACCATCGGCCAGCGCCACTACGACGTGCAGATGATGGGCGGGGCGGCGCTGCACTTCGGCTGGGTCGCGGAGATGAAGACAGGCGAGGGCAAGACCCTGGTCTCGACCCTCCCCGTGTACCTCAACGCGCTCTCCGGCGACGGTGTGCACGTGATCACCGTCAACGACTACCTGGCCAAGCGCGACGCCGAGTGGATGGGCCAGCTGCACGGGTGGCTCGGGCTCGAGATCGGCATGATCCTGCCGGGCACCTACGACAGCGAGTTCAAGCGGGCCCAGTACGCCTGCGACATCACCTACGGCACGAACAACGAGTTCGGATTCGACTACCTGCGCGACAAC
>CAZWMT010000038.1:42137-58822 GCA_964635055.1 uncultured Microthrixaceae bacterium | reverse complement strand
CATCCCAGCCACCAGAACGGAAACCCAACCATTCCGGTGGCTCGAACACGACGCTCACGACACATCCCAGCCACCAGAAGGCGGTCCCGACTGGCGGAACGAGGGCTGGGGTCAGCGGTCGTCGGGGCCGATCGCCGGCGCCACGTCCTCAGGCCGCGCCTCGGCCAATGCCGCCAGGCCCTCGTCGACCGAGCCCGCCCGCAGGATGAGCGCCCGGTTGCGCGGCAGCAGGAAGCCGGCGTCGACCATCTGGTCGAGCATCGCCACCAGCGGGTCCCAGAAGCCGTCGGCGTCGAGCAGCACCAGGGCCTTGGCGTGCAGCCCCAGTTGGGCCCAGGTGGCCACCTCGGCCAGCTCGTCGAGGGTGCCGAGGCCGCCGGGCAGGGCGATGAAGCCGTCGCTGCGGTCGTACATCAGCGCCTTGCGCTCGTGCATGGTGCCCACCTCGTGCAGCTCGCCCAGGTGGGGGTGCACCACCTCACGGGCGAACAGGGCGCCGGGGATCACCCCCACGACCGTTCCCCCACCTCCGAGACAGGCGTCGGCCACGGCGCCCATCAGGCCGACCTGGCCGCCGCCGTAGACGAGCGTGATGCCCCGGTCGGCCAGCGCCGTCCCCAACGACCGGGCCAGTTGCAGGTGGCCTGGGTCCCGACCGGGCGAGGAGCCGCAGAAGACGCCGACGGCGGACAGCTCGGGCATGGCGCCGACGGTAGGCGATCGGTGGACCGCCGCCGACGGTGGACGGGTACTGTTCGCGCCCCGGCCACCGGCCGGTCACCGGGAGGGACATGGCGGACGAGCGGGTGGACGACGGAGCGCAGCAGGACGCCGACCTGACGGGCCGGGTGGCGGTGGTGACCGGCGCCAACAGCGGCATCGGGCGCGCCACCGCCCTGCACCTCGCCGGCCGCGGCGCCACCGTGGTGCTGGCCTGCCGCTCGGAGGAGAAGGCCCGCGCCGCCATCGACGAGATCGGGGCCGCCACCGGCAACGACCACCTCTCCTTCCTGGCCCTGGACCTCGCCGACCTCGCCGCCGTGCGGAGCGCCGCCGACGAGCTGCTGGCCACCGACCGGCCCCTCCACGTCCTCGTGAACAACGCCGGCCTGGCCGGCCAGCGGGGCCGGACCGCCGACGGCTTCGAGCTGGCCTTCGGCACCAACCACCTGGGCCACTTCCGCTTCACCACCCTGCTTCTCGACCGCCTTCGGGCGTCGGCCGCGCCCGGGGCCCCGGCCCGGGTGGCCAACGTGTCCAGCGGCAGCCACTTCGACGCCAAAGGCATCGACTTCGACGCGGTGCGCCGCCCCACCCACAGCGTCATCGGCATGAAGGAGTACAGCGTCTCCAAGCTCGCCAACGTCTGTTTCACCCAGGAGCTGGCCCGGCGAGAGGACCCCACCACGCTGGTGGTGGCGGCGTCGGACCCGGGCCCCGTCGACACCAACGTGTGGCGGCGCATCCCCGGGCCCCTCTACGCCGTGTTCCGTCGGGTCGTCGGGCTCACGCCGGTGGCCGAGGGCGCCGCGTCGACCATCTTCTGCGCCACCGACCCGAGCCTCGACGCCGACTCCGGCGCCTACGTGGACCAGTACTGCCGGGTCAAGCCACCCAGCCCCGTCGCCACCCCCGAGCTCGGCGCTGAGCTCTGGGAGCGCAGCGAGGAGTGGGTCGGCATCGCCGGGTGACCCTCCCGAAGCGCTCGCCGAGGCATTCGCGTAACGTCTCGCCATGACAACCGAGCGAGCAAGAGGGCGGCTGCTGGTGGTGCTGGGACTCACCGTGCTCGCCGTGGTCATCCAGCCGACCGCCGTCACCGACGCACAGACCGCGCCACCCGACGCCGAGGCCGCCGCCGAGCCGGGTGCCGGCAACTGGGCATCGATCAGCGCCGGCGGCGACCACACGTGTGGCATCCGGACATCAGGACGCCTCTTCTGCTGGGGTCAGGACACGTTCGGGCAGTTGGGGGATGGCGGCACCAACACCGACCAGCCCTCGCCCGTGCAGGTGGGCACCGGCGCCAACTGGTCGCGGGTCAGCGCCGGTGCATCCCACACGTGCGCGATCAAGACCAACGCGAGGTTGTTCTGCTGGGGCCTCGACAGCACCGAGCAACTCGGCGACGGCGGCGGCGTCACGAACCAGCCCCGTCCGGTCCGCGAGGCCAGCAACGCCACCAACTGGCTCGCGGTCGACGCCGGCGGTGGCCACACCTGCGCCCTCACGAACACCGGCCGGCTCTTCTGCTGGGGAAGCGACACCCGCGGTCGGTTGGGCGACGGCGCGGTGATCCTGCAGCAGGCCGAGCCGGTCGAGGTCGCCGGGGCGGCGACCAACTGGGCGACCATCGACGCCGGCGACTCCCACACCTGCGCGACCAAGCTCAACGGCCGCCTCTACTGCTGGGGCTTCGACGGGTTCTCGAAGCTGGGCGACGGCGACACCGAGACCGACCAGCCCACCCCCGTCCAGGTCGCGGGAAACGCCACCAACTGGGCGTCGGTCGCGGTCGGCGATTTCCACACCTGCGCGGTCAAGACCAACGGGCGGCTGTTCTGCTGGGGCTCCGACGACCAGGGCCAGCGCGGCGACGGCCCGGCCAACACCGGGGTCGATGGCGACCCGATCCGCATCGGGACGGCCACGGATTGGACCGCGGTGTCGGCGGGCCGCGTGCACGCGTGTGCCCGCAACGCCGGCCGCCACCTGTTCTGCTGGGGCAATGACGCCACCGGCCAGGTCGGCAACGACACGGGCACGAGCGACCAGCCTGCCCCCGTCGAAGTCGATGGCGCTGCCACCGACTGGGCCGGGATCAGCGTCGGTCGCCTCCACACCTGCGCCCGCAGGACCACGAACACCTTGTACTGCTGGGGGTTCGACGACAGCGGCCAACTCGGCGATGGGGGCACCGACACCAACCAGGCCGTGCCGTCCCAGGTCTGAGACCCGGGCGACGACCCGAGAAGCCGTTCCCGTCAGACCCCCTCAGTAGGCTCATCACATGGGCACGAGCACCAGCGCCTTCGGGGCGGGCAAGCGTGAGGCGCACGACGCCTCGGACTTCTACGCCCGCTTCACGGCGCCCGACATCTCCACCGACGAAGAGGTGGCGAAGCAGCCCGAGCTCGACCGGATCTGGCGGGGCGACTCCCGCCAGATGGACGCGATCGTCGACAACTCCGTGGCCCTCGTCGTCACCTCGCCGCCGTACTTCGCGGGCAAGGAGTACGAGCTTTCCCTCGGCGAGGGCCACGTGCCGGCCAGCTACCTCGACTATCTGCAGATGCTCGAAGACGTCTTCGCCGAGTGCGTGCGCACCCTCGAGCCGGGCGGGCGCATCGCGGTCAACGTGGCCAACCTCGGCCGCAAGCCCTACCGGTCGCTGTCGGCCGACGTCATCACCATCCTGCAGGACCGCTTGCGCCTGCTGATGCGCGGCGAGGTCATCTGGTGGAAGGGCAAGGGGGCATCGGGCTCGTGCGCATGGGGCTCGTTCAAGAAACCCAGCAACCCGGTGCTGCGCGACCTCACCGAGCGGGTGATCATCGCCAGCAAGGGCCGGTTCGACCGGGCCGTGCCCGAGAGCAAGCGCGACGACGTGGTCCCTGTCAACGAGTCGGGTCAGGCCCTGTTGTGGGCCGACGACTTCATGGACATGACCACTGACCTGTGGGAGATCCCCACCGAGAGCGCCCGCCGCGTCGGTCACCCCGCCCCCTTCCCGGTCGAACTGCCCAAGCGCCTGATCGAGCTCTACACCTACCCAGGCGACCTCGTCCTCGATCCGTTCATGGGTGCCGGCAGCACCGCCGTCGCTGCGCTGCGGGTCAAGCGTCACTACGTGGGCTACGACACCGACCAGTCCTACGTCGATCTCGCCAACGGCCGCATCGCGGAGGAACAGACTCGGGCCGAGCGGTTCCGAGGACCCGTGCCGATCACCCTGCCCGTCGCTCCGGACGCGGCAGGCGACGACGAGGACCCGATGGCCCGCGCCGTGCGCGAGGGGCGCAAGGCGAAGGACATCGCCAAGGCCCTGCTCGAGCAGTGCGGATTCCGGCAGATCACCGAGGACGTCAAGAAGCCGGGTGGCGTCGAGATCAACTTCGTGGCCCTCGACGCGGACGACAACGAGTGGGCCTTCGACGTGTCCGGCGCCTTCACCAGCGCACGCCCCGGCCTGCAACGCACCGACACCCTTTGGAAGGCCATCGGACGCGCCGCGGTGGTGCACAACCTCGATCCGTGGCCGCGCTACGTGTTGTTGACCACCAACGCGCCGCGCCGGAACTCCGCAGGGGCGAAAGCCCTCCAAGCGGTCACCAGCGTCAACGGACCGGTGTACGACGTGATCGAACTGCTCGACGAGCACGACTGGCAGCGCCTGCGCGACCACGCCGCCGGCGTCACCCCCACGTCGACACCCACCGTCGACCGTGGCTGACGGCGAGCTCTTCCCGCAACGCCAGAATCGGATCGCCGTCGGTGTGTTGCGGGGCGAGGTCCCCCGGGTGTTCCTCGCGGAGAACGTCGAGGTCCTGGGGCGCTTGTTGGCCTTGCAGCTCGTCGCCCCCACGCCGGCCGCCAAGCTCGGGCAGGCGGTCGGCGGGATCCGCCAGGCGTTGCTGGACGAACGCTGGGGCGATGCCGTGCTGGACTGGATGGAGGCCACCGGCAACGTGGTCGACGGCTACGACGACGAGCACGTGTGGACCGAGGAGCGCCTCGATCGGGAGTTCGCCGACTTCGAGCTGCGCCTCAGCCCGCTGTTCCGCGATCCTCCGGGGAGCTGACCGCGCCGCCCGTCAGCTCGTGACGAAGGTGCAGCTGGCGGGCTCGGCGATCCCCAACGTGACCGTGGCACGGCGCGCCCCGACCTCCACGACGTCGCCGGTGCCGCAGGTGATCGACTGCAGGGTGCGGCCGTTCACCGCCGTCTGCGTCACGGTGTAGGCGCCAGGGACGAGATCGCCGAAGCTGCCCGTGTTGGACAGCGGCGGGTTGCTGTCGTCGTCCAACTGCACCGTCGAGCAGTTGGAGGTGCCGACCCGACACAGCGTGTAGGTGAAGTCCGTGCTGGCCCCGTTGGCGCCGACGTCATGTACCACCGTGATCGACGGGGTCTGGTTGGTGAACGTGCAGGTCGACGACTCCAGCGAGGACAGCGTCACTGTGGCCCGCCGGGCCGCCAGATCGATCGCCTCCCCCGTGTCGCACGCCAGGGTGGTGACATCCCAGTCGTCGAGGGCGGCCTGCGTCACCGTGTACGCGCCGGGCGCCAGCACGCTGAACACCTGGCGGTTGGACAACGTCGCATCGGCGTCGTCATCGAGCGTGAACGCGGTGCAGGCGCCACCCCCGACGGGGCAGAACTGGAACCCGATGTCTCGCGCCGCGTTGGCCACGGTGTCGACCACCACGGTGAGCGACGTCTGGCGGTTGATGAAGGTGCAGAACACCTGCTGACCGTCGACCACCGCAAGGGTGACCCGCCCGGCGGCGAGGTCCACCGTCCCCTCACCTCGGCAGTCGATGGAGCTCACCACCCAACCCGCAGGGAGCGAGCCCTGGGTGACGGTGTAGGTCCCCGCCGGGAGCCTCCGATCGAGGTGGGTGTCGGGCAGCGTCGCGTCCGTGTCGGCGTCGAGGGTGAAGCTGGAGCAGCCGGCCGGGCCACAGACCGAGTAGGGGGTGTCCTGCCCGTCCGCAGCAACTGCGTTGGTGAACACGTAGAGCCGACTCGCCGTCGACGTCCACGTGCACGTCACCTGCTCACCCGGGTCGAGGTGCACGGTCACCGGAGCCGGGGAACTGCCGCCGCGGCCATCAGTGCACTCCCACCACTCGACCCCGAACCCGGCGACCGGGCCCTGCTCGATGGTGTAGGTGACCGATCCGGTCGGTCGTAGCACCCTCGAGCCCGGCGGCGACCCCCCCGAGTAGTTGTTGAGCTCGAAGCTCTCGCAGGCGCCGCCTTCGAGACAGGCGGTGTACGGGAACGACTGGCCGGCGTCGCTCGCCACAAGATCGTGGTTGACCGTGTGCTGGACGATGGTCAGCGTCGTCTCGTTGGTGACGAACGTGCAGAGCGCATCCTCGCCAGGGTCGATCCGGAACGTCGCCCGGCCGGCGGCGAGGTCCACCTCGCCGCCACCACACGTGATGGACACCACCACCAGGCCAGGGGCCGGTAGGGCCGTGACCGTGTACTCACCGTCGGCGATCGGCTTGTAGGCGACCTGGTTCGAGAGGGTGTTGTCCGTGTCGTCGTCGAGGACCGCGGTGGCGCACTCCGGGAGGCCCGGGCCACAGGCCGTGAAGCTGACGTCACGCCCACTGTTGGGGCGCATGTCGTGGGCCACCCGCAACCCGGTGACCGAGTCGCGGAAGGTGCACGTGACCTGCTCGCCGGGGCTGAGCACGACGGTCACCGTGCGCTGCGCCAGATCCGCCTCGCCGCTGGCGCAGGTCAGGTTCCACAGCCCCCACCCGCTCGTCAGCGCCTGGGTGACGGTGATGGTGGTCTCCGCCTCGAGCACGCCGAGCTTCATGGTGCTGGGAAGCACCGCATCGGCGTCGTCGTCGAGGCTGAAGTCCGTGCAGGCGGTGCCGCTCGCCGAGGAGCGGCAGGCCGTGAACGCGAAGTCCTGTGGCGCGTCCGGCTCGGTGTTCTGCACGATGGCCAGCGTCGTCGCCGAGTCGTAGAACGTGCAGGTCGCCTGCTCGCCGGCGCGGAGGACGAGGGTCACCGACCGATCCTCGAGGTCCACCTCGCCCGTGGTGCAGATGAGGGACGTCAGCCCGAAGCCGGCCACCTCGTCCTGCGTGAGGCGGTACCGCACCGAGGCGTCGAGGCCGCCCACCACGTTCGAGGCCGGGAGCGTCGCGTCGGCGTCGTTGTCGAGGGCGAACGTGGTGCAGTCGCCGCCACCCGATGCCACCGGGCAGTGGTGGAAGGTGAAGTCCTGCGGCCCGTCCGGATCGGAGTCCTGCACCACCCGTACGCTCGTGAGCGAATCGACGAACGTGCACGTGACCTGGTCACCGGGCTGCAGCACGAGGGCCACCGATGCGGTGTGGAGATCCGTGTCGCCGCGACTGCACGACATGGAGGTGAGCCCGTAGCCGGCGGGAACCTCCTGGCTGATGGTGAAGGCGGTGCCGGACTCCAGGGCCGTGAAGGTGACCGTTCGCGGGAGGGTCACATCGGCGTCGTCGTCCAGGGCGAACGAGTTGCACGCGTCCGGCCCGGCGCCGACGCGGCACCCCCGGAACGAGAAGTCCTGGGCGCCGTCGGGCGAGGTGTCCTGGGTGACGGTGACCGTGGTCGGGCGATCGGCGAAGGTGCAGACGAGCTGCTCGCCGGGTTGCAGTGTGAACGACGCTCGGCGGGCCGTGAGATCCACTTCGGCGGACCCGCACACGACGGACACGAGCCCGTGCCCCGGGAGCGGCGCCTGGGTGAGCTGGTAGCTGCGACCCGGGACGACCCCGAACGCGCGTGAGCTCGGGAGGGTTGCGTCGGCGTCGTCGTCGAGCACGAACGGCCCGCACCCGAGCGCGCCCCCGGGGCCGGCGCAACCCAGGAAGGTCACGTCGACATCGCTGTTCGGCTGCATGTCCTGAACGACGGTGAGCGAGGTGACCTTGTCCACGAAGGTGCACGTCACCGTGTCCCCCGGCTCGAGGTCGACCGACATGGTCCGGCCGCGCAGATCGACCTGCGCGCCGTTGCAGGTGAGCGCGGTCAGCCCGTAGCCCGTCACCTCGTCCTGGGTCACCTGGTAGGCGGCGCTCGGCAGCGCGGTGTAGACGACCGAGGACGGCAGGGTCGGGTCGTTGTCATCGTCCAGGCGGAAGGAGCCGCAGCCGTTGGCGCCCCCTGGGCCCGCGCAGCCCGTGTAGCCGAAGTCCTGCGCGGAGTTCGGGGAGGTGTCCTGCACCAACGTGAGCGACGTCGCGCGATCGACGAAGGTGCACGCCACCTGATCCCCGGGCTTGATCACCAGGGTCACGCGGTGGGCGGCGAGGTCGACCTCTCCCCCACCTGTGCACGCGATCGAGGTCAGCCCGTGGCCTTCGGGGACCGCCTGCGTGATCGTGAACGTGCCGGGCTCGATGGCCCCGACGGCCAGGGAGCGGGGCAGGGCCGGGTCGCTGTCGTCATCGAGGACGAACGCGCTGCAGCCGAGCCCCACCTGACAGCCCGAGTAGGAGACGTCCTGGGCGCTGTTCGGCGCGGTGTCCTGGAGGATCGTGATGCCGGTGGGCCGGTTGCTGAAGGTGCAGGTGACCTGCTCACCGGGCTGCAGGACCAACACGACACGACGGTCGCGGAGCGACACCTCGCCGCTGCCGCAGCTCACCGCCGTCAGGCCGTAGCCGGCGGTGGCGGCCTGGGTCAGCGTGTACACGACATCGGCGCGCAGGCCCGTGAACGTCTGCGACCGGCCCAACGTGGCGTCGGTGTCGTCGTCGAGCGCGAAGTTCCCACACCCGTTCACGCCACCCGGCCCGGCACAGCCCGTGAAGGTGAAGTCCCGGTCGCCGTCGGGCGTCGTGTCCTGCACGACCGTCACCGACGTCTGGCGATTGGTGAAGCGGCACGTGAGCGCCTGGCCGGCGACCAGCGTGACCTCCGCCCGGCGAAGGGAGAGGTCGACGTCGGCGCCGGCGCACGACACCGAGCTCAGCCCCCACTCCTCGTCGGCCCGCTGCGTGATGGTGTACCGGGCCCCCGCGGCGGCGTCGGGGACGGGCGCCGACGCGGGCAGGGTCGCGTCGGTGTCGTCGTCGAGGGTCAGCGTGGTGCACGTACCGCCCACCCGGCACACGTCGTACTCGAAGTCCTGGGGGCCGTCCGGCCGGGCGTCGACGGCGACGTTGAAGCTCGTCGGCGACATCGATGCGTTGCAGTAGTTGTCCGTGCTCGAGGAGACGAACATGCGGATCGAACCGTCGAGCGGGTCGGGCACTCCTCCTTGGCAGGTGAGCGACGTCACGGCCCACCCCGCACCAACGTCGCCTTCGAGGGTCCACTGCCCGGACTCCAGCCGGTCGAAGGCGCCGATCGTGGCCCGGGTGGGATCGGTGTCGTCATCGAGGACGAGGTTGCGGCAGTCACCGGCCTCGGGGCACAGACGGAAGGTCGCGTCCTGCGCATCGTCGGGCACCGCGTCCAGGGTCACGATGACGGCTGGATTGTCGTTCCGGAAGTAGCAGGTGACCTGCGCGCCAGGCTCGAGGTCGAGCGTGACCTGCCCCCCGGCCAGATCGACGTCCTGCGCAACGTCGCCGTAGCTCACCGAGCACGAGATCCTCTCCAGCGGCATGCCCGGCGACGGTGCCTGACGGACGATGTAGGTCCCCGCGACGAGGGGGACCATCGTGCGTTGCGTGGGCAGGGTGGGATCGCTGTCGTCATCGAGGGCGAAGGTCTGGCAGTCGTCGACCCGGCAGACCGAGAACTCGAAGTCCTGGCCGTTGCGGTACCCGCTGCCATGGCTGACGCTGAGCATCGTCGGCCGGTTGCGGAACGTGCAGCGGGGCTGCTGGCCGGCGTCGATGACGAGCGTGGCCCGGCGGTCCTCCACCGAGGTCGTCCCGGTGGTGCAGTCGACGGCGACGAGTGGGTACAAGGTCTGCTCGACCTGCGTGACCGTGTAGTCCCCGGGGACGAGGCCGTCGAGGGAGGTGGTGGACGGCAGCGCGCCATCGGCGTCGTCGTCGAGCACCACTTGCCGGCACGGGCCCACGGCGGGGCACACATCGAAGGTGAGATCCTGGGCATCGTTCGGTTGGGTGTCCTGCACCAGTGTCAGCGACGCCTGGCGGACCTCGAACGTGCAGGTGAGGGCTTCACCGTCGGCCAGGTCGACGATCGCTCGGCGACGACCCAGGTCGACGGTCTCGCTGCCGCAGCGCACCGCGGTGAGCGACCAGCCGGCCACGGCGGTCTGGGTGATGCGGTACGCACCGGGCGCGCGCTCGACCGTCACGCTCGCCGACAGTGCCGGGTCGGCGTCATCATCCAAGAGGAGGGTCTCCGGGGCGGGGCCGCACACGCCGCCCGCATCCAAGGCACAGAGCTCGAACGCGAAGTCCTGGTCCGCGTCGGGCACGCTCTCGAGGGCGATCGTCAGCAGCCCGGCCCCACCGGCCTCGGCACCCACCGGGGCCCGAGCGCCGGGCTGCGGCGCGGCGGCGCGCCCCTCCGCCGGGTCGGGAGCGGACGCGACAGGCGCGACGGGCGCGACGGGCGCCGCTGTCGTCGGTGGCTCGGAGGTCGGCGCCGACGCCGGCGCCGGCGCGTCATCCGGCTGGTCGGGCGCGGGCTCAGCCGGCGCCTCCGGCCCCCCCGTCGCCACCGGGGGACCGCCCGCCCCGGCCGTCGCCGGCCACGAGCTCGCGGCGACCGCCGTGAACACCACGAGCGCGGTGATCAACCAGCGGCGGCTCGACCTCGAATCGACACCTCGGCCCACGGTTGTCCCTTTCACCGGCCCGCGCCGGCTCTCCAGGGACACGTCGGCACGATTCGAGGCCCGCTGAGTGCCCCCATCCACCACCTTGGGGCTGATGCGGGCCGCTCGATGGGCAACCCCGCCCGCTGCGGCCCGGGGTGGGGCGCGCTCAGCCCGTGGCGCCCAGTCCCCCGGATGACGGCCAAGGGGCGATGTCGCTCCACCAGGCGTCGAGGCGACGGGTGGTGCGCTCGATGGCGTCGAGCGCGGCGCCCAGGTCGTGGGTGGCGAAACCGGCCTCGCTCAGGTCGAAGAGCAGCTTGCCCTTCAGGTGGGTGCCCGAGCCCCGGTCGAGGCTGCGGGCGTGGCGGGCCCGGCCGGCCACCAGCAGGTCGCCCACGGTCCACAGCACCCAGCGGGCCTGGGGGATGTCGCGCACCAGCAGGAAGGCGTAGCGGCCGGCCTCGACGATCTTGCGCAGGGCCAACTCGTCGAGCACGAACAGGTTCTCCGGCGCCACCTCGGGGCGCAGCTTCCGCCAGCCCGCCGACAGCGGCTGGCGCTTGGCCTTCAGCTCGATCTGCACCAGCTGCTCGGTGGCGCTCAGCACCTGGAAGTCGAGCCGGTCGAACGACGTGGTCGACGCCCTGAGCAGGGTGAGAGCCGGGTGGGCGACCAGCGCGTGCTCCACCTGGGCCTCGATGCCGTGGCGACCGTTCAGGTCGATCACCCAGTCGGAGCTGTTGCGCTCACGCATCGTCGTGGTCCTCCTCGGCATCGAGGTCGATGTCCAAGGCGAGCTGCACCGACCGCCACCCGGCCGGTTGCGGCTCGATGGGCCCGTCGGTGGTGAAGTAGTGCTGCAGCCGCCGCCGGCCGGCCAGGTCGCCTTCCACCGGCACGGCATCGAGCAGCACGTCGTTCAGCTCGGACAGCAGGAACTCCGACGACGAGCCGGGCTTGGGCATGTGCGACGTGACCAGCAGCAGCGGGTGGGGGCAGTCCCGCTGGGCGAGCCGCAGGGCCTTGAAGCCGAACTTCAACATGGTGTCCTGCCGGCGCAGACCGGCCTTGGGCCGGTCGGTGCGATCCGGTGTGCCGTGGGCGGCCACCAGGAAGCGCCGACCGTTGGCGCCCTCCACCAGGAAGTCGAGCGTGTAGCGCTCCACCCGGGGGTAGCGGTCGACGACGGTCGCGCCCATCTCCTCGAGGAAGTCGGCGGCGAGGGCATCGAACTCCTTGCCGTGCAGCGACGACCGGGCCTGTGACTCCGACGCCGGGTCGGGCGGGAGGTCCTCGAACTCCTCGGGCTCGTCACCGCCGCCGACGGCGAACAGCTGCGGGGTCATGCCGACCGCCTCTCGCCGGGGGTGGACGGTTTGGTGGTCGCCGGGGCGACCACCACCGGCGGCGACGTTGCCAGCCGGGCCCGCAGCGGGCCCGGGTTGTAGACCACCCACGCGCCGTGGGCCTCGACCGCCGCCAGCGCCTCGCCCGCCCCGACGGCCTGCAGGCCCACCAGGTCGGGATCCTTCGAGCCGACCGGGCCCCACACCACCCGCACGTCGCCGGCGGGCACCTCGCAGCCGGCCACCAGGGGGCCGGCGACCGCGGGGTTCACCCGGGACACGGCCAGGTGGCGCAGCAGGTCGAGGCGCACCACGTCGTCGGCCGAGTAGCGCCGGCGCCCCGACCGCCCCTCGCCCGAGTCGACCGACGGGGTCACCCATCCCTGGCGGGCCCAGTGGTCGAGTTGGCGGTAGCTGATGCCGGCGAGGGCGTGGGCGTCGCCGGCGGCGATCCCGCCCGGCGCCTCGCTCATCACCTGAACAGCCTTCTGTGTAATCACATCGGTCATTACACAGGACGACCTTCATGTTGTCAAGCCACGGTCCGTCCAGCGCACGGCCGCAACGATCGCGGCGATCACACATGACGCCGCGGACCGGCGGGACGCCCGCCGGGAGCGCCCCGACGCGACGCCGCCGGCACACCAAGGGGCGTGCCGGCGGTCGTCGTGGTTCAGCGGATCAGGGCAGCACGAGCGGCGTCGGCGTGAACGAGCGGACCCGAGCCGGGCCCGTCCCCACCCCGTTGATCGCCCGCACCGTCACCCGGTACGGCCGTCCCGCCTGCAGCGTCGAGATGTTGAAGTCGGCACTGCGGGCATGAGGGCCCGTTGTCACGATCGGACGGTTCCCCACCTTCACCTGGTACCCGGTGATGGCGGTGCCACCGTCGAACCCGGGCGCACGCCACGACACCCGCACCCTGTCCAGGCGCTGTTGCGTGGTGAGTCGCCTTGGCGCGTCGGGCACCTCGTCGGGATCGAGGTAGCGACCGACGAAGTCGGTGTTGGCCG
The DNA here is from genome assembly GCA_964635055.1 of uncultured Microthrixaceae bacterium. Lineage (GTDB taxonomy): Bacteria > Actinomycetota > Acidimicrobiia > Acidimicrobiales > DATDAH01 > JAEUJM01. Next base: position 45,988 of record CAZWMT010000038.1, on the reverse strand, counting down.
CGACACGCGAGAACAGGTTGGGGCGCTCGGGGGCGCCGCAACCGTCGCCACCCAGCACGATGCCCACCTGCAGCGGATCGCCTCCGTTGTCGACCACGAGCGGCCCACCACTGTCGCCGTAGCACGAGCTGGGGAGGCCGGTCGCGAGGTCGCCGGCGCACACGTTGCGGGTGGCGTCGAAGTCCGTGCCGTAGGCGACGGTGCAGTCCGCGTCCGAGACCATCGGCAACGTGGCGTGCTGCAGGATGATCGGGGCGCCGCCGAGCACGTCGCCCGTGGACCCCCAACCGCTCACCGTTGCCGGCGTGCCCTCGGCGTAGAGGCCCTCCTGCCCGGGCACGGCCAGGTCGACGGGCGTGCCGGTCGTCGAGTCGTCGGCCAACTGCAGGACGGCCACGTCGGGCAGGAACAGGTTGAACGAGGCGTTGATGTCGATGTCGAGGTCGGGGTCGAGTTGGATCTTCCGGACGTCGATGCGTTCGGCCGTGCTCGACGCACCCAGGTTCACGTCGCCGGCGAACACCACGACGTCGTCGGGACGGAGCAGGTCGAGGTCGATGTCGATGACGTTGTCGTTGCGGTCGATGAGGACCCAGATGCCGGCCACGACGCAATGGGCCGCAGTGAGCACGGTGTCGGCCGAGATGAGCGAGCCACCGCAGAACTGACCTCGGATGGGGATGCCGGGCGCGGCGGCGTACGCCAACGCCACCTGGTAGGGGAACTCGCCGGGGGCGGCGGGGGTCCCGCCGACCACGCCCTGGGGCGGCCGGCCCAGCTCCCGGTGCTCCCAGTGCGCCCCCTCGGGCGCGGGCCGGTCGTCGGTGGCGCTCGACGCGCCCGCCGATCCCGTGCCGGTGAACAGGCCCGCCAACAGCACCGTGGCGAACAACACGACAACCGCTCGTCTCATGAGCAAACCCTCCCCGGGTAGGAGGCGGACGCTACCTGCCGCGGCGTGCTGCCTGTCGGCGGATCGACTCGAGCCCGGACCGCCTTCCGAATCCGAAGGGTGCGGGCGAGCGTCGCCGACCGCCGGTCAATACGTGCCGGCCACCTCGCGCGCGGCTGCCGCGGCCAGGTCGCTGACGCGCTCGAGCTCGTCCTTGGTGTGGGCCAGGCCGGGGAACAGCACCTCGTAGGCGCCCGGCGCCAGCGCCACCCCGCGGTCGAGGCAGGCGTGGAAGAACCTGGCGTACAGCGCCTCGTCGGTGCCCTTGGCGCCGGCGTAGTCAGTGGGCAACTCGTCACCGAAGTACAGCCCCAGCAGCGAGCCGAAGACCGGCACCTGCACCGGCAGCGAGGCGTCGTCGAACACCTGGGTCAGCCACTGCGCCAGCATCTCGGCCCGCCCGCACAGCATCCGGTAGGCCCCGTCGTCCAGCAGGTCGAGGGCGGCCAGCCCGGCGGCGGTGGCGAGCGGGTTCCCCGACAGCGTGCCCGCCTGGTACACGGGGCCGAGCGGGGCGAGCGACGACATCACGTCGGCCCGGCCACCGACGGCGCCGATGGGCAGGCCGCCGCCGATCACCTTGCCGAAGCACGAGAGGTCCGGCGTGACGCCGAGCAGGGCCTGGGCGCCCCCGCGGTCCACCCGGAAGCCGGTGATCACCTCGTCGAAGATCAACAGCGCGCCGGCGGCGTCGCACGCGGCCCGGAGCCCCTCGAGGAAGCCGGGCTGCGGCAGGACCAGCCCCATGTTGGCGGCCACGGGCTCGATGATCACCGCGGCCACGTCGTCGCCGATCTCGGGCACCACGTTGTAGGGGACCACCAGGGTCTCGGCCACCGCCGAGGTGGGCACGCCGGCGGAGCCGGGCAGGCCCAACGTGGCCACGCCGCTGCCGCTCTCGGCCAGCAGCGCGTCGCCGTGGCCGTGGTAGTTGCCCGCGAACTTCACCACCTTGGGGCGACCGGTGTGGCCGCGCGCGAGGCGGATCGCGGTCATGGTGGCCTCGGTGCCGCTGCTGACCAGCCGGACCATCGCGCACGACGGCACCCGCTCGGTGATGGCCTCGGCCAGCAGCACCTCGCGCTCGGTGGGGGCCCCGAAGGAGGTGCCGTCGGCGGCGGCCGAGGTGATGGCGTCGACGATCGACGGGTGCGCGTGCCCGGCGATGATGGCGCCGTAGCTCTGGACGAAGTCCGTGTAGCGGCGCCCTTCCACGTCCCACACGTAGGGGCCCTCGGCACGGGCCACGAAGTAGGGCGTGGCCCCGACCGACCGGAAGGCGCGCACGGGCGAGTTCACGCCGCCGGGGATCACCCGCTGGGCGCGCTCGAACAGGCCGGCGTTGGTGCGGCCAGGCGAGTCACTCACCGGCTCGACCCCCATGCCGGCTCACACTGGAGGAAATAGCAGTCACGGGTGACTGGTATTTCCTCCAGCTCGATCGTCCGGCGGAGGTGTGGGTCGGCACGTCAGCCAAGGTGCTCGGCGACCTCACGGGCCAGGTAGGTGAGGATGATGTCGGCGCCGGCCCGCTTGATGGCGGTGAGGTGCTCGAGGGCCACGGCGTCGCCGTCGATCCAGCCCCGCTCGGCGGCGGCCTTGATCATCGAGTACTCGCCCGACACGTGGTAGGCCGCGAGGGGCACGTCGACCTCGGCCCGGGCCCGGGCGATCAGGTCCAGGTACGCGAGCGCGGGCTTCACCATCACCATGTCGGCACCCTCGCCCAGGTCGGCCCGGATCTCCTCCAGCGCCTCCCGGCCGTTGCGGACGTCCTGCTGGTAGGCCTTGCGGTCGCCGCCGTCGGCGATGCTGACGTCGACCGCGTCGCGGAACGGGCCGTAGAGCGCCGACGCGTACTTGGCCGCGTAGGCCAGGATCGACACGGCCTCGTGCCCGTCCTCGTCGAGTGCGTCGCGGATGGCCATCACCTGGCCGTCCATCATCCCCGACGGGGCCACCACGTCAGCGCCGGCCTCGGCCTGGGCCACCCCGGCCCAGCCGTAGCGCTCGATGGTGGCGTCGTTGTCCACCTCGCCGGTGGCGGTGAGCAGGCCGCAGTGGCCGTGGTCGGTGTACTCGTCGAGGCAGAGGTCGGCCATCAGCACCACCTCGTCGCCCACCTCGTCGCGCAGGTCTCGCAAGGCCACCTGCACGATGCCGTCGGCGTCCCACGCCTGGCTGCCCTCGGCGTCCTTGGTGGCGGGCACCCCGAACAGGATCACCGCCGGGACGCCGAGGTCGACGAGCGCGCGGACCTCCTTGCGCAGCGACTCGCGGGTGTGCTGCACCACGCCGGGGAGCGAGGCGATGGGCTGGGGCGCGTCGATGCCCTCGCGCACGAACAGGGGGGCGACCAGGTCGTCCACCGACAGGCGGGTCTCGGCCACCAGTCGCCGCATGGCCGGCGTCCGCCGCAGGCGCCGCATCCGCCGCTGGGGATAGCTCATCTCACCCGCTCCTGGCGACTCCGTCGCCGGGCCGCTCGGGCCACCGCTTCGCTCATGCCACCCGCTCCTGGCGACTCCGTCGCCGGGCCGCTCGGGCCACCGCTTCGCTCATGCCACCCGCTCCTGGCGACTCCGTCGCCGGGCCGCTCGGGCCACCGCTTCGCTCATGCCACCCGCTCCTGGCGACTCCGTCGCCGGGCCGCTCGGGCCACCGCTTCGCTCATGCCACCCGCTCCTGGCGACTCCGTCGCCGGGCCGCTCGGGCCACCGCTTCGCTCATGCCACCCGCTCCTGGCGACTCCGTCGCCGGGCCGCTCGGGCCACCGCTTCGCTCATGCCACCCGCTCCTGGCGACTCCGTCGCCGGGCCGCTCGGGCCACCGCTTCGCTCATGCCACCCGCTCCTGGCGACTCCGTCGCCGGGCCGCTCGGGCCACCGCTTCGCTCATG
>CAZWMT010000038.1:0-42037 GCA_964635055.1 uncultured Microthrixaceae bacterium | reverse complement strand
CACCCGCTCCTGGCGACTCCGTCGCCGGGCCGCTCGGGCCACCGCTTCGCTCATGATGCCCAGCCTACGGCGAGCCCTCGTCCGGCCCCGAATGCTGATTCTCGAGGCAATGCCCCCCGGGTTCCGGGGGCTATCGCCTCGAGTTCGGCGGCCCGGCGTTCTCGAGGCAATGACTGTCGGGTTCCGGGGGCTATCGCCTCGAGTTCGGCGGCCCGGCGTTCTCGAGGCAATGACTGTCGGGTTCCGGGGGCTAGTGCCTCGAGTTCGGCCGGTCGGCGGCGCAGGGGTCAGACCACGCCGTAGGCGAGCATGGCCTCGCCGACCTTCACGAAGCCGGCGATGTTGGCGCCGGTCACGTAGTCGGTGTGGCCGGCGTCGTCGGACCCGTACTGCACGCACTGGTCGTGGATGTTGCTCATGATGCCCCGCAGGCGGCCGTCGACCTCCTCGCGGGTCCACGAGATGCGCAGCGAGTTCTGGCTCTGCTCGAGGCCCGACACCGCCACCCCGCCGGCGTTGGACGCCTTGGCCGGCCCGTGCAGCAGCTTGGCATCGCGGAACACGTGGATGGCGTCGATGCTGGTGGGCATGTTGGCGCCCTCGGCGACCAGCATGGCGCCGTTGGCCACCAGCGCCTGGGCGTCATCGCCGTCGAGCTCGTTCTGGGTGGCGCACGGGAACGCCAGGTTGCACGGCACGCCCCACGGGCGCTTCCCGGGGTGGAAGTCGCAGCCGAAGTGCTCGGCGTACTCGGTGAGCCGGCCCCGCCGCTTCTCCTTCAGGTCCCGCAGCCAGGCCAGCTTCTCCTCGTCGATGCCGGCGGGATCGTGCACGAAGCCGCCGGAGTCCGAGGCGGTGAGCACCTTGGCGCCCAACTGGTTCAGCTTCTCCATCGTGTAGAGCGCGACGTTGCCCGAGCCCGACACCACCGCGGTCTTGCCGGCGAGGCCCTCGCCCCGGGTGGCCAGCATGTCCTCGCTGAAGTAGACGACGCCGTAGCCGGTGGCCTCGGTGCGCACGAGGCTGCCGCCGAAGGCCAGGCCCTTGCCCGTGAGGATGCCGGTGAACCGGTTGGCCAGGCGCTTGTACTGGCCGAACATGTAGCTGATCTCGCGGGCGCCCACGCCGATGTCGCCGGCGGGCACGTCGGTGTCCTCACCGATGTGGCGATGGAGCTCGATCATCAGCGACTGGCAGAAGCGCATCACCTCGCGGTCGCTCTTGCCCTTCGGGTTGAAGTTGGAGCCGCCCTTGCCCCCGCCCATGGGCAGGCCGGTGAGGCTGTTCTTCAGGATCTGCTCGAAGCCCAGGAACTTCAACACGCTCAGGGTCACGTCGCTGTGGAAGCGCATGCCGCCCTTGTACGGCCCGATGGCGTTGTTGAACTGCACCCGCCACGCCCGGTTGACGCGCACGTTGCCGGCGTCGTCCTCCCACGAGACGCGGAAGATGATCACCCGGTCGGGCTCGGTCATCCGCTCGAGGATCTGGGCCTGCTTGTACGCCGGGTGCTCGAGCGTGAACGGGATCAGCGTCTCGGCCACCTCGTGCACGGCCTGGTGGAATTCGGGCTCCCCCGGGTTCCGCTTCACCAGCCCGGCCATGAAATGGTCGAGCTCGTCCTGGGCCTCGCTGCTCAGCGCTTTGGTCATCGGTAACCACCCCCCGGTTTTCGAACCTAGCCGGGAACGGGGCGCCGCGCTCGCAGCATCGGGCCTGCGCCGGTTCCCGACGCATCACGCCGCCAGGCGTGCCATCATCGCAGCCACCTCGAGCCGAGCGGATGGAGTGCCATGAAGGCCAGCGACCTGTTCCTGCGTTGCCTCGAAGCCGAAGGGGTCGAGTACATCTTCGGGGTCCCCGGCGAGGAGAACGCCGACCTGATGATCTCGTTGCTCGACTCACCGATCGAGTTCATCATCTGCCGCCACGAGCAGGGGGCGGCCTACATGGCCGACATGTACGGGCGCATGACGGGCAAGGCCGGCGTGTGCCTGGGCACCCTGGGCCCCGGTGCCACCAACCTGATGACCGGGGTGGGCCAGGCCGACATGGACCACTCGCCACTCGTGGCCATCACCGGCCAGGGAGCGGTCACCCGCCTCCACAAGGAGTCGCACCAGGCCATGGACGTGGTGGCCATGTTCGAGCCCATCACCAAGTGGGCCGAGTCGGTCTACGACCCCCGCACCATCCCCGAGATCGTGCGCAAGGCGTTCAAGCTGGCCCAGGCCGAGAAGCCCGGCGCCACCCACGTCGAGCTCCCCGAGGACGTGGCCAAGGAGGACGTCGACGACGTGCCCATCGTCCCGGGGCTGAAGGTGCGCCGCCCCATCGCGGACGACAAGTCGATCGAGGCGGCCATGGCCATGGTCGCCGCCGCCGAGCGTCCCGTGCTGCTGATCGGCAACGGCTGCGCCCGGACGCGGGTCACCAAGCAGCTCAACCGGTTCGTCGACGAGACCGGCATCTACGCGGCCATGACCTTCATGGCCAAGGGCGTCATCTCCGACCGCCACGACAAGAGCCTGTTCGCCGCCGGCCTCGGCATCCGCGATCACGTGCAGACCGTCTTCGAGCACGCCGACCTGGTGATCTCCATCGGCAACGACATGGTCGAGTGGCACCCGTCGCGCTGGAACCCCGACCACGACAAACCCATCCTGCACGTCGACTTCCAGCCCGCCGAGGTGGACGGCGCCTACCGGCCCGACGTCGAGGTGGTGGGCGACATCGCGGGGGCCATCTGGGAGATGAACGAGCGCATCGGCGACGCCCACCGCAAGGCCGACGTGCCTGAGTTCGCCGAGGTGCGCCAGAAGCTCGTCCACGAGCTCACCGTCGAGTACGCCGACGACGACGGCTTCCCGATGAAGCCACAGCGCATCCTGCACGACCTGCGCGAGGAGCTGGCCGACGACGACATCCTCATCAGCGACGTGGGCGCGCACAAGATGTGGACCGCCCGCCACTACCCCGCCTACGAGCCCAACACCTGCATCATCTCCAACGGCTTCTGCTCGATGGCGGGGTCGCTGCCCGGGTCGATCTCGGCCAAGATGGTCCACCCCGACCGCAACGTGGTGGCGGTGCAGGGCGACGGCGGCTTCATGATGAACGTGCAGGAGCTGGCCACCGCGGCGATGTACAAGGTGCCGTGCGTACAGGTCGTCTGGGAGGACGGCGAGTACGGCCTGATCAAGTGGAAGCAGACCATCGGCTTCGGCCAGAGCTCGCACACCAAGTTCGAGAACCCCGACTTCGTGCAGCTGGGCGAGGCCTTCGGGTGCTTCACCCGCCGCATCGAGTCGGCCGACGACTTCCGGCCGGCGCTGCGCGAGGCGTTCGCCCAGACCGACCGCCCGTCGCTGATCATCGTGCCGGTCGACTACCGCGAGAACATGCTGCTGACCGAGCGCTGCGGCCAGATCCTCGCCCACTGATGGCCGGGATCCGCCGCCGGCGCCGCTGCCACCACCTCCCGCCAACTGGCGCCCGATTCGGTCGCCAGGACGACAAGATCAGGCGCCAGCTCGCCGACCGTCCAACCATCCTGGCAACTGGCGCCCGATTCGGTCGCCTGGACGACAGGATCAGGCGCCAGTTCGCTGAAGTTCGGTCCGGGTCCGGCGGGGTTCGGCCCGGGGGCGACGGCGCTGGGCCTGACGCGGGCCGATGAGCGCGGTCGAGGTGCGCTCGCCGTACTCGGGCGAGGTGATCGGCGAGGTCGACGAGCTGCCGGCCGACGTGGTGACCGCCACGATCGCCCGCCAGGCGGCCATGGTGGCCGACCGCGACCGGTGGCTTCCGGCCCCGCGACGCATCGAGGTGCTGCGGCGGGCCGCCGCGCTGGTGGCCGACCGGCGCGACGACCTGGCCCGTCAGATCGCGGCCGAGGGCGGCAAACCGCTCACCGACGCGCTGGTCGAGGTGGACCGCGCCGCCAACGGGCTCGAGCTGTGTGCGGAGGAGGTCGGCCACGCCGCCGGCGAGGAGGTGCCGATGGGCACCACCGTGGCCTCGGCGGGGCGTCTCGCCTTCACCACCCGAGAGCCCGTGGGCGCGGTGGTCGCGGTCAGCGCCTTCAACCACCCGCTCAACCTGATCGTGCACCAGACCGGGCCCGCCATCGCCGCCAGCTGCCCGGTGCTGGTGAAGCCGGCGGGCCCCACACCGCTGTCGGCGGTCGCCCTCGGCGCCATCTACACCGAGGCCGGCCTGCCCGACGACTGGTGCGTGGTCGCACCGTGCGACAACGACGTGGCCGAGCTGGCGGTCACCAGCGATCGCATCGCGTTCTTCAGCTTCATCGGGTCGGCCCGCGTGGGCTGGATGCTGCGATCGAAGCTCGCCCCCGGGGTCCGGGCCGCGCTCGAGCACGGCGGTGTGGCCCCGCTGCTCGTCGACGCCTCGGCCGACCTCGACAAGGCCGTGCCGGCCATCTTGAAGGGCGGCTACTACCACGCCGGCCAGGTGTGCGTGTCGGTGCAGCGGGTGTTCGCCGACCCCGCAGTCGCCGCCGAACTGGTCGAGCGCCTGGCCGCCGGCGTGGCCGAGTTGGTGGTGGGCGACCCCCTCGACGCCGCCACCCAGGTGGGGCCCCTCATCCGCCAGGGCGAGGTCGACCGGGTCGACGAGTGGGTGCGCGAGGCCGAGGCCGGCGGCGCCACGGTCGCCGCCGGCGGCCGATCCCTCGACCACCAGTGCTACGCGCCGACGCTGCTCGTCGACCCCCCGCCCGACAGCCGGGTGATGACCGCCGAGGTCTTCGGGCCGCTCGTCAACGTGGTGGCGACCAGGGGCCTGGCCGACTCGGTCGCCCGGGCCAACTCGCTGCCGTGGGCCTTCCAGGCCGCGGTGCTGGCCCAGGACATCGACGCGGCGATGTGGGCGGCCAAGCGCCTCAACGCCACCGCGGTGATGCTCAACGACCACACCGCCTTCCGGGTGGACTGGATGCCCTTCGGCGGCCGGGGGCCGTCGGGCCTGGGCATGGGCGGCATGGGCCACACCGTGCACGAGATGACCCGCCCCAAGATGATCGTCCTCAACGCCGGCGACTGAGGCGGCGGCGACGCGGGTCGGTCCGAACTCAGCGCCGTTGGTCCGCTGAGACCGGACTGGATGCGCCGAGTTCACATGAATCAGCGCTGGAGACCTACGAGCGGGGGTCGTTCGATCCCGTCGGCGTGCCGTACCAGGCGGCGCTGACGACCACCCTGTCATCCATCACCTCGCCCGCGGGGCGTTCGGCAGGACTGGACGCACCGCCCGACCCCACGGGTTCCGGCAAGCCGAGGAGTGAGACGGGGGCGGCCGCCGACCCGTCGCGGAGTCGGGCGCCGCGCGTCAGACCGCGAACGGCCGCGAGGGAGGGGACACCACACCCGTCGGCGGCAGGTTCGACCTCCATTTCACCACGGTCCGTAGCCGAAGTCCCGGCTGCACGGGGAGCCCACCGAACTCGAGGCAATGGCGCCCGGATTCCGAGTGCTATTGCCTCGAGAACGACGGCCACGCCGGGTCCGACCACGATCTCTGGCGACGGGGCGGTTTGAGGGGTGCTGATCCGCCCCACGGCCCCTCCCTCGCGGGTTTCGGACCTCTGCGGGGCTGACCGCTCAGGCGCGGTCGGTCGTCAGGCGAAGTGCGCCGCCAGCGCCGCCACCAGGCCGGGAACGGTGTGCGGCTCGGCGACGAGGTCGACGGTCAACCCCGCAGCCCGGGCGGTGGCGGCGGTGATGGGGCCGATGCAGGCGACGAACGGCGGGACGGGGTCGTCGCCCTTCACGTCGAGGTAACGGGTGACCGTCGACGAGGCGGTGAAGGTGATGATGTCGGCGGTCGCCGCCGCGGCCCGCTCCGCCGGGGTCGGCGCGGCCGTGATCGTGCGGTACGCCTCGACCACGTCGACCTGCCAGCCCACGGCCCGCAGGCCCTCGGGCAGCGTGTCGCGGGCGACCGCCGCCCGGGGTAGCAGGACCCGGCCGGTTCGGTCGGTGGGGGGCGAGGGGAACGCATCGAGCAACGACTCGGCCACGAACTCCTCGGGCACGAGGTCGGCGGTGATGTTGCCCGCGGCCAGCGCGGCGGCCGTGCCAGGGCCGATGGCCGCGACCTGCACCCCGCCCAGGGCGCGGGCGTCGGACAACTCGTCCAGGAAGCGCCGCGCGCCGTTCACCGAGGTGAGGACCACCCAGTCGTAGTCCCCCACCGATCCAGCCGCGGCCCGCAGCGCCGCACCGCCGTCGGCAGGATCGGCGATCTCGATCGACGCCATCTCGACGGTGGCGGCGCCCGCGGCGTGCAGGGCCCGCACCAGCTCGGACGCCTGCTGGCGCGCCCGGGTGACGACCACCCGCTTCCCGAACAGTGGGCGCGACTCGAACCAGGACAGGTCCTGGCCCGCCACCTCGCCGATGACGATGGTGGAGGGTGACGCGAGGGGCTGGTCGGCGATGGTGCCGAGGGTGGCCCGGATCGTCCGCTGCTCGGGGCGGGTGCCCCACTGCACCGACGCGGCGGGGGTGTCGGGCGCCAGCCCGCCGGCCATGAGGCGGTCGGCGATCGACCGGATGCGCCCCACCCCCATCAGCACCACGATGGTGCCGCCCACCTGGGCGACGGCCTCCCAGTTCACCGAGGCATCGGGCCGGGTGGGGTCCTCGTGGCCGGTCACCACCGTGAACGAGGTGGACGAGTGGCGCAGCGTGACCGGGATGCCGGCGTAGGCCGGCACCGCGATGGCCGACGTCACCCCCGGGACGACCGCGAAGGGCACCTCGGCAGCCAGCAGGGCGGCGGCCTCCTCGCCGCCGCGGGCGAACACGAAGGGGTCACCGCCCTTCAGGCGCACCACGGTCTGGCCGGCCCGGCCCCGCTCGACCAGCAGGGCGTTGATCTCGTCCTGCGGGGTCGACAGCCCCCCCGGCACCTTGGCCACGCTGATGCGCTCGGCCGACTCGGGCGCCAGCGCCAGCAGGCCGTCGAGCGACAGCCGGTCGTAGATCACCACGTCGGCCGCGGCAAGCACCTCGGCCCCCCGCACGGTGAGCAGGCCGGGATCGCCCGGCCCGGCGCCGACGAGGAAGACCGTCATGGCCCTCAGTCCACCACGGCCGGCGCCGGATCACACCCGACGGGCCACGTGACGGTCACCTCTGGCGCCCAGACACTGACGGCACCGAGCCGACGGCGATGCCGTGGCACCCGCGAGCAGGGAGGACTCCGAGAATCTCGGGGTGTGTCAGGGGCGTGACAGACCGGAACGACGAAGCGGCGGAGAGTGAGGGCAACGAGCGAGGCACCCGCCCCGCCAATCCGAGAAGGAGCAACCCATGACCGCCACCCTGACCAGCACCAAGTCCAAGCTCACGATGCTCGCCGTCGCCGGCGTCACCCTCGTCGCCCTCACCCTCGGCATCGCCTCCCCGGCCTTCGCCGCCAACGGCGACTTCGCCCAACGGGCCCCGCAAGGGGCGGCGTCGGCCGGCCGGGTCGCCATGTCCCGCGCCCAGGGCTTCGAGGTGTTCTTCCAGAACCTGCAGCTCCACGACTCCGACAGCGACAGCGCCCCCATGATCGTGTACACCCGCATCCAGGGCTCGCGGGGCATGGAGCCCGGCTGGACCGACACGGCCCACACCACCTCCCGCACCTGGGTGAACTACCGCAACGTGCAGCGCTCCCTCAACCCCCGGTACGGCACCGTCGTCTCGGTGTTCGTGAAGACCTGCGAGGACAACGGCAACCCCAACACCGGCTACAACTGCTCCGCCTGGCAGCAGTTCACCAACCCCTTCATCCAGTAGCCCCGACACCAGCAGCGAACCCCCGAGCACCCACCCCAGCACCGAGACCCGACGGGCCCGGACCGCAACGGAGCGGCCCGGGCCCTGTCGCGTCCGGGCAGAGCCGGGCCAGACGTGGCGCTCGGGAGCCCGAACTCGACGACGGCACAGCCGCAGCGCCGTCGGCAGTGAGCATCGGGTCTCTGCGGCCATGGCCTCGGCGAAGTCGCGGCCGAACAGGCCCAGGTAGCGGGCGGTGCCAGTGGCCTGATGGCCGAGACACCGCCTTGGTCAGGCGAGGAGGGCGGCGCCGCCGTGGTCGTCGACCAACGTGCGGGCCAGGGCCCGACCACAGCGCTCGGCGTCCGACGGCGGCGCCGCGGCCGACTCGCGCAGCACGACGTGACCGTCCAGCGACGCCAGGAGGCCCTCGATCGACAGCGAGCCGTCGGGGGCGATGGTGGCGTGGGCGCCGGCGGGCAGGTCGCAGTCGCCGCCCAACTCGGCCAGGAAGCCTCGCTCGGCATCCACCGCCACCCGGCTGCGGCGGTGCTCGATGGTGGCCAGTGCGTCGAGCACCGGGGTGTCGCCGTCGCGGGCCTCGATGGCAAGGGCGCCCTGGCCCACCTGGGGCAGCATCACCGACGGCTGGAGCACCTCGGTGGCCCGGTCGGCGAGGCCCAGGCGCTCGAGCGCGGCGGCGGCCATCACGATGGCGGCGAACCCCTCGGCCTTGGCCAGGCGCGTGGCGATGTTGCCCCGCAGTCCCGTGAAGGTGAGGTCGGGCCGCAGCCAGGCCAGCTGGGCCCGGCGACGCACCGAGCCGGTGGCCACGAGTGCCCCCGTGGGCAGGTCGGCCAGCGTCGAGCCCACCAGCGCGTCCCGCGGCTCACCCCGCTCGGGCACCGCGGCCAGCACCAGCCCGGCCACCTCGACCGACGGCAGGTCCTTGGCCGAGTGCACGGCGAGGTCGGCCCGGCCGTCGAGCACCGCGGCCTGCACCTCCTTCACGAACACGCCCTTGCCCCCGATCTCCCAGATCGGGCGGTCGAGCAGCTGGTCGCCCGAGGTCTCCACGATGACGGGCTCGACCTCGATGCCGACGGGGGCGAGCAGCGCCGCCACGTGCTCGACCTGCCACAGGGCGAGGGGACTCCCCCGGGTCGCCGCCCGCAGCTTCATGGGAGCGCCCCTCGTTCTGGCACCGGATTTCGGTGCCAAGGCACCGAGATCCGGTGCCAGTTCGGGTCGACCCCAGCCATCACTGCCGGCGGGCCGGGGCTAGAGGTCAAAAAGGGTGCGGAGCGACTCGGCGAGGCGCTCGCCCCGCGGGGTGCCGGCGGCGTCTTTCAGGCGGACGGTCGGCTCGTGCAGCAGCTTGGCCAGGATGCCCCGGGTGAGGGCCTCGACCGCCTCGCGCTCGCGCTCGTCCAAGCCGTCGAGCCGGGCCCGGTGGCGCTCCAGCTCGGCGACGCGGATGTCCTCGGCCCTGTCGCGCACGGCGGTGACCAGGGGTGCCACCTCACGGGCGGTGCTGACGGTGAGGAAGCGATCGAGCTCGTCGGCCACGATGCGGTCGACCGCCACGACCTCCCGCCGCCGCTCCTGCACACCGGCCTCGGCGAACACGCGAAGGTCGTCCATGTCGAGCAGGGTGACGCCGTCGAGGTCGCCCACCGCCACGTCGATGTCACGGGGCACGGCGATGTCGACGATCAGCAGCGGCCGGCCGTCGCGCTGGGACAGCATGGGGGCGAAGTCGGCCTGCTCGAACATGATCGAGGAGGCGCCGGTGGACGTGAGCAGCACGTCCACCTCGGCCAGCACGGACGGCACGTCGTCCACGTGCACCGCCCGGCCACCGACGCTGTCGGCCAGCTCGCGGGCCTTGGCCCAGGTGCGGTTGGCCACCAACAGCTCGGGCGGGTCGGTGGGGTGGGCGTCGGCCAACGACGCCACCATGCCCCGGCCCATGTCGCCGGCCCCCAACACCAGGATGCGCCGGCCGGCCAGGGTGCCCAGGCGGTCGGTGGCCATGGCCACCGCGGCCTGCGCCACCGAGGTGATGTGGCGGGCGATGGCGGTCTCGGTGCGGGCCCGCTTGCCCACCCCGAGGGCGTGGCGGAACAACATGTTCAGCGACGGTCCCGCCGCCTCCTCGGCCTTGGCCAGCTCCCAGGCCGACTTGACCTGGCCCAGGATCTCGCTCTCGCCGAGCACCGCCGAGTCGAGCCCGGCCGACACGCCGAACAGGTGGGCCACGGCCTCGTCGTCGTAATGGGTGTAGAGGTGGTCGCTGAAGGCCTCGGGCGGCAGGTAGGCCATCTCCGACAGGAAGTTGCGGATGTCCTGGTAGGCGGGGTGGAAGCGCTCGACCACCGCGTAGACCTCGGTGCGGTTGCACGTGCTCAACAGCACCGCCTCGCCGATCTCGTCGCGCGAGCAGAGATCGCCCAGGGCCTTGGGCAGGCGCGACTCGCTGACGGTCATCCGTTCGAGGAGATCCAGGGGGACCGTCCGGTGGTTGAGCCCGACTACGACGACAGACACGCCTGCAGGCGCTCCTTGGCTTCGGCGACGCGACCCTCACGGATCAGCTCAAGCATTCCCGAGTCGAGCGCGCTTTGCCAGTCAAGACCCTCGGTCGAGCGCCCGCTCGACCGGATCGACGCACGCTCCTCGGCCAACATGTCGATCAGTGTGTCGTACTCGGGGCCGAACTCCGACTCGAACCGCCGCCGCAGCCAGGTGGCCAGCGCCGGGCTGTGGCCTCCGGTGGCGAAGGTGACCAGGAGCCGGCCCTGGCGGATCCGCGACGGCAGGATGAACGAGCAGTTGGCCGGGTCGTCGGCGCTGTTCACCAGCACGCCGGCCCGCCGGGCATCGACGAAGACGGTGTGGTTCACCTCGGGATCGGCGGTGGCAGTGATGACCAGCAGTTGACCATCCAGGTCGCCGCTCCGGTAGGGACGTTGGTCCCAACTCAACGAGGTGTCGCCTGCGGCCAGCATCTCGGCCAGCTCGACGCCGGCCTCGGGTGCCACCACCCGCACCACCGCGCCGCACTCCAGCAGGCCGGCAACCTTGTCGGCGGCCACCCGGCCGGCACCCACCACGAGGCACGGCCGGCCCGCCACCCGGAGGTTCACGGGGTAGAGGGCCTCGTCGAGGGGCACGGCTCCCGGCCTAGCCCGATCCGGTCGGCCGGGCCTCGGCAGCCCGCTTCCCGTCGGCCGGGTCGGACCGGCGCTGCTGGTAGAAGCTCAGGATCTGCAGCTCGACCGCGAGGTCGACCTTGCGCAACGACATCCCCTCGGGAACCGTCACGATGGCCGGCGCGAAGTTCAGGATCGAGCTGACGCCGGCGGCCACCATGCGGTCGGCGACGTCCTGGGCGGCCGCCGCGGGCGTGGCGATGATGCCGATGGCAGCCTGGTGGTCGGCCATGATCTCCGGCAGGTCGTCGATGTGGCGCACGGTGATGCCGGCGATGGTCTGGCCCACCTTGGCGGGGTCGGCGTCGACCAGCGCCCCCACCGGGAACCCCCGGTCGCCGAAGCCGCCGTAGTTGGCGAGGGCCTGGCCGAGGTTGCCGACCCCGGCGATGATGACCGGCCAGTCGTGGGTGAGGCCCAGCTCACGGCTCATCTGGAACAGCAGGTACTCGACGTCGTAGCCGACCCCTCGGGTGCCGTAGGACCCGAGGTAGGAGAGGTCCTTGCGCACCTGGGCCGCGTTCACACCGGCCATCTCGGCCAGCCGCTCGGACGAGATGGTGGCCGTCTTGTCGTCGGCCAGGCTCAGCAACGTGCGCAGGTAGACCGGCAGGCGGGCCACGGTCGCCTCGGGGATGTGGCGCGCCGAGCCCTTCTTCGGCCGAGGCGCGCGACCCTCCATGGAGGCGGACCGTACAGCGCTCGTGCCTGCGTTCACAAAGTCCGATGACCAGAGTCGGCGACGGTGACGACCATCACCAACGAGGGTGGGATCGATCGGTCACATCGGTGGATCGCGATCCCCCGACCCAGGGGCGGGCGGCGGTGAAGGACGACTCGGTCGGGCTATCGCAACGTGCGGCGGAGGACCTTTCCCGACACGTTCTGGGGCAGCTCGTCGACGAACATCACCTTGGACGGGCACTTGTAGCGGGCGAGGTGCTCGGCGCACCACGAGATGACGTCGTCCTCCTCCACCGCGAAGCCGTTCGCCACGACCACGAAGGCCTTGACCGCCTCGCCCGAGTGGGGGTGGGGCACGCCGACCACGGCGGCGGCGTCGATGGCGGGGTGCTCGACCAGGATCTCCTCGACCTCGGCCGGGTACACGTTGAAGCCCGACACGATGATGAGGTCCTTGGCCCGGTCGACGAGGAACAGGTAGCCGTCGTCGTTGACCACGGCCAGGTCGCCGGTGCGCAGCCAGCCGTCGGGGGTCAGCGCCGCCGCGGTGGCGTCCGGGTCGTTCCAGTACCCCCCGAAGACGTTGGGGCCCCGCACCCACACCTCGCCCTCGTCGCCGATCAGCACGTCGTCGCCGTCGGCGTCGACCAGGCGCATCTCGACGCCTCGGATGGGTCGCCCGATCGAGCCGATCGGGGCGTCGGGGAGGCCGTTGGCCGTGGCGACCACCGGCGAGGTCTCCGTGAGCCCGTAGCCCTCGGTGAGCCGCAGGCCGAAGCGCTCCTGCACACGGCGGGTGACCTCGTCGGGCAGCTTGGCCGCCCCGGAGGTGGCCAGGCGCACCGAGGCCATGTCGTCGGCGGAGGCGTCGGGCTGGTCGGCCAGCGCGGCCCACATGGTGGGGGGGCCTGACACCAGGGTGGCGCGGTGCCGGGCGATGGCCTCGAGCGCGGACGAGGGGTCGAAGCGCTCGATGAGCAGCACCGCGCCGCCGACGTGGATGGCCCCGCCGAGCACCACGTTCAGCCCGAAGATGTGGAACAGGGGGATCACCCCGAAGCTGAGGTCGTCGGGCTCCTGGGCGCGGCCGGGGCTGGACTGCACCTGCTCGAGGTTGGCCAGCAGGTTGCCGTGGGTGAGCATGGCCGCCTTGGGCGAGCCGGCCGTGCCGCTGGTGAACATCAGCACGGCCAGGTCGTCCGGCCCGCGGTCGACCACCGGGACGGGGTCGGCCAACAGCAGCTGGTCGAAGGTCACCGACTCGCCGACGCCGGCCCCCGACGGTCCCACCACGTACTCGAGGGCAGGTGTGGCGGAACGGTCGACCGAGGCGAAGGCGCTGCGGCCCGACGGGCCCACGATGAGGGCACGGGCACCGATGGCGGCCAGCTCCTTCTCGAGCTCCCGGCGGGGGCTCGACGGGTTCAGCGGCACCGCCACCAGACCGGCACCGAGGGCGGCGAGGTAGGCCACCACGAAGTACCAGTTGTTGGCGCACAGCAGCGCCACCCGGTCGCCAGGTTCGAGGCCCAGGCCGGCCAGGCCACCGCGGAAGCCCGCCACCTGCTCGCGGAGCTGGCCGTAGGTGGTCCTCTCGCCGCGGCTGATGAGCGCGACGGCGTCGTCGGGGTGGGGCTCGATCAGGGTGGCGAGGTTCACGGTCCTCAGTCCAGCAGATACCGCTGCCGATAGCACTTCCGTGGCCCTCCCCCCGCGCCCGACCGGCCTGGCGATCGAGACGCACGACCTGACCCGGGCCTTCCCGGGCCCGAAGGCCCGAGCGGCCTCACCGAGCGGGAGGCGAGTGGCCGTCGACCGCCTCACCTTCGACGTCCGCCAGGGTGAGGTGCTGGCCCTGCTGGGGCCGAACGGAGCGGGCAAGACCACCACCATCCGCCTGCTCGACGGGGTGCTGCGCCCCGACTCGGGTCGCTCCCGGGTGCTGGGCCTCGACCCGTCGGTGGACGGCGACGCGGTGCGCCGGCGCACCGGCGTGCTGACCGAGAACGCCGGGCTCGACGAGCGGCTCACCGCCCGGGAGAACCTGGCCTTCGCCGCCCGGATCCGGGGGCTGCCCACGAAGGCCGCGGCGGCCCGGGCCGGTGCGCTGCTCGACCAGTTCGGCATGTCCGCCGAGGCCGACCGCCAGATCGCCGGCTTCTCCACGGGCCAGCGCAAGCGGGTGGCCCTGGCCCGGGCCCTGCTGCACGACCCCGAGGTGCTCTTCCTCGACGAGCCCACGTCGGGGCTCGACCCGGCCGCCACCCGCGACGTCGTCGACCACATCGGCTCGCTGGCATCCGACCACGGGCGGACGGTCATCCTGTGCACGCACTTCCTCGGCGAGGCGGGCAAGTTGGCCGACCGCATGGCCGTGCTGCACCACGGGCGGCTGCAGGCCTTCGGCGAGCCCGAGGTGATCGCCGCCGGCCTGTGGAACGGGCTGGCCGCCGAGCTCGACCTGGGCGCGCCGGCCGAGCCGGCCACGCTCGACCTCATCGGGCGGGTCGACGGGGTGCTCGAGGCATCGGGAGCCGCCACCGGCGCGACGCTGCTGGTGCGTGATCGCGAGGTGCTGCCCGAGGTGGTCGGCGCCCTCGTCGGCGCCGGCCTGCGCGTGTACGCCTCCACCCCCCGGCCGCCCACCCTGGAGGACGTCTACTTCGAGCTCGAGGCCCGCCGGGCGCGCGAGCAGTCCGGCGCCCCGTCCAGCCTCCGGTCCGGGATCAGGGGCAGCAGCGAAGGGGCGCCCGCGCACGACGGAGAGGAGTCCGACAACGGTGGCGAGGATGGCGACGCCGACCGCGACGGCTCGTCCGAGGCGGTGCACGCGGCATGAGCGAACTGGCGCTGGACGGCCCGCGGGTCGGTGGCAGCAGCGCCGCGCCCCGGAGGGGCGACCCCCGGTCGGACCGGGCTCACGCCCGCCGCGTGCGGTTCGTGCAGATGCGGGCCGTGGTGGCGAAGGACCTCACCGCGGTCAAACGCTCGAAGGCGGTCGTGCTGCCGATGCTGTTCGTGCCCGTGCTGCTGCTCATCGTGCTGCCCCTGGTGATCGGGCTGATCGCCTCGCACTCCGCCGCGGTCCAGGTGGGCGACTTCCTCACCCGTCTGCCCCACGGGGTGGCCGACCCCATCACCAGCCTGCCCCAGGAGGAGCAGATGATCGTGCTGGTGAACGGCTACCTGCTGGCCCCGCTGTTCCTGATCGTCCCCCTGATGATCAGCGCCGTGCTGGCCGCCGACGCCTTCGCCGGCGAGAAGGAGCGCAAGACCCTCGAGTCGCTGCTGCACCTGCCCATGGCCGACCGCGACCTGTTCCTCGCCAAGCTGGCCGGGGCCTTCATCCCGGCCCTCGCGGTGTCGTGGATCGGCTTCGTGTGCTTCGCGGTGGTGGCCAACTCCGTGGCCTGGCCGGTGATGCACCGGCTGTTCCTGCCCACCCGGCTGTGGATCGTGATGATCATCTGGGTGGCGCCGGCGGTGGCGGCGCTGGGCCTCGGCGTGATGGTTCGGGTGTCGGCCCGCGCCCGCACCGCGCAGGAGGCCAACCAGCTGGGCGGCGCGGTGATCCTGCCCCTGATCTTCCTGGCCATGGGCCAGGCCACCGGCCTGCTGCTGGTCGACCTGGTCGTGGCCCTCGGCATCGGCGCCGTGCTGTGGGCCCTGGCCGCTTGGCTCATCCTGCGGGGCGCCAAGAAGTTCACCCGGGACTCACTGGCCGGCACCGTCTGACCTCAGCTCGCCGGATCCCCGGCGCCGGCGCACCTGCGCGCCGTGCTGCCCGCGGGCGAACGAACCCCTGGGCTCGTCCACCGCATCAGCCCAGGGTGGTCGACGTGAGCGGCGTTTGCGGCGTCTGCGACGGGCGGGGATCACCCTCGTCGCGCGAGGTCAGGAAGAACAGCTGCAGCGTCGCCGCGCCCAGGATCAACAGCAGCAGGATGGCCAACACGATCGTCGTGCCCTTCCTCATCGGGAGGTCCTCTCGCTGAGCGTCACCGGCATGGGCACACCGGCGCCAGGTTGGTCGGCCGCGTCGTCGCCCTCGAGGGGCTCGATGGTGATCTCGTCACCCTCGGCCAGGCCCAGGGTGTCGGCGGCGGAGTGGCCGTTGACCGCGATGGCGATCAGGCCGTACGAGTCGGTGAGCAGACCCACGTCGCCCGGGCCGAGGTCGGCGTAGATCTCACCCCGCCGGGCCGATCGGGTGGTGTCGCCGAAGCGGAGGCGCACGCGATCGCCGAGGCCGGTGAGCTCGTCGGGGTCGACGTTGAGCTGGACGTTGCCGAAGCGGTCGACCCACAGCACCTGGGCGAAGACCGAGCCGTCCTCGCTGCGGCTGAGCGGCAGCACCCCCGGCTGCAGCACGCCGGGGTCGATCAGGTCACCCAGCTCGGCCAGGTCGACGCCGCGGCACAGCTGTGCCGCAGCGGGGGCGAAGATGTCCCGGCCGGCGAAGGTGGCACCGGCCGCCGGTAGGTGGAACTCGGCGTTGGTGAGCTCCACGGCCCGGGTGGCGCCACCCACCATGGCCACCGCGGGGGCCAGCAGGCCGTTGTCGGGCCCGACCAGCACGGAGATGCCGTCGCCCACCTCGACCGCCACGGCTCGGCGATCGCCCCCGACGCCCGGATCGACCACCGCCAGCACCACCCCCGGGCACAGGTACTGGGCGCTGCGGGCCAGCAGCAGGCCCCCAGCGCGCACGTCGTGGGGGGCGATGTCGTGGGTGAGATCGACCACCGCCACCTCGGGGGCGATGGAGCGGACCACCGAGTGCACGACGCCGACGAACTCGTCGGCGCGGCCGTAGTCGGACAGGAAGGTGAGGGTGTCGTAGCGCAACGTCATGCCACCCCGACGCTAGCTGTCGGCTGTTCCGGTCGGCTCTTCCTCTCGGCCCGTCCTGTCGGCGCTTCGGCTGGCGCCTCGTCCCTCGGCGACCGCACGGTGTCACGCTCCGGGCTCGAGCTCAGCGTGAGGCCACGCGAGACGAGGCCGGGGCTCATCGTGTCGAGAAGCAAAGGCGCTACGAATGAGGGCGGGCCTGTTCACCGACCAACGGGTGCGTGCCCGATCACGCCGGCGGTCGAACCGACGGTGAGGGGGATCGAACCACTCTGCCGATGCGTCTGATCTCACGCTCTGCGGCGAACCGGTCCGCCGCCCAGCGGAGGTGGAGGAAATGCCAGTCACCGGTGACCGGTATTTCCTCCAGATCGACCGTGAACGGCTCGATGATCGATGCTCGGCCACTCACCGTGGCGCCGCTACCCGGAGCCCGGGCGGCGCCGTCAGCCCGCTTCGGTGTAGCGGGCCGCGATGAAGTCGTCGATGTCGTTCTCCTTGATCCGGTAGGACTTGCCCACCCGGATCGCGGCCAGGTCACCGGCCTTGATCAGCCGGTACACCGTCATCGTCGACACCCTCATGAGGGACGCGACCTCGGCCACCGTCAGCAGCCGGGCGCGCGCCCGATCCCCTTGCCGTTCATCGCTCTGTGCTGCGCCCCGAATCGGTCCGTGCGCGTCGAACTGTGCCAAGAGGACTCACCCCTTACTCCGCGTGAGGCCGACGCTAGCGGAGTGTTGCTGGTGGGGAAAGTGGTGACGGTGTTGACGCGGTCGAGCCGACGCTCCCGCTCGGTGGCGCTTCCGCAGCGGGCCACCCCTCGAGCGGCCGGCCGGCGCCTCCCCGGGCCGCGCTCAGGACGCGCCGAGCTCCTTCGAGCGCTCGGTGGCCGCCACCACGGCGTCGACGAACGCCTGGCGGACGCCGGCGGCGTCGAGGACGGCGAGGCCGGCCGCGGTGGTCCCGTTCGGTGACGTGACGGCGATGCGCAGCGCCTCGGGCCCGGCATCGGTCTCGGTGAGCAACCGCGACGCCCCGAGCAGGGTCTGGTTCACGAGCGCACCTGTGGTCTCGGCGGGCAGGCCGACGGCGGCACCCGCGGCCAGCAGGGCCTCGGCCACCAGGAAGACATAGGCCGGGCCCGAGCCCGACAGGCCCGTCACCGCGTCGAGCTGCGCCTCCGGCACCCGAACCGTGATGCCCACCGCCGACAGGATGGACTCGGCCCAGTCCAGGTCGCCCTCGCCCGCGGCCGTGCCGGGGGCGATGGCCGCGGCGCCCGCCCCCACCGTCGCCGGCGTGTTGGGCATGGCCCGCACCACCGCGGTGCCCGCAGGCAGGGCCGACTCCAGGGTGGCGAGGGTGACGCCGGCCGCGATCGAGAGCACCCGGGCGGGCCGGCCCAGCTCGGCGCAGGCGGCCACCACGTCCTGCGGCTTCACCGCCAGCACCACGCCCTCGGCGTCCGTGGCGGCGTCGACCACCACGACGCCCGGCAGGCGGTCGGCCAGCTCTCGGCGGCGCTCGGCCAACCGCTCCACGACCGCGATCTCGCTCGGCACCGCCCACCCGGCCGCGATCAGCCCCGCGACCAGCGCCTCGCCCATCTTCCCGCCACCCACCACCAAGAGCTTCGCCGGCATCGCGGCGACGTTACCCGCGCCGATGCCCGGGGCGATCGGAGGCAACAGGGAGGGGGCGAGACGACCGGGGTCATGGGTCGCCGTGGGCGGGGTCGACGTGGGTGGGGTCCACGTGGCCGGGTTTCACAGGGCCCGGGGCGACCCGGAGCTGGGCACCGAGCATGGCGGCGGCCAGCGCGCCGCCGGCGACGAACACCGCGCCGGGTGCCACCAGGGTGAGCGCCACACCCGCGGCCAAGGGGCCGGCCACCTGCCCGGCCCGAGCGGCGCCCACCCACACCGCCACCACGGTCCCGCGGCTGGCCGGCGGTGCGGCACCGGCCACGAAGTCCTGGTAAGTGGGGATGGTGAGGCCCTCGGCCAGCCCGTAGGCCAGGCCGCCCACCAGGAGCACCAGCAGCGTGGGCGCCAGGCCGATGGTGACGTAGGCCGCGGTGAAGCACACCGACCCGACCAGCACCAGGCGCCGGCCACCCAGCCCCGAGCGCAACCGCCCGATCGCGAACGCAGCCGTGGTCGAGGTGAGGGCCGGCGCGGCGAGCACCAGGCCCCGGGCCCCCGCGCCGAGCCCGAACCGGTCCTCCAGCAACACCGGGAGGACGGTGAGGAAGAGGCCGAACATCAAGAAGAACACCCCGAAGGCGGCGAACGTGGCCCGCAGCAGCAAGGGCCGGCGCAGCACCCGGCCGGCATCGCGCACCTGGCCGAGGACGTGAGGCTGGGGCTCCAGTTCGATGTCGGGCAGCAGCCGCCAGACCAGCGCCGCGGTCACCAGCGCCAGCCAGTACGGGGCGAACGACAGGCGCCACCCGCCGACCTCGGCCAGCAGCCCGCCCACGGCGGGGAACACCGCCAGCGAGATGGTGAGCGTCGCCGCGTTGCGCCCGATCAGGCGGGCCCGCTCGGTGCCCGTCCAGTGGTCACCGATGACGACCACGGCCAGGTTGATCAGGCCGGCGCCGCCGATGCCCTGCACCAGACGGAACACCAGCACCAGGGCGAACGACGGAGCCATCCCGGCCAGTCCGCCGGACACACCGAACACGACCAGGCACGGCGCCAGGACCTGCCGACGGCCGAAACGGTCGGCCAGCACCCCCACCATCGGGGCGATCACGATGCCGGGCAGCGCCCCCGATGCCACCAGCACGCCGGCCTGGCTGTCGGGCCGGTCGAACGCGGCCAGGATGTCGGGGATCACCGGGCCGATGAGCGTGTTGTTCATGATGCCCGTCACCGTCACCGCATAGATCAGCAGCAACGGAGGCGGCCCGGCCCGTGACGCCCGCGGCGTCCCCGGGGCCCGAAGCGTCGTCACCCGCACTTCCCCAATCCGAGCGGCCGTGCCCGTTCCCCGGGGACGGGGTCGACCGTAGGGTCGGTGCATTTGAAAAGCAATGGAAAGAAATGAAAGTTCACGTGGTGAGGCGAGCGGCGAACCCGATGCGGAGTGCCGGCCGGAAGCACTGCTCGACGTACACGTAGAGCGAGCCCAGCACCCGGTCCAGCTCCCCCTCGTCCACCGCCCCGTTCGGCAGCTGGCCCACCAGGAACACCGCGTCCTCGGCCCCGATGGCGAACGCGGCCCCGAACAGCTTGAGGTTGCGGCGCAGCAGGTGCTCGTAGAAGGCGGCGTGGTTCTCCTCGGGCGCGGGCATGACGTAGGTCTCGTAGTGCAGGGTGCGCTGACCCAACGTGAACCAGATGGTGAAGCTGGACTTCTCCTCGCCGGCCAGGCGCACGTACCAGCGCCGCTCGCCCGGCTCACCGTGGTCGACCGCCGACACCACCGGGTTCTCCTCGAGTTGGGCCGCCAGCCACCCGTCGATCAGGGCGGTGAGGCGGGCGAGTTCCTCGGGGCTCGACGGCTGCTCGGGCACGGGCTTACGAGCACTGGACCAGCGACCGGGCCATCAGGTCGCTGTGCAGGCGGCGCAGTCGTCCGGCGGTGGTCGACCACGTGTAGCCGGTGGCCCGATGGGCGGCGGCCGCCGAGAGCTCCGCGGCCAGGACCGGCGAGTCGAGGATCTGCTCGACATACCCCGCGTAGGCCGCAGGGTCGCGTCCGTCCACCAGGAACCCCGTGCCCCCGTGGGCGACGATGGTGCGCAGGCCGCCGACCGCCGCGGCCACCACCGGGGTGCCGCACGCCGCCGCCTCGAGGGCGACGAGGCCGAACGACTCGGACCGGCTCGGCACCAGGCACACATCCGCCGCCCGATAGTACGTGGACAGCAGGTGATGCGGTTGGGGGTCGACCCAGTGGATGCGGTCGGCCACGCCCAGGTCGGCCGCGAGCTTCTGCACGCGCTCGACCTCGTGATCGCCGACGGCACCGCTGGCGCCGCCCACCACCACCAGCACCGCGTCGGGGTGGGCCAACGCGGCCAGGGTGCGCACCGCGACGTCCACTCCCTTCAACGGCTGGATGCGCCCCACGAACAACACGACGGGATGGTCGCCAAGGCCGAGAGCGGCGCGCGCGCCGCGGCGGTCACCGGGTGAGAAGAACGCGTGGTCGACCCCAGGGGGCACGATCTCGATGCGGCCGGGGTCGGCGCCGTAGAGCTGGGTCAGCTGCGACGCCTCGGCGGTGCACGACGCCAAGATGGCGTCCGAACAGGCGATGACCTCCGACTCGGCCTGCACGCGGCGGTCCGGCTCGGGGTCGCCGGTCTCGGCCTTCACCCGCGCCAGGGTGTGGAAGGTGGACACGAGGGGCAGGTCGAGGGCGTGCTTGATGCGGTGGCCGGCAACGCCGGACAACCAGTAGTTCGCGTGCAGCGAGTTGACGTCGCCGATCCCGGCCACGTGCTCGGCCACCCAGTCCGCGTACTGGTCGACGATGCCCGGCAGCTCCTCCTTGGTGAGCTCGAGCGGCCCGGCCGGCACGTGGACCACCCGGAAGCCCGGCTCGACATCGACCACGTCGGGCAGATCGGCGTTCCACCGGCGCACGTAGACGTTGCAGGCGACGCCCGCCTGGGCCAGCGACCCCACCAGCTCGCGCACGTACACGTTCATGCCGCCGCTGTCGCCCGCCCCCGGCTGGGTGAGCGGGGACGTGTGCAGGGAGAGGACCGCTACGTTGGCCACGACGGCCAGAACACCGTGGAGGCCCTGGGGATTCCGGCGGTCACGCTTCCAGTTCGCGAACCGTGGACTTCTGGCGGAACGACTCGTAGATGTGCACCAGGGTCTTCTTCTGATCCTCGGTGATGTAAGGGTCGCGCCGGATCTCGGCCACCAGGTCGGGCTCGCCGTCGCGCTCCTCGAGGATCCCGGCCCGGATGTAGAGCTCCTCGGACGAGATCTCGAGGGCACGGGCGATCTGGCGCAGGATCTCCGCGGACGGCTTGCGCATGCCGCGCTCGATCTGGCTGAGGTAGGGGTTGGACACGCCCGCCATCTCGGAGAGCTTGCGGAGCGACAGCTGGCCGACCCGGCGTTGCTCGCGGATGAACTCCCCCAGGTCGCGCCAACGATCCTCGAGATCGTTGCGCATGACCGAAAAGTGTACGCGACCATCGCGAGCAGACCACAAACGCTGGCAAGCACCGACCGCCGGCGACCCTCAGGTCAGGAGCGAGTCGACGCTGGCCTCACCGTCGTGGTAGCGCCGCTTGATCTCGTTCTGCAGGGTGTCGATGCACACGTGCAGGTCGTGGCGCAGGGACGACACCTGGGACTCGAACGCACCGAGGCGCTCGGCCAGGCCGTCGAGCGCGCGGTCGTCCATCGTGGGCAGCTCGCCCAGCTCGGTGCCGGAGATGATCTCGTCGAGGCTGGCCTCGAGATCGGGCGGCACCACCGCGGGGTCGAGGTCCTGCGGTGGGCGGCCCAGGCCCGGGCCCCGACCGTGCTCGGCCAGGATGTCGGGGAGCCGACCGATGAGGTCGGCCAGGTCGCCGGGCTCGGCGGAACCGCCGCTCTCACCGCGGCGGGCGCGTTCGTGGTTGACGATGTCGAGATGGCCCTGGGCGAGACGGCGCAGGTACGACACGCCGTTCTCCACCCGTTGGGCCTGGTCTCGCTTCGACCGGACCTCGTCGAGGTCCTTGGTCCCCAGGTCGGCGGCGTACGCCGGATCGAGGACCTCCGAGAGGGTCGTCATTGGCCTCCGGTGTCGGGGACGGTCGCGGTGTCGGGGACGGTCACGGTGACGGGGTCCGTCCCGGCCGGGGGGTTGGTGTCCTGCTTGCCGATGATGAGCTCCCAACCACCCACGAACAGCAGGGCCCAGACGACGAACCCCGCGATGATCGTGTTGCGGTGCTTGTCGAAGACCGCGGTGTTGAAGAAGTTGTCGAGCCCGCCGAGCAGGCCCAGGGCGCTGAGCTCGATGAAGGCCACGATGATGATGAACACGGCCCAGGCGCCGACGAGCACCCCGCCGTCGGGGTCCGCGTAGTCACCGACGATCGAGAAGTGGGCGGTGAAGTGCATGAACCAGACCATGGAGATGGAGAACAGCACGTTGGCCCGCGACGCCCGGGCCGCCTTCTTGGCCGCGCCGGGCTGGGCGGGGTCGCCCTCGCCGCCGGCCAGCTTGGCCCGCTCGCTGGCGATGACGATCTTCTGGTTGCGCCAGATCACACCCCAGACGTTCAGGAACATGATCGTGCCCAGGATGGCGCCCCAGGCGATGCTGGTGCCCTGCTTGCCCGCGAAGTAGTCGGAGAAGTCGGGGCCCAGGTTCTTCTGGATGCCCAGGATGCTGACACCCGTGAGGAAGGTGAGGGCGGCGGCCCAGCGGAACCACCAGAGCGCCCGCCAGGTCAGCTTGTCGAACGCCTCGCCCCGGGCTGCCGCGCTCAGCTCGGCGTAGGCCGGCACCTGCACGAAGTTGAAGAAGTACAGCAGGCCGATCCACGTGATGCCGCCCAACACGTGGCCCCAGCGGAACAGCATCTCCAAGCCGCCGCCGTCACCGGTGAATGAGTCCAGAATGACCATCTGCGTGTTGCCTCCCAGGTACCTACGCGTGTGGCCGTGACCTTACCTGCCCCGGGTCGTCAGGTACTGATAGAGACCGAAGGTCCATGCCGGGCCGAGCACGAGCAGCGAGTCGAGGCGACGCAGGGCCGGGGCCCGCGCGTCGGCGCGGGGCAGGATGGCCGAGCCCGCCAACTGGCCGAGCGGGCACAACACCGCCGCCGCCGCGCCGAACACCGCGATGTCGTAGCCCTCGAACGGCGCCAGGTGGATCACCGCCATGGCGAAGGTGAACACGGCGATGCCGGCGATGCCGGCCAACGGGCCCTCCACGTGGTTGCTCGACCCCGAGCCGATCAGGAAGTCGCCCATCTCGTAGACGCACACCAACACGACGAGCGCGACGAAGCCGCCCAGGTCGAGGCGGTAGGTGAGCGCGGGCGAGGCGGCCGCCACCCCGAGGAACAGGCCGCACTGCAGGGTGAGGCCCACCGAGCCGAGATACCGGCTCCGGGCGCCGTCGGAGGAGAACCCCGACAGCAGGGCCAGCGGGATGGCGCCGAGGGCGACCACGCCGACCCATCCGAAGCCGAACGCCGACGCCACGCCCAGGCCGCCGGCGATGGCGCCGGCGGTGTACTCCTCGGGATGCTCGCCCCAGGTCTTCCACGCCCGGGCCGCCTGCCAGCCCGCCAGCGCGGCCATGGCGCCGTAGAGCACCGCCAGCCCGGTCTCCTGGCCCAGCGCGGCGATGCCGATGAGCACCGCCCACCCCATGCCCAGGCGCACCTTCGGGCCGTTGATGTCGTAGGTGATGAGGAAGCGGGTGGGCGGCCGCGACCGCATCTTGTTGATGCGCCGCTGCTTGCGGGTGGGCTTCTTGACCTTGCCCGACCGCGTCACCCGGGTGCCGGGCGGCGACCCCGGCGGGGGTGCGGGGCGCCCGGACGCGGTGCCGGCCCGGCCACCCGCTCGTGTCGGCCCGGCGCCGGACCCACCGGCGCCCGTCCCCGCCGCGCCCCCCGCGGTGGTGCGCCCGCCCGCCCCGCCGGCGGTGGTCCTGCCAGTGCCCGCCTTGTTCGCACTGGTCCTGCCAGTGCCCGCCTTGTTCGCGCTGGTCCTGCCCGAGCCGGTCTTGCCGGTGCTCGCCTTGTTCGCGCTGGTCCTGCCCGAGCCCGCCATCAGGCACCGCCGCTGACCGGCGGCAGCACCGCCACCTCGTCGCCGTCGTCGACCGTCTCGGCCCCCGTGACGGGCTCGCCGTT
Source organism: uncultured Microthrixaceae bacterium (assembly GCA_964635055.1). Lineage (GTDB taxonomy): Bacteria > Actinomycetota > Acidimicrobiia > Acidimicrobiales > DATDAH01 > JAEUJM01. The sequence continues at coordinate 17,651 of CAZWMT010000038.1, read as the reverse complement.
CACCCACACCCGGCTGTCGGCCAGCACCGCGGCGAAGCCGTCGCCGTAGCGAGCGCGCGCCGCGGTCAGCACCTCGTCCACGGTGGCACCGGGCACGACGTCGCGGCCGGTGCCGGCGGCCTCGCGGGCGGCGGCGAACAGGCGGAGCACTGGCACGCGTCCTACCAGGGCCGGACAGGGAGCGGACAATCCATGGCGGTTGTGAGCGTAGGGGGTGGAGGCCGGTACCTTCGATTGCATGGCTCGGTTGCTCCTCGTCCGCCACGGTCAATCCGAGTGGAACGCCGACGGCCGTTGGCAGGGCCAGGCCGACCCGCCGCTGTCCGATCTGGGCCGGCGCCAGGCGCAGGCGGCGGCCGCCGCGGTCGGCGCGGTCGACGCCGTCGTCGCCTCACCGCTCGAGCGGGCCTTCCTGACCGCGGCCGCGATCAGCGAGGCGGTGGGCGTCGGGCCGGTGCTGGTCGAGCCCGACCTGATGGAGCGCCACGCCGGCGAGTGGCAGGGACTCACTCGGGCCCAGATCGACGAGCAGTACCCGGGCTACCTCGACGACCGGGGCGACGACCGCCGCCGGCCCCCCGGCTGGGAGGACGACGACGTGCTGCTCGACCGGGTGCTGGGAGCGCTCGACCGGCTGCTCGGGCAGCTGTCCGGCGCCGACGACGTGGTGATCGTCACCCACGGCGGCGTGATCTACGCGATCGAGCGCCACCTGGGGGCCGGGTTCGAGCGCATCCCCAACCTGGGCGCCCGCTGGGTGACCGCCGAGGCCGGCCGCTTGGCGCTGGGCGACCGGCTCCTGTTGGTCGACCCCGATGCCGTGGCGGTCACCACCCCCGACCAGATCTAGCGCGCCGGGGCTCCACCTGGGGCAGGGGCGATGGCGTCGGTGGGGGCGTTCGAGGCGGCGTCGAGCGCCGGCGGCACGGGCGCGCCCACGTGCTCGGGGCAGCGGCGGGCCACCGGGTCGGCGGCGAGACGCTCATCGGCCAGCGGGGCGCCACACACCTCGCAGGTGCCGTAGGTGCCCTCGTCCAGCCGGCGCAGGGCGGCATCGACCGCGTCGAGGTCGGCCGCCATGGCGTCGAGGTCCACGTCGATCACCTCGACCACGTCGACCACCTCGACCACGTCGACCACCTCGACCACCTCGACCACGCCGGCGCGGTCAGGGCCGCCCGCCGGCGCACCGTCAGGGCCGTCGAGCGGCGGCGTGTCCATGCCGCCAGACTAGGGCCATGGCCAGCCCCGACCCCGACCCCACCCTCGACCGCCGGGCCGAATGGGACGCCCTGCGCGCCGCCCACCTGCGCCCCCGTGAGGAGCGACCGCCGTCCACCGCCCGCGGCGTGCACCACGTCGCCCTCCTGAGCAGCGACGTGCAGCAGACCATCGACTTCTACCAGGGCCTGCTCGAGTTCCCCCTCACCGACCTGTTCGAGAACCGGGACTACAAGTCCAGCACCCACTTCTTCTTCGACATCGGCAACGGCAACACCGTCGCCTTCTTCGACTTCCCCGGCCTCGACCTGGGCCCCTACGCCGAGGTGCTGGGCGGCCTGCACCACCTGGCCATCTCGGTCGAGCCCGACACCTGGGCCCGCCTCAAGGCCAAGCTCGACGACGCCGGCGTGCCCTACGCCCACATCAGCGGCACGAGCATCTACTTCAACGACCCCGACGGCGCCCGCCTCGAGCTCATCAGCGACCCCCTGGGGAAGATGTACGGCACCGACGTGCTGTAGCCGCCACTGGAGGCCCTGGCGCCGTGGACGGGCCACGACGCTCGGGACCGCCCGACGCTCGGGGGCGCGCGGGCTGGTCGTAGGATCCCGTCCCCGGGAAAGGAGCGGTGGTGGCGACGACCCCAGAGATCGAGGGCTACTCCGACCTGACCCGCGTCGCTCGAGGGGGGTTCGGCGTCGTCTACCGAGCCCACCAGGACCGCTTCGGTCGCCAGGTCGCGATCAAGGTGCTCGACGTCGACCACCTCGACGAGCACGACCAGCAACGCTTCGAGCGCGAGTGCCTGGCGATGGGTCGTCTCTCGTGGCACCCGAACGTCGTCGCCGTGTTCGACTCGGGCATCACCGGGGAAGGACACCCCTACCTGGTCATGGAGTACCTCGAGGACGGCTCGCTCGCGGATCGCCTCGACCGCGGCCCGTTGCCGTGGCTCGAGGTCGTGTCGGCCGGCATCCAGGTCGCCGGAGCGCTCGGCGCCGCTCACGCGGCCGGCATCCTCCACCGCGACCTGAAGCCCGAGAACCTCCTCGTCGGCCCCTTCGGCGAGACGAAGCTGGGCGACTTCGGCATCGCCGCGGTGAGCGGGTCGCCGCGGACGACCACGGGTCACGGCTCGTTCACCGTGGCCCACGTCGCCCCCGAGGTGCTGCGTCGCCAACGGCCGGACGAGCGATCCGACCTGTACGGACTGGCCTCGACGATCTACACGCTGATCGTGGGCGCACCCCCGTTCCAGGGTCGCGCTGACGAGCCCATCGAGGCCGCGATCACCAGCGTCCTGCAGGACCCGGCGCCCCGGGTCACGAACGTGCCCGACGAACTGGCCGACCTGCTGGCTCGAGCGCTGGCCAAGGACCCCGCCGAGCGGCCCGACGGCGCGGCGGTCTTCGGCCGAGCCCTCCAAGCCATCGAGGCCGACCATGGGGCGAACGTCACCGAGCTCCGGGTCGCTCCCCGGGGACGGGAGGCGCCGGTGGAGACCCCCGTGGAGCCGCCCGTGGAGCCGCCGGCGGCTGGCGCGGTCGACCGCGGCAGCGGCCGCGACCGCCTCGGCGACGACCGGCCCACCGTGAGACCGGGCAACCCCGCGCTGGGCGACGGGCGTCCGACGGTCCACCTCACCACGCCCGCGCCGCCACCCGCCCCTGCACCCGCCGTCGCGGCTGCGGGCCCAGCACCGCCACCGCCACCGCCACCGCCACCGCCACCACCAGCACCACCACCACCACCAGCAGCAGCAGGCACCCGCCCGGAGCGGCGCCGTCGCCGCACCCGGGTGCTGGTGGGTGCGGGCATCGTGGCCGCGCTCGTCGCCACCGGCGCGGCGTTCGCCGTCATGAGCGGCGGGGACGGTGACGCCGGGTCGGACGAGTACTGCGCGTTGCTGGCCGATCGGCTGTCGCCGCCCACCGCGTTGCGCGACCACGACGTGTCCGTGTTCCTCGTCCCCTCGGTCGAGTCGGCGAGCGTCGAGTCGTTGCGCCGGACGATCGAGGCCGACGACCGCATCCGGGAGCCCGTCGTGTTCGTGGATCAGCAGGCGGCCTACGACGAGTTCCAGGAGCTGTTCGCGGACTCCCCGGAGCTGGTCGCGAGCGTCAGGCCCGAGGACCTGCCACCCTCGTTCCGGGTCGACCTCGTGGACGACGCCACCACCGACACCGTCGCCGCCGACTACGAGCTCGAGGCCGACGTCCGCCAGGTGACCGTGCGCAGCGATCTCGGGTGGCGGGTGATCGACGCCACCTTGAACCCCTTCCTGAGCACGACGCCCTCGGGCGGGTTGGGGTCGGTGTTCGACGACGAGTCGCTCGACCGCCTCGACGAACTGGTGGACGCGGCCCCCGGGCCGGTCAAGGAGGACGTGGTGTCGCTGGCCGCGGCCATCCGGGACGACGTCGCTGACGGCGACGACCGCCTGAACGCCACGACGGCCGCGGACGAGCAGGTCGCCGCCGCCGAGCGGGTGCGCGACGACGCCGCTGATCGCTGCGGGCTCGAGCCACAGGGCCCGGCGACCGCCTGACCCTCGGCAGGGCCCCGAGCCTGGTTCCGATCGGGGGTCGACGGCGGCGTGCTGTACTTGGCGCCCATGCGTGCCGCCGTGCTGGAGACCTACAACGAGCCCCTGACCGTCGGCGAGGTGGACGTCGAGTCACCCCGTCCGGGGGAGGTGGCGGTGGCCATCGCCGCCTGCGGCGTGTGCCACTCCGACCTCAGCGCGGTGAACGGCAGCTTCCCGCTGCCCGTGCCCAGCGTGCTGGGCCACGAGGCCGCCGGCGTGGTGGCCGCGGTGGGCGACGGGGTCACGCGGGTGGCGGTGGGCGACCACGTGGTGCTCACCCCGTCGCCCGCCTGCGGCCACTGCTACTGGTGCATCCGCGGCGAGTTCAGCATCTGCAGCGACGTGAGCGGGCTGGTCACCTCCACCTTCCCCGACGGGGGCACCCGCCTCTCACGCGGTGGCGAGGTGGTCTACCGCGGCCTCAACGTGGGCGCGTTCGCCGAGACCGTCATCATCCCCGAGTCGGGAGCGATCACGATCGCCGACGACATCCCCCTCGAGGTGGCGTGCGTGGTCGGCTGCGCCGTGCAGACCGGCGTGGGCGCCGTGCTCAACACCGCCAAGGTGCCCGTGGGCGCCACCGTGCTGGTCATGGGCCTCGGCGGCGTCGGGCTGTCCTGCGTGCAGGGGGCCCGGCTGGCCTCGGCTGCGCGCGTGATCGCCGTCGACCCGGTGGCCGAGCGCCGGGAGGCCGCGCTGCGCCTCGGTGCCACCGACGTGGTCGACCCCACCGCGGGCGACGTGGCCCAGCAGGCGCTCGCGCTCACCGGGGTGGGGGTGGACTACGCCTTCGAGGCCGCCGGCAAGGGGTCGCTCGTGGCCACCTGCGTCAACAGCACCCGTTCGGGTGGGACCACCGTCGTGGTGGGCGCCGCCGCCCTCGACGACGACATCGAGCTGGGCCCGGCGGTCATCTTCGGCGCCGGCGAGAAGAAGCTGCTCGGCTGCCTGCTGGGCAGCTCACACGGGCCGCGCGACATCCCCCGCTACCTCGACATGTGGCGCGCCGGCCACCTCGACCTCGAGGGGCTCATCACCGCCACCCGCCCGCTCGACGACATCAACGAGGCCTTCGCCGACCTGGCCGCCGGTGTGGGCATCCGCACCGTCCTCACGCTCTGAACCCCCTGGAACACGGACCCTCCGGACCAGGGTCGCCACCCGCGCGGGACGAGGTGGGAGTACCGTCGCGCTCCATGAACGCGCCCTGGACCACCACCGGTCGAGCCCTTGTCGTCGCCACCGCGCTCGCAGGACTGCTGCTGAGCGGCTGCAGCAGCGACGGCGGCGACGACGGCGGCACCACGACCAGCGCCGCCGACGGGTCGACCACCACGACGGGTGGCGGCGGCGGGGGCGGCACGACCACGACCGCCGGCGGGGGCGGCAACGCCACCGGGACGACGCTGCCGGCCGCCGCGGCCGCGCCCCTGAACGACCTGGCCGGCCAACTGAACGACGCCGACCTGGGGTGCGACACGGTCGAGGGCCAGCGCGCCGCCGACGGCGCCCAGGGCGCCGCCCAGTGCGACCTCACCGACGCCCCGGCCTACCTCTACACCTTCACCGACAACGAGCAACGCGACGCGTTCATCGACGGTGGCGGCGTGATCGACTGCACCTTCATCTTCGGCAGCGGTGTGAGCTTCGACTACGTGGTGGCCGACGGGGTGATCGTGCGCCCAGAGGACAACGCCGACGCGCAGGCCTTGGCCGACGCGCTCGGTGGCGAGGTGCGCACGCTCACCTGCGAGCTGCCCGACGACGCCGGCAGCGGCGGCTGACCCTCAGGGTCCGGGGGGGGCGGTCCTCTCAGGTGACCTGGACCGGCACGCACGAGCCCAGCGGGAAGTCCTGGCCCTCGCCCACGTTGCGGGCCACGGCGCAGACCGTGAAGTCGCCCGCGCCCACCTGCAGCTGCGCGACGAACCCGTGGTCGGGACCCGCCTCCCAGGCCAGCCCGGACTCGATGTCGGGCCGGGGCTGATCGGCGGTCACGGTCTGCGACACCGTGCCGGCGTCGATGTCCACGTCGATCGGCTCGCGGCCGGCCGACTGGTCGGCCGCCCATCCCCGCACCTCGATGGTGCCGGGGGCCACCACCGTGACGCTCTCCAGTGCGCCGACGGGGATGCCGCCGGGCTGGACCTCGACCTCGGTGCAGCCGAGCGACCGCTGGCCGTGGCCGACGGTGCGGGCGCACACCGTGTGGCGGCCCGCCGGCACCTCGACGGCCTGCTCGAAGGCGTGGTTCGGGTTGGGCCGGCCCAGGGCCTGGGCGATGTCGGCCCGGTCGGCATCGGCGGTCACCCGGCCCGCGGGCTCGCCGTCGACCAGCAGCTCCACCTCGACGGGGGCGCTGTCGGGCGACCCGTCCTCCACCCACCCGTAGACCATGGCCTGCCCCGGCCCGGGCACCGTGACCGCGGCGACGAAGCCCACCCCTTCGTCGAAGACGGCGGCGTTGTCGATCCAGTCCCAGTCCAACAGCAGCTCGTCGGGCGTCCGGGCCACGAACTCCCGGGGTGAGGTGACCATCCGCAGCGTGCCCGCGTCCTGCCCGAACCGCAGCTGGTAGGACGCCGAGGCGCTCCCGCTCTCGCTCGAGATGCCGATCACGCCGTTGTGCTCCCGGTGGCGGTACCCCACGGCCACATCGACCGGGTTGTCGTTGCTCGGGTCGGCGATGGCGTCCACGAAGTCGCCCACCGCCACGGCGTCGTCGCCGGCGCGGGCCCAGGAGCGCAGCGACACGAACTGACCGGCCACCAGCACGGCGCACAGCACCACGGCGGCGACCACCGCGGCGACCTCGACGTGGCGGCTCACCAGTTGGAGGACGCCGACCAGCACCATGGCCGCGCCCACCGACGATGCCGCCAGCAGGCGGTCCTGCATCCCCAGGCCCTCCTGCCCGAGGCCGAGGGTGACGAAGCCCACCGAGCCCAGCGCCATGACCAGGATCCCCGCCAACGCGAGGCCCGGCCCCGCGTCGCGGTCGCGGTCGCCGGCGAGCCAGGCCACCAGGCAGGCCGCCGCGCCCACCAGGGCCAGGTCGCCGAGGTAGTGCACGAGCCGGGTGGGGCCGGCGGCGGTCCCGAGCAGGCCGTCGCTGAAGTGGGCCCGCCAGATCAGCGCCAGCGCGGGCGGGTCGTACCCCGGCGTGTTCAACGGATCGAGGGCCACCCATCCCGTGGCCAGCGCCACCGCACCCGCCATCACGAGCCGCTGGCGCCAGCCGAGGGGCCGGGCCGACGGCAGCACCAGGGCGGCGACGAACGCCAGCGGGAAGGTGAGCTCGTAGGAGAGCACGGACAGGCCGAGACACACCGCGGCCCCCACCCAACGGCCGTTGCTCAACAGCAGGATCCCACCCAGCAGCAGCGCCACCGCCAGCACCGTGGGGGCGGTGGCGGTCCACACCGTGATGGTGTTGTGGTTGGCGGCCAGCACCCACACCGCGGCCACGAAGAAGGCGGTGCGCGACCGCACGAAGCGCGCCATCACCAGGTACAGCAACAGCACCGCCACCAGGTTCAGCACGGTGATCACGGCGAGCAGCACGAGGGGATGCGTGCCGACCGCCCCGTAGATCACGGTGTCGGCCACCCAGGCCATGGGCCGGCCCCACTGCAGGGTGGGCGCGCCCTCACCGACGCCGTTGACGCGCATCGCCAGCAGGATGCTGTAGTCGTCGAGGATCAGTCGCGCCCCCATCACCGCGTAGACGACCGACCGCAGCACCACCAGCCCGGCCAGCACCCCGACGGCCCGACGCGAGACGTCCCGCCACGAGAACGGCGGTACGGGGTGAGCGAAGAGGCGATCGGACAACCACCAGCCGCCGGCGGATGCGGACGTCGCGGTCACCGCCTGTTCCGACACGAGCGCCGAACCTAGTTCATGGGCTGGGAGACCCGGCTGCGGCCGGGGCGCAGCCCCGCTTCCCCTGTGTGGCGTGGTCGGGGACCGTCAGCGGTCGGGCGATCGGGACGGCACCGAGGGCGCGGCCCGCGGCCACCGCAGCCAGCAGCACGTCGCTCACCACCAGGAGGCGGACCACGATCACCGTGCGGTAGTTGCCCGAGTCGGTGTACTCCGACAGCGGCAGCGATGCCACGCCGACCGCCGCAGCATCGAACAGGACGTAGGCGCCGCCGAGCACGAGGAGGGCCACCAGCCCGGGTTGGTGCAGGCGGACGCCGGCCGCCCGGCTGAGCCCCACGATGGCCAGCACCGCCACCACGCCCAGCCCGACCAGGAGGCCCAGTTCGTGGGCGAGGTGACCCAGGGTGTCGACCACCCGTTGGTGCACCTCCGAGCCGCGGTCGAGGACCTGGACCAGGCTCGACCACTCGCCGCGGTCCTCCACGGGCACGTCGGCCACGGTGGTGACGACCAGCCACGACGCCAGCACGCCGCCGACCGCCGCGGCGACCGGGACCGCCCGCCGCCACTCGCGACCGGCCCGGGCGAAGACGAGCGCCACCAGCAGGGCCGACGCCACGCCCCCCTCGAACTTGACGAGTGCCGCCGCCGCGGCGAAGACCGCCCCCACCACGATGCTGCGCCGGTCGGTGGGGCCCGCCAGCAACAGCACCGCCGCGGTCAGCAGCACCACCGCCCAGGTGAGGTCGACGAAGCCGGTCAGCCCCACGCGAGCGTTGGCCCCCCAGCACACCGCCGCGACCAGTGCGGCCGCGCCCATGGCGGGCCGCCGGGGCAGACGCAGCACCCCCGAGACGAAGAACCCGGCCGCGGCGACGAACGCCGCGGTCACCAGTTGCCCGGCCCGCAGGGCGGTCTCACGGTCGTAGGCCGCGCCGAGGTGCCACACGGAGGCGATGAGCCCCGGCACCAGCGGCGGGTAGCCGGAGTGGCTGGGGCCGAACGCGGCGTGGGCCATGCCGTCGCGGGCGACCGCGCCACCGCCTCGGAACCACGCGGCGTGGAACCACCAGATGAAGCGCGCGTCGGACTCGACGGGCGGAAGGTCGACCAGCACCACCGGCACCACGGCCACCAGCGCCGCCACCGCCAGCACCGCGAGGCCCGGGCCGTCGTCGTCGTGGAACCCGCGATCCCACCGCCGTCGGCCGGCCAGCACGGCCCACCCGATGGCGGCGGCCAGCACCAACCAGGGCAGGAGCGACGTGCGGGTGAGCAGGCTGGCCATCACCCCGACCGACACCACCAGACCGCCGGCGACCGGCGTCACCGCGAGCGCCCAGGCGGGAGTGCGCCCCACCACCCGGGCGAGCGGCCACCCCACGCCAGCGAGGACCAGGGCGAGCAGGACGGCCACGAACAGGGGGACGTTCACGGGCGCGAGACCTCACGGTGGAAGCCCCCGCAGGCCTCGGGGCCGGGCCCCGCGACGATGTTCACCAGCACCTCGGGGACGACACCGGGCGGTGCCACCGCCAGCCGTGGGTACGCGAACTCCTGCACGTGGTCGTAGAAGAACCGGGGGCTGTCCTCCGAGATGCCCACCAGGGTGCCGTCGGGCAGGTCGTCGAGCCAGCCCGGGAAGCAGGCGTAGCCAGCTTCGTCCTGGGCGTTGGTGGAGGGTCGCAACTCCCACACCTGCACCACGCCGGCCACCACCGCGGCGGCCGGCACCAGCAGGGCCACCACGGCCACCCCACCCAGCATCAGCCGGGCGAGGCGGCGACCGGCGCCGACCCCCGCCCGGTCTGTCACCGCCCCTGCCTCCTCCTGCCCAGGGGGCGGGCCACCGACCCCCTCGGCTCGGTCCCCGACCGCCCCCGCTCCCGCACGCGGCGCGGCCCCGGCCGGCGACGCGTGCCGACGGTCGAGCAGGGCGGCGGCGGCGACGCCCACCAACAGCCCGGCCACCGCCGCCAGGACGATCCGGGAGGTGAGGTCCGGCGACACCGGGTTGCCGGGGACCGCGGGGCGGACCACCACCGTGCCGCCACCGGCGCTCAGCCGGTCGACCGCCGTCGCGGCCGTCTGCAGGCGGGCCTCGAGGTCGGCGGCGGCGGGGTCGCCGTCAGGGAGGGCGTCGACCTCGCGCTGGAGCGCGTCGCGCCGGGCCACCGCCTCGTGCGACCGCCCCCATGCCGTGAAGCCGTTGGCCGCCGAGTACGAGGCCGCGCTGGCCCGCTCGGCCGAGTCGGCCCGGGCGGTGAAGCGCAGCGTGGCCTCGCGGGGCCCGGCATCGACGGTGACGGTGAACGGGTACGCGGCGTTGGCGCGCAACCCCTCCTGGAAGGTGGCCCCCCGAGCGGTGGCCAACTCGGCGGCGAAGGCCTCGTCCTCGGTGGGCGTGGCCGGCGACGCGGCGTCCTCGTGCAGGCCGGGCACCACCAACGGGTCGAGGAGCACCGTGGTCGAGGCCTCCCACTGCTTGGGCGTGAGGTACGACCACACCACGACGACCCCCATCGCCACCACGGCGGCGGAGGCGACGACCCGCCAGCGGCGCGCCAGCAGGGCTTCGAACGCAGCGATCACAGTGCCCCCGGTGGGATTCGAACCCACGATCTTCGGATTAAAAGTCCGCTGCCTTGACCAGCTTGGCTACGGGGGCCGTGCGGTGTGAGGAGCGGTTGCGAATGGCTGGAATCAACCGCTCGGTCTCGCGCATCACCCTCACCCGAGCCTAGGAGGTCCAGGGGGCGGGCTCCGCTGGAGGGACCGCTAGGAGTACCTGTACACGAGATTGACGGGCCCTGTCGCGTGAGGCCCCTCGTGAGGTAGGCGGCACCCGAACCGTTCAGATCCACGTTGGCGCGGGTCCAACCAAGGCAAACGCTGGTGCGACCCCGACTGCTCACGCGGGTCCTCGGCCATCTTGAGCGTTCTTAGTTGAGCGGACGATAAGAACGATAAGAACGATAAGAACGATAAGAACAGATAGTGCCGTGGTGGATCGGTCGCACGGCTACCCCTACATCCTCCAGGAGTGGGGGTATCACGTGTGGAACCACGCCGACGGTTCACCGATCCGCCTGGAGGTGGTGGAGCGCGTCACGCCCGCGGTCAACGCCCACCTCGACAACAACTTCTTCCTCGTCCGCTTCGACCGCCTCACTCCGGCCGAGAAGAAGTACCTGCGCGCGATGGCCGAGTTGGGCCCCGGCCCCCACCGTTCCGGGGACATCGCGGCGCAACTGGGTGTTCGCGTGGAGTCGGTCGGACCTCGCCGCAGCGGTCTCATCGCCAAAGGGATGATCTACAGCCCTGCGCACGGTGATACCGCCTTCACCGTCCCCCTGTTCGACGACTTCCTCACCCGGGTGATGCCCTGAGGGGCGTCGTCCACGGCCGACTGACCCGCCGGCGCGCTGCACCGGCCCCACCGACCAGCATCCGTGCCCGACATCGACTGCCGGCACGGGTGAACTGAGCCTCGTCCAGTCGCACCGGTGCCGCACAGCCTCCGAGCCGCTGTCAGGTGCCGGTGAGGGCCGCCACCAGCGGCGCGAAGGCGCGGGCGTGGTCGCCGGGGATGACGACGTAGGAGTAGCCCCACCGCTCGCGGCGGCGGGCCAGCTCGTCGCCGAGGCTGGCGACGTCGCCGATCAGGGTCATCGGCGACGAGAGCAGAGCGACCGGGTCGTCGGTGCCGAAGAACGGTGCCAGCGACGTCGCCACGCCCACGGGATCGTCGGTGAACTGGGCGGCGGCGACCCAGGCGTTGATCTCGAGGTCGTCGAAGCGGTCGCCCGCGCCCTCGCGCACCCACTGCAGCTTCTCGTCGATGCGGTCGGCCATGGCGTCTCGGCTGGCGTCGGCATCGATCTCGCCCGAGTGGATCGAGGGGTTCACCCCGACGATGTCGGCGTTGGCCCCCGCGAAGCGCAACACCCGGGGCGCGCCGCCGGCCAGGATCAGGGGAGGGCCGCCGGGTCGGGCCGGCGCCGGGCTGCACACCTGCCCCGTGACGCGGTAGTGCTCGCCCTCGAAGGTCGCCGGATCGCCCGAGAAGAGCGCCCGCAGCACCTGCGCGTGCTCCATCATGCGACTCACCCGCACGCCGGGGCGCTCCATGGGGATGCCCGACTGCTCGTAGTCGACCTTCTTCCAGCCCGCGCCCAGCCCCACCTCGAGCCGGCCGCCGGAGAGCGCGTCGATGGTGGCCAGCTCCTTGGCCACGATGGACGGGTGGCGGAAGTCGCAGTCGAGCACCAACGGCGCCACCTTCAGCGTGGTGGTGGCGGTGACCGCGGCGGCCATGGCCGCCAACGGGCCCAGGGGGGAGTCCACGTGGTCGGGCATGAACAGCGTCGAGTAGCCGAGGGCCTCGAGCTCGCGGACGCTCTCGGTCCACGAGCAGCCGTCGAACGGAGCGTTCAGCTGAACGCCGAAGCGGAAGCGTCGGGGGTGGGCCATCGGCCCAGTCTGCCCGGTGGGCCCGGCGCCGGGCGGGCCGTCGCCGTCTCGCAGGTCAGTCCCGGCGGGCCCTGGCCTCGTCGAAGAGCGCGGTGACAGCGCCCACCTGCCCGGCCGGGACGTCGACCGTCGTGCCCTGGACGATCACGCCGTTGCCGGGGTCGACGCCCACCCGCAGACGCAGCCCGCCGTCACGAGCCGGCGTGGCCTCCACCGCCACGTGGTTCACGTGGAAGCGGTAGGACAGGCCGGTGGTGTGGAGCACCTCGAGCACGCGACCATCCAGCAGCACCACGTGGTCGCCGGCGATCACCTCGAGCCGTTCGCCGGTTGCCATCGGCACACGCTACGGCGTGCGGCGCGCGGCCGGGCGCACGTCATTCTCCACTCGACGCCTGTGGCAGCACGCGCACCGTGCCCCCGACCGGGTCGAGCTCGACCGTGGCGCCGTCGGGGATCAGCGCCACCGCCTCGGCCGTGCCCACCAGCGCCGGCAGGCCCAGCTCCCGGGCGATCACCGCCGCGTGGGAGAGCGGGCCGCCCTCCTCGGTCACCACGCCACCAGCGAGCGCGAGCACCGTGTTCCACGCGGGCGTGGTGCCGGCGGTGACGATCACGTCGCCCGGCTCGAAGCGGGTGAGCGCCTCGACCGGGTCGGCCGCGACGCAGGCGCGGCCCTGCACCGGCCGCTCCCCGATGCCCACCCCCTGCAGTGACGCACGGGCGCCGGGCGGCGTGATGGCCAGGTCGCGCAGCGTGAGCAACCCTCGGGTCATCAGCCGCATCGCCGGCGGCAGCACGTCGACGGGAAGGGAGGCCTCAGGGCCGAGCACCGCCGGCGCGGCGTGGGCCGACAGGGCGCGCCGCTGGTCGGCCCGGTCCGCCACGGCGTCGGCATCGGCGTCGGCGGCGGCGTCGGCGTCGGCGTCGGCGTCGGCGTCGGCGTCGGCGTCCAGCATCGCCACCAGCTCGTCGACCGTGCACTCGACCGCGTGCTCCCGGCGGTGGAGCCGGCCGCGCTCGACCAGGCGGTCGCCCGCCGCCAGCATGGCCCGCCGCAGGAGGCCGACGGGCCACGCGGCGGTGAGCACGCCGTTGTCGTCGCGGACGCCGTAGGTGGCCCGAGCGTCGGCGAGGTGCCGGTCCCACTCGGCCCGGTGCGCGGGCGGGATCATCGCCCGCACCTCGTCCTCGGCCGAGGCGCCACCCGCGACACCGCCGGCCACCGAGGTGCCGGAGGTCGCGCTGGCCGAACCCGTGACGGAGGCCTCGGTGGGCGGGGCCGAGGCGGTCCGGGAGTCGGCCGCCCGGCGCGCCGGCAACTCGCACGCGGCCCGGTCGTCCAGGTCGTAGCCGGTGACGAGGGCCCAGTCGGGCAGGCCGCCGGCGCCGGTCGAGGCCGGGGAGCACCCCGCCAGCAAGGCCGTCGCGGCGGCGGGGTCGATGCCCCAGTCGGCCGACCGGGTGAGGTAGATCGCGGTGGGGGCCAGGTCGGTGCCGTGCATGGCGAAGTGCGTGCGGTAGCCCTCCCCCGCGTGGGCCCGCACCGCTCGCAGGTGCTCCACCAGGCCGGCATCGCCGAGTGCGGGTGGATCCACGCTCGCGAGCGCCCGGTTGCGCGCCTCCCACACCGGGCGCTCGTCGCGGTACCAGCGTTCGGCCTCGGCCAGCCAGATGCGGTCGGCCAGGGCCTGATCGGCCGCCGCGGCCCGGCGCCGGAACGCCGGGAGCAGGCGCACGCCCAGCCACAACAGGGGGGCCGGCGGCACACGGTCTGAGAACGGCCCGACCAGGGGCTCGACCGCGATGAACACGCGGCCGTTCACGAACTCGGGGCGCATGGTGCGTCCCGGGATCCCGTACCGGGCGAAGTGGTCGGCCTGCCCGGTGGTCATGCCCTCGACGAGGAGCCGGCGGTACTCGGGTGTGAGGGCCCGGGGGAAGTGGTCGTGCAGCCCCCGCCACTCCCCCTTCTGCGGCGCCGTCCAGGTGAGGGTGAGCTGACGCGGCGGAGCGGGGCCGAGACGCGGTGGGGCCGAACCGGATGGCGAAGGCGCTCCACGGAACGAGGAGCCGGTGTGACGGGTCATCGCTGCGCCTCGGTCCTGGTGGCCTCGTGCAGCACCGAGACGGCCCAGGCGCACCAGGCGGCGGACTCGTCCACCCCGACCCCCGCCTTGTCGTGCAGCTCGAGCAGCGCGGTGGAGGCGGTGAGCACGTCGACGACGCCGATCAGCCGCCGGCCCGCGGGGCTCGCCGGGTCGAGCCCCTCACGACGGGCGACCTCGACCATCGCCGCGTGCTTCAGCTCCCATCGCCGTCGGCGCAGCTCGCGGCCGAGCGGTGAGGCGAACTGGTTGCGCACCAGCGGCAGCTGGTCGGCCAGCTCGCCCCAGGCGGCCGCCAGGCTCGCCCCCACCTCGTCGAAGGCCCGGGGCATCCCGGCCGCCCCCGTCGACACCGCACCGTGGGCGGCGGCGTCGAGCAGTGCCTCCTTGGTCGGGAAGTAGCGGTACACGGTGGCCACCCCCACGCCGGCCCGCGCCGCCACCGCCGGCACCGAGACCGCCGCCGGGTGCTCCTCGGCCACGAGCGCCGACACCGCGTCGACGATGCGGCGGCGCGTGGCGGCCCGCTGCTCGGCCCGCAGGCCGGTGGCGCCCCGCCCGCTCACCGATGCCGGCGGGGCCGGTGCCGGGGTGGCCGGTGCCGGGGTGGTCGATGTCCTGGTCGGTGTTGGTGTCATGGCCGGCCGTCCTCATGCGAGTGGACCGCATGTGAGATGATCCCTCTCATGATGAGAGGGATCATCTCATGACAGGGCCTGCGCCACAAGCTCGTTCTGGTGCAGACTGCGCGGGTGCAAGTGATCACGCTCGGAACCGGCAGCCCCATCCCCGATCCGCTGCGAGCGGGCCCTGCCACGCTGGTGCGGGCCGGCGGGCGCGACCTGCTCTTCGACTGCGGTCGCGCGGTGCTCATGCGGGCCGCCGCCGCGGGCACCGGCCCGATGCAGTTCCACACGGTGTTCCTCACCCACCGCCACAGTGATCACATCACCGACCTGAACGACGTGATCACCATGCAGTGGGTGATGACCCCGGGACCCACACCGCTGCGGATCGTCGGCCCCGTGGGCACCCAGACGCTGGTCGACAACACCCTGGCCATGCTCCGAGAGGACATGGGCTACCGCATCGCCCACCACGAGTCCCTGCAGTACGAGCCGGTCGTGGAGGTCACCGAGGTGACCGACGGGGTGATCACCGACGACGACGGCGTGCGCATCGAGTGCGCCCCCACCGATCACTCACCCGTGCGGCCGACCGTCGGCTACCGCATCGAGACCGACGGCAAGGCCGTCGTGATCGCGGGCGACACCGTCCCGTGCGAGGGCCTCGACCGCCTCTGCGCCGGCGCCGACCTGTACGTGCAGACCGTCGTGCGCGACTCGGTGGTCAAGATGATCCCGGCGCCACGCCTGCAAGACGTGCTCGACTACCACTCGTCCATCGAGCAGGCAGCCGACACCGCGGCGCGCAACGGCGTGAAGACCCTGGTGATGACCCACCCCGTGCCGGGCGTCGCACCCGGCACCGAGCAGGAGTGGATCGACGAGGCCCAGGCGGTGTTCGGCGGCGAGGTGGCCCTCGCCAACGACCTCGACACGTTCACCCTGTAACCCGCCGACGCGCCGAAACCGCCGGCCCCGCCAGCCCCGCCGGCCCCGCCGGCCCCGCCGGCCCCGCCGGCAGACATTCCCCGAACTGGCGCCCGATCCTGTCGTCAGGGCAACCGAATGAGGCGCCAGTTCGAGAATCCTGCCAACTGGCGCCCGATCCTGTCGTCAGGGCAACGGAATGAGGCGCCAGTTCGATTCGGTCAGACTCTCGTCATGTACGACGCGGCCGAACGACCCGAACCCGTTCGCCTGGTGGACCTGCGCGACCCGGCCTTCCCCGGCCACGTGGCGGAGATCATGGCGTCGGTCGAGCCACTCGCCGCCGACCTGGTCCTGAAGCCGACCGCCCTCATGGACGCGGCGAGCGAGGCCACCGGCCTCGACGACTTCGGCGACCACCGCTTCCTCCGACCGCTGGCGCTGCTGTGCCACGCCTTGACCGAGGACGTCGAGCTCACCCCCATGGGACGGATGGCGCAGCACACCCTGTTCGTGCAACTGCTGAAGAACCGCCTGCTGGTCGAGCACGAGATCGCCCGCCACCCCGAGATCCTCGAGTTGCCGGTCGAGGCGCCGATCGTCATCGCCGGCCTGCCCCGGACGGGCACCACCCACCTGCACAACCTGCTGGCCGCCGATCCGCACCTGCGCACGCTGCCCTACTGGGAGGCACTCGAGCCGGTCCTGGCCGACGACGAGCGCGACCTCGACCCCGACCCGAGGCTGGCCCGGACCGACGGTGCGCTGTGGTTCGTGAACGAGGCCATGCCCCACTTCGTGCGCATGCACGAGATGACCACCCACCACACCCACGAGGAGATCCAGCTGCTGGCCATGGACTTCTCCACGATGCTGTTCGAGACCACGGTCCCCCTGCCCCGGTACCGGGACTGGTTCGACGCCACCGACCAGACCGACAGCTACCGGTACCTGCGCCGGGTGTTGCAGGTCCTGACGTTCCTGCGGTGGGGCGCTGGCGCCGGCGAGCGGTGGGCCCTGAAGTCACCGCAGCACCTGGCCCAGTTCGGTCCGCTGACCACCGTGTTCCCCGACGCCACCGTCGTGGTCACCCACCGCGAGCCGGTCGCGGTCACCGCCTCGATGGCGACGATGGTCGCCTACAGCGCCCGTATGGCCGTCGCCCACCCCGACCCCGAGGCCATCGGCCGCTACTGGGCGGGACGGGTGCAGCACCTGCTGCAGGCGTGCGTCCGCGACCGGGAGCTGTTGTCCGCCGGCCGGTCCATCGATGTCCGGTTCGACGACTTCATGGCCGACGACCTGGCCATGGCCCGGCGCGTCTACGAGGTCGCCGGCCAGCCCTGGTCCCCCGATGTGGCGGCGGCGCTCGGCGAGTACGTGCGTGATCACCCGCGCGGGCGTCATGGCACCGTCGAGTACGACCTGGCGCAGGTCGGTCTCGACGCCGACGAGCGCGCCACCGCCCTCGCGTTCTACCGGGCCCGCTTCGGCGTCTGACCGTGGACCCGGTCGGGCGGAGGTCGGGTTCGCAGTGCGACAGCTGTTGCCTCGAGAACGCGTACCGACCGAACCCGAGGCAATAGCTGGCGGAACCCGGGGGCCATTGCCTCGAGAACGCGTACCCACCGAACCCGAGGCAATAACTGGCGGAACCCGGGGGCCATTGCCTCGAGAACGCGTACCGACCGAACCCGAGGCAATAGCTGGCGGAACCCGGGGGCCATTGCCTCGAGAACGCGTACCCACCGAACCCGAGGCAATAGAGCCGCGGATGGATTGCGGAGGGGGCGTGGGTTCTTGGGGTTTGTCCATCTG
>CAZWMT010000037.1:0-59073 GCA_964635055.1 uncultured Microthrixaceae bacterium | reverse complement strand
ACGGCGACTACCACGCCGCCAAGGAGGAGCAGGGCAAGACCGAGGCCCGCATCCGCCACCTGGCCGCGCTGATGGAGGTGGCCGAGATCGTCGACGACAGTGAGGTCAGCGACGTGGTCACGGGTGGCTCGGTCGTGTCGATCGTGTACGACGACGACGAGGCCCCCGAGAAGTACCTGATCGGCTCCATCGAGGAGCGACGCGACGACGTCGAGGTGATGTCACCCAACTCCCCGCTGGGCGAGGCGCTCATGGGCGCCAAGATCGGCGACGAGGTCAGCTACGAGGCGCCCGGCGGGACGCTCACGGTCACCATCGTGGACATCGAGGGCTGAGCCACGGCTACCTGGGTCGGTCCCGACCAGGCCGCCGGTTCGCCGGTGCCCGCCGCTCCCCCGCTGCCACCCGGACGCGCCCTCGACCTGCCCGGCCGTGGCACCACCTTCATCCGTCACGCCGAGGGGCCCGCGGGTGCACCGACCGTGCTGTTGCTGCACGGCTGGACCGCCAGCGCCGACCTGAACTGGTTCCCCGAGTACGAGCCGCTCCGCCGGCACTACTCGGTGGTGGCCATCGACCATCGGGGCCACGGGCGCGGCATCCGCTCGGCCGACCGCTTCCGGCTGGCCGACTGCGCCGACGACGCCGCCGCCGCCTGCGCGGCGTTGGGCATCGACCGGGTGATCGCGGTCGGCTACTCGATGGGCGGGCCCATCGCCCAGCTGCTCTGGCACCGCCACCGCGAACTGGTCGAGGGCCTGGTGTTCTGCGCCACGGCCCGCAACTTCCGGGGCAAGCCCGCCGAGAAGCTGACCTTCCGGGCCCTCAACGGCCTCTCCGTCCTGGCCCGCGGTACGCCCGACTCGTGGCGGCGGCGGGCCGCGCTGCGGGTGCTGGCCGGCCGCACGGGCGAGGGCACCTACGGCGACTGGGCGCTGGCCCAGTACCGCCGGGGCGAGCCCCACACGATCATCGAGGCGGGCGCCGCCCTCGGCCGCTTCAGCTCACACGAGTGGGTCCACCAGATCGACGTGCCCACCGCGGTGGTGGTCACCGAGCTCGACCAGGTGGTGCCGCCCAATCGCCAGCGCAAGCTCGCCGAGGCGATCCCCGGAGCGACGGTCCACCCGGTGGCGGGCGACCACATCTGCTGCGTGCAGCGTCCCGACCGGTTCGTGCCCGTGCTCCTCGAGGCGTGCGCCGACGTGGCCGCCCGCCGATCGGACGCGTCGGGCTGAGCGACGACGATCGACGGGGTCATCCCCCGGCAGTCGGGGTCATCACCCGGCAGTCGGAGTCATCACCCGGCGGTCCAGGTGATCGCACCATCGGCGATGCTCGCGGTCAGCGTTCCGGGGGCGTGGGCCACCAGCGGCTGGAGCAGCAGCTGCTCGATGCTGCGCTGCACGTGCCGGGCGCCGTACCGGGCGTCGTAGCCGGTCTGCGCCACCAGGGCGACGACGTCGGGGCCGATCGTCACCTCGTACCCGAGGCCGCGCAGTCGTTCGAGGGTGGCGGCGATCTCACTGGCGGCGATGGCGGCGATGCTCGCCTCCGTGAGCGGCTGGAACACGATCACCTGGTCGAGGCGGTTGACGAGCTCCGGTGCCATCGTCGACTCGATCGAGCGGATCACCGCGGCCTCGCTCGCCGCCGCATCGGGCCGGGTCTCGAGGAATCCCACCGAGCTCGCCGAGAAGGCCTCGCTGCCGATGTTGGAGGTCATCACGACCACCGTCTCGGCGAACCGGGCCACGTTGCCCCGCGCGTCGGTCAACCGGCCGGCGTCGAACACCTGCAGGAAGGTGTTCCACACCGTGGGGTGCGCCTTCTCGATCTCGTCGAGCAGGACGACCGCGTCCGGGCGCTCGCGCACCTTGGTCGTCAACCAGCCCTCGGGCTCCGTGTAGCCCACGTAGCCGGGCTGCGGGCCGGTGAGGCGGCTGACCGCCCACTCGTCGCTGTACTCGCTCATGTCGAGCCGGATCAACTGATCCCGACTGCCACTCAGGGCCTCGCTCAGCGCCTGCGCCAGCGCGGTCTTCCCCACGCCCGTGGGCCCCGCGAAGAGGAACACCCCGTCGGGGCGCTCGGGGTTGAGGTCGAGGTCGGCCCGGGTGAGCGCCAAGCGGTGGACGACGCGGTCCACGGCGTGGTCCTGGCCCTTGACCCGGGCGCGGAGGAGCTCGGTCAACGCCTCCCGGTCCAATCGACCTGCGCGGTCGGCCCTGGCGCCGAGGTGCACGTCGTCGCCGGTCACCTCGGCCCCACCGCGGCCCTGCGCCCGCGCGCACGCGTCGTCGAGGCGGTCGACACCCAGGCCCGGTTGCACCCGCAGATCTCCGGGTGACGGCGGCGCGGCCGCCCGGCGACACGCGTCGGCGGTGATCGCCACGCCGTGGAAGGCAGCGAGCGTCGCCGACCGCTGCTCGATCAGGGTCGCCAGCCCATCGCCGGCGAGCGGCGGCAGCTCCACCACGGTGAGCTCCTCCAGCAGCTCGTGGTTGTGGATGTCGAGCTTGCCCAGGTAGGAGGCGGCCATGGTGACGATGGCCCCACCGGGGCGCTCGACCGCAGCGCGGATCACCCCCAACATGTCCGCGTCCACCGACGGGGAGCCGAGCGCGCCCAGCACCTCGAGGTCGTCGATGGCGAGGATGGCCTCGGGGCCCACGTCGTCGAGCACCTTGCGGAGGGCGTTGCTCCGGTCGGCGGCCAGGATGGCGCCGGGCGACACCCGCACCACCGGGCGACCGGCGAGCGAGGCGGGCGCCGGCCCGGCCGCGAGGCGACCGGCCAACAGCTGCAGGAGGGCCGTCCTGCCGGCGCCGGGCTCGCCGACCACACACGGGGCGCCCGGCGAGTGCCGGCCCAGGATCTCGAGCAGGCGGTCCACCACGCCGGTTCGCTCGAGAAGCGTGTCGTCCGGCGACAGCACCGTCACGATCGACCGGCTCCGAGCGGGGATCTTCGCCGCGAAGTCGCCCGCCGCGTCGCGGTCCCCGACGGTGCTCGACCCGCCCGGCCCCTCCGTGGGCGGCGCGGCGTCGCGTCCCCCCTCCGTTCCGTGGCCGGTCGGCCCGTCGTGACCTGTCGCTGCCTCGTGACCGGTCGGCGCCTGGTGATCCGGGGATGCCTCGTGACCGGCCGACGCCTGGTGATCCGTCGGTGCCCCGTGACCGGTCGACGCCTCGTCGTCCGCCGACGGCAGCGGGTCGAGCGCGGTCATGGTGTCGTGGAGGGCCGCCGCGATCGCCCGCCACGGGTCCGGAGCCGACCCGACCGTGTTGATCAGCTCGATGGTGGCGGGCTCGACACCGCGATCGACCTCCCCGAGCCGAAGGCGGGCCAGCGCCGACCGCAGCCGATCGGGGGCGTCCTCGCCGAAGTCCTCGGCGAACTGGGCCGGATCCCGCCGGGCCAGCGCGGCGGCCACGTGGAGTGGCAGGGTCCGGGGATGGTCGAAGCGCTTGGCCTCGGCTCGGGCGGAGTCGAGGATCGTGGCCAGCGCCCCGGTGAGCTCGGGGCTCACGAATCCTCGTAGAACCGCTCGCCTCCGAACTGCTTCTGCAGCTCGTCGTCCAGATCGTTCCCCGTGATCGCCACGGCGGCGACCACCGACTTCAACTCCTCAGGATCGAGGAAGTCCCCCAACAAGATGTGGCTGAAGTGGATGTCGAACGTGCCGTCGCGGTCCTTCAGGGCGAGGTGCCCGAACAGGTAGTCGTCGGAGTGGCGCGCGATGTACTCGAACAGCTCAGGGCTGCCCTTGACGCCGAACAGCAGCGGTGCGACGACGTGGACGACGGTCTCGTCCTCGCCCCACTCCTGCGTGGTCGCGAACACCTCCACGGACTCGTGCCGGAAGTGGAAGTCGCCGTCCTTGTCGACCTTCACCTCGTCCAGGAAGTCGGTCAGGTATCGCTGGAGCCGCTCGCGTGTGTCGCGTACCGCCATGTCCGGTGACTCCTTCGCCCTCGGTCGGTTGGACGGCGAAGTATGCCACTGCCCGTCCGCCGAGGTGTGCCGAATCGGGCGACCGGGCGGGAGTGGACGAGAGTCGCTCAGGAAGCCGGCGCGACGGCCACGCAGACCGGCCCACCGAGGACGCTCTCGAGCAGTTGCTTGTTCTCGCCGACGGTGTAGAGCTCGAGGGAGAGATCGTCGCCGTCGCGCGGTGTGATGACCAGCTCGATGCCCTCCGGGCCGTCCACGCCCCGCCGGACGGAGTCGACCAGGCCGGCATGGGTGCGGTCGAGGGCGATGGCCACCCGCAGCATCGCCGCCAACGCCCGCACCACGTCCTGGTCGGCCGGCTTCAGCCGTGCGAAGTCGGGGTGCTTCGGCTTCGGGGCGCTCTTGCGGTGGTACCGGGCGGTCTGGGCGATGATCTCGATCTCGCGGTCGGTGAACCCCGTGAGGTGCTCGGAGTTGCGGATCACGTAGTACGAGTGCTTGTGGTGCTGCGCGTGCGACACGAACAGGCCCACGTTGCACAGCAGCGCCGCCGCCTCCAGGTACTCACGGGTGTCGTCGGGCAGCTGATGGCGATCGTGGGTGGCGTCGAACAACGCCAGCGCCAGCGCGGCGACCCGGTTCGAGTGCGCGGGGTCGTCGTCCATGAGCGCGGCCAGGTGGTCGACGCTGCGCCTGCGCAGGTCGCTCAGATGGTGGAGCGACCGGCCCCGTGAGCGCTGCAGGGTGTCGAGCAGGACGCCTTCGCGGAGGGCGTAGTCGGACACCAGCATCTCGGTGACGCCGAACTCCAGGGCCACCTGCTCGAGGATGATGGCGCCCCCCAGGATGATGTCGGCCCGCGAGGCGTCGAGGCCCGGGACGCGCCGGCGGTCGGCCAGGGTGGGCGCGGCCGCCAGCTGGGCCACCACGTCCTCGAGCTCGGCGGCGGCGAACGAGAAGTTGTTGAAGGTCTGGGGTGCCGCGTCACCGCGCCCGGCGCTGACCATCGCGGCGACCGCCTGGATCGTGCCGGAGCTGCCCACGGCCACGTCGAAGCCGAGGCGGTTCACCTCGCGGGCGAACGACACCAACGCCGAGCGGACGTAGCGCCGGCACTTGTCGACCGCAGCCGGCTCGACCGTCCGGGCGTCGAAGAACCGCCGGGTCATGCGGATGGCGCCGAGCTTGAGGCTCCGGGCGGCCAGAGCCTCCCCGCGCTCGCCGACCAGCACCTCGGTGCTGCCACCGCCGATGTCGACCAGCAGCGAGCGCTGGTCGAACACCGGCACGGCCTGCAGCACGCCCAGGTGGATGAGTCGGGCCTCCTCGAAGCCCGAGATCACCTCGACGTCGATGCCCGCCTCCTCCCACGCCCGGCGCAGGAAGACCGCGCTGTTCTGCGCCTCGCGCACCGCGCTGGTGGCCACCGCCCGCACCGGCGCTCCGGCCACGTCGGCGACCTGGCGGAAGCGCGACAGGGCGGCGATGGCCCGGTCGATGGCCGCGGGCGAGAGCCGCTTCATCTCACCCTGGCTCGACCCGAGCCGGACCGCCTCCTTCTCCCGGCCGACCACCTCGAAGCGGCCGCTCTCGTCGGCGCGGGCCACCACCAGGTGGACCGAGTTGGTGCCGATGTCGATGGCCGCCAGGACCTGCGACGGGGACACGGTCAACGCCGACCGGCCAGGCCGGTCATCGCCACCTGGTGGCGGGCTGGGAGCGCGCCGGCACCGCGCCGTGGCGAGGGGGGCGGCGCGGTCATCGCCGCCCCGGCGCGTTCGATGGTGGCGACCCGAAGCCGAGCACCGCCAGGGCGGCCCCAGTCGTCGGCGACGGCCCCGAGCCCCGGCGAACGGCTCATCGCAGGCCGGCCGCCAGCTCGATGGCGGCGGCGGCGGCGGCCACCGCGTCGCCGTAGCGGCGGCCGGGGTCGGCACCGGTGCGCTCGAGCGGGCCCGACACGCTCACCGCTGCCGCCACCCGCCCGTCGCCGGCCCGCACCGGCGCGCTCACCGAGGCCACCCCCGCCTCACGCTCGGCCACGCTGGCGACCCACGGGCCCGGATCGGGCTCGGTGAGGGCCCGGCCGGCCGATCCCCGGTCGAGCGGCAGCGCGGCACCCATGGCCACGATCGTACGCAGCCCGTGCGGCGACTCGAGCGCTGCGACGCACACCCGCCGGTCGACCTCGCGCACGTACAGCTGCACGCTCTCGCCGGTTGCGTCTCGGAGCGCCACGAGGGCGGGCTGGGCGGCGTCGGCCAGCGGCAGCTGGTCGGCGGCCGCTCGGCCCAGGGCCACGAGCCGCAACCCGAGCGCGAACCGGCCGTCGTCGGTGCGCCGCACCAGCCCGTGGGTCTCGAGGGCGGTGGCCAGGCGGTGGGCGGTGGCCCGGGGAAGGCCCGTCGCCGCGGTCAGGTCGTTCAGCGACCGGGGCTGCTCCTCGAGTGCGCCGAGCACCCGAACGGCCTTGTCGAACGTGCCCACACCGCTTACACTGTCTCCCACAGAGCAAGACTATCGTCTCACTATTTGAGATACAAGAGGCAACACATGGCACCGACCCCCTCCCCCAGGACGCTGAGCGAGAAGATCTGGGACCGCCACGTGGTCCACTCGGCCGACGGCGAGCCCGACCTGCTCTACGTGGATCTGCACCTCGTCCACGAGGTCACGTCCCCCCAGGCCTTCGACGGCCTGCGCCTCGCGGGCCGCACGGTTCGCCGGCCCGACCTCACCGTGGCCACCGAGGACCACAACGTCCCCACCACCGACATCGACCAGCCGATCGCCGACCCGATCTCGCGCAAGCAGGTCGACGTGCTTCGGGCCAACTGCGCCGAGTTCGGCATCACCCTCTATCCCATGGGCGACCCGGGGCAGGGCATCGTCCACGTGATCGGGCCCGAGAAGGGCCTCACCCAGCCGGGGATGACCATCGTCTGTGGCGACAGCCACACGTCCACCCACGGCGCCTTCGGGGCGTTGGCGTTCGGCATCGGCACGAGCGAGGTCGAGCACGTGCTGGCCACCCAGACCCTGCCGCAGCAGCGCCCGGGCACGATGGCCATCAACGTCGACGGGGAATTGCCCGCCGGCGTCACCGCCAAGGACATCATCCTGGCCATCATCGGCCGCATCGGCACCGGCGGCGGCATCGGCTCGATCATCGAGTACCGGGGCTCGGCCATCGCGGCCCTCTCGATGGAGGGGCGCATGACCGTGTGCAACATGTCGATCGAGGCCGGCGCCAAGGCGGGCCTCATCGCGCCCGACGACACCACCTTCGCCTACCTGGAGGGGCGCCGGTTCTCGCCGAGCGGTGCTGAATGGGAGGCGGCGCTGGACGACTGGCGCTCCCTGCCCACCGACGACGGCGCCACCTTCGACAAGGAGGTCACGCTCGACGCCGCCTCCCTCAGCCCCTACGTGTCGTGGGGCACGAACCCCGCGCAGGTGGCGCCGCTCAGCGCGGCGGTCCCCGACCCGGACAGCTTCGCCGAGCCCAGTCAGCGGGAGGCCGCGGCCCGGGCGCTCGACTACATGGGGCTCACCGCGGGCACGCCGCTGCGCGAGGTGCCCGTCGACACCGTGTTCATCGGTTCGTGCACCAACTCGCGGATCGAGGACCTGCGGGCCGCCGCCGCAGTGGTCGAGGGGCGCCATGTCAAGGACGGCATCCGAACCCTGGTGGTGCCCGGCTCGTTCATGGTGAAGCACCAGGCCGAGGCCGAGGGCCTCGACAAGATCTTCACCGCCGCCGGCTTCGACTGGCGCGAGCCGGGCTGTTCGATGTGCCTGGCCATGAACCCCGACAAGCTCGCCCCCGGCGAGCGGGCCGCCTCCACGAGCAACCGCAACTTCGAAGGGCGCCAGGGCCGGGGCGGGCGCACCCACCTGGTGTCGCCCGCCGTCGCCGCCGCCACGGCCATCGCCGGCACCTTCGCCACCCCCGACGACCTGCCGGGCGGAGCCCGCGAGGAGGATGCCTGAGATGGAAGCCGTCACCGTGGTCAGCGGCACCGCCGTCCCCCTGGACCGGTCCGACGTGGACACCGACCAGATCATCCCCAGCGACTGGCTCAAGCGGGTCGAGCGCACCGGCTTCGGCGCCGGACTGTTCTCGGAGTGGCGCGACGACCGCGACTTCGTGATGAACCAGCCCGAGTACGCCGGCGCGTCGATCCTGGTGGCCGGCCCCAATTTCGGCACCGGCTCGTCCCGCGAGCACGCGGTGTGGGCGATCATGGACTACGGGTTCCACGCCGTCATCTCGCCCCGCTTCGCCGACATCTTCCGCAACAACTGCACCAAGAACGGCCTGGTGCCGGTGCAGGTGGACGAGGCCGTCGGCCGGCGCCTGCTCGAGGCGGTGCAGGCCGACCCGACCGTGGAGATCACCGTCGACGTCGACCGCCGCACCGTGTCGGTGCCCGCCCTGGCCATCGAGGAGGCCTTCCCGCTCGACGACTCGACCCGCGAGCGCTTCCTGCAGGGCCTCGACGACATCGGCATCACGCTGCGCAGCGTCACCGACATCGACTCGTACGAGTCGAGCCGTCCGGCGTACCTGCCCAGCACCCGCTGACGCGGCGACCAGGCATCCCGCTCGCGCCCGGTGACCGGGGTCGACGGCAGTCCCTCTGCGGCCGGACCGCCGAGCGAGCGCTGACCCAGGCCGTAACCTCGGGGCGTGGACGCC
Source organism: uncultured Microthrixaceae bacterium (assembly GCA_964635055.1). GTDB lineage: Bacteria > Actinomycetota > Acidimicrobiia > Acidimicrobiales > DATDAH01 > JAEUJM01. The sequence goes on along the minus strand of CAZWMT010000037.1, from coordinate 50,414 downwards.
GACGTGGTGGTCGTGGGGGCGGGGGTGGCCGGGCTGGTGACGGCCCGTCTGGTCCAGGCCGCCGGCCACTCGGTGGTGGTGGTCGAGGCCCGTGACCGGGTCGGCGGACGCACGCTGAACGACGAGGTCGACGGCATCACCGTCGAGGTGGGCGGCCAATGGGTGGGGCCCGGCCAGGACCGCATCAACGCACTCATCGCCGAGCTCGGCCTCGTCACCCACCCCACCTACGACGACGGTGGCGGTGTGTTCGAGCTCAACGGCACCCGCAAGGTGAGCAAGGGCGAGAACCCGCCGCTGAGCCCGCTGGCACTGGCCGAGCTGCTGCGGGCACAGCGCCAGGTGGACAAGTGGCGGGGCACCATCCCCCTCGACGCCCCGTGGGACACCCCGGACGCCGAGCGCCTCGACGCCCAGACCTTCGACAGCTGGATCCGCCGCACGGTGCGCACGCGAGATGCCCGCGCCTTCTACGACATCGTGTGCCAGGCGGTGTTCGCCACCGAGCCGCAGAACCTCTCACTGCTGCACACGCTGTTCTACCTGCAGTCCGGCCAGGGCCTCGAGCGGCTCATCGGCACCACCGGAGGCGCCCAACAGGACCGGGTGGTGGGCGGCAGCGTGCTCATCAGCGACACGATGGCCGCGGACCTGGGCGAGGCGGTCCACCTGTCCGAGCCCGTCCGCCGCATCGACCACGGCGACGACGGCGTCACCGTCCACACCGATCAGGCCGGCTACCGGGCCCACCGGGCCGTCGTGGCCATCCCCCCGACACTCGCCGGCCGCATCGCCTACGGGCCCGCCCTGCCCGCCGAGCGCGACCTGCTCACGCAACGGATGCCCCACGGCTACGTGATCAAGACCATGCTCAGCTACGAGCGCCCGTTCTGGCGCGACGCCGGGCTGAGCGGCCAGGCCGCCTCCGACGTCGGGCCCGTGTCGGTCACCTTCGACAACTCGCAGCCCCACGACGAGCGGGGCGTGATGCTCGGGTTCTTCGAGGGTCGCCACGGGGTCGAATGGGGCCGGCGGTCGGCCACTGCCCGGCGGGCCGCCTTCATCGACTGCCTCGTCCGGTACTTCGGTCCCGAGGCCGCCCACCCCACCGGGTACGTCGAGCGGGACTGGTCGGCCGAGGAGTGGACCCGGGGCTGCTACGGCGCCCACTGCCCACCCGGCGTCTGGACCCAGTTCGGCAAGGCGCTGCGGCTGCCCGTCGGCCCGTTGCACTGGGCCGGCACCGAGACCGCCACCGAGTGGTGCGGCTACCTCGACGGCGCCGTCGAGTCCGGCCAGCGCGCCGCCCGCGAGGTCCTCGACGCACTCGACTAGGTCCGACCGACACCGACACCGCGGTCATCACCGGCACCTGGAGGCAGCTCGATGTCGCGTCGAGCATGGGCTTCGGTCCCCCGGTGATCTCGTCCACCGGCCACGTTCCCGGCCCGATGTCCTGACCGCGGGAACCAGGTGACCCACGGGTGACGTCGTAGGTGTGACCGACGACACGGAGGCACCCATGCGCCGCCACCTCACCCTGCTCATCACCGCACTGCTCACCGTCACCGTGCTGGCTTCGGCGTGCTCGTCGGGGGACGGCGTCGAGCAGACGAGCGCGACACCCGACCTGGAGCTGGTCGCCGCCCTCCAGCCGGTCGACGACTGCGACGCCCTGCTCGACCACCTGCAGTCCGAGGCCCTCGACCGTGTGGGCCCCTACGGATTCGGCGACTACGGCCCGATCATCATGGAGGACTTCGCCGAGAGCGCCGTCTCCGGGTCCGCAGGTGCGGATCAGGCCGCCGCGCCAACCGCCACCGCACCGACATCGCCGGTCACCACCACACCCGGCGTGTCCGGCACCAACGTGCAGGAGGCCGGCGTGGACGAGCCCGACCTGGTCAAGGCCGACGGTGAGCGCATCCTGGCCGTCGCCGGCGGTGAGCTGCACTGGATCGACGTCACCGGTGAGGAGCCCGTCGAGGCCGGATCCCTGCGCCTCCCCGAGGGCTACGGCCAACAGTTGCTGGTGGCCGGCGACAGGGCCCTCGTGCTGGTGAGTGGCGACACCGGCGTGATGCCCGTGGAGGGCGGCGACGTGGCGACCGACTCGTTCGCGCCGCCCCAGGACGCCCTGGCCACCACGATCGCCCAAGTGGACATCAGCTCGCCCGACGCCATGGCCGTCACCGACGTCCTCGAGGTCGAGGGAAGCATCGTCGACGCCCGACTGGTCGGCGACACGGCACGGGTCGTGGTCAGCTCGGCGCCCGAGCACCTCGACTTCGTCTACCCGAGCAACAGCACTCCCGAGGGCGAGCAGATCGCCGAGGACGCCAACCGGCGCATCATCGAGGACTCGACCATCGAGGACTGGCTACCGGCCTACCGCCAGGTCGCCGACCCCGCCGGCTCCGACGAAGCGGTGGTCGACGAGGGCCAACTCGTCGCCTGCGACCGGATGTCCACCCCCGCCGAGTTCTCGGGGTTCGGGACGCTCTCGGTGCTCACCTTCGACGTGCCGGGCGAGTTGGGCACCGGCGACGCCGTCGGCGTGCTGGCCACGGGCGAGAACGTGTACGCCTCTGCCGACCACCTGTACGTGGCCACCACGAACTACCCCGAGGCGGAGGAGGCCGACCCGACCAACGACTTCCCGACGCCACCGCCGGCGCCCACCACCGCGATCCACCGGTTCGCCATCGACGGTGACGGCCCCGCGACCTACGAGCTGTCCGGCGCGGTGCGAGGCCGCCTGCTCGACCAGTTCTCGATGTCGGAGCGCAGCGAGACACCGGGTCAGCTCCGGGTCGCCTCCACCGACGACGACACCCAGGAGAGCTACGTGACCGTCCTCGCCGACGACGGCGACCAGCTCGCCCAGGTGGGTCAGGTCGGCGGCCTCGGCGAGGGTGAGCAGATCTACTCGGTGCGCTTCGTGGGCGACGTCGGCTACGTCGTCACCTTCGAGCAGACCGACCCGCTCTACACCGTCGACCTCAGCGACCCGTCGGCCCCCACCGTGGCCGGCGAACTCGAGCTGCTCGGCTACTCGGCCTATCTGCATCCCCTGGGCGGCGGGCTCCTGCTCGGCGTCGGCCAGGACGCCACCGCCGGCGGCCAGACCACCGGGACCCAGCTGTCGCTGTTCGACGTGTCCGACCCGGCCCACCCGACCCGCCTCCAGCAGACGGCCCTGCCGGGCGCCTCCTCGGCCGCGGAGTACGACCATCACGCCTTCCTCTACTGGCCCGAGACCGGCCTGGCCGTGCTGCCCGTCCAGTCGTACGGGGGCGACGTGGTGTGCGAGCCCTCCACCGGCAACTCCCCCGACCCCGCCTCCCCGACCACCACCGTTCCGTCCACCGCCGTCCCCTGCGCGCCGCCCGAGGCGTTCAACGGCGCCGTCGGCTTCCACGTCACCCGCGACGGCATCGACGAGGTGGGGCGGGTCACCCACGACGACGGCTCGTCGCTGGCCCGTTCCGTCGTGGTCGGCGACACCCTCTACACGCTCTCGGACACCAGCCTGGTGGCCAGCGACCTCACCACCCTGGCCCCTCTGGCCACGCTGGCCCTGTCCTGACCGACACAACACCGGCAGCGCCCGAATGGGCGCCCGATGCCGTGGCCTGACCACGTCATCAGGCGCCGGACCACCGATGCGAGAGCCCACGCTCACCCGCCGCCCCAGATTCGTGGGGCTGAACGGCGCGATCGGACCCTGCCGCTGACAGGGTGGGTGGTGTGGACGCGCAATCGGTGCTGGTGACAGGGGCGTCGGGCTACATCGGGGGACGCCTGGTGCCCGAGCTGCTCGCAGCGGGCCACTCGGTGCGCTGCCTGGCGCGCACCCCGTCGAAGCTGGACGACCTGGCGTGGCGTGACGAGGTCGAGGTCGTCCGGGGCGACGTCACCGACGCCACCTCGCTGGCCGAGGCGCTCGCCGGCGTCGACGCCGCCTACTTCCTGGTGCACTCGATGGGTGGCGCCGCCGACTTCGCCGCACGCGACCGGCTCGCCGCGGAGACCTTCCGGGACGCGGCCACGAAGGCCGGCGTGCGCCGGATCGTCTACCTCGGCGGTCTGGGCGACGACGGGCCGGGCCTCTCCTCGCACCTCGACAGCCGCCACGAGGTGGGTCAGGTGCTGGCCGCCGGCCCCGTGCCGGTCACCGAGCTGCGGGCCGCGGTGATCATCGGGTCGGGCAGCGCCTCGTTCGAGATGCTGCGCAACCTGGTCGAGGTGCTGCCGGCCATGGTCACGCCCCGGTGGGTGACGACCCGCTGCCAGCCGGTGGCCATCCGGGACATGCTCCACTACCTCGTCGCCGCGATCGACGAGCCCGACGCCGCCGGCCGGGTGCTCGAGGTGGGTGGGCCCGACGTGCTCACCTACCTCGACATGATGCGGGTCTACGCCGAGATCGCCGGTCTGCCGAAGCGCCTGGTGGTGCAGGTCCCGGTGCTGACGCCGCGACTGTCGTCGCACTGGATCGGCCTGGTCACCCCCCTGCCGGCCGGGCTGGCCAAGCCCTTGGTGGAGAGCCTGAGCACCGAGGTGGTCGTGCACGACCACACCATCGACCGGGTCCTGCCCCACCAGTGCCTGCCCTTCCGCGAGGCGGTGGCGCTGGCCCTCCAGCGGGTCGAGCACCTGGAGGTGGCCACCCGCTGGTCGGGCGCCGACCTGCCCGGCTCGTCGCCGGCCGACCCGCTCCCGTCCGACCCCGAGTGGGCCGGCGGCACGATGCTGGCCGACGTGCAGCAGGCCGACAGCGAGGCGTCCGCCGAGGCCGTGTTCCGCACCGTCAGCGGCATCGGTGGCGAGCGGGGCTGGTACGTGGCCGGGCCGCTGTGGACCATCCGGGGGTGGATGGACCGGGCCGTCGGCGGCGTCGGCCTGCGCCGCGGGCGGCGCCACCCCGATGACCTGCGGGTGGGCGACGCCCTCGACTTCTGGCGGGTCGAGGCCTACGAGCCCTCGACGCTGCTGCGCCTGCGCGCCGAGATGCGCCTGTCCGGCGAGGCCTGGCTCGAGTGGCGCATCGAGGCCCTCGACGCCGACGACCCGGGCGCGGGCTGCACCCTCCACCAGCGGGCCCTGTTCCACCCGCGGGGGCTGTGGGGCCGCCTCTACTGGTACAGCGTGCTGCCCTTCCACGCCCTCATCTTCGGCCGCCTCTGCCACGCCCTCGCCGACGCCGACGCCGCCGCTGTCCCCGTCCCAGCACCGGCCGGCGCCTGACTTGGTCAGCGCGGCGACGATCTGCTCGAACTCGAGGGCCGCCGAACCGAGCGCCGATGGTCCGCTCACAGCGGACTCGACGCGCTGGGTTCGTCAGCGTCGAGAACTGGAGACCCGGTAGTCAGTCGCTGAGGCGGGCGCGGATCCAGGCGGGGACCTCAGACCGGAGGCGGTCACCGGCCTCGCTGAGCAGGTGGCCGGCGCCCTCGCAGATCCGGACCTCGGCGGGACCGCCCGACAGCTCGGCGACGACCTCGCTGCAAACCGCCGGCAGGAGCTCGTCGCGGTCACCGTGGAACGCCAGCATCGGCGCCGACACCGCGGAGGCGCCCTCGCATCCAGCGGACTGCGTGGCGAACAGGACCACGCCTCGGGCGTACTCGCCCAGCGCCGCTGCGCCCCGCACCGCGATGGCGCCACCGAAGCTGTGACCGCCGGCGACGAACCGGGTGGCGCCCGCCCGGGCCGTGAGGTCGGCCACGGCGAGCAGATCGAGCGTGCAGAGGTCCAGGTCGTTGGGTCGCCGCCACCCGATCCGCAGCACGCCCATCTCACCGTCACCATCAGGCCCGGCGAGCTCCTCACCGAGCCAGTGGAAGAAGCCGTCGGCCGGCCCGAGCAGGCCACCCATCGCTCCGCCACCCAGCAGGACAACGGACTCGGCGTCGGGGTCGCCGTGCCACAGCACCGTCAGCAGCCCGCGCATCGTGAACACCTCGAGGTGGCGCAGCGACGGCGACAGCCGCACCTCCTGACGGGCGATCGCCTCCAGCGCCTCGAGCGGTCCGCCCGCCACCGCTACTCCCGTCCCCAGTCAGGAAAACCCCCGTTCTGGCTCCCGATTCGACCGCCATGGCGGTCGAATCGGGAGCCAGAAGCGTGAGGGGTCAGGGCCCGACCACCCGCTCGCGGGTCTCGCCGCGCTCGGTGATGCGGACCACCTTGTTGACCGCGTTGAGGAAGGCCCGGGCCGACGCCTCGACGACGTCGGTCGACACGCCTCGTCCCGACACGGTGACGCCGTCGGACTCGAGCTGGATGATCACGTCGCCGAGGGCGTCGACGCCGCCGGTCACCGACGACACGTTGAAGTCGGTGAGCGTGCCCTCCACCCCCGTCGCCGCCTTGATGGCCTGGCAGGCGGCGTCGATCATGCCGTCGCCCTCGGCGGTGGCCTCGACCTTGTCGCCGTCGCGGGTCAGCACCACCGACGAGCTGGCCGGGCCCACGTTGCTGCCCCGGAACTCGATGGAGCTCAGCTCGAACGCCCGGCCCACCTGGCCGCCCAGCTCCTCGGCCACGATGGCCTCGAGGTCGGCGTCGGTGAGCTGGATCTTGCGGTCGGCCAGCTCCTTGAACCGGGCGAACGCGGCGTTCAGCGCGTCGCCCTGGATGGTGATGCCCATCTTCTCGAGGGTGTCGGCGAAGGCGTGGCGGCCCGAGTGCTTGCCCAACACGATCTGGGTCTCGCCCTGGCCCACGGCCGAGGGATCCATGATCTCGTAGGTGCTGGCGTCCTCGAGCATGCCGTGCTGGTGGATGCCGGCCTCGTGGGCGAAGGCGTTGCGGCCCACGACGGCCTTGTTGTACTGCACCGGGTAACCCGTGAGGCGGCTGACCAGGCGACTGGTCTTGGCCAGCTCCTCGGCCTTCACGTTGGTGTCGAGCAGCGTGCCGTCGGGCAGCGCGAAGTAGTCCGACCGGGTGCGAATGGCCATCACCACCTCTTCCAGCGCGGCGTTGCCGGCCCGCTCACCGATGCCGTTGACGGCCACCTCGACCTGCCGGGCACCGGCCTTCACCGCGGCGAGCGAGTTGGCCACGGCCAGCCCCAGGTCGTCGTGGCAGTGGGTGGAGATGATGTAGTCGCCGGCCACCACCTCGCGGATCTTGGCCAGCCGCGCCGCGTACTCCTCGGGGATGCCGTAGCCGACGGTGTCGGGGATGTTCAGCGTCGTCGCGCCGGCGTCGACGGCCACCCGCAGCACCTCGCACATGAAGTCGAAGTCCGAGCGCGAGGCGTCCTCGGGCGAGAACTCGACGTCGTCGGTGTACCGGCGGGCATGGGCGACCGCGGCGGCGGCCTCGGACTTCACCTGGTCGGGCGTCATCTTCAGCTTGTGCTTCATGTGCGTCTCGCTGGTTGCGATGAACACGTGGATGCGGCTGCGCTCGGCGTGCTGCACCGCCTCCCAGCAACGGTCGATGTCGGCCCGGGCGGTGCGGGAGAGTCCGGTGATGACCGGGCCCCGCACCGACTTCGCGATGGCCTCGACGGCCTCGAAGTCTCCCTGACTGGCGACGGGGAACCCTGCCTCCAGGTAGTCCACGCCGAGGCGCGCGAGCTGCTCGGCGATCTCGAGCTTCTCACCCGTGTCGAGCGAGATGCCGGGCGACTGCTCACCGTCGCGCAGCGTGGTGTCGAAGATGATCACCGGTTCAGCCATGGCGTTGTTGCCTTTCGTGGTGTGGTTCGTGGTTTCGGGAAGAGGAGGGTGAAAAAACAAGAAACCCCCTGGCCCGGAGGCACAGGAGGTTCGGCGAGCACCGGTATGGGGGCGCTCGCCCTACGTAAGAAGCAGGCCGGAGGTGAGGGGGCGGATCTGCATGACTCGCATGAGAGTCGCACCATACAGAGGTTTCGTCAAGATCCGGCGCTCGGGGCGAACTAGCGTGACGGTGTGGCCCGAGTCTTCCGTGTGACCCTGAAGCTGGCGATCGTCGGCGGCACGATCGCCGTGGTGGTGAAGGTGCTGCAGAACCGCAGCCACCCTGCCCCCGTCGTCGACCGCAACGCCTACAACTCGTGGGAGCCCCTCACCGACACCACCGCGGACGCGCCCGCGGCGAAGGCCCCCGAGACGCCTGCAGCCAGCAACGGCGCGGCCGCGACGTCCGCCTCTGCGGCCGACGAGGTGCCGCCGACAGAGAAGACCCCCGAGAAGGAGGCCCCCTCCAACGAGGCGCCGGGGAGCTCGGCACCGGCCAAGAAGGCCCCGGCCAAGAAGGCAGCCGCGAAGAAGGCCCCAGCCAAGAAGGCCCCGGCCAAGAAGGCCGCCGCGAAGAAGGCACCAGCCAAGAAGGCCCCGGCCAAGAAGGCAGCAGCGAAGAAGGCACCGGCCGAGACGGCGTCCGACGCGGCGCCCGACCAGCCCGCCTCCGACTGACGCGCCACGCCGTAACGCGCGAGTCCTCGAGCCGGTCGGCTCAGACCCTGCGGGTGACGAACCTCACGGTGTCCTTGCGGCTCGTGTCCGACGTTGACTTGGCGGTGAGGGTGCCGGTGATGCTGGCGCCACTCGCCGCGCCGGCGAGGGCCGTGACCTGGACCTTCACGGTGAACGTGGCGCCGGCGTCGAGGACGGGCGTGGTGTAGGTGCCGTCCCTGACGCCGTCGGTGATCCCGACGCCGCTGCTCGAGTACTTGATGCGGTAGCGGGTGGTGCCGGCCGTCCCCCGCAGCCGCATGGCGTCAGGGAAGGGGCCGTCGTTCTGGATCGAGACGAAGTAGGTGGCGGTGCCGCCCGCGACCACAGATCCACGGCGGGTCTGGCCACTGCCGGTGGTGTTGTAGGTGTCATCACCCTTGAGCGTGCCGGACCGGCCCAGCTTGATGCGCCCGTCGGGCTGGCGGGGTGGCCCGAACTTCTGCACCCGGTCGTTGTCGAAGTCCGTCACGTAGATGCCGCCGTCGGCATCGGTGGCCACCCCCTGGGGTGAGCGGAACTGGCCGTCGCCCGTGCCCTGCCCGCCCCACTCGCTGAGGAGGGTGCCGGTGGGGCTGAAGATCTGGACCTTCTGGCTGTCGCGCCCGACGACGAAGACGTTGCCGAGCGTGTCGACGGTCACCCCGTAGGGGTTGCTGTTCTCGCCGGTGCTCCACTGGTCGAGGTACGTGCCGCCGGCGCTGAACTTCTGCACCCGGTGGTTGCCGCTGTCGGTGACGTAGACGTTGCCATCGTCATCGACGGCCGCAGCTCGCGGGTTCTGGAACTCGCCGTCGCCGGTCCCCGAGGTGCCCCACTGGTCGAGGTACGCCCCCGTGTCGCTGAACTTTTGGATCCGGTTGTTGTAGGTGTCCGCCACGTAGACGTTCCCGTCGCCGTCGACCGTGACGCCGTCGGGATACTCGAACTGCCCGGTGCCGGTACCGAACGAGCCCCATTGGGTCAGGTAGGTGCCGTCGGCGGTGAACTTCTGCACCCGGTGGTTGCTCTGGTCGGCCACATAGACGTTGCCGTCGCCGTCCACGGCGACCCCTCCCGCGAAGTCGAACTGGCCGTTGCCTGACCCCCCGGTGCCCCACTGGGCCAGGTAGGTGCCGTCCGCGGTGAAGCGCTGCACCCGGTCGTTCTCCCGGTCGACCACGTAGACGTTGCCCTCGGGATCGACCGCGACGGCGAACGGACCGTGGAATTGGCCGTCGCCGCTGCCGATGGTCCCCCACTGGGTGACGTACGACGGCGCGGACAGGGCTGCGGCCGGGCCGCTCGCCATCGTCACCGCCACGGTGGAGACCGCCAGGGCCAGCACCAGCACCCGTGCCACCGCCGACCGAACCGTCATGATCGTCGTCATGGCTCGACGGTCGCGCCGTCTCACCGTGGCCAGTAGGGGCGAACGTCCCACAGAGCGTCGACCCGGGCGGGTGGCGAGCGCAGCGCGAGCCAACCGACCGACCGTGCAGTCACCGACCGCGACGACCCCAGGATCAGCCGGGGCGGTTCACCGCGTGCACGCTGTCGATGCCGGGGGCGGCGCGCAGCTGCTCGACCACCGCAGGGGCCACTGCCGCCGAGGTGGCCAGCACCATCATCGCCGCCGAGCCCTCGGCCGAGCGGCCCAGGTGCATGTCGGCGATGTTCACACCGGCCTCGCCCAGGGTCTGGCCCACCAGGCCGATCATGCCGGGGCGATCGTCGTTGCGCACGATCAACATGTGGTCCGCCGGAGGGATCTCGACGGTGTGGTCGTCCACGCCGACGATGCGGGGCTGGCCGTCCACGCCGCCCAGCGTGCCGGCGATGGCGTGCCCGCCGCCCCGCAGCGTGATCAGGTTGACGAAGTCCTGCGCCGCCGAGGTGGACGTCTCGCGCACGTCGACGCCGCGCTCGGCCGCGATCTGGGGCGCGTTCACGTAGGACACGGGCTCCTCGGTGGCGCCCGCGAACAGGCCCTTCAGCACCGAGAGCGTGAGGATCCGGGTGTCGCTCTCGGCCAGCTTGCCCTGGTACTCCACCTCGAGGACCGCGGTGACGCCCTCGTTCAGCGCCGCGAACAGCTCGCCCAACCGCTCGGCCAGGCCGAGGAACGGGCGCACCGTCTCGGATGCCTCGCCGGCGCTGACGTTGACCGCGAAGGGCACGAACTCTCCCGCCAGGGCCAGGGCCACCTGCTCGGCGATCGTGTCGCCGGCCTTGTCCTGGGCCTCGCGCGTGCTGGCACCGAGGTGCGGCGTGACGACCACCGAATCGAGCCCGAACAGCGGCGACTCGGTGGTGGGCTCGGTCGTCCAGACGTCGATGGCGGCGCCACCGATGTGGCCGCTCCGGATGGCCTCGGCGAGTGCGTCCTCGTCGACGATGCCGCCCCGGGCCACGTTGATCACCCGTAGCCCCGGCTTGGCCTTGGCCAGCAGCTCCTTGCCCACCAGCCCGATCGTCTCCGGGGTCTTGGCCACGTGCAGGGTGACGAAGTCGGCGATGGCGATCAACTCGTCCAGCTCCATGAGCTCGACGTTGAGCTGCCGCGCCCGGTCGGGCGACAGGAAGGGGTCGTAGGCCACCAGGCGCATGCCGAACGCCGAGGCCCGCTGGGCGACGAGCTTGCCGATGCGGCCGAGGCCGATCACGCCGAGCACCTTGTCGCTCAGCTCGATGCCCTCCCACTTGCTGCGCTCCCACCGGCCCTCGATCAGCGCGGCGTGGGCCTGGGGGATGTTGCGGGCCAGCGCCAGCAGGAGCGCCACCGTGTGCTCCGCCGCGCTCAACACGTTGGACTGCGGGGCGTTGACGACCATGACGCCCCGCTTGGTGGCGGTCTCGAGATCGACGTTGTCGAGGCCGACCCCGGCCCGGCCCACCACCAGCAGGTCCTCGCCGGCTTCGAGCACCTCAGCGGTGACGGTCGTGGCCGACCGGATGATCAGGGCGTTCGCCCCCTTGACCAGCCGGAGCAGCTCGTCGGGGGACGGCGCCAGGGAGACGTCGACCTCGTGACCCTGGGCACGGAGACGGTCGAGACCGGCCTCCGCGATCTTCTCGGTGACAAGGACACGGGCCATGGCTTCATCCTGACCGTTGCCTCCCCGGGGCCGCCAACCCGTATCAGCGGTGGCGTGGCACTACCGTTCGGGAGCGATGACCATCCAGGCGGTGAAGCGAGGCGGCGCCGCGCCACGCACGGAACCGGCGTGGGTGGAGCGGCGCGCGACCGTGGTCGAGGGCCGATGAGCACGGCCGATGCGGTGGTCGTGGGCGCAGGCATGAGCGGCCTGGCCGCCGCCGATCGGCTGCGCCGCGCCGGGTTGGAGGTGGTGGTCCTCGAATCCGACCGGTGGGTGGGGGGCCGGCTGGGCACCCGCCTGGTGGGCAGGGCCGTCGTCGACCACGGTGCGCAGTTCTTCACCGCCCGCAACCGTCACTTCGGCGACTGGGTCGACACGCTGCTGGCCGACGACCTGGTGTACGAGTGGTGCCGCGGCTTCGGGGCCAACGACGGCTACCCGAGGTTCGTGGCGCGAGGCGGCATGGGCGAGCTGGCACGGGTGCTCGCCCACGACCTCACCGTTCGCCTGGACTGCCCGGTACGGGCCGTCGGGGCCGCACCCGCGGGTGACGCCTGGCGAGTCGCGCTGGCGGGCGCCGGGCCCGGTGACGACGAGTCGATCGACGCCGCCGCCGTGGTCCTGACCGCGCCGGTGCCCCAGAGCCTCGAGCTCCTCGACGCCGGCGGGGTGGCGCTGGGCCACGACGAGGCCGAGGGACTTCCGCTCATCGACTACGACCCCACTCTTGCGCTCGTGACCGTGCTCGACCGGGCCCCCAGCCTGCCCCGCCCGGGCGCGGTGCAGCGCGACGTGGGCGCCTTCAGCTTCGTGGCCGACAACCAGGTGAAGGGCCTGTCCGAGGTCCCCGCGCTCACCCTCCACGCCAGCGCGGCGATGTCGAACACCCTGTGGACCGAGTCCGACGCCAAGGCCATCGCCACGCTCCTCGCCGCGGCCGACGAGTTCGTGGCGGGACGCAAGGTGATCGAGACCAGCCTGACTCGCTGGCGCTACGCCACGCCGCAGTCGGTGTGGACCAACCGATGCTGCACGATCGCCGACGAGCCGGGCCTACTGCTGCTGGCCGGCGACGCCTTCGGCGGGCCGCGTGTCGAGGGCGCCTGGTTGTCCGGCGACGCCGCCGCCTCCCTGGTCCTCAAGCGACTCGGCGTCGACCCTGCCTGACGGTGGAACGGCGCTTTCTCGACGCGATGGCTGTCGGAATCCGCCGACAGCCATGGCGTCGAGTTCGGCGGGTCACGGCAGATTCGCGACGGTGACGGGCGGGATGTCGCCGGCGGGCTCGAAGCCGAACACCTGGGCGTAGAAGGACAGCTCGGACTCGAGGGCGGCGACGATGTTCTCGGCCTTCCGGAAACCGTGCTGCTCGCCCTCGAACAGCACGTAGGCGTAGGGCAGCCCCTTGGCCTCGAGCGCCGCCACCATCATCTCGGCCTGGTCGGGCGGGACGACCTCGTCCTCGCTGCCCTGCAGGATGATCATGGGGCTGGACAGCCCGTCGGTGTGCTCGATGGGTGAGCGCTCGCGGTAGACGGCTTCGGCCTCGGGCCAGGGTCCGACGAGGCCGTCGAGGTAGCGGGACTCGAACTTGTGCGTGTCCTGGGCCAGCGCGCCCAGGTCGGCCACGCCGTAGTGGCTGGCGCCGGCTGCGAACACGTCGGTGGTGGTCAGCGCCTGCAGCGTGGTGTAGCCACCGGCGCTGCCACCCCGGATGCACAGTCGGTCAGGGTCGACGTCGCCCCGGTCGGCGAGGAACCGCGCCGCGGCGACGCAGTCCTGCACGTCGACGATCCCCCATGTCCCTTTCAGCCGCTCGCGGTACTCCCGGCCGTAGCCGGTGCTGCCGCCGTAGTCGACATCGACCACGGCGAACCCCCGGCTCGTCCAGAACTGGGTGCCGAGGCTGAGCATCGGCCGAGCGGCGGCGGTCGGCCCGCCGTGGCTGAGGACCAGCAACGGCGGCTTCTCCCCCGCCGGCGCCTCGGCCTGCTCCCCGCTCTGAGAGGCCGCTCGGGCCTCGGGGTTCGTCGGCGGGTAGTAGAGCGCGTGGGCGGTGCGGGCGGTGCCGTCGGGTCCTGGCTCGGTCGGGAACTCGATGGCCTTGGGGGTCGAGATCCACGCGTCATCGAGCCCGAGGTCACGCGGCGGCCGGAGGAGCTCGTGCTCGCCGGTGGCTGGGTCGAAGCGGACGATGGCGGGCTCGGCGGTGGGCGACGCCCCGACGAACAGCACGCGACGTCCGTCCGAGACCACGCTGTCGATGCTGGTGAAGGGGACGTCGTGGCCGAGCAGCTCGTCCCGGCCGTGGCGCCGGCAGGCGGCGACGATCGTGCCGTCGTCGAGGAAGGCGTAGCGGGACATGCCGAACACCCACTGCGGCGTGCCGATCTCGCCATCGACGGCGACGACTGCCTCGACCGAGCCGTCACCCGCAACGGGCTCCACCTCGGGGCCGCCCGAGCGGCTGCGCTCAGCGCCTTCGCGGGTCACTGCGGGAGCCGACGCGTCGGGGACCACCTCCGCCCGGTTGATCGGTCCTGCGCGGTAGAGGTTCCACCAGCCGGTCCGGTCCGAGACGAAGTGCAGCGCCCCGTCCGGCGACCACTGCGGTTGGAAGACCGACTCGAGCGCGCCCACGGCGCCGGCCACCAGCCGAGGGGGGCCGAGGCCGCCGGCGCCGATGGGCGCGACGTGCAGCGTGGTCTCGTCCCACGGCATGTCCGGATGGTTCCACTGCAGCCAGGCCAGCCGGGTGCCGGTGGGGTCGAGCCGGGGTGAGCTGACGAAGTCGGGGCCTGTCACCAGCACCGTCGGCTCGTTCGAGCCGTCGCAGGAAAGGGCGATGATCTCGTTGACCGCCTCACCACCGTCAGCGGGATGATGTTCGCGGACGCAGACCAGCCAGGTTCCGTCGGGTGCCACCTCCATGTCGGCGTAGCGGTCGGCCAGGGGGGCCTCGGGCTCGGGCGTGATGACAACCGGCTCGGTCGAGCCCGGGTCGAGCCTGTAGAGGCGCTGGTCGGACCAATTGGCGAAGAAGCAGACGCCAGCGTGCACCGTCCAGGCGCCGCCGCCGTACTCGTGCACCCGGGTCCGGGCCATGAACCCGTCGGGCAGGACGTCGACGCCCTCCCGCACGATCTGCACCCGGCCGCCCTCCTCGGGCCGCCCCTCCGACCACCACACGTCGTCGCCATCCACCCGCACCTCGGACAACCCGACCGCCGCCGCGATCACCGTCTCGGCCGTGATCGGCGAGTCCCACGCCCCGTACGGCGCCGTCATCGTCCCGCCCCCGGCCAGGTCCCATGCTCCGTGGCCGAACCCCGGGCAACGCAACGCCCCGATCGGCCCGGATGCCACGGTCCGTGGCCAAAAGGCAGGTCATGGAACCGATTTCGGGGACGCGGCGATGACCAGCCTCGTTCTTTGTGCACTGGACCTGGCAGACCAGGTCTGGTGCACAAAGAATCCGAAGGCGGCCCGTGTCTGGCCACGCTGAGTGGCCGATGGCTGGCCGTCATGGTCGACCGGCGCCACATCCCCCCTCTTCGCGGCTCTTCGCCCACCAGCGACGAGCTCCCGCGGCCGGCGACGCACCCCTGCAGGCACCTGCAACCCACGGATCGAGCAGCACCGCCCGACTTGTGACGCCGAGTGGATCGAGGTTCAGCGAACCGCCAGCGCGAGTCACCACACATGCCCTCACGGTGTACCCGGAACGCGCCGGGGTCCGCCGGTGCCAGCACCGTCAGCCCAGGAGATCGGCGATGCGGCCGACGCCTTCGCCGAGGTCGTCGTCGCCGAGGGCGAACGAGAGCCGGGCGTAGCGGGGCGCGCCGAAGGCCTCGCCGGGCACGATGGCCACCTTGGCCTCGTCGAGGATCAACGCGGCCAGATCGAGCGTGGTCTCCGGCCGGTGCCCGGCGATCTCGCGACCGAGCACCCCCTCGAACGAGGGGAACGCGTAGAACGCGCCCTGGGGCTCCATGCACGACACGCCGTCGATGGCGTTGAGCAGCTTGTGGATGGTGGCGCCCCGTCGGGCGAACGCCGCCCGCATCTCGGCCACCGCCGACAGGTCGCCCGACACCGCGGTGAACGCCGCTCGTTGGCTGACGTTGGCCACGTTCGACGTCAGGTGCGACTGTAGGTTCACCGCCAGCTTCACCATGTCGGGCGGGCCGATCAGCCACCCCACGCGCCAGCCGGTCATGGCGTAGCTCTTGGCCACGCCGTTCAGCACCACGCAACGGTCGGCCAGCTCGGGCACGAGCGCCGGTATGGACGAGAACGTGTGCTCGCCGTAGGTGAGGTGCTCGTAGATCTCGTCGGTGATCACCCAGATGCCCTTGTCGAGGGCCCAGCGGCCGATGGCCTCGACCTCCGCCGGCGAGTACACCGCCCCACTCGGGTTCGACGGCGACACGAAGATGAGGGCCTTGGTCTGCGCCGTGAAGGCGGCCTCGAGCTGGTCGATCGACACCTTGAACTCCGAGCGCACGTCGGTGGGGATGACGACGGGCGTGGCGCCGCACAGGGCGATCGGCTCGGGGTACGTGGTCCAGTACGGCGCCGGCAACAGCACCTCGTCGCCCGGGTTGAGGAGCGCCTCGCACGTCTCGTACAGCGCCTGCTTGCCGCCGTTGGTGATCACCACCTGGCTGGGCGCGACGGTGTACCCGGAGTCGCGCTCGGTCTTGGCCGCGACCGCCTCGCGCAGCTCGGGCAGGCCCGCGGCCGGCGAGTAGCGGTGGTTCCTCGGGTCGCGGCAGGCCTCGACCGCAGCCTCCACGATGTTCGCGGGCGTGGGGAAGTCGGGCTCGCCGGCGCCGAAGCCGATCACCGGCTCGCCGGCGGCCTTGAGCGCCTTGGCCTTGGCGTCGACGGCCAGCGTGGCCGACTCGGCGATGGCGCCGACCCGGAGGCTCAGGCGTTGGTCACGTGCGCTTGCTGTTGTCATTGAAGTCCAAGTCCTCGGGGGCTCAGGTGGGCTCCGCGGCTGCGGGCGAATGGATTTCGCCCACTTCCGGTCCTGCCGCGATAGTGGCACGCAATGACGGCTCCACCCCCCGATATCTCGACGCAGGCCGAGATCACGATTCCGGCCGACCTGCTGCCCCTCGACGGCCGCTTCTGCTGCGGCCCCTCCAAGGTGCGCCAGGAGGCGGTCGACGCGCTCGCCGCCGCCGCGCCCACCTACCTGGGCACCAGCCACCGCCAGGACGGGGTGCGGTTCGTGGTCGGCGCCCTGCGCAACGGGCTGGCCGAGCTCCTACGCCTGCCTGACGGCTACGAGGTGATCCTGGGCAACGGCGGCACCACCGTGCTCTGGGACGCCCTCACCTTCGGCGTCATCGACCGCCGCAGCCAGCACCTGTCGTTCGGCGAGTTCTCGTCCAAGTTCGCCGCCGCGGCGAACGCGGCCCCCCACCTGGGCGACCCCGAGGTCATCAGCTCCGCCACGGGCACGCACCCCGCACCCGTGGCCAACCCCGACGTCGACGTCTACGCCCTCACCCACAACGAGACCTCGACCGGCGTCATGGCCCCCGTCCGCCGGCCCGAGGGCACCACGGCCGCCGACGGCCTGGTCCTGGTGGACGCCACCAGCGCGGCCGGCGGGCTGCGCTTCGACCCCGCCCAGACCGACCTCTACTACTTCGCGCCGCAGAAGTGCCTCGGGTCGGACGGCGGTCTCTGGCTGGCGGCGGTCTCCCCTGCCGCCATCGAGCGCATCGAAGCCATCGCCGCGTCGGGCCGCTGGATCCCCGCCTCGCTCGACCTCAAGACCGCCCTCGACAACAGCCGGAAGGACCAGACCTACAACACCCCCGCGCTGGCCACGCTGTTCCTGGCCGCGCAGCAGGTGGACTGGATCAATCAGAACGGCGGGCTCGAGTTCGCCGCGTCACGCTGCGATCGATCCGCCGAGATCATCTACTCGTGGGCCGACGCCGGCGCCCTCACCACGCCCTACGTGGTCAACCCCGACGAGCGCAGCCACGTGGTGGCCACCATCGACCTCGACGACTCGGTCGACGCCACCTCGGTCGCCGCCATCCTGCGGGCCAACGGGATCCACGACACCGAGAGCTACCGCAAGCTCGGCCGCAACCAGCTCCGCGTCGCCCTGTTCCCCGCCATCGACCCCGACGACGTGGCCCTGCTCACCCGCAGCATCGACCACGTGCTGGCGGCGCTCACCGCCTGAGCGACCGACCGGCGTGATCTGGCGCGCCCGTCCCGATCCCGGCGCCCCGACCACGGGGATCAGGCGCCGGTTCGCGCCATTCGGGCCCGGGATCAGTCGCGGGGCGCGTTCTCGGCCAGCTGCGCCGCCGCGGCCTCGAGCAGGGGCGCGTAGAGGTCGGGGAAGTCCAAGAGCAGCTCGGCGAAGTCCCGCCGCTCGATCACCTCGACCTGCATGTCGGTCAGCGCCACCACGCTCGCGTTGCGGGGCTGGTCGAACAGCAGGGCGGTCTCGCCGAAGAAGGTGCCGGGGCCCCGGTGCGCGATCACCTCGCCGTCGCGGCGGACCTCGGCCTCGCCCTCGACCACCAGGAAGAACTCACGGCCCACACCGCCCTGGTGGATCAGCTCGCGTCCGGCGCCGACGTCGACCACCGTCACCAGACCGCCGAGGGCGGCCAACTGCTTCTTCGACAGGTTGGCGAACAGGGGGATGTTGGCCAACCGCTCGTCGATCGGTGCTCTGCGCATCGCCCACCTCTTCTGTGGCCAGGGTCACCCGACGTTAGACCGCCATCCCGAGCGCCGCCTGCGACCCACACCCGACCCAGACCCGCCACCGCACCGGCTCACCGTGCCCGGCCGACGGGTGGCGCCCGGGCACTAGAAAGGGACCATGACGACGACGGCAGAGGCTCGGGCACAGCTGACGGGGCTCGGAGGCCCCTTCGAGGTGGTGGCCGAGACGGTGAACGGTGTGCCGATGAAGGTCTACAAGTCGTCGATGGCGTCGCTGCGCGACGTCGCCGCCGCCGGCCTCGCCCGTGGCAACGACCAGCCCTTCCTGGTCTACGGCGACCTCCGCCTGGGGCCGGCCGAGTTCGTCGCGCGCAGCAACTCGGTGGCGAACCACCTGCACGACGACTTCGGCGTGGGTTACGGCGACCGGGTGGCGGTGCTGTCGGCCAACAACCCCGAGTGGTGCCTCACGTTCTGGGCAACGGTGAACCTGGGCGCGATCCTCGTGGGCCTGAACGGCTGGTGGAAGACCGACGAGATCATCTACGGCCTGCAGGACTCCGGGGCCAAGGTGCTGGTGGCCGACGGCCGGCGCTTCGAGCGCATCGCCGAGCACCTCGGGGACCTGCCCGCCCTCGAGGCCGTCTTCCTGGTCGACCACGAGTCCGACGACCTGGACGACGCGCGGGTGCACGAGTACTCCGTGTTGACCGGCGACCCCACTCCGGACCTGCCCACGGTCCCGATCGACCAGGACGACCCCGCGGTGATCTTCTACACGAGCGGCACGACGGGCCGGCCGAAGGGTGCCATCTCCACCCACCGCAACATGGTGGCCAACCTCATGAACACGCTGTTCAACGGCGTGCTGAGCTCGATGGTCGCCGACCCCGAGGACGCGGCCTCGGCGCCGGGCATGGGCAAGGGACAGACCGTCTCGCTGTTCACCTCGCCCCTGTTCCACGTGTCGGGCTGCCACTCCACCCTCGTCGTCGGCCTGCTGGCCGGCCTTCGTCTGGTGATGCCCGAGGGCAAGTTCGAGCCGGAGACCGCCCTGCGCCTCATCGAGGACGAGGGGGTCACCATCTGGGCCACCGTCCCCACCATGGTGTGGCGGGTGTGCGAGCACCCGGCCCGCCACGACTTCGACACGTCCACCGTCACGTCCGTGGCCTTCGGCGGCTCGCCCTCGGCCGACGAGCTGCAGCGCAAGGTGATGGACACGTTCCCGAACGTGCGCAGCACCACGAACGTGTACGGCCTCACCGAGTCCAGCTCGGCGGCCACGATCATCTCGGGCAAGGACGCCCTGGCCAAGCCCACCTCGGTGGGCCCGCCGGTGCCGGTGGTCGACCTCAAGATCGTCGACCCGGCGGGCAACGAGGTGCCCACCGGCCAGACCGGCGAGGTGGTGCTGCGCGGCCCGATCATCATGCCGGGCTACTGGGGCAAGCCCGAGGCCACGGCCGAGACCGTGCGGGACGGCTGGTTGCACACCGGAGACATCGGCCATGTGGACGACGAGGGCTACCTGTACATCACCGACCGGGCCAAGGACATGATCATCCGGGGCGGCGAGAACATCTACTGCGTCGAGATCGAGAACCGCCTGGTCGAGCACCCGGCCGTGGCCGACGCCGCCATCATCGGCGTCCCCCACCCAGAGCTGGGCGAGGAGGTCAAGGCGGTCGTGCAGATCGAGCCGGGCCACCAGCTCACCGAGGACGAGGTGCGCCGATGGGTCGCCGAGACCCTCGCCCAGTTCAAGGTCCCGGCCTACGTCGAGCTCACCGACGACAAGCTGCCGCGCAACGCGTCGGGCAAGCTGTTGAAGAACGTCCTCCGGGGCGAGGGCGAGGTGTCCTTCTCCGAGACCATGTGACCGGTCTGCAACCGCGCCACGCGACGAGGACGCGGCCCAGCCGGGCGGGCCGAGAAAAAGGGCACGGAAGGCGTCGAGGCCGTGCCTGGACCTGCCGATAGACGGACGTGGCTCTCCTCGAGCGCGCGACGGCGGCGCAACGGACCTCCGCGACAGCGGCCGAACCGGTACTGGACCAGGCCCAGGCCACCACCATCCTCCGGCGGGCCGCATGCCTGGTCGGCCTGGTGTGGCTGCCGATCCTGGTGATGTGGAAGGGCATCCCCTTCGCACTGACGTTCGACGACTCGTACTACTACGCCGAGATCGCCCGGAACCTGGTGAACGGCGCCGGGTCCACCTTCGACACGATCAACTCGACCAACGGCTACCACCCGCTGTGGCTCGGGCTCTCGCTGCCCGTCTTCCTGGTGGGGCTCGACGGCGTGGCCGCCATCCGGGCGCTGCTGGTGCTGCAGCTGGCCATGTGGGTGACCGCACTGTGGGTGGTGGCCGGCATCGCCGGGCGCCGCCTCGGCGGCGCACCTCGGATCGTGGTGCTGGTGACCGGCGGGGTGCTGGCCCTGACGGGGGGCAACCCGTTCGTGGTGAAGATGGTCGTGAACGGCCTCGAGTCGGCACCCGTGGTCCTGATCGCGGTGTTGCTGCTGGACCGGGTCGACCGGACCGACGGCCGGGTGCTGGGCGGCACGCAGGTGACCCGCCTGCTCACGGGCGCCCTGCTGGGCCTCGCCTTCCTCGCCCGCACCGACGCCGTCCTGCTGCTGGTGTGTGTGGCCGCGTGGTGCGTCGTCGAGGCTCGCGGCAAGGGCCCGGCGGTGCGTCAGGCCCTCGCCGAGGTGCTGGTGCTGCCGTCGCTCACCGTCTTCGCCTACGCCGCCATCAACCTGGCCTGGTTCGGTCACCTCACCCAGGTGAGCGGCGACGTGAAGCGGGTGGACGCCACCCCCGCCCGCGTGCTCGCCCTGGTGCTGGTGGGGGCCCTGGCCGTGGCACTGATGGCCTGGCTGACCCGCGAACGCGACCCGGAGCGGCCGCCGAGGTTCTGGCGCGTTGCGGGCTTCACCGCGCACACCGCCTGGTACCTCGCCTACCTGGTGCTGCTCGCCGGGTACTACGTGGTGCTCTCGTCCCAGATCTGGCTCTGGTACTTCGCGCCGCTCGGCCTCTATGCGGCGATCGTCCTCGTGCTGGTGGCCGCCGACCTGACCGACGGGGCCCGCCTCGAGGCGCCAACCAGTCCCGCTCGGCGGGCAGTGGTGCCCATCGCCGCGATCCTCGGCGTGCCGCTGCTGCTGGCGCTGGTGATCCAGGCCCGTTCGTTCACCGACCCGGATCTCCGGTCGATCCAGGAGGCGAACCGCGAGGCCGGCATCTGGATCAGCGACAACCTGCCCGCCGACGCGGTGCTGGGTTCGTGGGACGCCGGCGTGGTGGGCTACTTCACCGAGCAGCCGGTGATGAACCTCGATGGCGTGGTGAACTCCTTCGACTACCTCGACGCCAGCGAGGCGGGCACCCAGGCCGAGTTCCTCCGCGAGCGCCAGCTCTCCTACCTGGTGAACCACGGATCACTCCTGGACGGCGAGGACCCCGACATCCATCGGGCCGCCGCCGACCTGCTGGACCCACGCGCCGCGGACGGGTTGCGGCAGCTGCACCGGGAGGAGTTCACCTATTCGGGCACGACGTCGGGCTCGTCGCACCGCACCGCCAGCGACCGGATGGCCGTCTTCGTCTACGAGCTGCCCTGAACGGGCGGCGTCTCAACCAGGCCGGAGCACGCCATCGCGGATGAGGGCATCGAAGTGCCGTTGCACTTGCCCGGCCACGCCACCGCCTCGACGCAGCACGCCGACCTCGATGTTGCGCCCGTAGGCGGCGCTCGTCATGTTCGCGCTCGTGAGCAGGACCTGCGGCGGGGGTCGAGTAGCCCGCAGCGTCGCTGTAGGCGCCTGCGAGCGCAGTGAGATGAGCTTCAGCGAGCTGTCCGACGACGGCGCCGATCGCCTCGGTCAGCGTGCTCACGCGAAGTAGGCCTTGCCCACCGGATCAGGTCCGGCCTGTCGGAAGGTCTCGACGAGGGCACCACGATCGAGGTAGCGGTTGCCGCGCTCGCAGCTGGTCTCGGCCACGAGCAGGCAGGCGTGGCAGGCCGCACCGTGGATCGCACTGGTGGCGGCAGCGGGCTCGTGGTCCGCGCACAGGGGATCGGAGCTGCAGAGGCCGGCCCGCTCGAGCGCCCGCCCCAGCACCGGGCCGAGCTCGCTCGCCCGGCCAGCCCTGACCCGGGTCGAGCCCGCGGGCCTGGCGCCATTCGCGGTGGGCGCGCCGCATGGACCCCAACGAGCACCGCACCCCAGTGCACCCTCGGACGAGAGGGGTGGACGGTGTCGACCAGGTTCGGGGGTTTCCCCGATGCGAAGGGCAGCAGCCCCGCCGCAGGCTCGGCTGGTGAGGTTCATCGTGGAGCTCGACGTCGGCGAAGGCCGCCGCGTCGCCGGCACGGTCCTCGATCAGGAAGGGAGGTCGACCGCCTTCACGGGATGGCTCGAACTGCTGCGCCTGCTCGAAGGGCCCGCCGACCACGCCGAGGGCCTCCAGGAGGAAACCGATCAATGAGACGAGCCCGACACGCCCTGGCCGGCGTGATCATCGTGACGTTGGCCCTCGCGGGCACCGCGTGCTCGGATGACGACGACGCATCCGAGACCGGGTCCAACGCCGACGCGACGACCGAGGAGACCACCGGTGGGGGCAGCGGGGAGGGCGACGCCCAGCTCGCCGCCTTCTGTGACAGCTTCGCCGAGGCCACCGTGGCCTTTGAGGGCGAGGAGCCGCCGCCGAGAGAGGAGGGCGAGGCGCTCCTTACCGAGGTCGAGCAGACCACGCCGGACGCGCTGGCCGAGCCCGTCGAGTCGATCGTGACGGCGGCGCGCGAGGCCCTCGAGGGCAACGACGATGCGTTCGACGACGCGTTCTTCGAGTCGATCGCGGCGGTCGACGCGTACCGGTTCGACAACTGCCCGACGGGCGCGCAGGTGGAGGTCGCCGCAGTGGAGTACGCGTTCGAGAACGCGCCCGACACGGTTCCCGCCGGAACCGTCGCCTTCAAGATGACCAACGAGGGCCAGGAGGAGCACGAGATGGTCCTGTTCGCCCGCGCCGACGGGGAGACCCGCTCCTTCCAGGAGTTGGTCGAGCTCCCCGAGGCGGAGTCGGAGGAGGCGATGCGGTTCGTCGGCGCCGCGTTCGCGCCCCCGGGCGCCGACGGCGTCGTGATCGCCGATCTCGAGCCCGGGGACTACGCGATGGCGTGCTTCATCCCCGTGGGTGGCGCCGAGGACGGCCCCCCGCACGTGAGCGAGGGCATGCTCACCGAGTTCACCGTGTCGTGACCCGTCCGGCGGTGCGGCGCGTCGCGGCGTCGCACCGCCCGTCGGCGGTGGATGACCGAGGCCTCGCGACCGGGATGCCGGGACGCCGACCGGGGTAGGTGCGAGCCCGGGATCGAGCGGACCGGCACGGAGGGACATGACGGCGAGTGCGGAACCACCCCCGTGGGTGGGGCGCGACGAGGAACTGGCGGCCCTGCGACGGCGACTCGACCAGGCGGCGGCCGGCACCCCGGTGGTGGCGGTCGTCGTCGGCGAGCCGGGCATGGGCAAGTCGTCGCTGCTGGCGGCAGCCCTGCGGGGACGGGACGCTCTCGTCATCGCCGCCTCCGGTGACGAGGCGGAGACCGAGCTGGACTTCGGCGTCGCGACGCAGCTCCTCGCCCGAGCACCCGCGCCCACGGGCTCCTGGGACCTCCGGGCCGGCGCCGATCCACTCGAGGTCGGCGCGACCCTGCTCCGCGTGGTCGGCGAGCTCCCGAGGTCGCAGCCCGTGATCGTCACGGTGGACGACGCCCATCTCGCCGACGTCGCCTCGCTGACCGCGCTGTCGTTCGCGGCCCGACGGCTCCGTGCCGAGCCTGTGGCGCTCGTCCTGGCCTGCCGGCCCGAGGGGATCGCCCGCCTGCCGGCAGGGCTGTCCAGGCTGGCAGAGCGCGCCGGCGCGCACCTCGTCCTGGACGGGCTCGCGACCAGCGAAGTCGGACAACTCGCCGAGGCGGTGCTCGGACGACCGGTGCCGACACCCCTCGCCGCCCGCCTGCGTCACCACACCGGTGGCAACCCGCTGCACCTCCTGGCTCTGCTCGACGAACTGGGCCCCGAGACCATCGACGCCGAGCGGCCACTGCCGGTCCCGCGCTCGTACGCCTCGCTCATCCTGGGCAAGGTGGCGACCTGTTCGCCGCCGGCGGAACGACTGCTGGTGGCGCTGTCGGTCCTGGGGATGCACGCCCCGCTCGTCGACGCCGCCGCCGTCGGCGCGGTCGACGCGGCGCTGGCCGCGGCCGACGAAGCGCTCGAGAAGACCGGGCTCGTGGGGGTGACGCATCGACCGGAGGGCCGATGGCTCGCGTTCCGCCACGCGTTGGGGCGAGCAGCCGTGTACGACGACATCTCGGCCGAGCGTCGGGCCCGTCTGCACGCGGCCGCCGCGACCGTGACCGCCGACGAGGAGTCACTCCGGCACCGCATCGCGGCAGCCACCGGGAGCGACGCCGCCCTTGCGGCGGAGACGGCCGCGCGAGCGGCAGCGCTCGCCGATCGGGGCGCCCACAGCGCCGCCGCGAACCTGCTGCTCGGTGCCGCCTCCGTGTCCGCCGGCATTGTCGAGCGGTCCGGCCATCTTCTCGCCGCCGCCAGCCACCTCCTCATCGCCGGCCGGCCGATCGACGAGCTCCTCGAGTCGGTCACCTCCTCGGCCGACAGTGCGGCCCGGAGCTTCGTCCTCGGTCGGGTGGCGCTCAACGCCGGGCACTTCGACGAGGCGACCCGCTGGCTCGAGCGAGCCGCGAGCCAGGCGGAGGTCGAGCCCAGCGGCGCCCGGATCGCCGCCCAGGTGGCCGAGACCCTCGCCGTGATCGCGGTTGGCCGGCTCCGCCAGGACGAGGCCATCTCCTGGGCGCGGCGAGCCCTCGCCGCGCCCGGTTCGGCGAGCGCGGCGACGCTGCTCTGCAACGCCTACGGCATCAACGGCTCCTTCGTCACCGCCGAGCGCGAGATGGACGCGCTGCTCGCCCGCCGGCTTCCAGCGCAGGCGGCGCTCGACGCGCGCACCGGTCGGGGGATCGTCCGCCTCTGGGGCAACGACCTCGACGGCGCCCGGGCCGACCTCGACCGGGTTCGGGCCGCCGGCCTCGAGCACGGTGCCTTCCACACGCACGTCAATGCCGGGTCGTTCCTCGGCGAGGCGCTCCTCCGCCAGGGCGCGATCTCGGCGGCGATCGAGACGGCGGAAGCGACGGCCGCGCTGACCGACGACGCCGACGCCGTCTGGCTCGGCCCGCTCCCCCACTCCGTGGCGGCGTTCGCCCGGACGGCGCAGGGCGACCTGACGCGGGCGCGTGCCCACGCGGCGGTCGCCACGTCGATGGCAGAGACCTTGGGGCTCGCACCGGGACGCCTCTGGAGCGACGTCGCGTGGTTGCGGATCGCCCACGCCGCGGACGATCACCAGGAGGTGGCGACGATCGGCGATCGCATGGTCGCGGCCGGCTGGGGACGGATCCCCGATCCCATCCACCACTGGCGCGCCACCTACGTCGCTGGCCTCGTCTCCGTCGGCCGGGTCGACGAGGCGTGCCGCGTCGTCGTCGAGCTCGAGGCCGAGGCCGCCGGACGGGGCGACCCACCGACGACGACCGAGGCGCACCGCGCTCGCGGTGTGCTCGAGGTGGCCCGTGGCGACCGGGATGCCGCCGAGGCGGCCTTCGCCTCCGGGCTCGCACTCGACCCCGAACGGGCCCGCCCACTCGAACGCGCCCAGCTCGAGTTGGCCGCCGGCGCCGCCCGACGACGCTGGGGGCGCCGGCGGGCGGCGGCGACGGTGCTGGCGGCGGCGCGTGCCCGCCTGGCGGACGCCGGCGCCGACCGGCTCCTGGCGCGGGCCGAGCGGGAACTGGCGGCCTGCGGGCTCCGGCCCGTCAAGCGATCGACGGCCGCCAACGGGGCGGCGCTGACGCCGCAGGAGCAGGCCGTCGCCCGTCTCGTCGCCGCGGGCCGGACGAACCGGGAGGCCGCCGCCGAGTTGGTCATCAGCGCGAAGACCGTCGAGCACCACCTGAGCCGCATCTACGCCAAGCTCGGTGTCCGCTCGCGCACCGAGTTGGCGGCGAGGCTCCTCGGTGGGGACACCGAGCTGCGGACCACCCACGGCCGTGGCGGCGCCGTTGAGTGATCAACGATCTGTCATTGATCACGTGAAGATCGTGCCGACCATGCGGTCGGGCCAGTCCCGCCCCACGGGACGACCCGCCAGGGTGAGCGCGTAGAGCGTGCCGGTGCAGCTGGCCACCACCAGCTCCACGTCGGTGCCGGCGGGCAGGGCGCCGTCGGCCAGCGCAGCCTCGACGATGGCGGTGAGGCGCCGGCGGCGGGGGGCGACCAGGTGCTCGCGATAGGCGTCGCGCAGCTCGGGGTCGACCGCGTCCTGGAGCATCGTGCCGACCATCGACACGCCGCCGGGGCGCAGCACACCGCGCCGGAAGGCCTCGAGCTCGGCCCGCAGGTCGGCCCGATGGTCCCCGGTCGGCCCGAGGTCGGCGGCCTCGGGCAGCGCCGCGACGGCGGCCACGGCGAGCTCGGCCTTTCCCTGCCACCGGCGGTAGATGGCCTGGCGGGTCGTGCCCGCGGCCTTGGCCACCGCGACGAGGGAGAGCCCGTCGTACCCGTGGACCGCCAGCTGCTCCAGGGTGGCGGTGAGCACGGCGTCGTCGATGGCGTCGTCGCGCGGCCGGCCCCGACCGCGGGGGGCGGCCTGAGGGAGCGCGTTGCCCGCATCCGCGGCATACTCCATTTCCGCAACACTACTGTCTCGTAATTGGAGGAGCGACCATGCGCATCGCCGTTATCGGAGCGGGCTCGGTCGGCCGGGGCCTCGCCACCGCCACCACCGCCCTGGGCCACGACGTCACCGTCGGCGTCCGCGACCCGGACGACCCCCGCCACGCCGACCTCCCGAACCGGGCCGTCCCGTCGGTGGCGGCCGATGGTGCGGACCTCGTCGCGCTCGCGGTCCCCGCCGCGGCGGTGGCCGACGCGCTCGCCGGCCTGGCCCTCGCGCCCCCGACGGTGGTGGTCGACGCCACCAACGCGGTCGGCGCCCCGCCGCCCGACGGGCACCCGACCATGGGGGCCCACACCCGGGCGCTCGTCCCCGAGGGCGTCGCCGTGGTGAAGGCGTTCAACACCATCGGTGCCGAGCACCTCACCACCGGCGGCATCGGCGGCACCCCGGCGTTCCTGCCGATCGCCGGCGACCCCGCCGGGGTCGAGGTCGTGCTTCCCCTCGCCCGGGCGATGGGCTTCGACGCCATCTCCCTCGGCGGGCCCGAGGCCGTCCCGCTCGTGGAGGACCACGCCCGCCTCTGGATCCACCTCATGCGCACGGGCTGGGGTCGCGACTTCGGGTTCGCGGTCCTCGGCGGTCCCGACCGGGTGGGCGCATCGTCGTGACCACCCCGCTGCCGGCGCCGGGCACCGCCCGCCTCGGCCCGCCCGACCGGGCCGAGGCCCAGGCCTGCCTCGACGCCACCCTCACCGCCATCGACCCGGGGGACGGCCCGACCGAGCTCCAGCAGCTGCTGATCGAGGCGGCCTTCGCTTCGATGACCGGGCACGACGTCACCCGCACGGTCGACGGCCCCGTCGACCCGGCCGGGCTCGGCGCGGTCCTCGCCGACCGGGACGAGGCCTTCCGGACCCGGATCCTGCAGATGATGATCCTCGGGGCGCTGGTGCTGCGGCCGCTGCCACCGGCGGTCGCCGACCGCGTCGAGGCCTACGCCGACGAGCTGTCGGTCGACGACGGGATGCTCGCGGTCGCCCGCCGCTTCGCCTCGGGCCAGCTCGGCCTCGCCGCCGTCGACTTCCAGCGCAACGGCTACACGTCCGACTGGGCGCCCGAGCGGGCGTCGGCGCTGCACTCGAGCAGCGAGCTGCACGACGCCTGGCAGCAGTCGGTGGCCGACGCCGCCCTGGCCGAGCGCTGGGCCGCCTTCGAGCTCCTGCCCGCCGGCACCCTCGGCCGCCGCATGTGGGAGTTCTACCGGGCCCGTGGCTTCGCCTTCCCGGGCTCACCGGGCTCGGCGCCGCCGCTGCTGGCCCAGCACGACTTCGTCCACGTGGTCGCCGACTACGGCACCCGGGTCGAGTCCGAGCTCGAGGTCTTCGCCTTCATCGCCCGGGCCAACGACGACCCCAAGGGCTTCTCGCTGCTGGCCATGGTGGTGAGCCTCTTCGAGACGGGCTACCTGGCCACCGGCGCCGGCCTGTTCGAGTCGTTCCCCGGCCAGCTCTCCCAGGCGGGAATGGCCGTCCGGCTCGCCGACGCCCTCCGCCGTGGCGCGCTGAGCCACGGGCCCGAGGGGCAGCCCGACGTGGACCTGCTCGCGGTCGACTTGTTCGCCCACGCCGACCGGCCCGTCGAGGAGCTCCGCGAGGCCTTCGGCATCGTTCCCAAGGCACCCGAGGCGATCGCAGCGGGCAGCGTCGGCCCCTGGGAACCGGGCGGAATCAGCCCCTACCAGTGGACCACGGCGCAGGGCGCCGCCGCCGCGGCCGGGCGCGCCTACGAGGCCTACGGCGCCGAGCCCTGATCCCGCGCCGACGGTCCACTGCGATCCCGGCACCGGACCACCTGACCGAGCTCGGGCACGGCAATGTCGGCGCTGCTGTCGATGACGGCGCTCACCGCCCGGGCCCCTCCCCGCTCACCACGACGACGTTTCGCAGTCGATGTGACCGGCGGCGGCCTGTGATGATCAGGCTCAACCCGTGCATCACGCCGACAGGCATCACTCGCCGGCCTCCACCCGGGCCCCGTGACGCCCAGCGGCTCGCCGCCGCTCGTTCCAGCGGAGCAGCGCGCCGATCGCGACCGCCGCCCCCACCACCAGGGCGACATCGGCGGGCGCGCGGTAGCGGGTGACCCCGGACGCCAGGAACGAGGTGGCCAGCACGCTGACACCGACCAGCCCGAGCAGGGGGCTCATGGGGATCCGCCGGCGCCAGAGCAGGAACAGCCCGGCGATGCCGAGCACCGCGACGCCGTAGAAGGCCCATCGCTCGAGCACGGACGCGGTCCTGCCCCGGTTCTCGAAGGCCTGGTTCAGCTGCACCTGCTGGTCGGCGCGGAACAGGTACGTCAGCCGGCCCTCCCGTGCCAGCACGACGACCGGGAGGCGTCCCAGGTTGTCGCGCAGGTAGGCGCTCGCCTCGTCGAACAGGATCGGGTCGACCTGTGACTCGTCGGAGCCCGGCGGGACGCCCGACGCGGTGCAGATGGACCAGTACCCGGTGAGCTCGCCGTAGTAGGTGGGGTCGCACTGCGCCTGCTGGAACACCCGTCCGGTGGCGCCCATCAAGGGCTCCTCGAAGCGAACCGCGTTGTAGATCGTCCACGGGGCGAGCACGAGGCCGGCCGCGACGAGCCCCAGGACCGCGTTGCGGATGCGCTCCCTCAGCGCCACGTCCGGTCGACCCAGCGTGATCGGCGCCAACACCAGCACGAGCAACAACATCCCCTCGGCACGGGTGAGCGCCGCCAACCCGATGAGGCCCCCGACCCACAGGCTGCGGGCCACGCCGGGGCCGTCCCACAACCGGTAGGCCGTGAGCGCGACGAGCGCCACCAGGAGGGCGAACAACGACTCGGACATGACGATGGTGTCGTGGATCCAGAACAGCGGGTAGCACGCGGTGAAGAACGCCGCCAGGATGCCCGCCCGCTCACCCCCGACCCGCCGGGCCAGCAGGGCGATCACCACGATCGTCGCCACCCCGACGGGAATCGTCGCGAGCCGGTGACCGTCCCAGCCGGTGACTCCGAAGCGGGAGAACACGCTGAGGTACAGCGAGTACAGCGGTGGGTGCAGGGCGGTCGGCAGGACGGCCGGGCCCTCGGGGGTGAGGTTCGTGAGCTGGAACCAGTGGCCGTGGGCCATCAGGTTGGCCTGGTCGTGGTAGAAGCTGGCGTCGTTGAACCCGCTGAAGCAGTCGGGGGCCGCGTCGGCACCCGCCGCACACGCGCGGCGGTTCGCCACGACTGCGGCCCGCAGCACCGCGCCGAGCACCGCCGCCACGGCGACGCCGACTCGGAACGCACCCAGCGCCGCCGCTCGTCGCGCCAGGGCACGACCGCGGCCGCCGCCGGGCCGTTGCTGGTCGGCACCCTCGCCCGCCAAGTCATCGACCGGCACGTCACCGGCCGCCACGCCACCGGTCGGCACGTCGTCGGCGCCGTCGACCTGCAGGTCGCCCGCCGGGGTCGCGGTGGCCTCAGACATCGGTGGCCACGGTGAAGTCGGTCCAGCCCGCCCCGCGGCTCCCCTGCCCGCGCACGGCCATGCCGGCCAGTGATTGATGCTGCAGGTGCCCGTCGAGGGCACCCATGATGTAGCGCCCGTTCAACCAGACGTCGATCGTCCGGCCCCGCAGCCGGACCTCGACCCTGGCGACGGGGCCGAACAGGGCAGGCGTCGCGGCGACCGCACGGACCCGGCCGTCCACCACCCGCACCAGCACCCACGACCGCACGATCGCCGACGGGACGACCGACCAGAAGTTGTCGGCATCGGCCACGCGGAAGGCCAACCCGGCCGTGTCGCGAAGGGGATCCAGGGTGACGCCGATGCGACCGTCGGCCCCCGCCTCGATGGCGGTGACGCCGATCTGGCCCGTGCGCAACGCCACGACCCGGGTCGTGGCCTCACCGTGCTCCCACACCCCCCGGAGGTCCTGCCACTCGCCGGACAGCTCGTCGCCGGGTGAGAGCGAGGCGTCCTCGCCCGCACCGATCGCGGCGGCGGCCGCCTGGTCCCGTACCCGTTCAGGCGTCGCCGACCCGTCGGACACCAGATGGGTCAGGGCCCCGGCCACGACGATCACCGCCACGATCCCGAGGACCACGCGCGTGCCGGTGCGGCTCGCAGGGACGAGCGGACCCCGGCCGGTGGGCGCTGCAACTCCGGCCGACGTCACGCTGCATGTTCGTCCCTGCTCACCCCTGGAGCAAGACGGTCAGTCGCCGCCCGACGCGTCCTGCACCGACTGCTTGCCCGCCGAGATCCAGGGCATCATGCCGCGGAGGTCGGTGCCCACCTTCTCGATCTGGTGCTCGCGGTCGGCCTCGCGGAGCTCCTCGAAGTTCTTCCGGCCTCCACGGCTCTCGGCGATCCACTCGTCGGCGAACTGGCCGCTCTGGATCTCGTCGAGGATCTTGCGCATCTCGGCCTTCACCTGCGGGGTGATGATGCGCGAGCCCCGGGTGAGGTCGCCGTACTCGGCGGTGTCGGAGATGGAGTAGCGCATGCCGGCGATGCCCTGCTCGTACATCAGGTCGACGATCAGCTTCACCTCGTGCAGGCACTCGAAGTAGGCGGACTCGGGCTGGTACCCCGCCTCGACCAGGGTCTCGAAGCCGGCCTGGACCAGCGAGGTGAGGCCACCACAGAGCACGACCTGCTCGCCGAAGAGGTCGGTCTCGGTCTCCTCCTCGAAGGTGGTGTCGAGCACTCCGGCCCGAGTGCCTCCGATGGCGTCGGCGTACGCGAGGGCGAGGTCACGGGCGTGGCCGGACGCGTCCTGGGCCACGGCGATGAGACAGGGCACACCGCCACCCTCGGTGTAGGTGCGGCGCACCAGGTGGCCGGGGCCCTTGGGCGCCACCATGGCCACGTCCACCCACTCGGGCGGCGTGATCTGCTCGAAGCGGATGTTGAACCCATGGGCGAAGAACAGCGCATCGCCGTTGCTCAGGTTGGGCTCGATGTCCTTCTCGTACACGTCGCGCTGCTCGGTGTCGGGCAGCAGGACCATGATCAGGTCGGCCTCGGCGCAGGCCTCGGCGGTGGAGAGCACCTTGAGGCCGGCGTTCTCGGCCTTGGCCTTCGAGGACGACCCCTCGCGCAGGCCGACGCGGACGTCGATGCCCGAGTCCTTGAGGTTCAGGGCGTGGGCGTGGCCCTGCGAGCCGTAGCCGAGGATCGCCACCTTGCGGTCGGCGATGTACGACCGGTCGGCGTCCTTCTCGTAGTAGACGTTGGCCATCAGGGGTCCTTTCGGGGGGATTGCGAGGTGGGTGACCGGTCGGAACGCCGGTCGACGTGAGGTCAGGTCGCGGGTGGTGTCGGATCAGGAAGCACGGCGGACGCCCCGCAGACGGGCGGGACGCTCGATCTTCGGCAAGGCCACCCGACCGGTGCGCTGCAGCTCCACGATCCCATAGGGTCGCAGGAGCTCCTCGAAGTCGTCCACCTTGGCGGGCGACTCGTCCAGCGACACGGTGAGGTCCTCGTGGCCCACATCGAGGATGCGACCGGAGAACACGTCGACCAACTGGATCACCTGGCCCCGGACGTCGGGGGTGGCGCGCACCGTGGCGATGAGCAGCTCGCGCTCCACGGCCTGGTCGGGGTGGAGCTCGGTGATCTTGATCACGTTGATCAGCTTGAACAGCTGCTTGGTGATCTGCTCGAGCGGGGCCGACTCGACGTCGACCACGATGGTGATGCGGCTGAACTGGTCGTCCTCGGTGGGTGCGACCGCGAGCGAGTAGATGTTGAACCCCCGACGGGCGAACAGCGACGCGATGCGCGTGAGCACACCGGCCTTGTTCTCGACGAGCACCGACAGGGTGTGATGGGGGCTGGTGGGGTGCGCGGTGGCGGTCGGCATCAGTGGCCCCCCTCCCCTTGCGACGGGTCGACCACGATGTTGCTGTTGGACTGGCCGGCCGGGACCATCGGATACACCTTCTCGCGGTGGTCGGTGCGGAAGTCGATGACCACGGGCCGGTCGTCGATCTCGTTGGCCTTCTGGATGGCGGGCAGCACGTCCTCGGGGTCTTCCACCCGCATGCCCTCGCAGCCCATGGCCTCGGCCCACAGCTTGTAGTCGGGCAGGTCGGGCGACAGGTACACCTCGGAGTAGCGCTCCTCGTAGAACATCTCCTGCCACTGGCGCACCATGCCCAGGTAGGCGTTGTTGAGGATGGCCACCTTGATCGGGATCCGCTCGGCCGCGGCGGTGACCAGCTCCTGCGCGGTCATCTGGAAGCAGCCGTCGCCGTCGATGGCCCACACCATGCGGTCGGGCCGACCCACCTTGGCACCGATGGCGGCGGGCACCGAGAAGCCCATCGTGCCCAGGCCGCCGGAGTTCACCCAGGTGTAGGGGTGGTTGAACGTCCAGTGCTGGCTGGTCCACATCTGGTGCTGGCCCACGCCCGAGGCGACGATCGTGTCGTCCGGGGTGTTGTCGCGGAGCGTCTCGAGCACGTACTGCGGCTTCAGGCCGTCGCCCTGCTCGGACTGCTCGTAGGTGAGGGGGTACTTCTCCTGCCAGCCGCTGATCCGGCTGCGCCACGGCGTGCGATCAGGCTGCGCGCCGGCACCACCGAGGGCCTCGACCGCCTTGACCAGCTCCTCGATGACCAGCCGGCAGTCCCCCACGATCGGGACGTCGGGCCGGCGGACCTTGCCCAGCTCGGCGGGGTCGATGTCGACGTGGATGACCTTCGCCTCGGGGGCGAAGTCGGGCACCTTGCCCGTCACCCGATCGTCGAAGCGGCTGCCGAGGGCGATGAGCAGGTCGGACTCCTGCATCGAGGTGACCGCGGTGTAGTTGCCGTGCATCCCGGGCATGCCCAGGCACAGCTCGTGGTCGTCGGGGAACGCCCCCCGGGCCATCAGCGTGGTGACCACCGGGATGCCGGTGAGCTCGGCCAGCGCCCGCAGGGCCTCGGCCGCGCGCGCCTTCAGGATGCCGCCACCGGCGTAGATCACGGGCCGCTCGGACCGACAGATCATCTCGGCCGCGGCCTTGATCATCTTCGGATGACCGCGGGTGTTGGGCTTGTAGCCGGGCAGGTCGACCGAGTCGGGCCAGTACCAGTCGAGCGCGGAGGCCGGGTTGTTGGGGTCGACGATGTCCTTGGGGATGTCGACCAGCACCGGCCCCGGCCGGCCCGTGGTGGCGATGTGGAAGGCCTCGCGGATCGTGCGGGGGATGTCGGCCGCACTGGTGACCAGGAAGTTGTGCTTGGTGACCGACATCGTGATGCCGGTGGTGTCGCACTCCTGGAAGGCGTCGCTGCCGATGGCCGGCAGCGGCACCTGGCCGGTGATGACCACCATGGGCACCGAGTCCATGTAGGCGTCGCACAGCGGGGTGACGATGTTGGTGGCGCCGGGGCCGCTGGTGACCATGGCCACGCCGGGCCGCCCGGTGGCGTGGGCGTAGCCCTCGGCCATGTGCCCGGCCCCCTGCTCGTGACGCACCAGGATGTGGCGGATCGGTGAGTCGATGATCGGGTCGTACACCGGCAGGATGGCGCCGCCGGGGAGGCCGAACATGGCCTCGACCCCTTCCATCTCGAGGCTCTGGATCAGTGCTTTCCCACCGTTGGTGGGTTGACCTTCGGCAATCATGGCGGTCGGTTCCTATCAGGTCGGGCGGTGGGCGGGAAAGTGCTCGGGCGGTGGGCGGGAACGTGGTGGGCGGAGGTGCCGGGGCACCGAAAACGACAACGGCCCCCCGTGAGGGGAGCCGGATGAGCGCACGCGGAGGCGGGTCGGCGTGCGCTAGGTGATTACGAGGAGGGTCGAGGGCCGAGACATCGCACCCGAGGATGGCACGACTCCGTCGATCTGACAACCCCCTTCCTTCAGCCCGGCATCACCCCGGGGCCGGTGGGGTTGCGGAGCACCGCCTGACGGAGGCTGAAGCTGTGCCAGCGGTACCAGGTCAGCCAGGTCCACCAGTCGGGGTCGGTCGGGTACGCGTCCATCCATCCGAGCAGCTCCGTGGCCGTACGGCCCTGCAAGTGGCCCAGGTAGCCGGCGGTGTACGCCTCGGTGCCGTCGAGGAACTGCTCCATGGTCGACTCGGCCACCCTCAACGAAAGGTAGGTCTCCTCGATCACGAGGGGTCGCCCGGGCTGCTTGCAGTTCCTCACCTTGTCGATGGAGGTGGAGACGGTGCCGTTCTGGGGGTACATGTGCAGGGAGTCGAAGTCCGCCAGCTGCTGGCTGGCCCGGTTGAGGGGACCGCCGCAGAACGAGATCTGGCCCACCGACACCGGATGGGTGGTGTCGCCGGCCAGGACCTTGATCGCGTCGCGCATGCGGGTGGTCCACGACTGCGCCACCTCGTCGCCGTTGCGCGGCAGGCTCGGCTCGTCGGGATCCATCATCGACTTGACCACGTTGGGGTTCCAACACGGCTCGTCGGCGGGCTTGTCCTCGACGAAGCACCACGACGTGGCCGGCGGGCCCACCGCCGGCAGGGTCGGCTCGTTGATGAGGTCGTACCAGGCGATCGACGGGTACGGCGCCAACTCCGTGGCCACTGCCACCCAGAACTGCTCCTGCGCGGCCCAACGCCGTTGCTCGGCGCCGGGTGAGGCGTCCAGGTCGTCGAACCAGCTGCCGTTGTGGTGGTGCCGAGCGATGCCGTTGCCGGTGATGTCGAGGTACAGCCCGGACTCGAACGCGGCCGCGGCGACGTCGCCCAGGTGGTCGACCGCGTCCGTGTCGACGGTGGGGTCGCAGCCCTCGCAGGCGGGGGCCACCAGGTAGTCCTCGGTCTCGAGCAACAGGCGGATCACGTTGACGCCCATCCGCCGCACCTCACGGAAATCGGCGACCATCACCTCGATGTCGGGCTGGACGTCGAGGTCGCCGCCCCAGAACCGCATCGGTGAGCCGGTGGTCGCGCCGACGAAGCCGTCCTCGGTGACCTCCAGGCGCTCGAGACCCTCCGCCGGCGGCTCGCCGAAGACGCATCCCCGCGAGCGGTCGTCGGTCGAGAACTCGACGTCGGTGGTGAGCGTCGCCGCCTCGGACTCGCCGGCCAGCAGCTGCGCCTCAGGGCAGCGCCCCCAGGTGATGCCCGGGTTGCCGTCGACCAGGCGGAACGCTGACGTGTTCCCCACCACCGTGGCATGGGTCATGTCGTGCACGTCGATCCCGACGTTGACCCGAGTCGGCACCCCGCCCGTGGTGTTGCCCGTCACCGCCACGCCGAGCGCTCCGGGGTGGTCGTCGTCGGGCCCCAGGTTCGGGGCGCGGTGGTCGCCCCACAGGGCGCCGCCACCGACCATCACCCCGACGTCGAAGCTGGTTCGCGACCCGGTGAAGAACCGGTTGTCCCGCACCCGTGATCCGGTGAAGTCCCGGGGGGTGTCGGAGTCGAGGCACGGCACCACGGCGCCGGGCACGACGTTGCCACCCGGATCCGTGACCGGCATCGCGTGGCACACGCCCATCGCGTCGGCGGCCAGGGCGACGTGAGCATCGAGGCCCGCGCTCAAGACGGTGTTCGAGCGCACGTCGGACCGCTGCGTGGTGACCGTGTCGTCGCGGTCCACCGACCCCTGGACCACGATGCCCAGGTCGGTGACGTCGACGATGCCGTTGGCGACCACGACGGCGTCCTCGCACGAGATCGTGATGCCATCCACCCACGCGGCCTGCCCCCGCTGGTCGAATTCGTGGCGGGAGGCGTAGCCGGTGACGAGGTTGCCCAGCACCCGCTCGTTGACGCACGGGGTGCCGGTCGAGGCGCCCGCGAGCCGCAGGCCGACCCCGTCACGGGACGGATCGCTGAGCCGGGACGCCACCACGCTCGTGCCGTCCTCGTACGGCGTGGCGCCGGTCTCCTCGCCGCTGCCGTTGGTCTGGACGAGGGCCATCCGGTGGTTCGTGTCGGACATGCCGTGCCCGTCGACCCAGACCGAGCGAAGGTGGGCGCCGGGCCCGAGGCTGACCATGCCCGTGTCGTGGCAGTCGGTGCCGGCGCAGACGAGGCCGGTGCGGACCCCGGGCGTCCACACGAAGGTATCGGCGACGATCCGGCCCATTCGGGCGTAGGCCAGGCCCACGGGCGACCCGCCGGCAGGCTCTTCCCAGGGCGGGGCACCCTCGGTCGCGAGGGTCACCCCGGGCGGGATCACCAGCTGCTGGTTGGCGTTCGCCGGCCCGCCGACCCGCACCACCTCGCCCGCGCGCAGGAACACGGTGCGCGCCTCGGGGGTGGACCCGGCGGCCGCCGCCTGGAGGTCGGCCGTCAACTGCGCCTGGGTGCGGGACGGGAGGAGCGGCGGCGTGTGGTCCGGGTAGAGGGCGGACACCTTGGCCCGCAGATCTCGCGCCCGCACGAACCGGTACTCGTAGGCGGGTGCGTCCAACCCGCAGAAGTGCTCGGTCCCGACGAGCGCCACGATGGACGCGTACGCGCCGTTCACCGTGTCCGACCAGGTGGTCGTGCCCTCCACATACGGTCGGATCCAGTTGGTCCAGTCGTTGTCGTTCGGATCGTGCCCGAGCGCGGCGCGGATGACCGTCGCCGCCCGCAGCGCGCGGTCGAGGGGCGTGCCGACCGGGTACAGCACGTCGAACTCGGTCGAGGCGCCCGGGTCGAGCCCCGGGACCGGCGGGCTCGTGAGTCCCGTGAGGTACATCGGCAACGTGAGCAGGCCGGCGACCGTGCAGGCGGGCTGCGAGCCGTAGTAGTCGGTCCACGTCGCCCACTCGGCAGGCGTCGGCGCGCGGCCGAGGAGCTCGGTGAACTGGCGGGCCACCCACTGCGTCGGGTTGCCGAACGGGGTCGCCGACGTCAGGTCGCCGTCCGCGGTGGCCGTCGCCCCGGCTCCGACCGAGAGCACGTCCGCGCCTGCGAAGGTGAGGCTGTCCTGCCAGTACTCCTGGACCCGCCCGCCGCTCGGATCGACCATCGCCAGCCGGTAGGTGCCGGCGGCCAGGCCGGGGAGCAGGTAACGACCGTCGTCGCCGGTGGTGGCCACACCGGCGACGGTCCCCGTCGCGTCGATGGCCACGACCCACACGCAGGGCAGCGGCGCGCCGCTCGGGTCGTCGATGATCGTGCCCCCGATCGCGCCGGTCCCGGTGGCCGGGACGGCGTCCACCGTTGCCGGCACCTCGACGTCGGCCGCCGTCCCCAGCGAGGCGTAGGGCTGCCCGTCGTGCCACTGCATGGGGAACACCCCGGTGGGGTCGAGGAACCCGACCTTGTAGGCGCCGGAGGGCAGGTCGAGCCGGTACCGACCCTGCTCGTCGGTCTGCGTCCCGCCCGCCAGGGAGAAATCCGACGATCGAAGCGCGATCACGAGCGACCCGGCCCGGCCCACGCCCGTGTCCCCCGTCACCGTGCCGTGCAGCGTCTCGGTCCCGGGAGCGTGCGACTGCGGCGGGAGCGAGACATCCGACGTGCTCGTGCTCCCCGCGGTCACCGCCACCCCCACCGCGCCCGCGGGGTCGGTGGCCCCACCTGAGAACACCGGTCGGTGTCGCCCGGCAGGATCGACGTACACCACCCGGTGCGTTCCCGGCCGCAACGAGGACACGGCGAAGCGACCCTCGGCGTCGGCGAGCGCCACCCGCTCGGGTGCACCGCTCACGCCGTCCAGCGCCACGGCCCAGACCCCATCCACCGGTTCCCCGGTCGCCGCGTCGGTGACGGTGCCGGCGATCCCGCCGCGGCTCGGGACCAATTCGGCGTCGACCACGACCGACGCGCCCGCGTTCACGGTGACGCCGGACGGCGTGCCCAGCAGCCGTGGTTGGTGCTCGCCGGACGGGTCGATCACGTAGAGGAAGTACGTGCCGGGCGGCACGGACGCGGTGTACCCCGCCTCGTCGTCGGCCTGCACCCCGGCCACCACCGTGAAGTCCTCCGCCCGGAGGACCGCGACCAATGCGTTCGGTACGCCCTCACCGGACACGCGGTCCCGGACGGTCCCGGTCAGCCCGGTCGACCCCCCGGCGGTCGAGCAGTCGGCCGCGGCGGCGCTCCCGACGGCACCCACGATCGGACTCACGAGCGCGGCGGTCAACAGCGTGATCGCCACGGCGACCACGCGCCGAACACGGGGGATGCTCCCCGTCCGCACCTGCTGGCCCGCTCGCGTGACCTCGTTCCTCCTCCCCGCCCCCAGGCCGGCGCCAACCGTACCGCTCCGGTCTTTCGTCGGCCCGAGAGCAGCGTGACTGGAGCGTTCAGCGTCGGGCGGACGGGACGGTCCGGCGCATGCCTGGGCGGCGCACGTCGGCCACGAACGGCGCCGGCCCTATCCTGCGCGTACCGAACCCCGCCGATCGCCCGTCAGGAGCCCACCGTGCAGATCGAGATCAAGTACGACCCGGCGTTCGCGATCGCGTTCGTCAACCTCGACCAGGGCGAGTCCATCCGGGCCGAGGGCGGGGCCATGGTCAGCCACAGCGCCGGGCTCCAGATGCAGACGTCGACCCAGGGCGGGATCATGAAGGGCCTCAAGCGGGCGGTGGGCGGAGAGTCGTCTTCATGAACACGTTCACCGCCACCCAGCCCGGCGACCAGATCGGTCTCGCTGCTCCCCTGCCGGGCGACATCGCCCACTGGCCCCTGTCGGGCCAGACCGTGTACCTGCAGTCGGGGGCCTACCTGGCCTCGGGCATGGGCATCGAGGTCGACAGCTCGTGGGGCGGCACCAAGACGATGTTCAGCAGTGGGGGCCTGGTGGTGTTGAAGGTGGCGGGCACCGGTGATCTGTTGGTGTCGGCCTACGGGGCCATCCACGCCATCGACCTCGCTCCGGGGCAGTCCTACGTGGTCGACACCGGGCACATGGTGGGCTGGTCCGAGGGCGTCACGTACCAGGTCTCGAAGGCGGGCGGCGGCTGGAAGCAGACCCTGCTCGGCGGCGAGGGCCTGGTCTGCTCGCTCACCGGACCGGGGCGCATCTACCTGCAGACGCGCAGCACCTCCGACTTCATCGCCTGGCTGGCGCCCCGGCTGCCCACGCAGTCCTCGTAGGCGGCGAACTGACCCGGACCGGCTGCTACCCGGGGTCGTTCAACCCGCTGACGGTGGCGCACCTGGCGGTGGCCGAGGCGGCGGTCGCGGCCTACGGGCTGGACCGCCTCGACCTGGTCGTGTCGCGGGTGGCGCTGGCCAAGGGCGAGATCGAGCGGCCGCTGCTGGTGCACCGACTGGAGGTGCTCGAGCAGGCCGCCGCGTCGCGCGCGTGGCTCGGGGTGGCGCTGCGGGACGAGCAGCTGTTGGTCGATCTGGCCGAGGGCTACGACGTGTTGGTGATGGGCGCCGACAAGTGGGAGCAGCTCCACGACCCCCAGTTCTACGGCGGGTCGGCGACCGCGCGGGACCAGGCCGTCGCCGCCCTGCCCACGGTCGCGGTGGTCGACCGACCGCCGTGGCTGGCCCCGCCCGAGCACCGGCTCGAGGTGCACGTCGACTTCCACGAGGTCTCGTCCACCCACGTTCGGGCCGGCCGCCACGACTGGATGGCCGACGAGGCCGCGGTCTTCGACGCCGCCACCGGCGCCTGGTCCGACCCCGCCCGCTACGACCGCTGGCTGGCCGCACAGCCCTGAAAGGCAACGGCGCGAAGACGGGGAGGCGGGGTGGCTGCCGAGTCGCCCCAGATCTCACGCCCCGTGGTCAAACGTGCCGTGAGCCCCTTCGTTGGAGGGAATAGCCCCCGCATACGGGAGCCATTCCCTCCAATGCACGGGTATCACGACTTGTGGTCGACATTCGGCCACGCGGGGTGGTGCGCCCCGAGGGGCTTACTGCCAGTGGTGCAGCGCCGCCTTCAAAGCCGCCTTTGCCGTTCAACCGCCGCGGTCAGTCCGCGCTGGTGATGGCGCCCTTCTCGGCGCCCTGAGCGAGCTTGGCGTACTTGGCCAGGACGCCCTTGGTGTAGCGGGGCTCGGGGAGCTTCCACTCCTCGCGGCGGCCGGCCAGGGTGGCCTCGTCGACGTCGAGTTCGATGGTGTGGTTCTTCACGTCGATGGTGATGCGGTCGCCTTCGTTGATGAAGGCGATGGGGCCGCCGTCGACGGCCTCGGGGGCCACGTGGCCGATGCAGAAGCCGTGAGTCCCGCCCGAGAAGCGCCCGTCGGTGATGAGGGCGCAGTCGCCGCCGCGGCCGGCGCCCTTCATGGCGCCGGTGACGGCCAGCATCTCGCGCATGCCGGGGCCGCCCTTGGGGCCCTCGTAGCGGATGACGACGATGTCGCCGGGGTTGATGCCGCCGGCGAGGATGCACTCCATGGCCGCCTCCTCGCCGTCGAAGACGCGGGCCGGGCCCTCGAAGTGGTCGAAGTCGATGCCCGCCACCTTCAACACGGCGCCGTTGGGAGCCAGCGAGCCCCGCAGCACCGCGATGCCACCGATCTCGTGGATGGGCTGGGTCAGCGGGTGCACCACCGAGCCGTCGGGCTTGGGCGGGTCGATGGCGGCGAGG
Source organism: uncultured Microthrixaceae bacterium (assembly GCA_964635055.1). GTDB lineage: Bacteria > Actinomycetota > Acidimicrobiia > Acidimicrobiales > DATDAH01 > JAEUJM01. Next base: position 8,904 of record CAZWMT010000037.1, on the reverse strand, counting down.
TTCTCGGCGACGGTCCTGCCCGTCACGGTGAGGCAGTCGCCGTGGAGCAGGCCCGCGTCCAGCAACTCGCGCATGACCACGGGCACGCCGCCGATGCGGTCGAGGTCGCTCATGTGGTACTTGCCGTGGGGCTTGGTGTCGGCGATGTGGGGGACGCGGGCCGCCACCTTGTTGAAGTCCTCGAGGGCGAGGTCGACCTCGGCCTCGTAGGCGATGGCGAGCAGGTGCAGCACGGCGTTGGTGGAGCCGCCGAGGGCCATCACCACGGCGATGGCGTTCTCGAAGGCCTCCTTGGTCATGATCTGGCGGGGCCGGAGCCCCAGCTCGAGCAGATGGACGACCGCCTGGCCGCTGGCGTAGGCGAAGTCGTCCCGGCGGCGGTCGACCGCAGGCGCCGCCGAGCTGCCGGGCAGCGACATGCCGATGGCCTCGGCCACCGACGCCATCGTGTTGGCGGTGAACATGCCGGCGCAGCTGCCCTCGGTGGGGCAGGCCTGCATCTCGATCTCGCCGAGCTCGTTCTCGGTGAGCGTGCCGGCGGCGCAGGCGCCCACGGCCTCGAAGACGCTGACGATGTCGAGGGCCTCGCCGTTGCGCTGGCCGGGCAGGATCGACCCGCCGTAGAGGAACACCGACGGCACGTTGATCCGGGCCGCGGCCATCAACATGCCGGGCAGCGACTTGTCGCAGCCGGCGAAGGTGACCATGGCGTCGAGGCGCTCGGCGTGCATGACCGTCTCGACGGAGTCGGCGATGACCTCCCGGCTGACCAGCGATGCCCGCATGCCCTCGTGGCCCATGGAGATGCCGTCGCTCACGGCGATGGTGGTGAATTCGAGGGGGAAGCCGCCGGCCGCCCGCACCCCTTCCTTGGAGCGCTTGGCCAGACGGTCGAGGGGCAGGTTGCAGGGGGTGACCTCGTTCCACGACGACGCCACGCCCACCTGGGGCTTCTCCCAGTCGTCGTCGGTCATGCCGACCGCCCGCAGCATGGCCCGCGCCGGCGCCCGCTCGAACCCGTCGGTGACCTCACGCGAACGCGGCTTCATGTCCATGTGACCTGCTCCTCCTTCGTCGGAGCCCCTTCGGGATCCGGTACATCGGCGGAGCTGCTCGGCTCCGCTGCGCAGCGTAGACCGGCCTTCGTCGGAGCCCCTTCGGGATCCGGAACATCGGCGGAGCTGCTCCGCTCCGCTGCGCAGCGTAGACCCGGGCCCGCCCGTCCCCCGCTCGACCGCGACTGCCCCATGCCGCGATCGACCTCCGGAGCCGGGAACGCGACCGCGTCCGAGTGCCGCCGAATCCGCCTTACGCTTGGCGAGCCATGCCCGCGACCGCTGACCGCCCGGCACCGCCGTCGTGGTGGCGGGAGACGGGACGGTCGTTCCTCGAGTTCCTGGGCGTCACCGGGCTGGGTGTGGCCGAACCCGTGCTGTCGTCGTTCCGCAAAGGCGCCGACGTGTTCGTCCTGCGCCACGCCGACGCCCTCGACATCGTGGGCTTCGTGGCCGCGGTGGTGTTCCTGCCGTCGCTCGTGCTGCTGCTGTTCGAGGTGCTGTTCTCGATCCTCGGCCGACGGGTCCGGCGCGTCGTGCACCTGACCCTGCTGTCCGGTGCGGCCGCGGTGGTGGTCCTGGGCGCGCTGCGCGACCGCACGTCATGGGGGCCGGTGCTGCTCGTCGTCGGCGCCCTCGTCGCCCTGGTCGTGGCCGCGGTGAGCTTCTGGCGGTGGCCCGCGGTCCGCCTGTGGCTGCGCTACCTGGCGCTGTTCCCCGTGGCGCTCGGGCTCGCCTTCCTGTTCGCGTCGCCGGTCACCGACATCGTCCTGTCGCGCGACGGCGCCGCCGCCGCGGCGGACGGTGTCGCGGTGGGCCGGCCCGCGCCCGTGATGATGATCGTTCTCGACGAGTTCCCGCTGGTGTCACTGCTCGACCGCCGGAACCGGATCGACCCCGCCCAGTTCCCCAACCTGGCGCGGCTCGCGGGCGACGCCACCTGGTACCGCAACGAGTCGAGTGTGGCCCCGTCCACCCCCGAGGCGGTGCCCGCCATCCTCACCGGGGACTACCCCACCGACCCCGACGCACTGCCCGACAGCAACGAGTACCCCGACAACCTGTTCACCCTGCTGGGCGCCACCTACCACGAGAACGTGTGGGAGGGCGTCACGAGGCTGTGCCCGACGACGGTCTGTCCCCAGCAGGGCGGTGGCTCGGGCAGCGGGACGCTGGGCGGCCTGCTCGACGACGCCACCGACGTGTGGCAGCGGCACGTGTCGCTCGACCGCTCCGAGGGCCAGGTGACCTTCCAGGTGCGCCAGTCGAACCCCAACGCCCCCCTCACCATCGCCGACTTCGTGGACTCGATGGGCCGGAGCGGCGCGCAGCCCCGGTTGGACTTCCTCCACGTCCTGTACCCGCACCAGCCGTGGTTCCACACCCCGTCGGGGGCCGTCTACGACGCCCCCTTCGTGGCGGAGGGCCTCGACTCGTCCTACCGGTGGCGTGACCAGCAGGTGGCCGACGCCGGCCGTCAGCGCCACCTGCTGCAACTGCAGCACGCCGACGCCATGGTGGGCCGCATCCTCGACCGGATGGAGGAGCTGGGCACCTACGACGAGAGCCTGATCGTGCTCACCGCCGACCACGGCGTGTCGTTCATGGCCGGCAACCCCATCCGCGGCGTCTCGTCGCAGAACTACCACCAGATCATGTGGACGCCCTTCCTCGTGAAGGCGCCCCGCCAGACCGAGGGAGCGGTCGACGACCGGCCGCTGAGCGCGGTCGACGTCCTCCCCACCATCGCCGACCACCTCGACGTCGACATCCCCTGGGACGTCGACGGACAGTCGGCACTGCGCGACGAGCCGCGCGCCGACGGCACCCGCAGGTTCTTCGAGTGGACCCTCAACGCCCTGCAACCCACCGACGGCCCGTACGTCGAGGTCGACGGGCCCACCGGGTTCCGGCGGATGCTCGACGACGCGCCGGCCGGCGAGGGCCCACGCGACGACCTGCGCTTCTACCGGTTCGGCACGTGGGGCCGGCTGGTCGGTCGTCATCTCGACGAGCTCACCGTCGAGCGTGGCGCGGCCCACAGCGGCCGGCTCGACCGCTCCGTCGCCTACCGCGACGTCGACCGGCGCTCCGGTGAGGTGCCCGCGTACGTGTCGGGCACCGTGCGGACCGCCGAGGCCGACATCAGCGCGGTGGCCGTCGTGGTCAACGGTGCCGTCGCCGGCTGGTCGACCCTGCACGCCGGCGCCATCGGGTCCCCCGAGTGGTACACGATGGTGCCCGAATGGTTCCTGGTGGACGGCGCCAACCAGATCTCGCTCTACGCGCTCAGTGGCACCCCCGCGGACCCGGTCCTGAGCCCCATCAGCCTCACCTGACGGCGCGCGTGGCCAAGGCCCTGGCCCAACCAGCCGGCGAGGTGGCTCGGGTGGGGCACGATGTCCGTCCCCCAACGCGCGACGACGGCGAACCGGATGGCGGAGCCGCTCCGACGAAGGAGGAGCCCGAGGGAACCCGGCACAGTGGCGCAGCGGAGCGAAGCCGCGACGACGGCGAACCGGATGGCGGAGCCGCTCCGACGAAGGAGGAGCCAATTTGACGACGGGGGCCGACCGCGAGATCGTCCGACTGGCGCTGCCGGCGTTCGGGGCGTTGATCGCCCAGCCGCTGTACGTGCTGGCCGACACCGCGGTCGTCGGCCACCTGGGCACTCCCCAGCTGGCGGGCCTGGCCATCGCCAACACGGTGCTGGCCACGCTCTACGCGGTCTTCATCTTCCTCGCCTACGGCACGACGGCCGCGGTGTCCCGCCTCATCGGCGCGGGCGACCACCGTCGCGCCGCCCACCAGGCCGTGCAGGGCATGTGGCTGGCTGCCGGCATCGGCGTGGCCCTCGCGTGCACGGGCGCTGTGATGGCTGAGCCCCTCGTCCGGGTGCTGGGGGCCGAGGGTTTGGTGGCCGAGAACGCCTTGATCTACCTGCGCATCAGCCTGATCGGCGTCCCTGCCACCCTCGTCACCTTCGCCGGCACGGGCTACCTGCGCGGCCTGCAGAACACCACGGGCCCCCTGGTGGTCGCGGTGACGTCGGCGCTGTTCAACCTGGCTTTCGAGCTCTTCTTGATCTACGGGCTCGGGTTCGGCATCGGTGCCTCCGCGGCGTCGACCGCCGTCGCCGAGATCGGAGCGGCGTCGGTGTACGTGTGGTGGGTCCACCGGGCGGTCGCCCAGCACGAGGTGGGGCTGCGCCCCCACGCCCGCACCCTGCAGGGGCTGCTCGTGGTGGGCCGGGACCTGTTCTTCCGCACCGTGGCCCTGCGGGGGTCGCTGACCGTGGCCACCGCGGTGGCGGCGCGCATCGGCACCGACGACCTCGCCGCCCACCAGATCGCGTTCGAGATCTGGTCGTTCCTGGCACTGGCCCTCGACGCCATCGCCATCGCCGGCCAGTCGATCATCGGCCTGCGCCTCGGCGGCGGCGACGCCGCCGCGGCCCGAGCCGCCGGCCGGCGCATGCTCGAGTGGGGGGTGGTGGCCGGCATCGCGGCCGGCGTGGTCGTGGTGGTGCTCCGACCGTGGCTACCCGACCTGTTCACCGACGATCCGGCCGTGCTCACGCTCGCCGCGTTCCTGCTGTGGTTCGTGGCCGTGCTGCAGCCCGTGAACGGGGCGGTCTTCGTGCTCGACGGCTTGCTCATCGGCGCAGGCGACCTGCGGTTCCTTGCGTGGGCCATGGTGGGCGCGATGGCCGTGTTCGTCCCCGCCGCCGCGGCCGTTCTGGTGCTGGGCCTCGGCATCGGCTGGCTGTGGGTGGCCATCGGCCTGTTCATGCTGGCCCGCCTGGCCGGCCTGGGCTGGCGTTACCGCAGCGACGGCTGGCTGGTCCTCGGCGCCCCCGTCACACGCTGACCGGCGACCCCGCGCCGACCGTTCCGGTGGCTCGAACCCGACGCTCACAACACGATCCAGCCACCAGAACGCACGACCGACCATTCCGGTGGCTCAAACCCGACCGTCACAACACACCCCAGCCACCAGAACGAACAACCGACCGTTCCGGTGGCTCGAACCCAACGCTCACAACACGATCCAGCCACCAGAACGCACGGCCGACCATTCCGGTGGCGCGAACACCCCCTCACACAACACGATCCAGCCACCGGAACGGGAGGCCGGGGTGTGGCGTGGTGGGGACTCAGAACGTGGTGGCGCAGTAGGGGGCCCGGGTGGTCCGGAAGAGGGCGTCGGCCCGGGCGACGGCGCCGGCGGCCAGCTCCACCACGCGGCCGGCGGCCTGCAACGTCGAGAACGACACGCCACCCAGGTACGCCGCGCCCAGGTCGGCCACGTCGAGGCGCAGCTCGGGCGCGGACTCGCTCCGGGTGGCGGTGGCGCCGGCGCCGGCGCCGGCCGCCGCCTCGAGTTGGTAGGAGCCCGAGCTCGCCGGCCGGAAGGGATCGATCACCTCGAGCGTGAGCGACCCGTCGGCCTCGTACCCACGGGCCGCCAGCGCACCCGCGATGTCCACGAGGCGGACCCACAGCACGTCGGTGAGCGAGTGGACCCGCAGCTGGCGGGGCTCGACCAGGCGCCACCGGATCGGGTCGTCCACGGGGCGCATGTCCGAGCGGGCCCGCCGCACCAGGTCGAGGTCGAAGCAGAAGCGCCACAGCGCGGCCTCCACCTCGGCGGTCATGCCGACGAGCTCGCGCACCCGCACCACCCCTTGGAAGTTGCCGTGCTCGGTGCGCATGGCCGGCTGGTAGCTGACGTACCCGTCGGGGGTGCCGTCCGCGCCCTCGTGCACGACCCGGAACGAATCGCCGCCGCCCTTCCAGCCCTCGCGGGAGCCGAGCATGATGGCCCACCAGGCCTCGCTCCGCGACAGCGAGCCGGTGTGCTCGGTCCGCCAGCGGTCGTAGACCGCCGGGAACACGTCGAGGGCCTCGTCGCGCGACACCAGGTGCAGGCGTCCGTCGGGCAGGTCGCCCAGATACTCGCTGTGGCGCGTGTCGATCTCGACCGACACCGCGCTGGTGGCCAGGCCGTACCCGAAGCGCCGGTAGATGCGGCTCTCGGACGCGTTGAGGACGGCCAGGTGCTTGCCCCGGTCGGCCAGGTCATCGAGTTGGCGGGCCATCAGCCCGGTGAGCACACCCCGGCGGCGGTGGGTGGGCACCACCGACACACAACTCACCCCGCCCACCGGTACCACCGCGCCACCCGGCAGGGTCATGTCGAAGTTGTAGGCGCCGGCGCCGCCCACGAACCGAGCGCCGTCGAGCGCCGCGAACGACTGGGAGTAGTCCGCCACCGTCCGGTAGTCGGCCAGGTCGTCCTCGTGGTTGGTGTCACCGAAGCCGGCCGACAGTGCGACGAAGTAGTCCTCGACGTCGTCCTCGGTGATGGGCCGGATCTCGAAGTCCACGCCCCACGTTGCCACGCCCCGCCCGCGCCCTGTGCAACGATTCCCGCCGCCGGCGAGACGAGCGACCGAGGGGGCGTGCCGTGCCACGGCGACGCCTGGGCCGCGGCGGGCTGCGAGGATCAGCCCCCGGTCGTGGGGGTGGTGTCGGTGGCCGCCGTCGTGGCGGTGGTGGCCGTGGTGTCCACGGCGCACCGCGACTCGCCGTACACGAGCAGGGTGTACGCGTTCTGGGCGATCTGGGCGTCGGGGTCGATGGTGGCCGAGCTGGGCAGGTCGTCGATGCTCGCGTAGTCGTAGCCGGCGGCATCGGCGTCGATGCGCATCTGGTCGAAGGCGGCCACCACGGGCTGGACGATCCCGGCCATGTCCTGCGGGGCGGTGTCGACGAGGCGGCCCGACGCCTCGGACAGCGTGTTCCAACCGGCCTCGACCTGGGCGGGATCGGCCGAGGCACCCGGCTCGGCGATGAGCCCGTACGAGTTCTGGAAGTCCACGATGGCGGCGCAGAACGCCGGGTCGCCGTCGCGGGGGACGGTGCCGTCGGCGCTGGGGCTCGTCGTCGTGGAGGCGGAGTCACCGCTGCCGCCGATGCTGGCGGCCACGCCGACCACGAGGCCGGCGACCAGCAGGGCGGCCATGGCGATGGCCGCCCACCGCACCAGGCGCCGGGACGCCACCTCAGCCGGCTCGACGGGCGTCGAGCAGGGCGGTGACGGCCTTGCCGTCGGCGTTGCCCTGAGTGGCCTTCATGACCTGTCCCACGAAGAAGCCGGTGAGCTTGCCCCGCACCTTGTCGTCGCCGTTCACGAAGCGCTCCCACTGGTCGGCATTGGCCGCGATGATGCCATCGACCACGTCGCCGAGGGCGTCGGCCGACAGTGCCTCGAACCCCTTGTCGCGGGCGATGGCCGCGGGTGAGCCACCCGTCGCCACCATCTCCGCGAGCACCGCCTTGGCCTGGGTGGCGGTCAGCACCCCGTCGGCCTCCATGGTCACCAGCTCGGCGAGGGCGGCGGGGTCGAGCGTGTGGGCCCCTTCGACGGCCAGGTTGTTGTCGGCGTGGGTGAGCACACGGAGCGGGTCGGCACCCTCGGCGATGGCGGCCAGCACCAGCGTGTCGAGTGACCGCTCCACCACCAGCGCGGCATCGGCGGAGGTCACCCCGGCCGCTGCCGCGACGGTGGCCCGGCGCTCGGCCGGCAGGACGGGGACCCCCGCCTCGACGGCATCGAGCCACTCGGCGTCGGGGACCACGGGTACCAGGTCGGGCTCGGGGAAGTACCGGTAGTCGTACGCCTCCTCCTTGGACCGGAGCGTGTGGGTGCGCCCGTCCTCCTCGTCCCAGTGCCGGGTCTGCTGGACCACCCGCTCCCCGGCCTCGATGAGGTCGATCTGGCGGCGGGCCTCGTAGTCGATCGCCCGTCCCAGCGAGCGCAGCGAGTTGAGGTTCTTGATCTCGCAGCGGGTGCCGAACTCGTCCGCGCCCACCGGTCGCACCGACACGTTGGCGTCGACCCGCAAGGAGCCCTCCTCCATCTTCGCGTCGGACACGCCCACGGCCAGCAGGATGGCCCGCAACTCGGCCACGTACGCCTTGGCGTCCTCACCCGAGCGGAGGTCCGGCCGGCCGACGATCTCGACCAGGGGCACGCCGGCGCGGTTGTAGTCGACGAGCGAGTGCCCGGCCTCGTGGATGCGCCCGCCGCCACCGACGTGGGTGGACTTGCCGGTGTCCTCCTCGATGTGGGCCCGCTCGATGCCCACGCGCTTGGCGTTGGGCAGCTCGAGGAACCCGTCGATGTTGGTGGGCTGGTCGAACTGGGTGACCTGGTAGTCCTTGGGCATGTCCGGGTAGAAGTAGTTCTTCCGGGCGAACGTGGACGGCTGCACCGTGCACTGCAGGGCCCGACCGAGCTTCATGGCGAAGTCGACCGCCTGGCGGTTCAGCACCGGCAGCGAGCCGGGGAGCCCGAGGCAGACGGGGCAGACGTTGGTGTTGGGCTCGGACCCGAACTGGTTGGGGCACCCGCAGAACAGCTTGGTGGCGGTGGCCAACTCGCAGTGGACCTCGAGGCCGACCACCAACTCCCAGCCGTCGGCCAGGTTCGGGGCATCGCTCACGATGGGGCTCCGTTCTCGAGGACGGCGGCGGCACGGAACATCGGCACCTCGGCGAGGGCCGGCGCCAGCAGCTGCACACCGACGGGCAGCCCGTCGTCACCGGTGCCGAAGGGCACCGATATGGCGGGGTGGCCGGCCAGGTTGGAGGGGATGGTGCAGGTGTCGTTCAGGTACATGGTGAGCGGGTCGGCGGTCTTCTCGCCGAGGGGGAAGGCGGTGGTCGGCGACGTGGGCGACAGCAACAGGTCGAACTGCTCGTAGGCCGACGCGAAATCGCGCAGGATCAGCGTGCGGACCTTCTGGGCCTTGCCGTAGTAGGCGTCGTAGTAGCCCGCCGAC
>CAZWMT010000036.1:54142-60051 GCA_964635055.1 uncultured Microthrixaceae bacterium | reverse complement strand
GTGGCCGGCGCCGCCGGCGCGGGCGCCCCCGTGGCCGTCGTCGCCGGCACTGCCGCCGCTGCTGCCACCGGCGCGGGCGTCCCCGTGGCCGACACCCCCGGCGCCAGTGTCGCGGTGGTCTGCGCCGCCTGCGCTGCCACCACCGTGGCCGGCGCCGCCGGCGCGGGCGCCCCCGTGGCCGTCGTCGCCGGCACTGCCGTCGCTGCTGCCGCCGGCGCGGGCGCCCCCGTGGCCGTCGTCGCCGGCACTGCCGTCGCTGCTGCCGCCGCCGGCGTGGGTGCGGCCGCTGTCGACCGCTTCGTGGAGGCCCTGCCCACCGGCCCGGGGCAGGTCGAGTGCAGGGTCCTGGGCGATCACCGCCGCCTCGAGGCGGCGCAGTGTGGGCCCGGGCTCGAGCCCCAGCTCCTCGCCGAGCACGGTGCGGGCCCGCTGATAGGCGCGGAGGGCGTCGCCCTGGCGTCCGCAGCGGTAGAGGGCGAGCATCAGCTGCCCCCACCGGCGCTCGCGCAACGGCTCCTGGGCCAGGGCCGCCTCCAACGGCCCGACGGTGGACTGGTGACCGCCGAGGGCAAGGTCGGCCTCGAAGCGGTCCTCCACCGCGCCGTGGTGCATCTCGCGCAGGCGGGCCGCCTCGCCGCGGCCGGCCGAGGTGTCGGCGATGTCGACCAGGGGGTCGCCGCGCCACAGGGCCAGTGCGGCGTCGAGGCGGGTGTGGGCCCGCGCCGGCTGGTCGGCGAGGAGCGAGCGGGCCTCGGCCACCAGCGCCCCGAACCGGTGCCCGTCGACCTGGTCGGGGCCCACGTCGAGCACGTAGCAGTCCTGGCGGAACGCCAGCACCTGCCCCGGGTCGGCCATCCCCGCGTCGCCCAGGCGGCGGCGCACACGCGACACGTTCACCTGCAGGCCCTTGGCCCACCCCGCCGGCAGGGCGTGGTCCCACAGGGCGGCGGCCAGGGTGTGGCGGCCGACCGGTCGACCCGGGTGGAGGGCGAGCGCCACCAGCAGGGCTCGCTCCTTGCGGGAGGGCAGGCCCACAGCGCGTCCGTGCACCTCCACCTCGAGCGGGCCGAGGAGCCGGATGTCCAGCGGCGCCGGCGCCGCTGGCGGTGCCGTTTCGCCGAAGCCTCGCTGCGGCATGGCCAGAGTGTGACACAGGCCTCCTTCGAGCTGGTCCGTGCCCGCCAACGGGTGCCGACGGGTGCCACCGGGCGCGGTCGGCGCCGCCGCCTCCGCCGGCCGTCCGGCACCCCCCGTCCTGGCTCCCGATTCGATCGTCCTGGCGGTCGAATCGGGAGCCGGTTCGATGGTCGTCCGCCGATTCGGCACCGCGTCGCCGGACGGGCGGGTCCGCGTGTGGGACGTACGATCTGGCGGCCATGGCCCCTGCACCGCACATCGAGGGCGAGGCCGCGGAGCTGGCGTCGGCGCTCGTGCGCAACCGGTGCGTGAACGACTGGCGGGAGGGCTCGGGCCACGAGGCCCGCAACGCGGCCACCCTCGCCGACTTCCTCGAGGGGAGCGGGGTGGACGTGGAGGTCGTCGAGACGGCGCCGGGCCGAGCCAACATCGCGGCGCGCCTCGAGGGGCACGATCCGAGCGGTCCTCGTCTGGTCCTCCTCGCTCCCCTCGACGTGTGGCCGGTGGACGAGGCGGCCTGGTCGTTCGACCCGTTCGCCGGTGACGTGGTCGACGGTGTGCTGCGCGGCCGTGGCGCCCTCCACGCGCTGGGGCCGGCAGCGGCGATGGCCGTGGCCGTGCGCCGGCTGGCCGCGACCGGGTTCCGCCCCCGGGGCTCGCTCACCCTGCTGGGCGTGGCCGACTCGCACCATCGCTCGGCGCTGGGCACCGCCTGGCTCCACCAGCACCGGCCCGACCTGGTGGCCGCGGACTGGGTGGTGCTGGCCCCCGGCGGCCCGCCGGCGCCGGGCCCGTCGGGGCTGCGGGCCCCGGTGCTGGTGGCCGACCTGGGCACCCACTGGCTGCGACTCCACCACCGCGGGCGTGCCGTCCACCCCACCCAGCCGATCGACCCGCCCCTGCTGTGGCTGGCGGCGGCCTCGATCACCGCCCTCGAGCGCTTCGACGCCCCGGGGCAGGCCCACGAGTGGCTCGAGAGCTTCGTCGAGCGGTCGGGGTGGGCGCCCGTGCTCGACGGCCTGCTCGATCCCGAGCGCATGGACGACGTGATCGCGGGCCTGCCCTTCGACCTGCACCACCACGTGCGGGCGGTCACCCGCCCGACCATTCACGTCACCGGCGTCGGCGGCGGTGGTGCCGGTCCGATGCTGCCCGCCGAGGTGACCGTCGACGTCAACGTGCGGACCCTGCCCGGCCAGGACGACGAGTTCGCCAGGCGGCTGGTGGCCGATGTGCTGGCCGCCGCCGGCGTCGAGCCGCCACCCGTGATCGAGTCGCTGTGGCACGTGCCCCCGTCGGCTTCGCCCTACCCCTCGCCGCTGTGGGACGCCCTCGAGAGGGTCGTGGGCCGGGCCTATCCCGATGCGGGGCTCGTCCCCGTCCTGCCACCGGAGCGCTCGGACGCGGCGTTCTTCCGTGCCGCCGGCGCGGTGGCCTACGAGTTCGGCCTGTTCAGCCCGAAGATGGCGCTGCCCCTCTGGTCGCGGGCCTACGGGCCCGACGAGTACCTCGACCTGGCCTCACTCGGGTTGCTGGCCACCACCTGGGACGCCCTCGCCCGCGAGGCGCTGGGCTGACGGTCGCAGGTGGCGCCGGCCCACGGCCGGGCTGTGCCGCGGTGGCGCCGACGCGACGAGCGGGGCGGTCCGTGGACCGCCCCGCTCGCCGGGCTACTGCTCAGATGGTGTGAGGCTCAGCGGGCGAAGCTGGCGCCGTCCAGCGACGTGAAGCACTGGGCGGCGTCGAACGCCAACTCGCTCTGGACGGTGACGGTGCCATCGGTCTCGATGATGAAGCGCCCGTTGGTGACGCTGCACAGGTCCGCCTGGATGTAGACGAGCTTGGTCGGGCGCAGGCCCACCGGCAGGGTGAAGACCTCGGTGTCGGTGCCACCGGCGATGGCGCCGCTCAGGTGCACGACCCCGGCCACCAGGGTGGCGCGCGCCTTGCGGGTGCCGAACGGGCTGTTGGTCCAGCCGTTCTCGAGGGTGAGCAGGGTCTGGCTCGCCGGGTTGACCGCGAAGTGCGCGCCGTCGAGCGAGGTGAAGCACTGCGCGTCGGCGAAGTCGTCGTCGGCCTGGACGGTGACCGTGCCGGTGGACCCGATCCGGAGCCGCCCGTCAGCCGCCCCGCAGAGGTCGATGGGCACGAACGCCGTGTTCTGGGGACGCATCCCGGGAGGCAGGACGAAGGGCCGCTTGCTGGTCCCCGACGTCTCGATGGCACCGCTCAGGTGCACGATGCCGCCGAGGTTCGTGGCCTTGGCGGCGCGGGTGCCGAACGGCCCGTTGGACCACCCGTTGATCAGGGCGAGGTTCACCTGACCGGCGGGCGTGAGGGCGAAGGACGCGCCTTCCAGCGAGGTGAAGCACTGCGCCTCGGAGAAGGCGCCCTCGCTCTGGACGTCCACGGAACCGTTGGACCGGATGAACAGGCGACCGTTGTGCGCGTCGCACAGGTCCACGGGGATGTACACGTTCTTGTTGGGCCGCATCCCCGGGGGCAGGACGAACGCGGTGGGGTCGACCCCGTCGGTCGCGATCGCGCCCTTGAACCGCACGATGCCGTTGGCGAGCGACACCTTGGCGACGCCGGTGCCCCCGCCGTAGTTGGTCCAGCCGTTCAGCAGGGCGATCGTCGAGAAGGCCTCGGGCTCGGCCGCTTCCTGGCCGCGCGATGCTGCTGCCGGCGATGCGAGACCGGCCATCGTGGCCAGGAGCGCGAGTGCGGCGATCAGCCAGAGCCGGCGCGGGCGGCTGAGTACTCGTTGATTCATTGGATGTTCGTCCTCCACCTTTGGATTGGACCCGTGCGGTGCACGGTCTTCGGGTTGGCGCCGAGTGGTCGCCGTTGCCGAGAGTGTCTCGTCGCGGGGCGCCGGCGTCTTGAGTAGGCGTTACTCATTCGTCGACACATCCTCTGACGCCATGCCCACTCCGGCGCGGCGGAACCCTACAGCAGCACCGGTGCGCTGCTGTAACCTCCGAACGGTGAAGCGCCTTCAGATCATGATCGAGGAGGACCTCGACATCGCGGTGCAGCGGCGCGCTGATGAGGAGGGTGTGTCGAAGGCCGCCGTGATCCGCAGGCTCGTCCGGGAAGGGTTGCTGCCGTTGCCACAGGTGGCGGACGACCCGCTGTCGGGATTCGTCGGTGCCGGCGACTTCGAGCCTGCCGACATCGACGACGTCGTCTACCGGTGATCTTCGTCGACACCTCGTTCTGGGTGGGTGTCCACAACGTCCGCGACCACCGTCACCCTGAGGCGGTGGCGCTCCTCGAGCAACACGGCGGCGAGCCACTCGTCACCACCGACCAGGTCCGCGGTGAGACGTGTACGTTCCTCCGGCGTCGGGCGGGCCACCGGGCCGCCGTTTCGTTCCTCGATGTGATCGAGGCGTCGCCCCGGGTGAGCGTCGAGGCCGTGCAAGCGAACGACCAGGAGCTCGCCCTGGCCTGGCTGCGCCAGCACGACGAGCGGGAGTACTCGTTCGTCGACGCCACCAGCTTCGCGGTCATGCGCCGGCGCCGCCTACGCGACGCCTTCGCCTTCGACGGCGACTTCGCGGCGGCGGGGTTCGTCGAGCTCCGGCCCTGAGCACGCGTCGCCTGGATCGCGACCACTCCAGCTTCGAGAGGATGCTGTCCTCAGGGCTGACGACGTAGAGGGACACGCCCTCGATCGTCGCTGGCTGCCGCCGTTCCATCTCGACCTGGGAATAGGGCCGGTCCTTGCGGACGATCAGGTCGACCTTCCAGGCGGTCGCCGGATCGATCACGTTGAACTGGGATCGGTGCTGCCAGGCAGCATGGGCATCGTCCACGTACAGCTCGGCATCGCCGGGATCCTGCCGCGTCAGCAGGTCGACCAGAGGGCCGATCTGCGACTCGAGCGGGTCGATCACGATGTCGATGTCCTGGGTCGCTCGAGCTTGGCCGTGGCGGGTGCTCGCCACCGACCCCGAGACCATGTGGGGGATGCCCACTTCGTCGAGGGCGTGGACCACGCAGGCGAGCAGGCGGGCCAGTCCGCCCCTAGTCGGTGGCGACGCCGGGACCATGACGGCGCCCCTCGATCCGCGCCACAACCTCGGGGCCGTGCCAGATGCGGATCAGGTCCTCAGTGACGCCCCGCTCGTCGAGATCGGGGTGACGGGCCCGGATCCCGTCAGTGGTGATCGTCCGCATCGACTCGCTGAGCTCGAACGCCAGCGCCATGCGCCCGTCGGGTGACATGGCCCGGTACGCCTCGATCTGGCGGTGGTGAACCGCAGCAGAGGTGTCGGCGCTCGGCAAGCTTCGATCGTACCGACGACCGCCTCAGGCGTTCACCCGAGGGCGCCGTGCGCGATTCACCGAGCCCACGTTCCCCGCCGCCCGCATCATGGCGATGTGGCGCCTGAACGATCCGGGGTGGAGCGGAGGGGGTGGGATTCGAACCCACGGTGAGTTTCCCCACACACGCTTTCCAAGCGTGCCGATTCGGCCGCTCTCGCACCCCTCCCGAGATGCTGCACAGAAGCGCTCGCCCCCGAGTGTGACGGCCAGGCGATCTGCGGCACACGGCGAGATCCGCTGAGAGCTGCTGCCTTCCGGCCCTGACCCGGTTCACGGGTCGCCATTGCACAGGACCCGGCCGCCACACTCGAGGGCGAGCCGAGCCATGTTACCCGCCTCACCCGCGCTCAGCGCACGACCAGCCGGCCTGAGCCCCCGCTTCTGGTGGCTGGATCGCCGCGCTCACGACACGTTCGGGCCACCGGAACGGGCGG
>CAZWMT010000036.1:7652-54042 GCA_964635055.1 uncultured Microthrixaceae bacterium | reverse complement strand
CCTGTGGTTCTGGTGGCTGGATCGCCACGGTCACGACACGTTCGAGCCACCGGAAGGGGCGGCCTGTGGTTCTGGTGGCTGGATCGCCACGGTCACGACACGTTCGGGCCACCGGAAGGGGCGGCCTGTGGTTCTGGTGGCTGGATCGCCGCGCTCACGACACGTTCGGGCCACCGGAACGGGCGGCCTGTGGTTCTGGTGGCTGGATCGCCACGGTCACGACACGTTCGAGCCACCGGAACGGGCGGCTCGTGGTTCCGGTGGCTGGATCGCCACGCTCACGGGCGCTCACCCGGTGCCGCTGCCCCGTCGTCCGCAGACGAGGTTCCTGGCGGGCTCAGCCCGGTTGACGGGCCCGGACGGCGGGTCGGTGCCCGGCGGTAGCATCGGCGTGATGGCTCACCAAGCGCTCTACCGCCGCTACCGACCGCAGCGGTTCAGTGAGGTGAAGGGCCAGGAGCCGGTGGTGCGGTCGCTGCGCAACGCCGCCGCCGAGGACCGCGTCAGTCACGCCTACCTGTTCAGCGGGCCCCGCGGCACGGGCAAGACGTCGACCGCCCGCATCCTGGCCAAGGTGCTGAACTGCACCAACCCTGCCGAGGGCGAGCCCTGTGGGGTGTGCGAGTCGTGTGTGGCCATCGAGGCGGGCAACTCGATGGACGTCCACGAGCTCGACGCCGCCTCCAACAACGGCGTCGAGGCGGTGCGCGACCTCATCAGCCGGGCGGCCATCGGCACCCCGGGACGCACGAAGGTGTACATCCTCGACGAGGTGCACATGCTCTCGACGGCGGCGTCGAACGCGCTGTTGAAGACCCTCGAGGAGCCCCCGGGCCACGTGGTGTTCATCCTGGCCACCACCGACCCGCAGAAGGTGCTGCCCACCATCAAGAGCCGCACCCAGCACCTGCAGTTCAACCTGCTGGGTGCCGACGAGCTGGCCGAGCACCTCAGCTGGGTGGTGGGCGACGCAGGCCTCGAGGTCACCGATGACGCCCTCGACCAGGTGCTGCGGGAAGGAGCGGGCTCGGCCCGCGACACCCTGTCGGCCCTCGACCGGGTGGCGGCCGGCGGCGGCGTGGCCGAGGGCACCGAGTCGGTCGACGCCCTCGTCGACGCGGTGGCCGAGCGCGACACCGGTGCCGCCCTGCTCGCGGTGTCGGCCGAGGTGCGCCGGGGGCGCGACCCCCGCCTGGTGGGGGAGGGGCTGCTGGGCCGCCTGCGTGACGTCTTCCTGGCGGCGATGGGCGCCGACCTGGGCCACCTGCCCGACGCCGACAGGGCCGCGGTCACCGCCTACGCGGCCCGCATGAGCGCGCCGGCCATCACCCGTGCCCTGGAGCTGCTGGGTGAGGCCCTGGTCGACATGCGCCAGGCCCCGGATCCCCGCATCCCGCTGGAGGTGGCCCTGGTGCGGCTCACCCGCGCCGACAGCGACACGTCGGTGGCCGCCCTGGCCGAGCGCCTCGATCGCCTCGAGCGCGGCGGCGTGGTGGCGGCCGGCCCCAGCGTGACGGCCGCCGCCTCCGCGGCCCCGGCGGCGGCACCGGCGGGGGGCCCCGAGTCGGGCGGGGCGAGCCCGCCGCCGGCCCCGGCAGCCGCCCCGGCCCCTTCCGCCACCGGCGGGGCGACGCCGGGGCCCCAGCCGACCGGGCCCGAGTCGCGGGTGTCCGAGCCGCCCGCCGCGGCGGCGGCACCGGGCTCGTCGCCCGGCGACGCCGCCCGGCAGTTGCTGGCCCAAGCCGAGCGCTCGGCCGGCGTGGGCAAGCCCAAGGCGCCGCCCCCCGCCGCCGGGCCCTCGTCGCCCTCGGCCCCCCGCCCCGCGCTGGGCGCCCGCAACCAGCCGCCGGTCGAGCCGGCCGCGACCGCACCCGCCGGGCCCGCGGCTGCCACCGCCCCGCCTGCCACGCCGGCCCCGCCCACCACCTCCGACGCGGCGGCACCGGCCACCGCGGCCGCTGGCGGCTCGGTTCCCGACCTCGACACCCTGCGCTCGGTGTGGGAGGACTCGCTGCTCCCGCAGCTGGCGGGCGCGGCCAAGGCCCGGTTCCGGGGTGGCCGCTTCGCGTCGGTCGACGGCGCCACCGCGGTGTTCGCACTGCCCAACGACATGCACCGCCAGCGCTGCGACGAGTACCGCGCCGAGGTCGAAGGCCTGCTGGCCCGCCACTTCGGCGCGCCGGTGCCGTTGCGGTTGGTGGTCGACGCCGAGGTGGTCGAGGCGGGCCTGGCCGAGGCCGCGCAGCCCGCGCCCGCGGCCGGCGACGCCGCTGGTGCCGGCGCCGCCGGCCCGTCCGACGAGGTGGAGGACGAGGAGCAGATCGACACCAGCCAGCTGGTCGACGCGGTCGGTCACGACCAGACCGCGGTCGAGCGCCTCGCCGAGGCCTTCGGCGCGGTGGAAGTGATCGACGAGGAGCCCACGTGAGCACGAGGGACGAGTGCGGGGCCCGAGCGGCCCGGCGAAGCGAGGAGCGGAACACATGAGTGACCTGACCCCGACCGAACCCGACGACGATCCCGGCGCCACCGGGCCCGAGCCGGCCATCCCCGGCCTGGCCGGCCTGCCCGACCTGGGCGGTCTGTTCGAGCAGGCCGCCCGGATGCAGGAGCAGCTGATGGCGGCGCAGGAGCAGGCCGCGGCCACCGTCGTCGAGGGCCAGTCGGGCGGCGGCGCGGTGAAGATCTCGGTCACCGGCGCCTGGGAGTTCGACGAGGTGGTCATCGACCCCGGCGTGATCGACCCCGACGACCCCGAGCTGCTGGCCGACCTTGTGCTGGCGGCGCTCCGCGACGTCGCCTCCCAGGTCACCGACCTGCAGCGCGGGTCGATCGGCGGGCTCGACCTGGGTGACGTCAACCTGGGTGGGCTCGGCGGTCTGGGCGGCGCCCTGGACGTCACCTGATGGGTTCCTAGTGGCGGGCGTCTACGCGGGGCCGGTGCAGGACCTCATCGACGAGTTGGGCCGGATGCCGGGCGTCGGCCCCAAGTCGGCCCAACGCATCGCCTTCCACCTGCTCAAGCTGCCGAAGCAGGACGCCCTGCGCCTGGCCCGCGTCATCGTCGAGGCCAAGGAGCGGGTGGCCTTCTGCGACACGTGCTTCAACATCGCCGAGGGCGACCGCTGCGGCATCTGCGCCGACCCCAGGCGTGACCAGACCGTGCTGTGCGTGGTCGAGGAGCCCCGCGACCTGGTGGCGGTCGAGCGCACCGGCGAGTTCCACGGCCGCTACCACGTGCTGCAGGGGGCCATCAGCCCCATCGAGGGCATCGGGCCCGACCAGCTGCGGGTGCAGGAGCTCCTGGCCCGCCTGGGCGACGGCGAGGTGAAGGAGGTCATCCTCTGCACCAACCCCAACATCGAGGGCGAGGCCACCGCCATGTACCTCAGCCGCCTGCTCACGCCGCTGGGCCTCGAGGTCACCCGCATCGCCCGGGGCCTGCCCATGGGTGGCGACCTCGAGTACGCCGACGAGCTCACCCTCGGTCAGGCCTTGGAGGGACGCCGGGCGCTCTGATCTGAGGCACGGAGTCAGCGTGCACGGTGGTGCCGATTCCGTGCCGTGCGCAGGGCGCTCGCTCGCTCGGGCGGCCCGTTCTGGCGCCTGATCCTGTCGCCCTGACCACGAGATCGGGCGCCAGTTCGCAGGATTCCTGATTCCGAGCCCCGAGCCCCGAGCCCCGAGCCCCGAGCGCCGCTTGCGTCAGGGGGGCGGTTCGCCGGGGGGCATCGGAGGGGCCCCGACCGAGGCCTTCGGCGTCGCGCCCAGGTCGCGCTGGTCCAGGATGGCGATGGGCTCGTTCTCCCAGATGCCGAAGCGCAGGTGGAAGCGGCGCAGCGGCTTCGGGGCCCACCAGTTGGCCCGGCCGGCGAGGCGCATGAAGGCAGGCACCAGCGTGGCTCGGATGAGGAAGGCGTCCACCAGCACCGCCACGGTGAGGCCCACGCCGAACAGCTTCACCACCGACACCGACGAGGTGGCGATGCCCAGGAACACGATGGCCAACAGGATGGCGGCGGCGGTGACGATGCCTCCGGTCTGCTGCAGGCCCTTGGCCACGGCCGCCTCGTTGTCGCGGTCGAGGTCGTACTCCTCCTTGATGCGGCTGATCAGGAAGACCTCGTAGTCCATCGACAGGCCGAAGGCGATGCAGAACATGAGCACGGGCGTGAACGTGTCGATCGTGCCGGTGGCGGTGAAGCCGAGCAGGTCGGCACCGTTGCCCTCCTGGAAGATCCACACCATGCCGCCGAAGGTGGCGGTGAGGCTCAAGACGTTGAGCAGCAGGGCCTTGGCCGGCACCAGCAGGCTGCCGGTCATCAAGAACAGCAGCACGAACGTGGACAGGGCGATCAGGCCGAGGGCGATGGGCAGGTTCTCCGACACCGCGGCCTTCGAGTCGACCAGTTGGGCCGACTGGCCGGAGACCGCACTGCCGCCGGGGGCGTCGAGGGCCCGGACCTCGTGCACCAGGGCCTCGCCGTCGGGTGACAGCGGCTCGACCGCCGGCACGACGGCCACCCAGGTGCCCTCGCCGCGGCCCGCGTCCGGACCGAAGCGCTCGATCGACAGGTCGTTCCCGGGCACGAAGCCCGCCTGCACACCGAGCTCGCGGATGCCGTCGCCGTAGTAGCCGGTGACCGCGTCGACCCGCTCGACGCCGTCCAGCGCGGCCAGGCGACGCGCGTAGGCGTCGATGGCGGCGGCGTCCGCCTCGGGGTCGGCGCCGTCGAGCAGCACTTGGAGCGCACCCGACTCGCGGCTGGTGAAATTGTCGCGGATGTCCTCGGCGGCGGCCCGGCTGGACACGTCCTCGGGCAGCACCCGGTCGTCGACCTGGCCCGAGTCCAACCGGAAGAACGGGATGGCCAGCAGCATGAGGAAGAGGCTGACGGTGATGGCGTACAGCCACGGCCGGCGCATCACCCGCCATGCCTGGTCGTGCCAGAACCCGGAGTCGGGGTCCTGCACCTTGCGCTTGAACAGGCGGCCCTTGTCCACCTTGTCGCCCAGCACCGCCAGGATCGCGGGCAGCACCACGACCGCGGCCAGGCCGGCCAGCGCCACCACGGCCACGCCCGCGAACGCGAACGAGCGCAGGTAGGGCACCGGGAAGACCAGGAGCGCCAGCATCGAGACCGTGACCGTGCCGGCGCTGAACGCGACGGTGCGGCCCGCGGTCTGCATGGTGTGGCTCAGGGCCACGTCGCGCCCGTAGCCGGCGTGCAGCTCCTCGCGGTAGCGGGAGACGATGAACAGGCTGTAATCGATGGCCAGGCCCAGGCCGAGGCCGGTGGTGAGGTTGAGGGCGAAGACCGACACGTCGGTGAAGCCGGACAGCACGGTGAGGATCACGAAGGTGCCGAGCACGGCGATGATGCCCACCGCCAGTGGCAACAGCCCCGCCACCACGGTGCCGAACACCAGGACGAGGGCTATCAGGGTGATCGGCAGGGTGAGCCCCTCGGACTTCTTCAGGTCGGCGTCGGCGGTCTCGGTGGCCTGGCGGCCCACCTCGGCCGCGCCCGTCACCTGGGTGCTGATGACGTCGCCGTCGCGCGTGTAGCGGGGCGACAGCTCCTCGGCCGCGGCGATGGCCTCGTCCTGGCCCCCCTCGAAGCTGCCGATCACCAGCGCCTGCGCGCCGTCCTCGCTCTTCAGCGGCGGCGTGGTGGTGGGCGCCCAGTAGGACAGGGCGTTGCTGATCTGCGGCTCCGCCCCCAGCTCGCGGGTGAGGCGGCGGCCGGCGCGCACCACCGCCCGATCGTCGACGTCGCCGTCCTTGGCGGTGACCACGATCACGAAGTCGGGGTCGGCGGCGTTGTACTGGTCGGTGAGGATCGTCGCCGCTTGCGCCGACTCCGACCCGGGGTCCTCGTAGCCGCCCACGGACAGCCGTGAGGCCACGTCGGCACCCAGGAAGGCGGCCAGCGGGAGCAGTGCCGCGGTGATGCCGAGCACCACCCACCGTCGCCGGATCACGAACCGCGCCAGCCGCCTCATGCGCCCTCCCCGTCTGATGCTGGCAGGACCCTACCTCTCACCCGTCGGGCGCCGACCAGGGTTGCGGGCCCGGTCGCCCCGCGGCATCGGCACCGGCCACAGGGGGAGAGGATCCGGCGCCTGCCTGCCAGCCGACGGCGACTCGCACGTCAGTAGGTGTGAGCCTCGAGCGCGTCGACGTCGAACACCCGGACCTTGCCCCGGGCGACCTCGATGAGGCCCTCCGCCTGCAGCGCCTGGAGCGCCTTGTTGGCGGTGGGCCGGGCGGTGCCGACCAGTTGGGCCAGGTCCTCCTGGGTGAAGGGCAGGGTCACGGGCCCGGTGTGGTCGCCAGCGGTGTAGAGCCCGACCAACTCGACCAGGCGGAGGGCCACGCGGGTGGGCACGGAGAGGTAGTAGGCCTCGGAGAGCAGGGTGGTGAGGCGGCGGGTCTCGGCGGTCAGCGCCTCGATCAGCAGCGAGTCGACGCCGGGATGGTCGACCCGCAGGGCTTGGAACGCCTCGCGGCGCAGTGCGAGCACCGACAGGGTGTCGAGGGCGGCGATGGTCGCGTTCCGGGGCGCGGGGTACACGATGCCCAGCTCGCCGAAGTGCTGGCCGGGGCCGAGCACCCGGATCATGGCGGTGTCGCCGTTGAGCGTGGTGACCCGCACCGCGGCGTGGCCGCTGTCGATCAGGTACAGGGCGTCGGCCGGGTCGCCCTCGAGGAACACCATCTCGCCCCGCGTGAGGCGCTTGGGGATCGTGCGGTCGAGCACCCGGGCGGCGTCGTCGTCGCTCAGGGTGGCGAGCAGCGGCCACTTCATGGGGCTGGTTCCGGGGCGGCGGCGCAGGCATCGAGCACGTCGGGCAGGTTAGGGCCGCGGCCGGCGCGAGGCTGTCGCCCGGTTGCTCACGGAACCGGTGGGCCCGACCCCGCCCCGTCGGCGGTGCGATTCTGTGGGCGACCGTGTCGGCGTGACGCGGTCCGGCCGGCGGCCGGGGTCAGGCCACGGTGTCCCGGAGTTCCGCGGCGGCGCGGTCAGCCGCCTGCAGCACGATCGTGGCCAGCTGCCGCCGCCCGAGCGGGGTGAGGTGCAGCTGGTCGGCGACGAAGCTGCCGGCCGGCGCCGTGCGGGCCCAGGCTGCGTAGTCCACGACCTCGACGTTGGGGTACTCGGCCACCACCCGCCGCAGGATGGCGTTGAAGCGGACGGCATGGCGGTTGACGCCGGCGTAGTAGGTGGGCGTGTCCTTCTGGTCGAGCCACCGGACCTCACGGACCCGGGGCGACACCAGGTCGAGCATCGTGCGGAGGTCACGCTCGAACCGGGAGGCGCCGTGGTGCTCGGCGTCATTGGTTCCCAGCTCGATCACCAGGACGTCGGGGGTGGCGCTGCCGCGCAGGAGGCTGGTGACGGGGGTCAGGTGCTCGGCGATGGTCGAGCCGTCGACCGAGTCGTAGCTCGTGAGGCGGTAGCCCTGGGTCAGGGCCCGGCGCACCTCGGCCTCGGCGCTGTGACCGATGGAGTCGCCCACGTAGGCCACCCGGGGACGCGGTGCAGCAGGGCCCGTCTCGGGCTGACCGGCGGGCGTGGCCGCGGGGAGGCCGGTGACGTGGGTCGCGACGGTCGGCACGCCGGGTGCGGACTGCGCCGAGCTGGACGGGGTGTGGCCCTGGATGGCCACGATGGCGGTGGCCGCCGCGACGAACGCCGCGATGGTGACGCGCAGCCGGCGCCGCGGGGCCCGGCGCGTGGCGATCGATGCCTCGGCGTTCGGGGTGTTGCGGCGCCCTGCGTGGCGGCGGGTGCTGGCGGTGTCGTCGGCGTGCATGGTGCGCTCCCCGTGCTCGTGTCGAGCGGTCTCGATGTGGGCACCGTCCGCCGATTCCGCCGATGGGTCTGTCACCGGCCTGACACAGCGGGCACCTGGGTGAACCGACCGCCGGTGGGTGACGACGCCGGTCGGCGGCCCGTGTGCGCAGGGCTGGGGGTCGGGACTCGGTCAGTCGAAGTCGGGGTAGTCCAGCCGCTGCCAGGTTGAGCAGCCGGCGCCCGTGTTGGGATTGCCGTTGTCCTCGCACATCTTCACGAAGACGGCGACGATGGGTCCGACCCCTGCCGCGACGTCGAACCGCCGGGCGGAGCCCGGCACTAGAGTTCCGCGATGGCGCGGCGGAAGGACCTGATCGAGACGCTCGGGACCGTGGGGCTGTTCGCCCGGTGCACCAAGCGTGAGCTGGCCACCGTGGCCCGCCACGTCGAGCTGGTCGACCTGGCCGACGGCACCGAGATCGTCACCCAGGGCGGGCCGGGCGACGCCTTCTTCGTGATCCTCGAGGGGAAGGCCACCGTCGAGCGCGACGGCGACGGGCTCACCGAGGCGGCCGCCGGCGACTACTTCGGCGAGTTGGCCCTCCTGGACGGCCGGCCCCGCAGCGCCACGGTGCGCGCCGACGGGCCGATCACGGTGGCGGTGCTCGGCGTGCGGATGTTCCGCACCCTGCTCCGCGAGTTCCCCGACATCGCCGAGCAGCTGCTGGCCGGCCTGGCCGGCGAGCTGCGCCAGGCCCGCGGCCACTACTAGGACGCCTGCCCAGGCGCCCGGTCAGCCCGCCGGCTCGGCGCCCTGACCTCCCTGCGTCGCCGGTTCGCCGGGAGAACTGAGACGCCGTCCCGGTGAGCGGGGCGCGGGCGGACTTGACCCGCTCACCGGAGACGGCACCTCAGCGATCGTCGCCCACCGAGCCTTAGGGGGGGGAGGGGGGTGCTGCCGGAGACATCGTTGGCGCCGGCAGCGGCTCGGTTTCGAACGTTGCGATCACATTACGAATATGTCGGTCCGAAGTCAAGTGTTACGGCAAAGAATTTGCCGTCGGCTCGGTCGTGCGATTCGGGGTGCCGGCTGCCCGGCTCCTGGTGGTGGCGTCAGCGGGCGGCGGGGCCCCGCTCGGGCCACGCCGGGGCGCCTTCGGTGGGCGGGCCCACCAACGCCGCCGCGGCCTCGGTGAGCGCGGGCTTGTGGGTGGTGTGCAGCCAGGCGTGGAAAAGGCCGTCGAGCTGCTGGCCCGACACCCGCTCGGCCAGGCCGATGAAGTTCGCGGTGGTCGACCGGCGGGTCGGCGGCGAGGCGGCCCAGCGCCGAAGGATCTCGAAGAAGTCGGTGCTGCCCACCTCCATCCGCAGCGCGTGGAGGGTCATCGCGCCGCGGTCGTAGACCGGGCCGGCGAAGAGCGCGTCGGGACCGGGGTCGCCGATCTCGAGCTCCCACAGGCCGACGCCCTCCGGGACGCTGTAGAGGTCGTTGAAGATGGACTGCGCGGTGCCGAGGCCCTCGTGCTCGCTCCAGAGCCACTCGGCGTAGGTGGCGAACCCCTCGTTGAGCCAGATGTTCTTCCACCGGGTGAGCGCCATGCGATCGCCGAACCACTGGTGGGCCAGCTCGTGCACGATGACGGAGTCGCCGCTCTCCTGGTCGCCGAAGAACTCCGGCGCGTACACGGGCCGGGTCTGGGTCTCGAGGGCGAAGCCCAGGTTGCGCTGGTCGTCGATGATGGCGCCGCTGTCGGCGAACGGGTAGTCACCGAACCTGCTGGACAGGAAGGCGAGGATCTCGGGCTGGCGGTCGAGCGAGGCCTGGGCGATCGCCCCGAGTGGCGCGGGGGCGTCGTCGGCGGTGCCGATGATCCAGTCGTTCACGTTGGCATCGCTGCTGGCGGGTGCCCCCGGGACGGTCCACCCGTCCATGGTGTCGCCGTCGTCCTCGAACGAGGTGGTGCCCTCACCGGTCGACACCTCGATGTCGTCCACGGCCACGCCCGACGCCTGCACGGAGTCGTCGCTGACGTAGCTGATCGCCACCCTGGCGGTGGAGCCCGCGTAGTCGCCGAGGTCGACCGACCACTGCTCCCAACCGTTGCTGGTGCCCGACACCGCCTGCCACGAACCGGTGCTGCCCGTGGGACGGCAAGACCCGTTGGAACGGGCCGCCTGGTAATGGGTGAGGAACGGGTGCAGCTGCAGCCAGAACGGGCACGCGAACCCGGTGTCGTCGCTGGTGTGGCCGTTGGCGTCGGTGAGCGTGGTCCAGTCGTTCTGGCCGACCGTGCGGGCCTCGACGAGGAGGAAGTCCCAGCTCGGCTCGGTGTCGCGGTTCACCCAGAACGACAGCGAGCCGCCGCCCTCGGGCACCGCGATGGTGCGGCTCAGGCGCTTGTAGGTCTGCTGGCCCCGCTGGGACAGCGCGAACTGCGTGCCGGTGTGGGGCGCGACGCCGTTGACCAGGTCGGGGTCGATGGCGTCGACGTAGTCGATGCCGCCCGCTCGGGCACCGTCGTCGTGGTACTCGGCCAGGTTGAACTCACCGACGTTGATGGTCGCCAGGTAGGTGGCCATGGGCGCGGGGGCCGACCACACCCACCGGGTGTGGCCGTCGGCCGAGTCGTGGCTCACCAGCGAGCCGTTGGACACCGCCTCGAGGCCGTCGGGCACGGTCACCGCGATGTCGAAGGCGGCGGTGTCGGTGGGGTGGTCGTTGGCCGGGAACCACGTGGAGGCCACGTGGGGTTGGCCCAGCACCGTCACGCCGTCGTCGGTGGGGATCACGCCGCCGCCCTCGCCGGGCGGCAGGGCGACGGGCACCCCGTGGTAGGTCACCACCGCCTGGGTCTCCTGGCCCTCCACGAAGGGGGCGGACGGGGTGATCTTCAATTCGCCGTTGCGGCGCAGGAACGTGGCGGGGTTGCCGTCCACCGTGATGGAGTCGACGGTGAGGCCGTCGAAGTCGAGGTTGAACCGCGAGAGGGCGTGCTTGGCCACCAGATCGATGGTGGCGACGCCGCCGAGCACGTCGGTCTCGGGGTCGTAGGACAGCTCTAGCCCGTAGTGCGAGACGTCGTAGCCCTCGTTGCCGTCCATCGGGAAGTACGGGTCGCCGACACCCGGCCCCCCCGGCGGGTTCTGGACGCTTTCCTGGGGCGTCTCCTGCGCGCCGACCGCCGCGGGTGCGACGGTGACGAGCGAGGCCGCGACCGCGAGGCCCAGGCCCACCGCGAGGCCTGCCCGCACGGGTCGACGACCCCTGGTGACCGGTGTGCCCCTCCGACCTGCGCTGGTTCGCAGCATGTCCGCCACCCCTTGTCCGTTCGCGCCGACCCTGGCGTGCCATGACGGGGACGGTCCCCTCGGCGGTCGGTCCGTCGACGCTAGCGCACGACCTCCGCCGGGGGGCGGTGGGCGGTCGGCGGTGGGAGGACGCCGACCGGCGACGAACGAGGCCCAGCCAGTGTGCTCGTGAGGGCTCGCCGGGCGCGGCTCAGTTGACGCTGGGGTCGTCGGGGTAGAGCGCGTACCGAGACAGCGGGCCCGGCTGGCGGGCCAGCACCGACCGCCACAGGGTGCTCGGCGACGGGACGAAGGGGTCGTCGGGCAGCGGGTCGACCACGAACCACGAGCCTTCGTCGATCTCGGCCTCGAGTTGGCCATCGGTCCAGCCCGCGTACCCGGCGAAGCAGCGCAAGGCCACGTCGGGGCCCACCTCGTCGCGGTCACCGTCGAGGTCCAACATGGCGATGCCGGGCACGGCGGTGGTTGCCAGCAGGTCGTTGTCGCCGGGATCGCCACCCGCGTCGGTGTCGGTGCGGGCCAGGCAGATCACCGCGTTCGGCTGCACCGGGCCACCGAGGAACATCGCCTTCGGCACCGCCGCCCGGCTGTCCCACTGAGGCAGCACCTCGTCGACGGGAAGCTCGCTGGGTCGGTTGAGCACGAGGCCCAGGCCGCCCTCGGGGCCGTGCTCGATCATGAGGATCACCGTGCGCTCGAAGTTGGGGTCGGCCAGCAACGGCGACGCCACCAGCAGCCGGCCCCGCAGGGTGGTGGTGCCCAGCTCGGCCTCGCCGGCGTCGTCCCGTTCGTCCACGCTCCAAGTGTGGCGCCACGACAACGGACTCACTCGTCGTTCACCCCCTCGACCTCGGCAGGAACCCGTCGACGACCCCGCGTTAGACTGCGCGTCGGGCGAGGAGGTCTCTTGTCGAGCTTCATGGGGGTGAAGCGGTGCGCATTCGTCCGTTCTCGATGCGTTGGGTCGGTCTGGCGGCGGTGGTGGTCCTCGGTGCGGGGGCGGTGGCGATGACTACCGCGCCGGTCGCGGCACAGCCGTCTTCGGTGTCCGTGGCCACGGTGGCCACGGTGGCGCCGGCGGCGCCACCGCAACTCCTGGCCGAGGGCACGTCCCACACCTGTGCGATCGTCACCGGCGGCAAGGTCAAGTGCTGGGGGCGCAACGACAAGGGCCAGTTGGGCCTCGGCGACACCGCCGACCGCGGCGTCGGCCCGGGCGAGATGGGCGTCCACCTGCAAGCGGTCGACCTCGGCACCGGTCGCACGGCCGCCAGCGTGGCCGTGGGCGACTTCCACTCGTGCGCCTTGCTCGACAACGGCCAGGTCAAGTGCTGGGGGGCGAACGCCAGCGGACAGTTGGGCCTGGGCGACACCGCCAACCGTGGGGATGGTCCCGGGGAGATGGGTGACAACCTGCCGGCGGTGGCCCTCGGGACGGGTCGTACGGCGACGGCGGTGACCGCGGGCATCGGGTTCACCTGCGCGTTGTTGGACAACGCTCAGGTCAAGTGCTGGGGCTACAACGCCAACGGCCGGCTCGGTCTGGGCGACGTGTCCAACCGTGGCGACGCACCGGGCGAGATGGGCGACAGCCTGCTGGCGCTGGCCTTCAACCCGGCGGGGCCGGTCTCCGCGGTGTCGGCGGGGGCGAACCACGCCTGTGCCTTGATGGCCACCGGCGCAGTGATCTGTTGGGGCTTCAGCGCCCATGGCGAGGTCGGCTACGGCGGACCGTTCGATCAGGGCAACGATCCTTGGGAGACCCCCAACGCCGCCGTGGTGGCCCTGGGTACCGGACGGACGGCCACGGCGCTCTCGGCCGGTTATGGCCAGACCTGCGTGATCCTGGACAACGGCGCGGTGAAATGCTGGGGCTTCAACGGTGACAGCCGGCTCGGGTTGGGGGACACGAACAACCGGGGCGACTCGGGCGGCGAGATGGGCGACAGCCTGCCGACCGTGAACCTGGGTGCGGGCCGGACCGCGGCGTCGATCGACACCGGCGACGGCCACATCTGCGCCATCCTCGACAACGGTGCCCTCAAGTGCTGGGGGCTCAACGCCTGGGGTCAGCTCGGCCTCGGCGACACGACCACCCGAGGCACGACGCTGGCGCAGATGGGCGACAGCCTGCCCGCGGTGAACCTGGGCACGGGCCGCACCGCGACCGCGGTCACCGCGGGTTCGGGGACCTGCGCCCGGCTCGACGACGGCTCGATCAAGTGCTGGGGGCTCAATGACCACGGGCAACTGGGCCAGGGCGACACGACCAACCGTGGTGACGTCGCCGGCGAGATGGGCGATGCCCTGACCCCGGTGCGCCTGTCCGCCGCCCATTCGATCGAGATCAAGCTGGACACCGGCGTCGACTCGCCGCAGGACTTCGCCTTCACCGGCTGCGCCGGCCCGAACGCCTGCAGCCAGTTCGCGCTCGACCACGACAACGACCCGACGCTGCCGAGCTCGAAGTCCGCGAGCCCGCTGTCGACGGGGACGTACACGGTGACCATGGCCGCAGCCCCCAACTGGACGCTGACCGCCATCACCTGCGACCCGGGCGAGACCGTGGATCTCGCCGCGAGGAAGGTGACCATCCAACTCGGGGCCGACGAGGACGTCAGCTGCACGGTCTCGGTGCGCACCCAGTCGATCACCATCGTGCAGGACACCCAGCCCGATCTCGCGCAGGACTTCTCGTTCAGCGGGTGCATGGGCCAAGGCTGTTCCTCGTTCGCCCTCGACGACGACGCCGACCCCGCACTGCCCCGGACGGCGACGGGCGTCGGCCTCGCGGCGGGGACCTACACGGTGACCCAGACCTCGCCGGGTGCCAACTGGCCGCTGCAGAGCCTGACCTGCAACGTCCCCCAGACCGTCGACCTGGCCCACCGCAAGGTGACGATCGTGTTGGCCGCGGCCCAGAGCGTCACCTGCACGTTCACGAACAAGCCGACGATGATCAACATCGTGTGGGACAGCGTCCCGGACAGCGGCCAAGACGTGTCGTTCTCGGGTTGCAACGCCCAGGCGCAGTGCGGGCCGTTCACGCTCGACGACGACGCCGACCCGACCCGGTCGAACACGTTGCAGTTCCCCGGTCTCGACCCCGGCAGCTACACCGTGACCGCGACCATCCCCGCCGGCTCGACGCTCAACGCCATCATCTGCAGCTCTGGAGGCACCGCCGACCTCGCCAACGCGCGGGCCACCATCACCATCGCGCCCGGCCAACAGCTCGGCTGCACCTTCCAGGGCGGCCCGCCCCCGGCGAACGACGCGTTCTCGTCGGCCATCACCCTCCAAGACCCTCCGTTCCTCTTCTCCACCTTCGTCGACGGCACCAACCTCGGCGCCACCAAGGAGCCCGGCGAGCCCGATCACGCGGGCAACCCGGGCGGGCGCTCGGTCTGGTACCGGATCTCGAGCCTCTACACCGCCAACGTCGGCGTGAGCACCTGCAGCGCCCCCACCAACTTCGACACCGTCCTCGCCGTGTACCACGGGTCGTCGGTGGGGTCGTTGACGCCGGTGGCGTCGAACGACGATGCGGGGGGCTACTGCACCGGAGGCGGTAGTGGTGTCACGTTCACTGCCCAGGCGGGGGCCACGTACCTGGTCGCGGTCGACGGCCGTGGGGGCGCCGCCGGAGCGTTCCGACTCTCCTGGGGGACCTCGACCCTCCCGCCCTGCACACCGTGGCCGGCCTGCTTCTAGCTGTCTGCCCCGTCCCGTCGGCCGCAAGGCCGTCCGAGAGGGGAGGCGACGGGGAACGCCGTGGATCGGGCCCGGGCACTCGGAGCGGCGCAGGCTAGGAACGTTTGCGACCGGTCTGGTGGGCGATGACCTCGGCGCAGATCGCGATGCGGTCTCCTCGGGCGCGCGCCCAGGTCCAGGTCGATGGGGCCAGGATCCGGTCGAGCCCGGCGTCGTCGACGCCCGCCTCACGCAGGTGCCGACTGGTGGGCGGGGTGCCCCTACAGGGTCTTGAGGAGGATGCCGTCGCCCTGGCCGCCGCCGCCGCAGAGGGCCGCGGCGCCCATCCCGCCACCGCGGCGGGCGAGCTCGTGCAGGATGGTGATGGCCAACCGGGTGCCGGACATGCCGACCGGGTGCCCGATGGCGATGGCGCCGCCGTTGACGTTGGTGACGTCGCCCGTGATGCCCAGGTCGTTCATCGAGGCCACACCGACGGCGGCGAAGGCCTCGTTGAGCTCGAACAGGTCGACGTCGGACACCGACTTCCCGGCCTGGTCGAGTGCCCGCAGGATGGCGTTCGCGGGCTGGCTGAGCAGCGAGGCGTCGGGGCCGGCCACCTGGCCGTAGCCCACGATCTCGCCCAGCGGGGCGACGCCCAGCTCCTCGGCCTTGGCCTTGGAGGTGACGATGACGGCGGCGCCGCCGTCGGAGATCTGCGAGGCGTTGCCGGCGGTGATGTTGCCGGCCTTGTCGAACGCCGGGCGCAGGCCGGCCAGCGACTCGACGGTGGTGTCACCCCGGACCCCCTCGTCGGTGGTGACCACCACCGGGTCACCCTTGCGCTGGGGCACCTCGACGGCCACGATCTCGTCGTCGAACTTGCCGTCCTTGGCGGCGCGGGCGGCCCGCTCGTGCGACGCGGCGGCCAGCTCGTCCTGGGGCAGCCGCTCGAGGCCGGCGGAGGCGGCGTACTTCTCGGTGCCGGCACCCATGGCCACCTGGTCGAAGGCGCAGAAGAGGCCGTCGAACATCATCGAGTCGACCACCGACTTGTCGCCGAGGCGGTAGCCCTGGCGGGCGCCCGGCAGCAGGTAGGGGGCGTTGGTCATGGACTCCATGCCCCCGGCCACCACGATGTCGGCGTCGCCGGACTGCACCATCTGGTCGGCGAGGTAGATCGAGTTGAGGCCCGACAGGCACACCTTGTTGATCGTGCTGGCGGGCACGCTCATGGGGATGCCGGCGTTGACCGCGGCCTGGCGGGCGGTGATCTGCCCGGCGCCGGCCTGCAGCACGTGGCCCATGATCACGTAGTCGACCTGCTCGGGCGAGAGCCCGGCCTTGGCGAGGGCGGCCTTGATGGCGAACCCCCCGAGGTCGGTGGCGGCGAAGGACGACAGCGCGCCCGACAGCTTGCCGACAGGGGTGCGTGCCCCTGCGAGAATTACGGAACCAGCCATGGGTTAGATCCTCCCCGAAGCGTTCTGGTGGTGGGGAGTGTACGGGGGCCTCACGCGCGAGCGAAAGCCGGCGCGGGCGCCCGGGGCACGGCGCGCCGGCGGTGGCGGGCGGTGGGACCGGGCGGCGTCCGCAGCCGATCAGGTGTCGTGCGCGGTGACGAGGTCGGTGGGTCAGGCGTCGTCGTCGTGCTGCATGGCGCTCTGGACGGCTCGACCGATCGCGTCGCGGACGATGTCGGTGAGCGGGTCGTCCTGGCCGTCCGGCGATCCGTCCGTGGCGGTCGTCGCCCCGTCGAGGCCCGCCCCGGCGTCGGCCTGCTCGGGCGGCGCCGGCTGGCCGGTCGTGGCGGGAGCCTGATCGAGGGTGTCATCGGGGGCGTGCACCGGGCTGTCGACCAGCGGCTCGGCGGTGGCGACGGCGCCGCGGTCGCCGAACAGGTCGTCGACCCGGCCCGAGGCGGGGGCCGGTCCCGGCCAACCCGCCGGCACGGCCGGCTCGCCACGATCGGACCGGGTGTCGTCGGTGAGGTCGATCACGGCGCCGCCGGGCGCCTGCGGGGTGAGGTCGAGGGTGGCCTCGGCGGCGTCGACCGTTGCGCCAGTGTCGGCGTCGGCCTCGGCCGCCATGGCGGTGTCGGCCGTTGCGCCGGTGTCGGCCGTTGCGCCGGTGTCGGCGTCGGCGTCCTTGCCGGCCAACCGGGCGAGGGTGGCGGAGAGGTCGCCGTGGACCGAGGTGAGTCGGGCGCGGAGGGCGTCCTCGGTGCTGCGGGCCTGCTCGATCTGGCGGTTGGCCTCGTCGAGTCGGCGGTCGGCCTCGGCCAGGATCTCCTGGGCCCGGGCCCGAGCCGCGATCTCGGCCTGCTCGGTGATGGCCACGATGCGGCGCTCGGTGTCGGCCACGTGCGCGTCGGCCTTGGCCTTGGCCTCGGCCAGCGCCTCGTCGGCCTGGCGCCGGCTGAGGTGGGCCTCGTTGGCCCGCTCGGCGGCGTACACATCGGCCTCGACCCGCACCCGCGCGGCGTAGTCGTCGGCCTCGCGACGCAGCTCCTCGACCTCGCGCTCGGCCTGCTTGCGGATCAGTGCGGCGTCGAGCTCGGCCTCGTGGCGCAGAGTGGCGACCGAGTTGTGCGCGGTGCGCAACACGTCGGCCACCTCGCTGCCCAGGCGGTTGTAGTCGTCGTCGCCGGGGCTGGTGGGCTGGTCGAGCGCGAACAGCTGCCCAGCGGGGTCGGTGGCGGGCCGCGACCCGACGGTGGGCGGCTCACGGCGGGGGAGGGGTGCGGGAGCCACGGCCGGCGTCGCGGTGGCGCCCGGGCCGGCGGCCGCGGCCAGCTGCTGCAGCTGGCGGTAGTCGGTGGCCACCTGGCCGAGGAACCGGTCGACCTCGACCTTGTCGTAGCCCCGTCGCGCCACCTTGAAGATGTGCGCCTCGATGTCTTCGGGTGTGAGTGCCATCGCCCGTTCCTCTTCGCTTCTCCTGGCTGTCCCAGCCGGATCCGATCGCCTGGCTCGGTCCGCGCCGTGACCACTGAGCGTAGCGCGTGAATGCTCTCCGTGGTAGTGGCAGATCCGGCGAAATCGCACTCGGCGACGGGTCGGCCACTAACTTCGACGCCATGGAGAGAATTCTCGAAGCCATCTCAGCGGGCGCCTCGGGTGACGAGATCGCCGCGCTGCCGATCCCCGAGTCGTATCGCGCCGCGTTCGTCCGCAAGGACGAGATCGCCATGTTCGACGGCGTCGCCTCGGAGGACAAGGACCCCCGCCAGTCGCTGCACGTGGACGAGGTGGCCACTCCCGAGCTGGCCCCCGACGAGGCCTACGTGGCGGTGATGGCCAGCTCGATCAACTTCAACACGGTGTGGACGTCGATCTTCGAGCCGCTGCCCACGTTCGGGTTCCTGGCGCGCCTGGGCAAGGAGAGCGTGTGGGGCAAGCGCCACGACCTCGACTACCACGTGGTGGGGTCGGACGCGTCGGGCGTGGTGCTGCAGGTGGGCTCCGCGGTCCGCAACTGGAAGCCGGGCGACAAGGTCACCGTCCACTGCAACCACGTGGACGACCAGGACCCGTCGGCGCACAACGACTCGATGCTGGCCACCAACCAGCGCATCTGGGGCTTCGAGACCAACTTCGGGGGACTGGCCGACCTGGCGGTGGTGAAGGCCAACCAGCTCATGCCCAAGCCCGCCCACCTCAGCTGGGAGGAGGCGGCCTGCAACGCCCTCACCAACTCCACCAGCTACCGCATGTTGGTGAGCCCCAACGCGGTGCAGGTCAAGCAGGGCGACGCGGTGCTGGTGTGGGGCGCGGTGGGCGGCCTGGGCGGCTACGCCGTGCAGTACGTCCTCAACGCCGGCGGCACCCCCGTGGGCGTGGTGTCGTCGCCCGAGAAGGCCGAGCTGCTGCACGAGCTCGGCGTCGAGCACACCATCGACCGCAAGGCCGCCGGCTACCGGTTCTGGAAGGACGAGCACACCCAGGACGAGTCCGAGTGGCGACGCCTGGGCAAGGACATCCGGGGCCTCATCGGCCGCGACCCCGACGTGGTGTTCGAGCACCCCGGACGCCAGACCTTCGGGGCGTCGGTGTTCGTCGCCGCCCGCGGCGGCACGATCGTCACCTGCGCCGCCACCAGCGGCTACATGATCGAGTACGACAACCGCCACCTGTGGATGAAGCTCAAGCGCATCGTCAGCTCGCACTTCGCCAACTACAAGGAGGCGTGGGAGGCCAACCGCCTCATCAGCGAGGGCCGCATCCAGCCCATCCTGTCGGCGGTGCACCCCCTCGACCGCGTGGGCGAGGCCGCCTACCAGGTCCACCACAACCTGCACGAGGGCAAGATCGGCGTGCTCTGCCTCGCACCGGAGGAAGGTCTGGGCATCGACGACCCCGAGTTCCGTGCCAAGGTGGGCGAGGACAAGATCACCCTGTTCCGCCGCCACGGCGCCTGAGTGGTGACGTTGCGGAGCGGAGCGGACCAGCACCGAGGACGTGTCGGATCCCGAAGGGGTCCCGACGAAGGAGGGACGAAGCCAGCATGACCCCAGTCACCGCCAGGATGCCGGGCCAGGACGACGAGGATGCCCAGCAACAGCAGTCGGGGCAGGGTCAGGGCCCGCTGCTCACCGAGATCGACCACGTGGCCATCGCGGTCAACGACCTCGGCGCCGCCATCGACTACTACCGCGAGACCTTCGGCGCCACCGTCGAGCACCGTGAGGTGGTCGACAGCGACGGCGTGGAGGAGGCGCTGCTGGCGGTCGCCGAGTCCTACATCCAGCTGCTCACCCCCACCCGCGACGACTCGCCGGTGGCCAAGTACCTGGAGCGCAAGGGCGAGGGCCTGCACCACATCGGCTACCGGGTCGACGACTGCGGCGTGGCCCTGCAGGCGGTGAAGGACCAGGGCGGGCGGGTGATCGACGAGGCCCCCCGGCCGGGCTCTCGCGGCACCACCGTGGCGTTCGTCCACCCCAAGACCGCGTTCGGCACCCTCATCGAGCTGGTCCAGGAATAGGCACTCGGGGGCACCGGGGTAGGAGACAGCCATGGCCCGCATCGAACCGCTGACCCAGTCCGACGACCCGATCGGCCAGAAGATCATCGTGGGTGCGCAGACCACGGGGGAAGCCTCGCCGGCCAACCTGTTCGGCACCCTCGCCCACCACCCGAATGTGGCGCGGCGCGCCCTGCGCCTGGGACGGGTGTTCCTGTTCGAGGGCACCCTCGACGCCCGCATCCGCGAGATCGCCATCCTGCGCACGGCGTGGCGCACAGGCGCCGAGTACGAGTGGGGCCAGCACACGCTGCTGGGGCGAGCGGTCGGGCTCACCGACGGCGAGATCCGGGAGCTGATGACGCCGGCGCTCGTGGGCGGCTGGTCCGACCTCGAGCGGGCCGTCGTCGACGCGGTCGACGACCTGTGCGGCCACGACGCCATCCGCCAGGACACCTGGATCGCCCTCGAGGCCAGCTACGCCGAGCCCCAGCTGGTCGAGCTCACGCTGCTGGTCGGCTACTACCGGATGCTCGCCGGCCTGATGAACTCGGTCGAGGTCGAGCTCGACGACGGCGTCCCCGGCTGGTCCTGACTGAGCTTCGGTCGAACTCGGCGCATCAAGTCCGATCTGAGCGGACTCGTTGCGCTGAGTTCGGAAAGGATCGCCGGGCGCGGAGGCGCCGGCCGAGGCGGCCGAAGGCGCCGCTGAGGCCGTCCTGGTACACGATGGCCACCACGATCAGCACCACGCCGTTGAGCGCGAACTGGTACTGCGAGGTGGCGTCGCCACCGGTGAGCTGGGTGACCACGCCGCCCTGGGTCAGGGCGCCACCGATCAGCGCGCCGGCGATCGCGGCCACGCCCCCGATGTAGGTCACCGCGAGGTACCCGAGGGACTGGAACACGGTGAACGAGCTCACCGACAGGTTCTGGCGCTGGTAGGCCAACAGCGATCCGGCGATGCCGACGAGGAAGGACGAGATGGCGAAGGCGGCGAGCTTGGATCGGGCCACGTCGACGCCGGCCGCCGCCGCGGCCCGCTCGTTGGCCCGCACCGCGAGCCAACGAAGGCCGGTCGGACTGCGGCGCAGGTTGGCCACGAACACGCCGCACACCGCCACGACGAGCACGCAGAGCAGTCCGAACACGGGTCGCGGGAAGGCGTCACCGCGGGCGGTGATGCCCAGGTCGAGGCCGAACAGGGTGGGCTCGGGAACCGATGTGCCCCCGAGGCCACCGGTGAACCAGTCCCACTTGAACAGCAGCTCCTCGATGGCCACCGCCGCCGCCAGGGTGACGATCGCCAGGTTGAGTCCCCGCACCCGCACCGCGGGCAGTCCGGCCAGCAGCCCGACCGCGGCCGCCACCAGCGCGCCCAGCAGGGGGGCGAGCGGGAACGGCACCGCGAAGTCCTCGCTCAGCTTCACCATCGAGAAGGCGGCGACGCCTGCGAAGGCCAGTGGTGCCAGCGAGATCTGGCCCACGTAGCCGGTCAGCACCACGATCGACAGGCAGACCAGGGTGGCGATGGTGGTGGTGATGACGGCCATCCGGCCATCGCTGTCCAGCACCAGCAGCCCCACGGTGGCGGCCGCGGCCAGGCCGATCGCGGTGGGGACCGCGCCCACGGGGCGTGGCGAGCGGGGGAAGCGCCCCACCGTCAGCGCCCCCCGCTCGGGCAGCGTCTGGCCCCGCACGGCCATGGTCACCAGGATCACGACGAACGGCAGTCCCTGTTGCAGACCGACCCGCGGCAGCCAGGTCCAGTCGCCCTGGAGCCGCACGAGGGCGGCCTGTCCGAGGCCGATGGCCATGCCCGCGACGGCCACCACCACGAACGACTCGAACCCGCCCACGAGGGCCGCCGCCAGCGCGGGGACGATCAGGAACGTGACCTCGGCGGGCGAGAGGCGCACGATGCCGGCGCCCGACACGGCGATCACCGCACCGCCGGCCAGCGCCCCGGAGATCATCCAGTTGAGGGCCCCCACCCAGTCGGGGGAGATGCCGATGAGCACGGCGCCCTTCTCGTTCTCGGACGCGGCACGTGTGCTCAGCCCGAATCGTGAGTAGCGGTAGAGCGCCCAGAGGGCGGCAGTGGTGGCGACGGTCAGGAGCAGCAGCCAGAACCGGTCCTGGGGGATCGTGGTGTGCAGCACGGACACGGTGCGCGACGGCAGCACGTGCTCGGTGACCCGCCCGGTCGCCGCGCCGGCACCGCCGAAGCGGATGCCCGCCAGCGCCAGGAGGTACAGCAGCAGGCCGAGCGACGCCACCACGCGCGCCAGTGCGGGCGCGTGGCGCAGCGGCCGGAAGACGAGCACGTAGATGATCAGGCCGCCGACGGCGCCCAGCGCCAGGCAGATCGTCAGCGCCGTGGCCACCGTCGGCACCCCGGTGGTCAGCCCCGTCGCCGGGTCGGTGTGCACCGGGAACAGCGACACGTGGTCGGGCAGCCCCAGGATGGGAAGGACCAGGTCGCCGGTGCGGCGGAGGGCGAAGTAGGCGAACGCGACGTACATGCCGAACGCGGCGTGGGCGAAGTTCACGACCCCGGAGGCGCGGTAGGCGACCACCAGGCCCAGGGCCAGGCTGGCGATGACCGCCCCGGTGCCGAGACCGAGGAGGAGCTGCTCAGCCATCGGTCGCCACGGCTCCCAGGATCGCGGGCACGTCGACCCAGCCGTCGGAGATCTGGACCAGGGCCCCGTCCCGCTGCTCGACGAGGACCTGCTGCGGCGCGCAGAGGGAGGGGAGGCCCGGAACCTGCGGTGTGGCGCAGGTGTAGGGGTGGCCGTTGAAGCTGGGCACCTCCACGGACGTGCGGAAGGCGTCGATGATGGCGGCGGGCGTCGCCTCGTCGGCCCCGAGGCGCTGCAGGACCGCGTACAGGTTCATCAGCCCCCGGAACGAGACCGTCCCGGCGCCGGCCGGCGCGAGGCCGTCGCCGTACTTCAGGACGGCCAGGGTGTAGAGCTGCCCGTCGACCGACTCGGTGCTGTCGGGCTCGGTCTCGATCAGGCCCTCGATGTTGAAGATGCGCCCCTCGGTGGCCGCCGGTCCCGCCTCGGCGATGATCGACGGCGCCGCGCACGCACCCACCAGGAAGAGGGGCGCAGTGATGCCCAGGTCGTGCGCGCCCTGCATGACCGGCACGCACGAGGTGTCGGCCGCCCCGACCAGGATGGCGTCGGGATCACCCTCGCTGGCCTGTTGCAGCACCGGCAGGAAGTCGGTGTTGGAGAGCCCGAAGGGCACTTCGCGCACGTCATCGATGCCCAGGTCCTCCGCCACGGTGACGCCGTAGTCCTGCGCCGCGGTCTGGATGGGCGGGTACTCGGCGTAGGCGATCGAGATGTGCTCGGCATGGAGCTCGTCGGCGGCGTAGTGGGCGAACGCCGTGAACGCGCCGGCCATGCCCCCGCTGAACTGGAACGAGATCGGGCTGCGCTCCTCGTCCAGGTTGATCGGGATGCCGCCCACGTAGGGCAGGTCGTTCTGCTCGAGGATGGGGATCGACCCGTTCGACGTGATGTCGATGCCACCCAGCACCGCCACCACGTCGTCGCTCACCATCTGCTGGGCGCAGGCCTGCGACCGCTCGACCGAGAAGTTCGTCACGCAGGCGTCGAGCTCGAGCGGACGGCCGTCCACGCCGCCGAGCTCGGTGTTGATCCACTCGATCCCCGCCTCGACCGCGAGCCGCAACTCGGGGAACGAGCCCAACGGGGTGTCCTCCTGGTTGATCATGCCGACGCGGATCGGCTCGCCGGTGGCCTCGGTCGCCTCCTCGGGGACGGTGCCGAAGCTGGCCTCCTGACCGGCGAACCCCTCGATGACCGCACCGTCGGGTGCGGTCGTGGGGATGGTGGCGCCGGTCCGGTTGGATGCCGGCGGCCCCGTGGCCGACCGCTGCACCGTCTCGGTGCACGCGGTGGCGGCGGTCACGAGCGTCGCGACCAGCGCGAGGACGACGAGCGTCGCGCCCCTGCCTGCGTGTCGAGCCACCGGTTCCCCCCGTTGAACACCGTTCAGGAGGCGAAGGCTACTCACCGGCGTCGCGGTGGCGGACCCGCCCCCTCGCGGTCGGTCGACCCGGCGTGGCCTGGCTCGCCCGGTCAGATCCGTCGGAGCGCGGCCGAGAGGTGGTGCTGCAGTGGCTGGCCGACCGCGGCCATGCGCACGGTGTAGGTGAGTCGGTCGCCGTCCACCTCGATGGTGCGCTCGACCGCGGTGACCTCCTTGGCCGTGGGGGTGCGGCCCACCTCGGTGCTGGCCAGGTCGACGCGCGTGCCGATCACCGTTCCCGTGGCGATCTCGGTGATGCCGGTGGGGTGGGCCAGTGACAGCTCCACGCCGTCGGCGCCCACCGGACGGAAGTAGCCCATCTCGGCGTGCAGGGGCCGACCGTCGTCGGCGTGGCGGGTGCGTTGGGTGTACACGAGGAACGGCTTGCCGACGTGGCGGAACGAGATCTCCTCGTGGTAGCCGAACGACTCGATGGTGGGGTACTCGCCCTCTCCCTCACCCACCCAGTCGCCCAGCAGGAACGCCAGTGGCTCGAGCGCCGGCACCACCCCGGGGGTGTCCATCAGCGGGTGTCCGTTCCGCGGGTGTCCATCAGCGCTGGTCCGACACCAGGGCGGCGGGGCAGAGCTCGACGGGCACCGGCCAGTCGACGGCCAGGGTGTCATCGCCGGCCACGAACTGCTCGTGCTCGCCGTCGGGGGTCCACCGGATCACCCGCACGCTCGGCTCGATGGGGTCGACGATCCAGTACCCCTCGACACCGCTGGCGCAGTAGGCGGCCCGCTTGGTGTTGGGGTCGATGAGGCGCGACGACGGCGAGATGACCTCGACGACGAGGAGGGGGAGCGCTTCGTCGAAGCGCCTGCCGCCCATGTCGGCGGTCCGGGCCAGGACCGCGTCGGGCGCCACCATGGTCGCCGGCGCGAGCACCACGTCGACCGGCCCGGGGAGCACCTCGAGCTCGGGAGGGCAGGCGGACGAGAGCAGCAGCGTGAGTCGCATGACGGCGCGTTGGTGCAGCTTCGTGGGCGTCGTGCTCACGATCAGCGTCCCTTCGATCAGCTCGTACCGGAGGCCGTCGTCGTCCGGGAACTGATCGAGGTCGTCGATGGAGAAGGGGTGCCCGTGAGCCACGGCGATGCTCATGCGGCGACTGTACGGAGGGAATGCCACCGGGGCAATGGCCGCCGGCCGCCGGCCGCCGCCGACCTCGGGGCCCGCCGGCGTCACCACCGTGGCGGCGTGCGCCTCAGGAACAGCATCGGAAACACGTAGGCCGTGGAGTTCGGGGCGTCCAAAGGGCCACGGAGGACGCTGGCGGCTTCCCCCGGCCACGGCTCAGCGGCCGGTCGGACACCGTGGCGTTGCTCACGCCTGGCTCCCCCGTGGGCGTCGTCGCCACCGCGGTCGTGTGCAGTCCAGTCCCCTGCCGCCGCATCCGATCCACCGCCGGAACCTACTCACGAGCGGCCTCGCTCTCGTCCCTGACGTGGCGGCGTGACAACTCGTGGATTTCTTTGCCGGAACCGCCCGTAGCGGCCCCTTCTTGTCATACCCCCTGGGGAGAATGGGGTCATGTTCGATGCGGTCGCCGAGCTCGAGTTGGACGTGAAGGAGCTCGCTGGGGAGGATCGCGCCGGGTGGCCGGGGTCGGCTCACAGCGACCGCCTGGCGGGGTTGTTGGGGGTGCGGGAGCGGTTCGAGGTGCAGGTGGTGCGGGCGGTGGCGGGGTGGGATGGCGCGCAGGCGTGGGCGCTCGATGGTGCGGTGACGCCGGTGTCGTGGTTGATGGCCCGGTTCCCGATCACCCGCGCTGACGCCCGTCAGTTGGTGACGCTGGGGTCGCTGTATCACCGGTACCCGCAGATCGCCGGGGCGCTCGACGGCGGCGAGATCACGTTGGTGCATCTGCGGCTGATGGCCCGGGCGGAGAGGAACCGGGTGGCGGCGTTCGAGGCGTGCGCCGATGCGGTCTTGGAGGCTGCGCTGCGCATGGAGACCCTCGATGAGTTCGCCGGGTTCGTCGCCGAGTGGGTCACCTTGGTCGACGACCGCGAGCCCGCCGACGACACCAGGCGCGGTTGGTTCACCCGCAAGGGGTTCGGAGGGCTCGCGTCGGGTGAGTTGATGAGCAGCGAGGAGAACCTGGCGCTGATCCGCTCGGCGCTGGATCTGCACGACACCCCCGATGCCCCCGACTGCCCCGAAGGGCCGAGAACCAAAGCGGCGCGTGACCACGACACGTTGATGGACATCATCCGGCTGTTCCTGGCCGACCAGCTCGACGGTGACGCCGACCCCGCCGGCGGCGCGGACATCATCGTGGACCCCGCCACCGCGGCCGAACTGCTGGCGGACCCTGACGACCGGCTCGACCTCGACACCGGCGACCCCCTCGACGAGCTCCTCGCCCCCTACCGCCGCCACCACCACCACAACGACGACGATGATGATGAGCCTGCCGACCCGGGTGCCGGCACGCCCGGCTGCTGTTGCGGTACCCGCGACGCCGACGGTGTCGGGCGGGTGTGTCAGCTCACCACCGGCGAGCACGCCACCCTGGCGTTCGCGGCGGTCCTGTTGTGCACCGGCTGGGCCCGGCGGGTCATCTACGACCCCCACACCGGCATCGTCATCGACATGGGCCGGCGGGCGCGGGTGTTCACCCGCACGCAGCGCCGGGCCCTCATCTACCGCGACCGCGGGTGCGTGTTCCCCGGCTGCGACCGCCCCGCCAGGTTCTGCGACGCCCACCACATCAAACCCTGGGAGCTCGGCGGGCTCACCGACCTCATCAATGGGGTCCTTTTATGTAGGCGGCATCACACCATGGTCCACAAGGGCTGGGACCTCGCACGCGACGCCGCCACCGGCGTCGTCACCGTCACCAGCCCCGACGGCCGCACCTTCACCCGCCAACCCTCCGCCCGCGGCCGACCCGGCCGCAGCACCTTCGACCAACACCCACCCGACCGAGAACCTTCTCGGTGTTGAACGCCTCTCGAACAGTCGACGCAACCCCTGTCGGCCGTTCCTTCTGAAGTGCGAGTGGCGGGAACCGCCGACTGGGCTGCTTCTGATCCCGCACAGGCTGCTGGTGACAAGTCGAATTGACATCCGTTCCGTCTCACGGACCACGCTAAATGGCGCGTCCGATCGCGCAGGGGAATGCTGTGATGTAACACAGGAACGGCGCGTCTCGGACGCGGTCACACCTCCGGCGTACAGTCGCTGAGAACGGGTGATGGCGCGCCTGGCAGCCAGCAGAGGAGCACGCAAAATGAGTGACACCCCACGGGGGCCCGATTGGGAGAAGGGCTCGGACGGCAAGTGGTACGCGCCAGGTGTTCTCAGCGGGGCGGGCTGGTGGGTGGCCGCCGACGGCGTCTGGTACCCGGGATCCTCCAATCCCGGGTCGGCATCGCCGCCCCCGGTGAGCGCGCAGCCCCAGCTGAAGACGGGTCCGACCTTCGGGGATCACATGAAGAAGGTTGCGCTCATGCTCTGGGCTGCATTCCGCCGGCTGCCCGCCCGTACTCAGGCGATCTTCGTCGGAGTCGCGGGGGTTGTGATCCTCGTCCTCATCGTGATCTCGGTGGTCACGGCACCGGATGCACAAGATGACAACGCTTCTGTGCCGACCGAGACAACGACGACGAGCACCAGTCCACCAGCCGAGGTCACGGAGGCCCCCGACCCGACCACGACGACCGCGGAGGGGCCATCAGCCGACATCGAGCTCTCTCAGTCGTCCGTGAGCGTCGAGGACGCCACGAGCGTTGACATCTCCGGCTCCACGGCACCGGGGACGACGCTCTCGGCCGAATGGGACAACGGGAACGCCACGGTGACCGCAGGGCCTCAAGGGAACTTCACCCTGACGATCGACGGTCTCGACACGGAGGGTGTCGTGGAGGTCAGCCTCACCTCCGAGGCGCCCGGGGGCGACACCGCCGAAGCATCCGTGAGTGTCACCCGCACCATCAGTGAGAACACGTTCAAGTTCTTCACCCGCCGCATTCCCTACGACGAACTGGTCCGGGATCCCAACGCCTTGATCGGCGAGACCGTCAACTACCGCGCTGAGGTATTCCAATACGACTCGGTCACCAGCACCGCCGCGATGCTCGTCTCCGTCACCGACGAGGACTTCGGATTCTGGACAGACAACGTCCTCGTCACCCTCGATCCAGCGCTTGGGGCCAACATCGACAACGACGACATCATCGACATATGGGGGACCGTGACGGGGGCGCAGACCTACGAAACGGCGATCGGGGGCAGCAACACCGTTCCGACCGTCGACGCGCGCTACATGACGCTCGTGGAGAAGCAGTAGCAGCGC
This sequence comes from uncultured Microthrixaceae bacterium, assembly GCA_964635055.1. Lineage (GTDB taxonomy): Bacteria > Actinomycetota > Acidimicrobiia > Acidimicrobiales > DATDAH01 > JAEUJM01. The sequence goes on along the minus strand of CAZWMT010000036.1, from coordinate 25,896 downwards.
CGAACCCCGCGCTGCCGACTACCCCAGCACCACCCGCGCTCACCCGCCCGACGTTCACCAGCGGCCCCACGACGCCGTGGCGGTGGCCATGTCAAGATCGCCGCCGTGAGAGTGCACCTGGTCGACGGCACGTACGAGCTGTTCCGCTACTTCTTCGCGCTGCCGTCACACGTGACCGGCGCGGGCGAGGAGGTGGCGGCCACCCGCGGCGTGGTGGGGTCGATGCTTCAGTTGCTCGAAGAGGGTGCGACCCATGTGGCGGTGGCCACCGACCACGTGATCGAGTCGTTCCGCAACGACCTCTACGACGGGTACAAGGACGGGTCTGGCGTCGCCCCCGCGCTCTACGCGCAGTTCCCGATCCTCGAGGAGGCCCTTGCCGCCGCCGGCATCACCGTGTGGGCCATGGTCGAGTTCGAGGCCGACGACGCGCTCGGCGCGGGTGCCACCATGGCCGCCGCCGACCCCCGGGTGGAGCAGGTGCTGATCTGCACGCCCGACAAGGACCTGGGCCAGTGCGTCACCGACGACGGCCGCATCGTGCAGTACGACCGGCGCAAGCAGCAGCTGGTCGACCGCGCCGGCGTGATCGAGAAGTTCGGCGTGCCCCCCGAGTCGATCCCCGACTACCTCGCGCTGGTGGGCGACAGCGCCGACGGGTTCCCCGGTCTGCAGGGGTGGGGTGCGAAGTCCGCGGCGGCGGTGCTGGCCCGCTACGGCCACCTCGAGGACATCCCCGCTGCAGCCGGCCAGTGGGACGTCACCGTGCGGGGCGGCGCCAAGCTGGCGGTCACGTTGCAGCGCCAGTACGACGAGGCCCTCCTGTTCCGCCGGATCGCCACGATCGAGCAGGACGCGCCGGTGTCGGCCTCGGTCGACGACCTGTGCTGGACCGGCCCGACGCCCGAGTTCGCGGCGGTGTGCGAGCGCATCGACGCGCCGGCGTTCGTCCACCGAGCCGAGCGCCTGGCGGCGTCCCGCGCCTGACCGGGCACCCACACACGGCGGTGGTCGGTCGCCGGCTACCCACGGACGCCCCTCAGGGCTGCACTGCCACTCTCCGCATCCGGCTGGGCGACCGTCCTCAAACCCGAGGCAATAGCGCGCGCTATCCGCGCGCTATTGCCTCCGGTTGGGTGGCGGCGGGCGCGCTGGGCACCGAGCGTGAGATCCGCTCCGATGCACGCCCCCTTGTCGCGCCGTTTACGGTGGCGCCATGACACGTCGCGGGCAGTGTGGGCTGGTTCTGGGCTTTGCGACGATGGCGCTGGCCGTGCTGGTCGGCGTGTCGTCGAGCGCCGGCGCCGCGCCCGGGCAGGAGGCCGCAGGTGAAGGGGCCGGAACCTGGAAGCAGGTGAGCACCGGCTACTACCACACGTGCGGCATTCGGACGACGGGCCGCTTGTTCTGCTTCGGCTCGGACACCCGAGGCCAGTTGGGCAACGGGGGGGCCAACACCAACTCCGCGGTGCCCGTCGAGGTCGCGGGGAACGCCACCGACTGGAAGTCGGTCAGCGCGGGCGGCCACGTCACGTGTGCCGTCAAGACCAACGGCACGCTGTGGTGCTTCGGACGGGACGACTTCGGGCAGCAGGGCAATGGCGCGGGCATCACGGCTGACCAGTCCTCTCCGGTGCAGGTCGGAACCGCCACCGACTGGAAATCCGTCAGCACCGGTCTCGGCGAGACGGTGTGTGGCCGTCGAGCCAACAAGCGCATCTACTGCTGGGGACGGGACAGTGACGGCCAAGCGGGCAATGGCCCGGGTGGTTTCGGCATCGTGCACGCTCCGACCGCCGTCGGTACCAACGCCGACTGGAGCTCGGTCAGCGTCGGCGGGTACCACGTCTGCGGGCGGCGGACGAACGGTCGGGTGTACTGCTGGGGTGACGATTTCGACGGCGCGGTGGGCGACGGCGGCGCCGGCGTCGACAAGTCCGTCCCCACCCAGGTCGCCGGCAACCACGCCGACTGGACGAGCGTCTCGTCGGGCATCACCCACAGCTGTGGACGCCGCGCGTCGGGCCGCCTCTATTGCTGGGGAAGTGACATCGACGGCGGCCTCGGCAACGGCAACGGCCCGGGCAACACCACGTCGAAGTACTCGCCGGTGCAGGTCAGCGGCGGCGCCACGGACTGGAAGGCAGTCACCGCCGGCAGCTACATCACCTGCGCCACCAAGGTCTCGGGCCGCCTCTTCTGCTTCGGCGACGACTTCTACGGCCAGGTCGGCACCGGGGTCGCCGACCAGGTCGACAATGCGACGCCCACCCAGGTCACGGGCAACGTCACCACGTGGAAGCCGGCGGCAATGGGCAACTACCACACCTGTGCCCTGCGCACCGACGCTCGGCTGTTCTGCTGGGGCTACGGCTTCTTCGGGCAGCGCGGTGACGGACAGTCGGGCTCGAACGCCCCGCAGCCCACGCCGGTCGAGGTCGTCTGACCGATCGAAGCTGGCGCGTCGAGTCCGCGGTGAGTAGCGGACTCGACGCGCTCAGTTGGCGGCGTGGGCGCCGTCAGCCGTCGGGGTCCTTCTTGGCGCGGCTGGGTGCCACCCGGGGCGGCTCGTTGGGCATCTTGGGATACACCGGCGGCCACGGCGCGTCCATGAGGCCGGCGGCCATGTCGGCCTCCGACATGGCCAGCAGCGGCTCGATCGTCTGTGGGTCGTCCGCCATCGCCGCCCACGGGTCGCCCCGCTCGTGCAGCCGGTCCGGAACGGTGGCCATGGTGAGCTGCTCGGGGTCGACATCGTCGAGGTCGTCCCACGCGACCGGGGTCGACACCTGGCCGCCCACCCTCGGCCGCACCGACCACGCCCCGAACACCGTCTTGTGCGGCGCGTTCTGGTTGAAGTCGACGAACACCCTCGATCCCCGCTCCTCCTTCCACCACTGGGCCGTGATGCGCTCGGGCCGGCGCCGCTCAAGCTCGCGGGCCAGCGCCACGGCCGCGGCCCGCACCTCGTAGGCGGTCCAGCGAGGCTCGAGGGCGACATACAGGTGCAGGCCCCGGGAGCCGGTGGTCTTCACGCCCACCGCGATGCCCAGCTCGTCGAGCAGCGCCCGCACCTCGTACGCGGTCCAGCGGATGTCGTCGAAGTCGACCCCCGGCGAGGGGTCGAGGTCGATGCGCAACTGGTCGGAGATGTCGACCTCGGTGGCCTTGGCCGGCCACAGGTGGAACCCGATGCAGCCCAGGTTCACCGCCCACACCACGTGGGCCAGGTCGGTGAGGACCAGCGCGTCGCTGGTGGTGCCGTTGGGGGTGCTGACCACCGTGGTGTCGAGCCAGTCGGGGTGCGAGTCGGGCACCCGCTTCTGGAAGAACGACTTGCCCGACACGCCGTTGGGGAAGCGCTGCATCAGGGCGGGTCGACCGGCGACGGCCCGCATCAAGGGCTCACCCACGGCCAGGTAGAAGTCGACCAGGTCGCCCTTGGTGGCGCCCGATCCGGGGAAGTACACCTTGTCCCGGTTGGTGACGGTCACCTCGTGGCCGGCCACGTCGATGGTCGCCTCGCGGTCCATCGGACCGACCGTACCGCGCCGGCTCGACCCGATCCCGTGACCCCGATTCCTTCAGGACCGCGCGATCCGGTACGATGATCAACAACATGACCGCTCCTGACGATGCGGCACCGTTCGAAGACGTGAGTCGCCTCGGCAGGCTGTGGATCCTGGCCCTGTGCGGGTACTCGCTGCTCCGGGCCGTGCTGGCCTGGCCCATCCTGATGCGGTACGGCATCAACCCCGCCGTGTTCCTGGTCCTCGACGTGGTCACCGCCTATCCCCTGGCCCTCGGCCAGGTGCGCATCGTCTCCGGGTTCCGCAAGCGCGACTACGCCAGCGTGCAGTTCTGGGTGGGGGTGGCCGGCGCCAGCTTCGTCACGCCCTACGCCTACCTGTTCCTGGCCGGGCACTCCGAGATGCCGGGCTACGCCACCGCCGCGCTGGCCACCCTGGTGGCGATCATGGCCACGGCGTCGGTCCTGCGGGTCCGCCAGCAGTGCCTGGGCTGCGACCCCGTCATCGCCGAGCTCGACCTGGCCTTCGACGAAGCCGTCTGACCCGCCGACCGCACGCCTCCGCCCCTCACGCCTGGGCCGCCGGCGGGCGTGTCAGCCGGCGAAGACCTCGGACACCTGCACCGGCGGGGGCAGCTCGAGCTGGTCGAACGTGCACGACTCGGGGTCACGGTCGGGCCGCCAGCGCAGGAACTGGGTGACGCCGGGGCGGAAGCGCCCGTCGAGCACGCCGCCGTACTTCACCTCGGCCACCAGCTCCGCCCGCAGCGGGTGCCACGACAGGTCCTTGGCCGCGTTCCACCGGCTCATCCCGCCGGCCACCTTGCCGGCCTCGTCGGCCGAGGCCATGTGCTCGACCCAGGCCTGCCACGGGTGGCCGGTGCCGGCGTCGATCTCGTAGGGCTCGAGCTCGGCGACCAGCTCGCCGCGGCGCTTGGCCGTGAAGCTGGCGGCGACCCCGACGTGGCGCAGCTCGCGCCCTCCGTCCGAGCCGTCGGCCCACAGGCCGAGGAGCAGCGAGCCCACGCCGTCGCCGCTCTTGTGCGTGCGGTAGCCGGCCACCACGCAGTCCGCCGTGCGCTGATGCTTCACCTTGAACTGCACCCGCTTGTCGCGCACGTACAGCCCGTCGGCGGGCTTGGCCATCACCCCGTCGAGGCCGGCGCCCTCGAAGCGCTGGAACCAGTCCTCGGCCACGTCCCGGTCCTGGGTGGTGGGGGTGAGGTGGATCGGCGGCGCGGCGCCCGCCAGCGCCACCTCGAGCTGGGCGCGGCGGCGGAAGAAGGGCTGGCCCGTGAGGTCGGTCTCGCCGAGCGCCAGCAGGTCGAAGGCGACGAAGCTGGCGGGTGTCTCCTCGGCCAGGCGGTTGATGCGCGACTCGGCCGGGTGGATGCGCTGCTGGAGCTGGTCGAACTCGAGGCGGTCGGGGCCCACCAGCACGATCTCGCCGTCCACCACGCACCGCGGGGGCAGCTGGGCCAGCAGCGGCGGCAGCAGCTCGGGGAAGTAGCGAGTGAGGGGGCGCTCGTTGCGGCTGCCCAACTCGATCTGGTCGCCGTCGCGGAACACGATGCAGCGGAACCCGTCCCACTTGGGCTCGAACCAGAGCTCACCTTCGGGGAGTTGGTCGATGCCCGACACCGCCTTGGCCAGCATCGGCTTGACGGGAGGGGTGACCGGGAGGTGCAGCTCGTCGCTGGGCATCGGTGGCAGCGTAGGGCCGGCGTGTGGCCGTGGGTCTGCCGGGACCGGGCCGGGGCGCGTCGCCATGACCACGGCCCTCGGCCGGAACGGTTGGGGCGCCGGCGAGAGGGACGAGTAGCTTTCGCTCCGATGGCCAACACACCCACCGCCGCGTACTCCGTCCGCATCCGGGTCCGTCTCGACAACGTGCCCGGCTCCCTGGGGCGTCTGGCGGTGGCCATCGGTGAGGTGGGCGGCAACATCGCCGGCATCGGGGGCTTCGAGGCCAAAGGCCCGATCCTCGACGAGAACATCAACGTCAACTGCCGCGACGAGGCCCACCAGGAAGAGGTGCGCCGCCACATCGACGGCCTCGAGGGCGTCGAGGTGATCGAGTGCGTCGACCGCACCTTCGAGCTGCACGAGGGCGGCAAGATCGAGGTGCTGCCGCTGCTACCGGTGGGCGACAACGACGACCTGTCGATGGCCTACACGCCAGGTGTGGCCCGGGTGTGCAACGAGATCGCCAAGGATCGCAGCAAGGCCCACGACCTCACCATCAAGAAGAACACGGTGGCCATCGTCACCGACGGCACCGCGGTGCTGGGTCTGGGCAACATCGGCCCCGAGGCCGCCCTGCCGGTCATGGAGGGCAAGGCCCTGCTGTTCAAGGAGTTCGCCGGGGTCGACGCCTTCCCGGTGTGCCTCAACGTCACCGGCCCCGACCAGATCGTCGAGACGGTCGAGCGCATGGCCCCCGTGTTCGGGGGCATCAACCTGGAGGACATCGCCGCCCCGGCCTGCTTCGAGGTCGAGGAGCGGCTCCGGGCCAGCCTCGACATCCCCGTCTTCCACGACGACCAGCACGGCACCGCGGTGGTGGTGCTGGCCGCGCTCGAGAACGCGCTGAAGATCGTGGGCAAGAAGATGAGCGACCTGTCGGTGGTGATCGCCGGTGTGGGCGCCGCCGGCGTGGCCGTCACCACCATGCTCATGGAGGCCGGGGTGGCCGACGTGATCGGCGCCGACCGCCAGGGACTCATCTACGCCGGCCGCGACAACCTCAACGTGGCCAAGGAGAAGTTCGCTCGCATCACCAACCCCGACAAGCGCCAGGGCACGCTGCGTGACGCCATGGCAGGCGCCGACGTGTTCATCGGCGTCAGCGGCCCGGGGCTGATCGAGGCCGACGACCTGCGCACCATGGCCGACGGCCCCATCGTGTTCGCCCTGGCCAACCCCGAGCCCGAGATCCGTCCCGAGCAGTGCGCCGGCATCGCCTCGGTGATCGCCACCGGCCGCAGCGACTTCCCCAACCAGATCAACAACGTGTTGGCCTTCCCCGGCATCTTCCGGGGCGCGCTCGACGCCGGCGCCACCACGGTCACCGAGAACATGAAGCTGGCCGCGGCCGACGCCATCGCCGCGGGCGTGCCCGCCGACGAGCTGTCGGCCACCAACATCGTGCCGTCGGTGTTCGACAAGCACGTGGTCGAGCTGGTGGCGGCGGCGGTGGCCGACGCCGCCCGCGCCGACGGCGTCATCCGCGCCGGCCACGCCCACTGACGGCTCTTCGGCTGACGCCTCATCGCGATCGTCAAGGCTCGCTCGTCCCTCGCTCGCCGCGCCGACCGGGTGAGCCGTCTTGACGTTGCGCAGTGGAGCGGAGCAGCGCCGCCGATGAACCGGATGCCGAAGGCGCCCGACGCAGGAGGGCCGGTGTGATGCGATTCGACGCGGTGACGTTCGACTACTGGAACACGCTGATGCGGATCCCGGCGAGCGGGCAGTGGGATCGCCGCATCGACTCGTTCACCGACGTGCTGATCGCCGAGGGCCACGGGGTGACGCAGGCCGACATCATCGAGGCCTTCGCGGCCATGCGCGAGCTGCACGAGCAGGCCTGGCTCGACAATCGTCAGCACGGCGCCGCCGAGGCGGTGGAGGACGTGCTGCTCGCCGCCGGCGTCGAGGCACAGCCCGAGGTCATCGACCAGCTGGTCGAGCTGACGGTCACCTACGGAACGTCCGAGGACGCCGTGCCCACCGACGGCATCGCCGACGCCCTGGCAACCCTGCGGGAGGCCGGCCTGCGCATCGGCATCGTGTGCGACGTGGGCATCACCGGCTCACCCACCCTCTGCGGCCACCTCGAGCACCACGGCCTGATCGGGTACTTCGACCACTGGTCGTTCTCCGACGAGGTGGGCGTGTACAAGCCCCACGCCGAGATCTTCCGCCACGCCCTCGACGGTCTGGGCACCGAGCCGGGCCGCACCGCCCACATCGGCGACCTGCGCCGAACCGATGCCGGCGGTGCCCGGGCCATGGGCATGACCTCCGTGCGCTACCGCGGCGCCTACGAGGACCCGGACACCCACCTGCCCGACGCCGACCACGTCGTCGACCACCACGACCAGCTGGCGGCGCTGCTGCTGGGCTGACGTCCGGCGCACCACCGTCGACCCGCGTCGAGGAAGAGGAAGAGGCGAAGCCCCGGGGCGTCGGGGGTCATTGCCTCGACCTGGGTGGCCGTTCTCGAGCGGCACCCGGGGGCCTGTCCACTGGGGACCCTGAGGGCGGACCGGAGGGGGCCGGCGCCGCGAGCGTCAGCCGGCGGCGAGGACGAGGTTGTCACGGGTGACGACGATGCCGTTCCAGAGGCGGGGGTCGTCGGTGGCGAACGAGGCGATCACCAGGTTGTCGTCCACCTCGATGTCGCCGTCATCGAGGACGTCCGACCAGGCCCGGCCGTTCACGACCGACTGGCCCTCGGCCACGAGGGTGTCGAGGCGCTCGGCGTTGGTCGCCGCGGCGTCGGCGTCGTCGTGGATGAACGCCAGGAGCAGCCGCGCCTGGCCGTCGACCAGCGAGGCGCCGGTGGCCACCGCCTCGAACGGAACCAGCGCCGGTGAGGTGCCGGTGTCCGACGGCTCGGGCTCCTGCGTGAACTCGTCGCCGTCCGTGCTGAGGATCGCGCTGTAGGCGTCACGCTCGTCCAGCGCCCGTGCCAGCGGACCCAGCAGAGGATCGTCGGCCAACGACGGGGCGCCGCCCGAGAACGTGTCCAGCGCCGCCTCCATCTCCGCCGTGGACCGGGTCCAGTAGGCCACGCCGGCCGCGGCGTCGACGAACAGCCGGGCCGACTCACCGACGCGGCGCACGGTGCTGGCGTCGGTGGGGGAGATGGCCTGGTCCTCGCCCCAGGAGAAGTAGGTGTGGCCCTCGTACTCGACGGTGTCGAGCTGGTCGCTCCACGTGGGGTCCGACTCGACGGCCGCGGTCACCGTGTCCTCGTCGAACTCCCCGAACAGGGCCTGCACCTGCTCGGGGGGAAGGCCGGCGCTGACGTCGCCGGTCAGATCGACCGGCGCGAAGCCCACCTCGGACCGCCACTCGCCGTCGAGCAGCGCGGAGGTGCGGACGAGCTCGGCGGGAGCGACGGCCACCGGTGCGTCGCCCGCGCCCGAGACATCGGTGAAGTAGGCACCGAGGGCCTGCTCGTCGTCGCCGTCGGCGGGCACGGCGAGGCCGGCCGCGTCGGCGGCGGCGGCGATGTCGTTGACCACCACGAAGTCGGTGCCACCGTCGCCCTCGGGCACGAGGGCCAGCGAGTCGGTGATGCCCGAGGGCGGCCCGGCGGATCGGTCGGGCCCCTCGTCGACACCCGACCCGCAGGCGGCGACGAGCGTCACGGCGCAGGCGACGGTCGCGGCGGCGAGCGGGCGTACCGGGAAGGCTCGGTGCATCAGCGCAGCGTAGATGCGCGGGCTTCGTCGAATGTGGTGGTGGTCGGGACCGGCGTCGATCCGGTGACCTCGCGCTTTTCAGGCGCGCGCTCTGCCAACTGAGCTACCCGACCGTGAAGTTGTACCTTCGGTGTGCTGCGGTGTGTCTACTGCATGGTGCTGGCGGTCCCGACGGGATTTGAACCCGCGACCTCCGCCTTGACAGGGCGGCGTGCACTCCAAACTGCACCACGGGACCGTGAAGCGAGCCGGGCAGCGGGTGAGCCCCGCCGACCGGACGGTTGAGCGTACCCGCGTGGTGGCCCCGTCCGGAAAATTGTTGCGCCCGTCACCCGCTCAGGAAGTCGAGCATGGGCCCGTCGAGCTCGAGCGCGTTGCGGTTGAGGTACACGAACAGGGTGGCGTCGGTCGCGGGGTCGTACAGCACCCGCGTCGACGATCCCGGGATGTCGCCGTTCATCCCCCACCGCGTGAAGACCTGGTCCGGCGGGCACCCGTCGAAGACGCAGGCGCCCTGCTCGGTGACGCCCACGATGCCGAGCCCGTAGCCGCCGGGCGTGATCCGGGTCATCGCCGAGACGTCGGTGCCGTCGACCACCTGGTCGCGGAACACCGCGTCGGACCACGTGAACAGGTCGTGGACGGTCGAGACCGCGCCCACCGCCGGGGCGGAGACGGAGCGCCACGCGTCCATCGGGATCTCGGTGGTGGGCAGCGGGTCCTGGTCGGGCTCGAGCTCGTACAGCCCCGGCAGCGGGGCGGCATCGTTCGCCGACGGCTGCAGGTACCACGTGGCGTCCATCCCCAGTGGGCCGAACAGGCGCTGCTCGAACACCGTGCCGAGGTCGTCGCCGGTCACGTCCTCGATGACCGCGCCGGCGAGCACGTAGTTGAGGTTGCTGTAGGTGGTCGAACCGCCCGGCTCGTCGACCGGGGGGAGCGACCGGGTGGCGTCCAGGGTGTCGTCGATGCTGTCCGAGCCCCCTTGGGCGACGCGGTCGATGTACAGGTCGCCCTCGCTGTCGCTGTTGCCGAACGTGGCCACGCCGCTCGACTGGTCGAGCAGTTGGCGCACCGTGATGTGGTCGCCGTTCGGCCAGTCCACGTGGCGCGAGATGGGGTCGTCCAGGTCGAGCGCGCCGTCGTCGGCCAGCAGCACGAGCGCGGCCGCCGCGAACGACTTGGTGATGCTGGCCACGTCGAACGCGTCGTCCGGGCGCAACGCCTGGCCGGTCCGGGCGTCGGCCACGCCGCTCGTGACCACCAGTGGGTCCTCGTCGCCCACCTTCCAGGCGACGATCCCCCCGTCGGAGCGGGTGTCGGCCACCAGTCCGTCGGCGAACGACTGCAGTCGTGCCTCGCTGATGTCGGGGGCCGAGGCAGGGGCGTCGACCGGTGCCGTCGAGGTCGTGGTGGCGGGAGCCCCCGCAGCCGCTCGTTCCCCCGGTGTGTCGGAGCCGCAGGCGCACACGCCACTCACGATCAGGGTGACCAGGAGCAGGAGGGTCGCCGGCCGGACGAGTCGGGAGTGGCGGCGCCGCATGGTGCCTCATTCGGGCCGGTCGTGCCGGCGGATCACCGGGGCGTGGTCAGGGGACGCCGATCACCTCGATCTCGGAGATGGCGGTGTCGCCGTCGGAGCTGTTGCCCGGGACCGTGCTGACGATCTCCATGCGCACCTGGCGGGTCGTCGCGTCCACGTCGGTGACCTGCAGCGAGCGGTCGGAGACGTCGAGGGCCTGGTCGACCGTGGAGCCGTCGTCGAAGGTCCACCGCACCCGGCTCACCCGGAAGTTCTGGAAGAAGCGGTCGACCCGGTCCTCGCACGGCTGGACCTTGTCGTAGCCCGGGGTCACACCCACCTCCTCGACCAGCGTCGATGCCCCGAGGTCGAACGTGATCGTGTGGCCGGTGCCGTCGCCGGCGACCTGCCACGCGGTCGTGGGCGCGCCGTCGAGCACGTTCTCGGGGTCGTAGGTGACCGCCACCGTCCCACCACAGTCCTCGGCCGGGGGTGACGACGACGAGGCCGTCGTCCGCACCGGCGCGAGCACCTGCGGGGGCCCACTGCTGGATGCCGCAGGATCAGAGGTGACCGTCGGGGCCGCCGCGGTGGTCGCCGCACCCGACTGGGGTGCCGCGGGCACCGATGTGGTGTCCCGATCGGCGGCCGCCGGGGTGTCGTCCCCGGTGGTCGTGACCAGCACCGCCACCGCGCCCAGCAGGGCGACGATCACCGCAACCACGCCGATGATCACGGGGGCGGTCACCCGGATGCCGCCGTCGGCGGCGCCGACGCCGGCCGCCGGCGTCGGAGGTACGGCCGTCGGCGTCGCCACGGTCGGGGGCGCGTCGAGCGACGCGCCGCACGATCGGCAGAACTGCGCGCCCTTCGCACCGGGCACGCCACATTGCCGGCAGATCGCCATGGCCCCTCACTTCCCGCTCGGACCGCCCGTCGAGCGGGCAACTCTAGTGCCGCCCCGGCCCGGTGGCGGCGGCCGGGTACCGTGCGCCCATGGCGTTCCGGGGATGGCCGGTCGAGGCGCTGGAGTTCTACGAGGGCCTCGAGGCCGACAACACCAAGACCTACTGGACCGAGCACAAGGCCGTCTACGAGAACGACGTCCGGGCGCCCATGCAGGCGCTGCTGGACGAGTTGGCGCCCGAATTCGGCGAGGGCAAGATCTTCCGCCCGTACCGCGACGTGCGCTTCAGCGCCGACAAGACGCCGTACAAGACCGCCATGGGCGCACAGCTGGCCGGCGGCGGCTACGTCCAGCTCTCGTCCGAGGGCCTGTTCGCGGGCAGCGGGATGTACCACATGTTCAAGGACCAGCTCGATCGCTTCCGCCGGGCGGTGGCGGACGACGCCACCGGCGCCGCCCTGGAGGCGGTGATCGCCGACGTCGAGGCCAAGGGCATCGAGGTCACCGCCCGCGAGCGCCTGAAGACCGCGCCCCGCGGCTACCCCAAGGACCACCCCCGCATCGAGCTGCTCCGCTACAAGGGCCTCATCACCGCGAAGCAGTGGGACGCCGCGGCGTGGCTGGGCACCGCCAAGGCCAAGGACCGGGTGGTCGACTTCCTCCGCGCCTCGCAGCCGGTGCTGGACTGGCTCGACGCCCACGTCGGCGAGACCGAGCTCGAGGACGCCGGCCGGCGCTGACGCTGACGCAGGGCGATTAGCGTCAGACGGACTCGAACCAGGGGGATCAGATGGCGGGGCTGCTCGACTGGCTGAATTCGACTGCGGCGCACCTTTGGGGCGTCGACGTCTCGTGGGCGGAGGTGCTCGGCGACCTCACCGGGCTGGCCGCGGTGTGGTGGGCGGCGCGCGAGAAGGTGTGGACCTGGCCGGTCGGCAACCTGAACTCGGCACTGTTCCTCGTCCTGTTCCTCGACGCCAAGCTGTACGCCAGTTCCGTGCTGCAGGTGGTCTTCATCGCACTCGGCTTCTTCGGCTGGTGGGAGTGGGTGCGCCGTCACGGCCCCGACCGCAGGCCGCTCGTGGTCTCGCGCGCCACGCCCCTCCAGTGGGTGGGCATCGGGGTGGCGGGCTCGGCGGTGCTGGTGTCGTGGACCTGGTGGCTCGCCGCGCACACCGACTCGCCGCAGCCGTTCTGGGATTCGGCCATCCTGGCCGTCAGCCTGGTGGCCACCTACGGCCAGGCCCGCAAGTTGCTCGAGTCGTGGTGGCTGTGGATCCTGGTCGACGTGATCAGCGTCCCGCTCTACCTCAGTCGGGGCCTGGTGCCCACGGCGGCGGTCTACGCGGTCTTCGGTGCGCTCTGTGTGATGGGCCTGCGTGAGTGGCGGGCCGAACTGCGGTCCACCACGACGCTCGACCCCGCGCAGGCGGTGGCGTGACGCCAACCGGCCACGGCCTGATCATCGGGAAGTTCCACCCACCGCACGCCGGCCACGAGTTGTTGGTGCGCACCGCGGCACGGGCGTCGCGGCGGGTGTCGGTGCTCGTGCTCGGCCATCCGGACGAGACCTTGTCCGTCGACGAGCGGGTGGCCTGGCTGGCCGAGATGGTGGACGATCTGCCCCAGGTCGTGGTGGCGGGGGGCATCGACCCGCACCCCATCGACTACGACGACCCCGCGGTCTGGGACCTGCACGAGCACGAGTTCCGGACCGTCCTCGCCGCGGTCACCGACGAGCCGGTCACCGCGGTGTTCACCTCCGAGGTGTACGGCGCCGAGTTGGCCCGGCGCTTCGACGCCGTCTCGGTCCCCGTCGATCCCGAACGGGCCCTGGTGCCGGTCAGCGCCACCCAGGTGCGCGAGGACCCCGTCGCCGCGTGGCACCACCTGCCGTCGCCGGTCCGGGCGGGGCTGTGTCGACGGGTGGTGGTGATCGGTGCCGAGTCGACGGGCACGACGACGTTGGCCCGTGCTCTCACTGACGGTCTGCGCGCCCGTGGCGGGCCGCACGGCGACACCCAGTGGGTGCCCGAGGTGGGCCGAGCCTGGACGGTCACCAAGCTGGCCGATGCGGCCGCGGCGGCCGCGCTGGCGGGCCGCCCGCGTCCGACCATGGACGATCTCGCCTGGCCCACCGACGACTTCATCGCCATCGCCGCACAGCAGAACGCCGACGAGGACCGCCGGGCGCGCCGTGGCGGCCCGGTCCTCGTGTGCGACACCGACGCCTTCGCCACCGGCATCTGGCACGAGCGCTACGTCGGCGAGCCCTCCCGGGCCGTGGAGGCGCAGGCCCGGCACCATCCGCTGTACCTGGTGACCCATCACGAGGGTGTGCCCTTCGCACAGGACGGCATCCGTGACGGCGAGCACGTCCGGGCGTGGATGACCGACCGCTTCCTCGAGGCCCTCGCCGCGACCGGCCGGCGCACGGTGGTGCTGCGCGGCACGTTCGACCAGCGGATGACCCAGGCCGTCGCGGCCGTGGACGACCTGCTGGCCGATGGCTGGGACCTCTCCATCGCCCCACCGGCGTTCTGAGCGCGACCTCGTTGATCCAGGCCAAGGTGGCCAGCTGGCTCTCGTGAGCGGCGCCGTTCAGTGGTCCGGATGCGGTCGCGACGAGGGCCAGGCCGTCGATCCCCTCGAAGTCGTGGGGGTTGCAGGTGTGGACCGCCAGCCCGTTGGCGATGGCGGTGGCGGCGATCATGGCGTCGTAGGCCCGGGCTGTCGGCTTGCGACCGGCTGGCCGCAGCGAAGCCGCGACCTGGCCGAACGCCCGCGCCGCGGCGGCATCGAAGGGAAGGGGATCGAAGTCCGACTCTGCCTGCTTTAGATGCGCTTGGCGGGCCGCGCGTACGTTCTCGTCGCCGGCGACGAGGGGCCCGACGGACAGCTCGGCCAGCGTGATGGCGGTGATCATCGGCTCGTCCGGGAGCGTGGCGGCATCGGCCAGGCGGCCCAGCAGGATCACGGTGCTCGTGTCGAGCACGCCGCGGGTCTCCACGGCGCTCACAGGGAGCCGTCGATGAGCGTGTCGATGTCGTGGCGGAGGGCGTCGGGGTCGACGACGGGAAGCTTGCGCCACCGCTCGATGAGCAGGGTGGCGGGGATCGGCGGCTTGCCGAGCGGTAGGAGCTCCGCGGCGGGTCGACCTGAGCGCGTGACGATGGCTCGGCCACCGTGCTCGACACGGTCGACCACCTCACCGCCGTGGTTTCGGAGCTCCCGGATGCTCACTTCCTCGGTTCCCATCCCTCACCTGTATCACCCGTGATACGCAGGTGATCGACCCCGTGGCCCGCAGGAACGTCGCCGGCCGCCGGCAGGGCCAAGGGCGGAACTGGAGCACCCTCAAGGCTCGGGGACTGGAACCGCGTCGAGACGTGGCTGGAAGGCGTCGAGACGGTGCGTCCTCACCTGTGCCCGAAAGACCACCGGCCGCCTCTACTGCTGGGGCAGTGACATCGACGGCGGGTTGGGCGCGCCCCGGGGCTACCCCAAGGACCACCCCCACATCGAGCTGCTCCGCGAGAAGGGCCTGGCGGCCTGGAAGGCCTGGCCCCCAGCGGCGTGGCTGGGCACCGCCAAGGCCAAGGACCGCTTCGTCGCCTTCTACCGCGCCGCCCAGCCCCTGCAGAACTGGCTCGACACCCACGTCGGCCCCACCGAGCTCGACGACCCCCGCCGGCGCTGACCCCCGACGCTCAGGCGGAGATGGGCGTCAGCTCGAGCTCACGGTCAGCAGCACGGACGGTCACGTCGAACCATCGGAAGAAGCCCTCTTGGCCCAGGAGCTGGTAGCCCCACGGCCAGGGCTCGCAGAAGCTGACCGGGGCCTCCCACTCGACGTCGCCGATCCGGAGCGACACGATGGCGGTGCGGGCGATGAGGTGCTGGCCACCGACGCCGATGGCCTCACCCTCCACGTCGTGGAGGTCGAGCCCGATCAGGTCGGCCGCCCACGACGCGAAGCGGTTGTAGAGCGCGCCCGTGTCGCAGAGCGCGACGAGCGAGGTACCCGACTCGTGGGTGACGGCCACGTCGACGACCGGGCGGGGGACGAAGCTGGTCGTACCGGGCAGGCCGCGGAACGGGAGGATCACCAGGCAAAGCCTCCGATGTCCTGCGACGGGTCCAGCGGCACGCGGAAGATGACGCCCGTTCGACCGAGTACGTCCAGCGCACGCGCCACGCCGGCGGCATCGGGCCCGGAAGCGACGACCTCGGTCCACTCGGGATCGACGGCGACGAACTGGCCGATGTGGGGGCGCAGGAGCTCGGCCTCTCGGGCGAGTCGTTCGTCGGCCGAGGACGACGCGGGTGCTGCGTCCGGGCCCGATGCCGGCGCCGTGCCGCGCCGTCCGACCGTGAAGCCCAACCGCTCGAGGACGCTGCGCGCCTGGGTGGAGATGAAGGCACTGCGGTCGAGGCCCGTGACCGTGGCGATGACCTGCTTGGGCGGGTAGCGGCGGCCGTTGACGATCGCGTAGTGGTCCCGCAGCGACTCGGCGGGGACGCCGGCCATGGCCCGTTCGACCTGGGTCTTGGTCAGGTCGAACGGGTGCCGGGCGATCGTGGCGTGGACGGCGGGCATATTCTTACTTTGTACTTATTTAGATGGCCCTGTCAACGGTGGTGGCGACCTCGGTCGTCTCGTCGTCGGGGAGGCCGGCGGCCCGGAGCCGGGCGGCGGCGGCTGTCCAGGCCCGGAAGACGTCGTCGGTCGCGGCGCGGAGGTCGTCGTCGCTGCTCGCCACCTCGCCGGCGATGGTGCCGATGGGGCAAACGTCGAGGTAGTCGCCGGCGGCGAGCACGTCGGCGGCCCCCGAGAAGAAGTCGTCGAGGCCCGTGGCCGCGTCGGGGGCGGCATCGGCGATGGCCTCGTACAGCTCGCCGTAGACGGCCCCTGACTCACCGACGGCGGCGGCCAGCTCGGGCTTGCCGCCGGGGAAGTGGTGGTAGAGCGAGCCGGCGGGTGCGTCGGCCGCCGCCAAGACGTCCTTCACCGACGTGCCCCGGTTGGGACCGCCAACGCGAGGCGGCGGCGGCCGCCTGACGAGTGGCTCCTTCTTTGTGCAATTTTCGTCGCTGAGAGACGGAAGATGCACAGAGAATCCGGAGTCGCTCCCACCGGTTCACCCGATCCGCACGGCGACCGCTCAGATGGCCGACGTCCGTGTCTCGCCGGTGTACCGGCAGGATCCAGACCGTGACGACGTGTCGGCGCCGGCCTGACGTCGCTCGTTCATTGGACCGTTCACCGCGCCAGGCGGGGTCAACGGTCCAAGGAATCCGCCGTCGCCGTCAGCCTTCGGCGAGCGCTTCCTCCATGTCGCCGGTCGCGGGGACGCCGTCGGCGAGGGCGTAGCGGAGGCAGACGACGCCGTTGGGGCTCGCTTCAGGCGGCGCGACGAGGGTGAGGTTGGAGGGGACGGCGCCGCCGGCGAATACCTGCTTTCCCTGGCCCAGCACGATGGGATGGAGCCACAGGTCGAGGCGGTCGAAGAGCTTCTCCCGCAGCAGGGTCTGCACGAAGTTCATGCTGCCCACGACCGAGACGTGCTCGTGGCGGTCCCGGAGCCCTCGCACCGCGGCAGGCAGGTCGTCGGCCCCGACCCGTTGGGAGCCCGTCCACGACAGGTCGGGCGTTCCGCGGGACGCCACGTACTTGGGGACGCGGTTGAACAGCTCGGCGAAGGGGTTGGCCGCCGGGTCCTGGTGGGGCCAGTAGGCCGCGAACACGTCGTAGGTGCGCCGGCCGAGCAGCAGGGCGTCGGTCTGCTCGTAGGCGGAAGCGATCTGCTCGCCGCAGACGTCGTCGATCAGCGGCGCCTGCCAGCCCCCGAACGCGAAGTCGTCGTCGGGGTCCTCGTCCGGCCCGCCGGGTGCCTGCCCGACGAGGTCGAGGGTGGCGAACAGCTCGATCTGGATGATGCCCATGTCGGCGCTCCCGTGCGTCGGAGGTCTCCGTCGCACAGAGGACGGCGCCACGCCCCCGGACTCATCGGTTGCGCACCCCTGCTCCTTCCGGACTCGGATCCTCGACTGGCTCGACCTGGTTGATGACCGACGCGTCGGCCGCGACGGCGAGCAGGCCGGGGACCACGAACGTGCGGACGTAGTGGCGGACGTCGTCGGGGGAGGTCACCGGCCCGGGCTCGGTCACCCATCGACGGGCTCAACGTCCCCGTGGCACCCCCAACGGGATTCGAACCCGTGTTACCGGCGTGAAAGGCCGGCGTCCTGGGCCGCTGGACGATGGGGGCCCGCCCCCGGAGGGGCACAGCAGGGTACCAGCGGGATCAGGGGGCGACGGCGGCGTTCCACGACCGGATGACGCGATCGCCGCGCTTGTGGTCGAGCACGCTGAGCGTGCCCGTGTCGAGCAGGAGGTGCCGGCCGGCCTCGACGGGCCAGCCCACCCAGCGCGCGGCCAGCACCCGCAGGAAGTGGCCGTGGAAGAACAGGGCGACCGGCCCGGCGGCGGGCGCGTCGAGCAGACGGGCGATCACGCGGTCGGCCCGCGCGCCGACCTGCTCGGGTGACTCGCCGCCGGGGCAGCCGTCGACGAACAGCTCCCACCCCGGGCGGTCGACCTGGATGTCGGCGGTGGTGATGCCCTCGTAGTCGCCGTAGTCCCACTCGACCAGGTCGTCCCAGACGACGCGCCCCTGGTGGAGTCCCGCCAGCCGGCACGTGTCGAGGGCCCGGGCCCGGGGGCTGGAGGCCACGAGGGCGAAGGGGCGCCGGCCGAGCACCGGGACGAGGGCGAGGCCGTCGGCCCGGCCCTGGTCGGTGAGGGGCAGGTCGGTGGTGCTGGTGTGGCGGCCGTCCTCGCTCCACTCGGT
>CAZWMT010000036.1:0-7552 GCA_964635055.1 uncultured Microthrixaceae bacterium | reverse complement strand
GTAGGCGGCGTAGAGGGGGGCGTCGGGGTCGTCGGGGTCGACGTCGTCCATGTCCTCGCTGACGTCGAGGCGGGTGCCGAGCACCAGGCGGAGGTCGTTCACCACGCCCATCCAGGCCATCAGGTGGTCCTGGGTGATGATGTCGGCGTCGAGCGTCTCCTCCATCACGTCCAGCGCGGTCAGGCGCCGCTCGAGCAGGTCGTCGCGCACGAGCGACTGGTACTCGGCGTCGCGCTCGGCGTCGTCGGGGTAGGCGGTGGGGAACAGGCGGGTGAGTGACGGGTCGACCGCGGCGCGTGCCTCGCCGCCGCCCGAACCCGCGGTGAGCAGCTCGCGCAGCTGGCCGACGAGCGAGCCCAGCAGGTCGCGCTCCCACGCCTTCAGGTGGAGCTCGTAGTCCCCGTTCCGGTTGCGGCCGATGAGCGTGCCCTTGCGTCCGAACGCCACGCCCGTCAGTCGTCCTTCTGCATCGTGGCCCAGAGACCCTTCTCGTGCAGCCGGAACACGTCGAGCTCGGCCTTCTCGCGGGTGCCGCTCGACACCACGGCCTTCCCCTTGTGGTGCACGTCGAGCATGAGCGCCGTGGCCTTCTCGAGGCTGTAGCCGAACAGCTGCTGGAAGACGAAGGTGACGTACGACATCAGGTTGATCGGGTCGTTCCACACCAGCACGACCCACGGGCGGTCGGGCTCCTCGCTCTGGTCGAGGCGGGGGTCGTCCACCTCCACGGGGGCGACGGGTGCGGCCGGCATGCCCCGCCCTACCCCCGCGCCGCTGCGGCCGGCTCGGGTGCGGCCGCGGCCGGTCCGCCGGGGGGCACCTCTGCGGGGTGGGTGTGCAGCCCGAGCTCGAAGGTGAGCACGGCGATCCAGACGCACACCGAGCCGAGCAGGTGGATGGCCACGAGCCCGACCGGGACGCCGGTGAAGTACTGCGCGTAGCCGACCGCGGCCTGGGCCACGAGCACCACCAGCAGGATCTCGCCGCGCCGCAGGATGTCGGCGCGCAGCTCGTCGCGCTGGCGCAGCATCCAGAGGGTGGTCAGGGTGATCAGCCCGAACAGGACGACCGACGCTCCGTGGAAGCGCACCACGTCGCCCACCACGAGGTCGAGGCGCTCGACGTCGGCATCGCCGCCGTGGGGCCCGGCGCCCGTGACGACGGTGCCGAGCATGATGGCGAGCCCCGCCGCGCCGACCATCAGTCGCCCCATCCAGCGCACCTCGGACGAGACCGACGAGCGGGCGGGCGTGGGTGGCTGGCCGGCCAGGTGGTGGAGCACGACCGCGTTCCAGATGATGACGATCGACAGGAGGAAGTGGGCCATCACGAACGGCGGGGAGAGCTCCACCAACACGGTGATGCCGCCGAGCACGATCTGGCCGACCATGCCGGCCACCAGGCCGAGCGACCACCAGGTGAGGTCGCGGCGGCGCGGCGAGCGCACCAGTGAGCCCAGCACCGCCAGGATCACCGCCACCGAGAGCAGGCCAGTGAACATGCGGTTCACGAACTCGACCATGGCGTGGTACTCGAGGGGGGCGACGAGGCGGTCCTGCTCGCAGGTCGGCCAGTCGGTGCAGCCGAGGCCCGATCCGGTGAGGCGCACGGCGCCACCGGTGACCACGATCACGGACAGCAGGACCAGCGCCAGCAGGGTGATCCGCTGGTAGGCGCGTGGCGAGCACCGGGGGAGCTGCATCGCCTCCGATCCTAGGGAGCGCGCCACTTGGGTCCGAATCGACCGGAGGTCCTACCCTGGGCCGGGTCATGCACCTCATCGCCCGCCGGTCGCTCGCGCACCAGGTGGGGGCCTACGTCGCCCTCACCAAGCCGCGCATCATCGAGCTGCTGCTCGTCACGACCCTGCCGACGATGGTGGTGGCGGAGCAGGGCATGCCGTCGGTGGGCCTGATGGTGGCGACGCTCGTCGGCGGCACCTTGGCGGCGGGTGGCGCCAACGCCATCAACATGTACGTGGACCGCGACATCGACGCGCTCATGGAGCGCACCAAGAACCGGCCGCTGGTCACCGGTGAGATGTCGCCCCAGGCCGCGCTCACCTTCGCCATCGGTCTCGAGGTCGTGGCCTTCGTCGAGCTGTGGGCGCTGGTGAACCTGCTCAGCGCGGTGTTGGCCGTGTCGGCCTGCCTGTTCTACGTGTTCATCTACACGCTGTGGCTGAAGCGAACGTCGAAGCAGAACATCGTGATCGGCGGCGCCGCCGGCGCGGTGCCCGTGCTGGTCGGCTGGGCCGCGGTCACCGACAGCCTGGCGTGGGCCCCGGTGCTGATGTTCGCCATCATCTTCTTCTGGACGCCGCCCCACTTCTGGGCGTTGGCCATCCGCTACCGCGACGACTACGCCGCGGCCGACGTCCCCATGCTCCCGGCGGTCGAGAGCCTGCGCTTCACCGCGGTCCGCATCCTCGCCTACACGGTGCTCCTGTGGGCGCTCACGCTGCTGCTGGCTCCCGTCGCCGACCTGGGCGCGATCTACCTGGCCAGCGCCGTCGTGCTCGGCGCGGTCTTCACCGGGATGTCCGTGCGCCTGTTGCGCAGGCCCACGCCGCCGCTGGCCATGCGCCTGTTCACGTTCTCCATCACCTACCTGACCGTGCTGTGGGTGGCGATGGCCGTCGACGTCCTCGTCGTCCACGGGCTCTGACCGCCGGTTTTCTGGCGTTCGGACGACGTGACTAGAGTTCGCCACCGAGCCGAGCCATGACTGTCACCGAGACCAGACCTGAAACCACGGCCGACGAGGCCGAGGCACTGCCCGAACCCGCGCCCACGTCGCGCGGCCTGCCTGCCGTCCTCGGCAGCGGCGACCACAAGGTCGTGGGACGCCTCTGGATCGCCTTCTCCTTCCTGTTCGCACTGGTGGGCCTGGGCACCGCGATACTGCTCGACGCCGAGGGTGCCGACCTCGGCAGCTACTCGATCCTCGGCACCGACACCTTCTTCCAGGTCTTCACGCTCTACCGAGTGGTCGCGGTGTTCCTGGTGGTCATCCCCCTGTTCATCGGGCTCGCCACCTACGTCGTGCCGCTTCAGGTCGGGGCCCGTTCGATCGCCCTCCCGCGTGCCGCCGCAGCCGCGTTCTGGACCTGGCTCGTGGCCGGCGGCATCGTGCTGGCGAGCTACGCCATCAACGGTGGCCCCGGCGGCGGTGAGCCCGACGGCGTCGACCTCTGGGTGGTGTCGTTCGGGCTGCTCCTCGTGGCGCTGGTGGCGGCCTCCATCTCCATCGCCACCACGGTGCTGGCCGAGCGGGTCGAGGGCATGACCCTCACCCGGATCCCGCTGTTCGCCTGGTCGATGCTCGTCGCCGCGTCGGTCTGGATCCTCAGTCTCCCGGTGCTCGGCGCCAACCTGCTCGTGATCTACCTCGATCACCGGTACGGCCAGCAGCTGTTCGGCGTCGATGCCGACATCTGGCCCCAGGTGGCCTGGGCGTTCAACCAGCCCCAGATCTACGCCGCGGCCATCCCCGCCCTCGGCGTGATCGGTGAGATCTTCCCCGTCGCCTGCGGTGGCCGGCCCCGGTACCGCCAGGGCGCCATGATCGCCATCGGCCTGTTCGGCATCCTGGCCTTCGGCGCGTGGGCACAGCCCTTCTTCAACGCCGAGGCCCGCGACGACATCTTGTTCATCGGCGTGGCGCTGGCCGCGGTGCTCCCCGTGCTCGCCCTGCTGGCGGTGGTCGGCGAGACGGCCCGTGCCAACCGCCCCTCGCTCAACGCACCCTTCGTACTGGCCAACGCCGCGTTGTTGCTGCTGCTCGGCGCCACCGTGGCCGGCGCCGTCGCCGTCATCGAGCCGCTCGGGCTGCTCGACACCACCTTCAGCACCGGGCAGATGAACCTCACCCTGCTCGCGGCCCTGGTCGCCGGCCTCGCCGGCCTGTGGTACTGGATGCCCAAGATCGCTGGGGCCCCGGCCGCCAACGGCGCCGGTTACCTGAGCGCCCTGGCCCTGCTGGGCGGCGCCGCGCTGGTCGCCCTCGGCAACCTGTGGAGCGGCCTGCTGGACCAGCCCCAGGTGCTCACCGGCGACTACTCGCCCCGCGACGGCGTCGAGGTGCTCAACCTGGCGTCGGCCGCCGGCTTCGCGCTCGTGCTCCTCGGGGTGGTGATCGCCGCGGTGGCGCTCGTCGGTGCCGCCCGCAAGGGCCAGGTCACCGATCCGGCCCACCGCGAGGACGACCCCTGGGGCGGCCAGACCCTCGAATGGGCCACCAGCTCGCCGCCGCCCTGGAACAACTTCACCGACGATCCGGGGCCGGTGCTGACCGCCTCCCCGTTGCTCGATGCCGCCGAGGAAGGTGCCTGATGGCCACCGCCACCACCGCTCGCCCCGTCCCCGCCCTGGCGCCGCCGCCCAAGCCGCACCGCCCGCGCGTGCTGTTCGTGGGCACCGCCTTCGCCGCCGCCGGCGTCTGCATGGCGTTCCTCGGCCTCATCGCGATGTACATCACGGTGCGCTCCGAGGCCCTCGCCGGAGGCAACACCTGGTTGCCCGACGGTGCGGTCATCCCCCTCACCCCACCCAACGTGGCCATGGCCACGCTCCTCATGTCGGTGGTCACCCTCCAGTGGGCCGTCTACGCCATCGGCAACCGTGACCGGGCCAACGCCTACCTCGCCCTCGGCATCACGGTGTTGTTGGGGGCGGCCTTCGCCAACTCCACCGCGTACCTCTACAGCCAGATGGGCCTCGTCATCGCCGACAGCGCGGCGGGCCTGCTGATCTACGCCATCTCGGGTGCCCACCTCGTGCTCACCATCGCCGCGCTGCTCTACATCGGCGTGGTGGCCCTACGGGCCCTCGGCGGCGAGTACACGCCCCGCGACCACGAGGGGCTCAGCGCTGCTGCGCTCTTCTGGTACGCAACCGTCGCCGTCTACGCGGTGATCTGGTACACGATCTTCATCACGAAGTAGGAGAGTCCAGGCGAATGATCACCAAGGGATCGCGGTTCTTCTTCGGGTTTGCCGCCCTCGCCTACATCGGCGCCATCGTCTACGGCCTCAGCACCGGTGGGCACGTCTTCGGCGTGTTCACCCTGGGCTACAAGGAGGGCGTCGGCGAGCACCTCGGCTACGTGGTGCTGCTGTCGGTGGCGGCGGTGTCCGCCGGCCTCGGCTTCGTCTGCCTCGCCCTGCGCGACGCCGACCCGGAGGCCGAGGCCCAGGTGATCGACCTGGCCCACGTGCCTCCCGCCGAGTCGATCAACCGCACCAACTTCTGGCCCATCGTGGCCGCCTTCTCGCTGGGCATGGTGGTGGTGGGGCTGGTCGTGGGCTCGCCGCTCTTCGTGGCCGGGCTCATCGGTCTCGGGATCGTGGTGGTCGAGTGGGCCATGCGCAACTGGGCCGACCGCCGCACCGGCGACGCCGAGGTCAACCGCGAGATCCGCAACCGGATCATGCTCCCCATCGAGATCCCCGTGGGCGCGCTGCTCTGCATCGCCGTGCTGGTCGGCCTCGTGTCGCGGGTGCTCCTGGCCACCCCCAAGTCCGGCTCCACCGGCGTCGCCATCGTGGTGGCGCTGCTGGTGCTCGGCACCGCCACCCTCATCGCCACCAAGCCTCGGCTCAGCGCCAACCTGATCAGTGGCCTCCTGCTCTTCGGGGGCATCGCGGTCATCGCCGCCGGCATCGTCTCCGCCTCGGTGGGGCCCCGCGAGTTCGAGGAGCACCACGTCGAGGAGCCCTACCAGCAGCCCCCGGTGGGCGGTGAGCTGCCGCCCGAGCGGCCGAGCACGACCACCACCGTGGCCGGCGCCACACCCACCACCGACACCACCGAGGCCACGCCGGAGACCACCTCGACCACCTCGGTGTCCGAGCTCACACCCACCACCGTGGTCGGCGACGCGTCCACCACCACGACCACCGCGGGGGCGTCGAATTGAGCCGGGAACCAGACGCCGCGGGTTTGGCAGGTGAGGGGCGCGTCGGCCAAGCTCCGATCGTGCCCGCCGCCCGTCGCCGCTTCTCCCTGTTCGTGAAGGGCCTGCTCGGCCTCGGTGCCGTGCTCCTGGCCTCGGCCTGCTCCAGCGAAGCCCCGCTCGACGTCTTCCAGGGCGACGGCACCGAGTCCCAGACCATCAACACCCTGCAGGAGCCCGTGTTCCTGGTCGCCTGTGTCGTCGGGGTGCTGGTCATGGCCGCGGTGGTGATCATCGTCATCAAGTTCCGGGCCAAACCGGGCGACGACGAGCTGCCGCCGCAGACCCACGGCGCCCTGGGCCTCGAGCTGGGCTGGACCATCCTGCCTGCGGTCATCCTCGCCTTCGTGGCCGCCGGCACCGTGGTGACCATCTTCGACCTGGCCGACCAGCCCGACGATGCCATGCACATCGACGTCTACGGGCAGCAGTGGTGGTGGGGCTTCGAGTACGACACCAACAACGACGGCGACATCGACATCAAGACCGCCACCGAGATGGTGATCCCCGCCGGCCAACCCGTGGTGGTCGACATCCGCTCGCGTGACGTGATCCACAGCTTCTGGATCCCGGCGCTGAACGGCAAGAAGGACGCCGTCCCCGGCCGGACCCACAGCCTCACCATCCAGGCCGACGAGCCGGGCATCTACCGGGGTCAGTGCACCGAGTTCTGCGGGCTGTCGCACAGCCGGATGCAGATGCGGGTGGTCGCGCTCAGCGAGGACGACTACGCCGCCTGGGTCGAGAACCAGTTGCAGGACGCGGCCACTCCCACCGACGACCTGGCCCAGGCCGGCCTCGAGGTGTTCCAGGGCCAGTGCACCACGTGTCACCAGATCAACGGCGTGGACGAGGTGCCCCCCGGCACCGCGGCCCAGGTCTCGGGTGTGGCGCCGAACCTCACCCACCTGATGACGCGCAGCACCTACGCCGGTGGCATCTTCGACCTCTACGACCAGGCCAACGACAACCCGCCCACCTACGACCTCGGCGGGATCCCCTACAACGACCTCCCCGAGCAGGGCACGTTCAACCGCAACCAGCTCGAGGCGTGGCTGCGCAACCCGCCGGCCGAGAAGCCGATGGCCCCCGACCCCACGCAGTACAGCCAGTACGGCCGGGGCATGCCCAACCTGAACCTGTCCGAGCAGCAGATCGACGAGCTCGTCGCCTACCTCGAGACCCTCAAGTAGGAATCCCATGGCCCTTACCGAGGAACGCCCACTCGCGCTGACCACCGGCGACGACGTCACCATCGACCACGAGCCGCTCGGCGTCTTCCGCCGGCCCACCACCACGGAAGGCTGGCGGAGCTGGGTCACCACGGTCGATCACAAGAAGATCGGCATCATGTACGGCTACACGGCCTTCTTCTTCTTGCTGGTCGGCGGCTTCGAGGCCCTGCTCATCCGGGCACAACTGGCCGTGCCGAACGGCACCGTGCTCGGGGCCGAGACCTACAACCAGGTCTTCACCATGCATGGCATCACCATGGTCTTCCTGGTGATCATGCCGATGGCGGCGGCGTTCGCGAACTACCTGCTGCCCCTGCAGATCGGCGCCCGCGACGTCGCCTTCCCCCGGATGAACGCCTTCA
>CAZWMT010000035.1:45573-64205 GCA_964635055.1 uncultured Microthrixaceae bacterium | reverse complement strand
GGGCGCCGTCGGCGCTGACGTCGACGCAGGGCGGGGCGAACTCCTCGCCGTCGATGTCGGCGGATGGGTCGCGGGTGGCGTTCGTGTCCAACCGGAACATCGAGGGGCAGAACCCGGATGGGAACGACGAGATCTTCGTCGTGGCGACCGCCGGCGGGGCGCCGTCGGCGCTGACGTCGACGCAGGGCGGGGCGAACTCCTCGCCGTCGATCTCAGGTGACGGGTCGCGGGTGGCGTTCGTGTCGAACGGGAACATCGTGGGGCAGAACCCGGATGGGAACGACGAGATCTTCGTCGTGGCGACCGCTGGTGGGGCGCCGTCGGCGCTGACGTCGACGACGGGTGGGGCGAACGGAGAGCCGTCGATGTCGGCGGATGGGACGCGGGTGGCGTTCGTGTCGGACCGCACCATCGAGGGCAACCCGGATCTGAACGACGAGATCTACGTCGTTCGGACCAATGGCGGGCTGCCGTCGGCGCTGACGTCGACCACCGACGGGGCCAACGCCTCGCCGTCGATCTCGACGGACGGCTCACGGATGGCGTTCGTGTCGGACCGCACCATCGAGGGCAACAACCTCGATCTGAACGACGAGATCTACGTCGCCGGGTGCACCTCCTCTGACGTGACGCCACCTACGGTCGACCTCCGCAGCCCGCTCGACGGCGCCACGTTCGCCCGGGATGCCGCCGTGGATGCCGACTACTCGTGCGCCGACGAGGCGTTCGGCTCGGGCCTCGTGACGTGCATCGGCAACGTGGCCGACGGCGCACCGATCGACACGTCCACGCTCGGCGAGCACGACGTGCATGTCGACGCCGTGGACCATGCCGGCAACTTCCGCCGGGTGACGCACACCTACACGGTCGAGGACGTCACGGACCCGACGGTGGACCTGGTCACCCCCGCCGACGGTGATCTCTTCGCGCGGCATCAGGTCGTCGACGCGGTCTACTCGTGCGACGACGACCTCGGCCTCGTGAGCTGCGTCGGCACCGTGGATGCCAGTTCTCCCATCGACACATCCTCGCTCGGGGACCACGACTTCACCGTCACGGCCACCGACCAGGGCGGCAACACCACCGAGGTGACCCACACGTACACCGTGGCAGCGGCCCGGCCGGACGGCCGCATCAAGAAGGGCGCCGCCGGCACGTACCTGGGCAACAACGTCTACAACACGACCGGTGCGGGCCAGACCAAGAGCGGGGCGGCGGCTCGGGGGTCGTCAGTGACGTACTACGTGTCGGCCCAGAACGACGCCCCGTTCGCGGATGCGCTGCGCCTGAAGGGCACCGCCGGCACCACCCGGTTCGGCGTGACCTACTCCGTGCAAGGCGTAGACGTGACGTCTGCGGTGGTTGCGGGCACGTACACAACGCCAGTGCTCGCCCCCGGTGCGGCGGTGGTGGTGAAGGTGGTGGTCAAGGTCAAGAGCGCGGCGCCGACGGGCTCGAGCCTGAGCGCCACCGTGACCGCCAAGTCGACGAGCGACACGACCCACAAGGACGTGGTGAAGTTCGTCACCAGCCGAGTCTGAGCGACGAGTCACACGCCGCGACCCCCGCCATCGCCGTCGTCGATCCGACGACAGGAACGCACCAGCGAGCCGTAGCGGGCGTGTCCGGCGGGCTGTCCCTGCGTGTCGCGTCTGGCTTCCCCGGCGGTGAACGTCCTCGGCCCGTCCGAACTGGGCGGCGCTTTCGGGACGTTCGGCCCTGACCGCCCGGCCGGGTCGGTGCGACGGTGGGTCATGCGATCGAACACGAAGCCATCGAGGTCCCTGGCGCGGGTCGTCGTGCTCGCCCTGTTGGCGGCGGGTCTCGGCGTGACGGTCGCGACGGTTCCCGCCGCGGCGGACGACCCCCCGTCGTTCATCAGAGCGTGGGGCAGTCAGGGCACGGGCGATGGCCAGTTCCAGTCGGCGTGGGCGGTGGCGGTCGCCGGGAACGGCGACGTCTACGTCCTCGATGGCGCGCGGGTGCAGAAGTTCACGGCCAACGGCACCTACCTCACCCAGTGGGGCTCGGAGGGAAGCGGCAACGGTCAGTTCAGCTTCCCGGGGGGGATCGCTGTCGACCGGAACGACAACAGCGTCTACGTCGCCGACACCTGGAACGACCGCATCCAGAAGTTCAGCGCGAACGGCACCTACCTCGCCCAATGGGGAACCGAGGGCGACGGCGAGGGCCAGTTCACCCTGCCGAGTGGGATCGCGGTCGATGGAGACGGCAACGTCTACGTGGAGGACGCCAACTCCCGCATCCAGAAGTTCACCTCGGCCGGTGCCTTCGTCACCCAGTGGGACACCCTCAGCGCCGGTGGCGCCGGCAGCCCCGAGGGTGTGGCGGTCGACGCCTCGGGCAACGTCTACGTGGTGGCGAACAGCGGCAACGTCCCCTTCCCGGGCAACGTGCAGCGGGTCGAGAAGTACACGTCGACCGGCTCCTTCCTCACCCAGTGGGGCAACTTCGGCTCCGGTCCCGGCCAGTTCATCTTCCCGCACAGCGTCGCCGTCGACGGTGACGGCCACGTCTACGTCGCCGACACGGAGAACGACCGCGTTCAGGAGTTCAGCTCGACGGGGACGTTCCTCTCACAGTGGGGTGGCACCGGGACGTCGCCCGGCCAGTTCGACTACCCCTTGGGAATCGCGACCGACGGCGCCGACCGCGTGTACGTCGCCGACTCGGACAACAACCGGATCCAGGCGTTCGGGCCGGTGGCCAAGCCCGACGGGCGCATCCGGAAGGGCGCAACCGGTGCGTACAGCGGCGACGGCGTCTACAACACGACCGGCGTGGGTCAGACCAAGAGCGGCTCGGCGGCTCGGGGCGCGACGGTGACCTACTGGGTGTCGGCCCAGAACGATGCCCCGTTCACCGACGTGTTGCGGTTGAAGGGCACCGCCTCGAACACCCGGTTCCGGGTGACCTACACCGCCGCCGGTGTCGACATCACCGCGGCGGTGGTGGCGGGGACCTACACGACGCCGGTGCTGGGCCCGGGCGACTCCTTCCTGGTGAAGGTGGTGGTCAAGGTGAAGGCCACCGCGCCGGCGGGCTCGAGCCTCACTGGGAGCATGATCATCAAGTCCGACTCGGACCCCGCCCGCCGGGACACCGTCAAGTTCGTCACGGGGCGGTCGTGATGCAGGGTCGACGGGCGGCCGAGGGGCCGGGCCGACGCCGGACCGGTGCCGTCGGGCTCGCGGTCGTGGCGCTCGCGGCGGCCACGCTCGTGCTGGCCACGCCTGGTCCGGCCGCGGCCGAGAACCCGCCTCCCTTCATCACGGCGTGGGGCAGTCTCGGTACCGGGGACAGCCAGTTCGCCTCCCCGTACGGCGTGGCGGTCGACGGGGACGGCAACGTCTACACGACTGACTCGGTCAACAACCGGGTCCAGAAGTTCACTCCGACCGGTGCGTTCGTCACCGCCTGGGGCACGACGGGCGGTGGCGCCGGCCAGTTCAACAGCCCGGTCGGCATCGCGGCCGACGGCGACGGCAACGTCTACGTCGCCGACGAGAACGACCGGGTGCAGAAGTTCACCGCTGCCGGCGTGTTCCTGACGCAATGGGGCAGCTTGGGGGCAGGCACCGGCCAGTTCAACGATCCGGCCGGGATCGCGGTCGACGGCGACGGCAACGTCTACGTGGCCGACAAGGCCAATCACCGCATCCAGACGTTCACCTCGTCGGGCACGTTCATCACGACGTGGGGCACCAATGGCTCCGGCGAAGGGCAGTTCAGGTTCCCCTTCGGGGTTGCGGTGGATTCGACAGGCAGCGTCTACGTGTCGGAGCCGGTCAACGATCGGGTCCAGAAGTTCACGTCCTCTGGCACGTTCATCACCTCCTGGGGCTCGAGCGGAACCGGCGACGGTCAGTTCACCGTCCCGCACGGTTTGGCGGTCGGCCCCGATGACACCGTGTACGTGGTCGACAACCAGAACCAGCGCGTGCAGAAGTTCACGTCGACCGGCACCTTCGTCACCAAGTGGGGCAGCCAGGGTTCGGGCGATGGGCAGTTCAGCAGCCCGACCGCGGTGGCCGTCGATGACGGGGGCAACGTCTACGTCACCGAAGCAGGCAACCATCGGGTGCAACGGTTCGGGCCGCCACCCACGCCCGACGGGCGCATCCGCAAGGGCGCCCACGGCGCCTTCAAGGGTGACGGCGTCTACAACACGACCGGTGCGGGTCAGACCAAGAGCGGGTCGGCGGCTCGCGGGTCGACGGTGACCTACTGGGTGTCGGCCCAGAACGACGCCTCGTTCGCCGATGCGCTGCGCCTGAAGGGCACGGCCTCCACCTCGCGGTTCCGGGTCACCTACACCGCCCTCGGCGCGGACATCACGACCGAAGTGGTCGACGGGACCTACACCACCGTCGAGCTGGGCCCGGGCGACAGTGTCCTGATCAAGGTGGTGGTCAAGGTCAAGAGCGCCGCGCCGGCGGGCTCGAGCCTCACCGGCAGCCTGGTCGTCAAGTCCGACGAGATCCCGACGCGCAGGGACACGGTCAAGTTCGTCACCAGCCGCGGCTGATCCCTCGGGGGTTGGGGCCTTCCGCCCTGTGTGCCGGGAGAGGTCGGCGCGACGGTGGGTCTATACATCGAGACTCCGGTTCGGCGTGGTGCGGCTGTTGGTGCTGGCGTTGGTGGCGTCGACGCTCGGGGTGGTAGTCGTGGTCGCCCGACGAGGTCTGCGGCCGTGGCGCACATGCGGCGAATGTCGTTGAGCCGCCCCTCGGCTCTAGCAGATCACGACGACGTCGAACGGGGGATCGATCTGCGTCGTCCCGTCCTGGGTCTCGAAGGCGACATCCAGCTCGCCCCCGTTGAAGTGGCTGGCCTGAGTGAAGACCGCGGAGTTCCCGCGTGGCGTCACCGCCACCGCGCAGTCCTCGATGTCACGGTTGAACGTGAACGTGAAGAACCCCGGTTCCGGGTGGTTGAACTCTGTGACCCCGAACGACGGCCCGAGGGCGAATCCAGTGGTCACCTGGGCGAACAGGCGGCTTGAGCGCCCGAGGCTGCTGGGTGCGGCCTTGGCAGTCGTGATCGCACGGTTGCTCATGTCCTCGGTCTTGATCGTGTTGTTGACGATGTCCGAGCTCCGGACCGAGTTGACCGCGTAGGCCGTGCCCGAGAGGGCCACCACCAGCGCCAGCGTGCTGACGACCGCCGCGTAGCGCGCGGTGAACCGCTGTCCCATGTCGGCCTCCTTCGTCGGTATCTCTGTCGAACGCAGACTAGTGCCCTGGTGTTGAGCGCCACGCTGGCTGTTCCTCCAGATCCATCTCGATCCGGACCAGGTCGAACAGCGAGCCACCGGCGTCGAGCTTGCTGCCGTACAGGGGCCTGAGCGGGGTTCGCATTGGGTTCGGGTCTTTCGGCACTGACCGCACGGAGAGGTCGGCGCGACGGTGGGTTCATGACATCGAGACTCCGGTCCGGCGTAGTGCGGCTCATGGTGCTGGCGTTGGTGGCGTCGACGCTCGGGGTGGTGGCTGGGGTAGGTCCCGCGGCGGCCGCGAATCCGCCGGCGTTCGTCACCACGTGGGGCGGCGGTCCTGGCGACGGCTTGTTCAGCGATCCGCACGGCGCGGCGGTCGGCCCGAACGGCAACGTCTACGTGGTCGACAGCGGCAACAACCGGGTGCAGGAGTTCACGTCGGCGGGCGCGTTCGTCACCAAGTGGGGCCACCAAGGGGACGGCGACGGCCAGTTCAACTTCCCCACCGGGGTCGCGGTCGACAGCAGCGGCGACGTCTACGTGGCCGACGGCAACAACAAACGGGTGCAGAAGTTCACCTCGGCGGGCACGTTCGTCACCAAGTGGGGGACCCCCGGTTCGGGCGACGGCGACTTCGAGTTCCCCACCGGGGTGGCGGTAGACAGTGACAACAACGTGTACGTCCTCGACGGCGGCGAGAACAACAACCGGGTGCAGAAGTTCACCTCGGCGGGCACCTTCGTCACCAAGTGGGGGACCTCCGGCTCGGGTGACGGCCAGTTCTTCGTTCCGCAGGGGATCGCGATCGACGCCGACAACAACGTCTACGTCGTCGACACCGTGAACCGTCGGGTGCAGAAGTTCACCTCGACGGGCACGTTCGTCACGAAGTGGGGCACCTCCGGGTCGGGTGACGGCCAGTTCGCCTGGCCTTCCGCGGTCGCGGTCGGTCCGAACGGCAACGTCTACGTCACCGAGATCGCCAACAACCGGGTGCAGGAGTTCACCTCGGCGGGCACGTTCGTCACGAAGTGGGGCACCTCCGGGTCGGGTGACGGCCAGTTCGCCTCGCCCGGCGGGATCGCGGTCGACGCCGACGGCAACGTCTACGTCACCGAGATCGCCGTCGTTCCAGACGGGAGCGAGGGCAACAACCGGGTGCAGAAGTTCACCTCGGCGGGCACGTTCGTCACCAAGTGGGGTGGCGGTCCTGGTGACGGTCTGTTCAACGATCCGCACGGGGCGGCGGTCGGTCCGAACGGCAACGTCTACGTGGTCGACAGCGGCAACAACCGGGTGCAGGAGTTCACGTCGGCGGGCGCGTTCGTCACCAAGTGGGGCCACCAAGGCGACGGCGACGGCCAGTTCGACTTCCCCACCGGGGTGGCGGTCGACGCCGACGGCAACGTCTACGTCGCCGACGGCAACAACAACCGGGTGCAGAAGTTCACCTCGGCGGGCACGTTCGTCACCAAGTGGGGCACCGCCGGGTCGGGCAACGGCCAGTTCGACTTCCCCACCAGCGTCGCGGTCGACACCAACAACAACAACGTCTACGTCACCGACTTCGGCAACAACCGGGTGCAGAAGTTCACCTCGGCGGGCACGTTCGTCACGAAGTGGGGCACCTTCGGGTCGGGCAACGGCCAGTTCAGCGGTCCGGGCGGGGTCGCGGTCGGCCCGAACGGCAACGTCTACGTCATCGACGGCGGCAACAACCGCATAAAGGAGTTCACGTCGGCGGGAACGTTCGTGACCAAGTGGGGCACCGATGGGTCAGGCGACGGCCAGTTCGTCTGGCCTTCCGCGGTCGCGGTCGGCCCGAACGGCAACGTCTACGTCACCGACCTCGGCATCAACCGGGTGCAGGAGTTCACGTCGGCGGGCGCGTTCGTCACCAAGTGGGGCACCTTCGGGTCGGGTGACGGCCAGTTCGCCTCGCCAGGCGGGATCGCCGTCGACGCCGCCGGCAACGTCTACGTCACCGAGATCGCCGTCGTTCCGAGCGGGGCCGAGGGCAACAATCGGGTGCAGAAGTTCGGGCACCCGCGCCCCGACGGGCGCATCCGGAAGGGCGCGACCGGCGCCTACGTCGGGAACAACGTGTACAACGCCACCGGCGTGGGCCAGACCCGCTCCGGCTCCGCGGCACGCGGTGCGACGGTCACCTACTACGTGTCGGCTCAGAACGATGCGTCGTTCGCCGACTCGCTGCGTCTCAAGGGCTCGGCCACCAACACCCAGTACAAGGTCACCTACACCGATCCCGGAGGAGTCGACATCACCGACGAGGTGATCGCGGGGACCTACGAGACGCCGATGTTGGCCCCTGGGGCCACCTATCTCATCAAGGTGGTGGTCAAGGTCAAGACCACCGCCCCCGTCGGGTCGAGCCTGAGCGGCTCGCTGGTCACCAAGTCGAACACCGACCCGGCCGTGAGAGACACCGTCAGGTTCGTCACCAGCCGCGCCTGAGCGGCGGCCCCAAGATCGAGCTTCGGCTCCGCCGCCGGCTCGGTAACTGGCCGACCCGCCCGGGAGCTCAGTCCGCAGAGCTGATGCCGGTCACCCTGCTCGGCCAGTCAGAAATACTCGCAGCCGGGGTGTGACGTTCGCCTCTACGGGGTGGCGGTGCCGCGGGCGCACGCTGGGTTCACGACAAGGCTGGGTTCAAGACCAAGCAGTGGAAGGTCCAATGGCACGAGAGCGTCGTTCACGGGTTCTCCGGCGGATCGGCGTCTTGGCGACAGCCGCCCTCTTGGGGCTGATGACGGCGGTGTTGGCTCCGGCGGCGCCGGGTGGCGCTGACGGCAACGAGGCGCCGGGAGCGCCGCTGGCGTTCCGCTCGTTGACCGCCGGCTACCGCCACACGTGTGCGTTGCTGGACGACGGCACGGTGAAGTGCTGGGGCGACAACGAGTACGGGCAGTTGGGCCTGGGTGACACCGCCAACCGGGGTGACGGCGCCAACGAGATGGGCGACAACCTCCCCGTGGTGAGCCTGGGGGCGGGGCGGACCGCGACCGCGATCTCTGCCGGCTACTCCCACACCTGCGCGCTGCTGGACAACGCCACGGTGAAGTGCTGGGGCAACAACGCCCGCGGGGAGTTGGGCCTGGGTGACACCGCCAGCCGGGGTGACGGCGCCAACGAGATGGGCGACAACCTCCCCGTGGTGAGCCTGGGGGCGGGACGCACCGCGACCGCGATCTCCGCCGGCGGGTATCACACGTGTGCGCGGCTGGACAACGCCACGGTGAAGTGCTGGGGCCAGAACATCCTCGGGGGGTTGGGCCTGGGTGACCAGACGACGAGGGGTGACGGGGCCAACGAGATGGGCGACAACCTGCCGGCGGTGAGCCTGGGGGCGGGACGGACGGCGACCGCGATCTCGGCCGGTAGCGTCCACTCGTGTGCGCTGCTGGACAACGCCACGGTGAAGTGCTGGGGCTTCAACGACCACGGGCAGTTGGGCCTGGGTGACACCGCCAACCGGGGTGACGGGCCCCTCGAGATGGGCGGTTACCTGCCGGCGGTGAGCCTGGGGGCGGGGCGGACGGCGACGGCGATCGCCGCTGGCGATTACCACACGTGTGCGCTGCTGGACAACGCCAGGGTGAAGTGCTGGGGCTACAACTTCTACGGGCAGTCGGGCCTGGGCGACCAGACGCAGAGGGGTGACGGACCCAACGAGATGGGCGACAACCTTCCCGCGGTGAACCTGGGGGCGGGGCGGTCGGCGACCGCGATCACGGTCGGCGACTACCACACGTGTGCGCGGCTGGACAACGCCACGGTGAAGTGCTGGGGCGATAACGGGTTCGGGCAGTTGGGCCTGGGGGACACCGCCAACCGGGGTGACGGGGCCAACGAGATGGGCGACAACCTGCCGGCGGTGAGCCTGGGGGCGGGGCGGACCGCGGCCGCGATCACGGCCGGTGACTACTTCACGTGTGCGAGGCTGGACAACCGAAGGATCAAGTGCTGGGGCGACAACTGGGACGGGCAGTTGGGCCAGGGCGACACCGCCAGCCGGGGTGACGGGGCCAACGAGATGGGCGACAACCTCCCGGCCGTCGTGCTGTTCACGTCGCCGGCGGACACCACCGACCCGACCGTGGATCTGCGCACTCCGGCTCAGGGGGCGGTGTACGCCCGCAACCAGGCGGTCGCCGCGGACTTCTCGTGCGCGGACGAGGTGGGCGGGTCGGGGATCGACACTTGTGTCGGCACCGCCCCCGACGGGTCACCCGTCGACACCACCAGCTACGGCAGCCACGACTTCACCGTCACCGCGACGGACAACGCCGCCAACTCTGCCGAGGACACCCACAGTTACACCGTGGTCGAGCCGCGGCCCGACGGGCGCATCAAGCTCGGCAGCGGCACCTTCGTCGGCGACGGTGTCTACAACACCACCGGCCTGCACCAGACCCGTTCCGGGTCGGCTCCCCGCGGGTCGTCGGTCACCTACACCGTCAAGGTGCAGAACGACAGCCTGGCCTCCGACGTGCTCCGCCTGAAGGGCACCGCCTCCAACACCGCCTTCGCGGTGACCTACACGGTCGGCACCACCAACGTCACCGCCACCATGGTGGCCGGCACCTACCACACCCCGACGCTCGCACCAGGTGCGACCCTGACGATCAAGGTCGTGGTCAAGGTCAAGACCACCGCCCCGGCGGGGTCCAGCCTCACCGGAACACTGACCGCCAAATCCAACACCGACTCGACCTCCAAGGACACGGTCAAGTTCGTGACCCGCCGGGCCTGACCTGGTCCGAAGATCGGCTGAAGGGATCGCTGCGCGATGTCCTCTCGGACTTGGTCGCGTTCAGCCTCACCGTGTGATGTCGTCCAGCTCTTGCCCTGCTCGGGTGCCGGTGGGGTCTTTCGGCCCTGACCCTTCGGAAGGGTCGGCGCGACGGTGGGTCTATGACATCGCGAGCGAAGCCCGGGTCGGGTGTGGCGCGATTCGTGGTGTTGGCGTTGGTGGCGTCGATGCTGACGGTGGTGTCGGGCACCGGTTCGGCAGGGGCGGTCACGAGTCCGCCGCCGTTCATCACCGAGTGGGGCAGCCTCGGGACCGGCGACGGCCAGTTCGACGGCCCGATCGGGGTGGCGGTCGACGGCGACGGCAACGTCTACGTGGCCGACCAATCCAACAACCGCATCCAGAAGTTCACGTCGACCGGCACGTTCGTCACCAAGTGGGGAAGCGCGGGGGATGGCGACGGCCAGTTCGACAACCTGTGGGGGGTGGCGGTCGATGGCGACGGCTATGTCTATGTCACCGACTCCAGCAACAACCGGGTGCAGAAGTTCACCTCGACCGGCACCTTCGTCACCAAGTGGGGCACGAGTGGGGAGGGCGACGGCCAGTTCATCCAGGCGTCCGGGGTGGCGGTCGACGGGGTCGGCAACGTCTACGTCATCGACCGCGGCAACGACCGGGTGCAGAAGTTCACCTCGACCGGCACCTTCGTCACCAAGTGGGGCACCTTCGGGACCGGCGACGGCCAGTTCAACGGCCCGCTCGGGGTGGCGGTCGACGGGGTCGGCAACGTCTACGTCATCGACTCCAACAACCCCCGGGTGCAGAAGTTCACCTCGACCGGCACGTTCATCACCAAGTGGGGCAGCCTCGGGACCGGCGACGGCCAGTTCTACGGCCCGATTGGGGTGGCGGTCGACCGCGTCGGCAACGTCTACGTCACCGACACCTACAACCACCGGGTGCAGAAGTTCACCTCGACCGGCACGTTCATCACCAAGTGGGGCAGCCTCGGGACCGGCGACGGCCAGTTCGACACCCCGTTCGGGGTGGCGGTCGACGGCAACGGCAACGTCTACGTGGTCGACTACGACAACCACCGGGTGCAGAAGTTCGGGTACCCCCGGCCCGACGGGCGCATCAAGAAGGGCGTGAGCGGCAACTACGTCGGGAACAACGTGTACAACGCCACCGGTGTGGGCCAGACACGCACCGGTTCCGCGGCACGCGGTGCGACGGTGACCTACTACGTGTCGGCCCAGAACGACGCGTCGTTCGCGGAGGCACTGCGCGTGAAGGGCACAGCCACCAACACCCGCTTCAAGGTCACGTACACCGATCCTGGCGGGGTGGACATCACCGCCGAAGTGCTCGCGGGGACCTACGAGACGCCGGCGTTGGCACCTGGGGCCGCCTATCTGATCAAGGTGGTGGTCAAGGTCAAGACCACCGCACCGGTCGGGTCGAGCCTGAGTGGCTCGCTGGTCATCAAGTCGAGCACCGACCCGGCCGTGCGAGACACCGTGAAGTTCGTCACCAGCCGCGCCTGAGGTGCGGCCCAGGATCGAGCTTCGGCTCCACGCCACCGCCCCGGTAACGTGGGGTGTTCTGCATCACACCCAAGGCGTCGACCGGGATCGACGTCGGGCGGTCGCGCGGCGCCTACCCCACCCGCACCGGGGTGGGGCTGTCGCTCGTACCCCCGTTTCCGAGCTCGCCCCGGTCGTTCGCTCCCCAGCACCAGGCCTGGTCTCCCACCGTACGGGCACAGGTGTGGGCGGCACCGGCGCTGACCTGTGCATAGAGGGGAGCTGACGGAGTGCCGGGAACGATTGCATCGACCAGGCTGCCGTTGCCCACTTGACCTCTCCAATTGCCGCCCCAGCAGGCCCAACCGACCGTGGTCAGGGCACAGGTGTGGACCCCGCCGGCGGTCACCCCGGTGGCCACCACGCTCTGGGTCGGTGGCCACGCGACGTGCGTGGGTCGATTGTCGGGTGGGTCGTCCGGTGGCACCGGTGGCGGGAGACCGTCGCCGAGCTGGCCCGACCTGTTGTCCCCCCAGCAGCGGGCCTCACCGCTGCGCGTCAGTACGCAGCTGTGGGCGCCGCCGGCGGACACCGTGACCGCGCCGTGCAAGATGTTCGCTGGATCGGACGCGTCGTGGACGAGCACCGGTTCGTAGTGGTCCCGCCACAGGTTGTCGAAGTCGAGGTCGTTCGCGCCGCTTCCCAACTGGCCGGACGAGTTGCTGCCCCAGCAGAACGCGAAGCCGTAGGCGTTCCGGGCACAGACGTGGTTTGCGCCGACGCTGACCTGGGTGATGCCGCCCAGCGGACCGCTTCCGTTCATCACCGTCACCGGTCGCGGTCGGGGTGTCGTCGCGGCACCGATGCCGAGTTGTCCGGAGGCGTTGTCGCCCCAGCACACGACCTGACCCGAGGTCAATCGGGCGCAGCTGTTCTGGTCGTCTGTCGAGATCTCGGCGACACCGGTGAGCCAACCGGATCCGGCCGGGTTGGACACCAACGTCGGCCGCCGACGGGTGGTGAACGTCCCGTCGCCCAACTGACCCCGGTTGTTGCGGCCCCAGCAGGCAGCGAGCCCGTTGGTGAGGCGTGCGCACGTGTGGAATCCACCGGCGGCGATCTGCGCGACCGCGGTCAGACGGGCGGTGCCGCCACCGGCGTTGACGGAGGCCGGCCGTGTGCGACCCGTGAGGGTTCCATCCCCCAGCTGGCCATAGCCGTTGGCCCCCCAGCAGCGGGCCTGGCCGTTGGTGAGCCGGGCGCAGCTGTGGTGACCGCCCGCGGTCACCTGGGCCACGTTCGTCAGCGCCGCCTCTTGTCCTCCTGACCGCGCCTCGGCGCTCGCGGCGGGGGACGCGGCCATGGTGGTGGCTCTCAGGGCCAACACGATTGCCAGCAGCACAACGACGATCCCGGGGCGTTCGCTCACAGCAGCGCTCCTCTTCTCGCCGGTTCCCTACCATCCTCGGAGCGTGTGCGCCTCGAAGGTGTCGCAGTAGGGCCGAAGGTCCCCCCGGGTCCGGTTCGGCCGGCGGGCCCCGATCGTCACGGAAAGGGGTGGCGCTCGAAGAATCGCCAGCCCGTCGTCGTCGCGGACACGCTGTTGGTGGTGGGGGTCGACCAGTGGGCCCTGGTAGGCGGCGCCGGGCCACGTAGCTGGCCATGAACCCCCCGCTCGAGAGCCCGGTGGCGAACACGCGGTGGGTGTCCACGCAGAATCGGTCGGCCACGCGATCGAGCAGCGCCGCGACGAAGCCGGTGTCGTGGACCCGGGGGTCGACGTCGGTGGTAGGTGCGGTGGAACCCGTTGTGGTCCATCGACCGGCTGACGGTGCGGGCCGCTTGCGGCGGACGGCCGGCGCACGGATTCAGTCGCCAGATGCGCCCGCCGAGCCCGGTTCAGGGTGGGCCGTCGACGGCCCGCCTGATCTGGTCGACGCTGGGGGCGCCGTCGGTGCCCGCATCGGTCCTGTACAGACGACAGGCCGGGCTCCCGGAAGGGTCTCCTCCGGGGAACGGATCCTCGCCGTCGATGAGAATGGTGGGTGAGCCGCGGAACTTACCGGGGGCGTCGTCGTCCCCCCTGACCGTCGTGACGGTGATGGCAACATCGGGTCGGTCGTCCACTGCCTCGACGACCCGCTGATGAGCGACCTTGGCGTGAGGGCACCCGTCGATCACCAGAATCGTGATGTTCGCGTCCGGGACGGTAGGCGCGTCTCCTTGCGGTCGAGCGCGTGGATGGCTCAGGCCCTCGGCACGAACATGATGACGCTCACACCGAGCAGGCAGATGGTGGCTCCGGTGTAGTCCCAGCGGTCGGGTTTGAACCCGTCCATCACGATGCCCCATGCCAGTGATCCAGCGACGAAGATGCCGCCGTAGGCGGCGAGGATGCGCCCGAAGTTGCTCTCGTGCTGGAGCGTGGCGACGAAGCCATACGCGGCGAGGGCGACGATTCCGGCACCGACCCACGCGACGCCCCGCTGTTCTCGGACTCCCTGCCAGACGAGCCACGCACCGCCGATCTCCGCGATGGCCGCCGCGACGAAGAGCACAAGGGTCCGGAGGACGATCATGGGCGTCGGTCTGCGACGGGCAGGAGCGCCGCGGTCCGTTCGGGGCACACCAGGCCGGCCTGCTCGTAGAAGCGCAACGCCGAGGGGGTGAACCCGCAGCGATCGGCGACAACGGAGATCGGGTAGCCGTCCATGAGCGAACGGTAGAGGTTCGACCCGGGTCGAAGGTCAAGCCGACTTCGACGTATCTGTGCAGAGGTTCGGCATCGACCGGGGTCGCCGGCCCGACGGGCCTCGCCGCCGCCCCGACAACATGAATGGACCCGCCCTGCTAGCTCAGTCGGCAGAGCAGCTCACTCGTGGGTATCCGAGGCCGGGCGCTGTGCCAAGTCCCGGGATGCCAGCAGCGGGGCGGCGGGCGGATGAGTGCAAGGGGCACAGCTATCCGCTGTGAGGTTGGCCCCACACCAGGGGTCCGATCGCGCAGCCGTCCGTCGATCCTATTTCGTAGTACAGTAATGGGGTGTGGAGATCCACCAGTTCGCTCGGCGTCACGGTGTCGATGACTCCGACATCATGACCAAGCGCATCTACGGCCACACGAAGTCCGGAACGCCCATCACCGACGATCTCATCGAGGAGTTCGCCGACGAGGCCGACGCCGGCTACGACGTCGACGAGATCATGGCCCGCCGCGGCAAGCGGGGCCGTCCCCGGCTCGGTGCAGAGCCCTCGACGGTCGAGTCCGTCCGACTCGACCCCGAGCTCAAGGAACGTCTCCGTCGACGCGCTGACCTCGATGGGGTCCCGGTGTCGGAGGTCATCAGGGAAGCGCTCAGGCACCACCTCGAGGCGAGCTGAGGGGCCCGCCCGGGTAGCTCAGTCGGCAGAGCAGCTCACTCGTGCCGTATCCGGGCCTGAGCGCCGCGCTGGTCAGTGTGAGGGCCGAGGTCATCCGCTGAGACTCCCGGTGAGTTCTGTCGACGAGTCGGGGACCGGGC
This sequence comes from uncultured Microthrixaceae bacterium, assembly GCA_964635055.1. Classification (GTDB taxonomy): domain Bacteria; phylum Actinomycetota; class Acidimicrobiia; order Acidimicrobiales; family DATDAH01; genus JAEUJM01. The sequence continues at coordinate 49,143 of CAZWMT010000035.1, read as the reverse complement.
AGGATGTCCAGACCATGACCGAGTCGGCCCGGCAAGGACGCGCCAGGCGCGGGCCCCGACGAGAGGCGGGTGCGCCCTCGGGCCCTGACGAGGTGCGCCGGGCGGTACTGGACGCGGCGGCGTCGCTGTTCGCCGAGCGGGGCGTGGACCGTGTGGCGTTGCGTGAGGTCGCCGCCGCGGCCAACGTCCATCCCGCGCTCATCGGCCGGTACATCGGGAACCGGGACGAGTTGGTGGTCGCGGTGTTCGACGACCTGTCGGCACAACTCGCGTCGGCGGTGTTGGAGCATCCCCTGTCTGGCCAGGGGTTCGGTCCCGACACGGTTATGGGCAAGTGGACTCGGCTCGCGGGGGCGCTGGTGATCGGTGGGCGGCCGATCGCAGGTCACGCCCGGTTCAACCCGGTCATGGCGATGGCCGAGACCCTGGTCGAGGGGTACGGCCTCGACCTCGACGCCGCTCGACTGCGGGCGGCGCAGATCGTCGCCGCCGCGTTGGGGTGGCGGATCTTCGAGGACTACCTGATCGAGGCGGGCGAGCTCGAGGCGGTGCCGCTAGCGGTGCTGCGCGACGAGTTGGCCCGATCGGCGCGTCGCCTCGGCGCGACGGCTTGGCCGTCCCCGCCGGACCCATCCCCGCAGTCCCACTGAGGGCCCCAACGAGGTCGGGACCTTCGGCCCTCACTGCGCGTCCTCGGATCACCTAATGTGTACAAGTGAACACAAAGGCCCGATGGCGCGCGGAGCGTCACGGCCCGACGGAGAGGACGCACATGGCGAGATCCGCAGCTGAGCTCGTGGCCGAGGCACGGTCCGCGGTCGACATCGTCTCGCCTGAGGTCGCCTCGACCGAGGCCTCCAGAGGGGCCCTGCTCCTCGACGTGCGGGAAGCCGAGGAGTGCCAGCACGGCCACCTCGACGGGTCGCTCCAGATCCCCCGAGGCGTGCTCGAGTCCTTCGCCGACCCTGCCAGCCCCCACCACCCCGAGGCACTGGACCCGGCCGGCAGGGTCATCGTCGTGTGCCGGTCGGGATCGAGGGCGGCCCTCGCGGCCCAGACCCTGATGGTCATGGGCTACGCCGACGTCGCGGTGCTCGACGGCGGACTGGCCGCCTGGCAAGAGGCCGGGCTGCCCGTGGTCGAGCACGCCTACAACGCGCTCTGAGCGAACGACAAAGGAAGAAGCAGCCATGACCGAGATGAAGCGTTCGGACACCGTCCCCCTGAGCTGGGACGAGGTGTACTACACGAACTGCCCGCTGGTCTCCGCGAGCAACGTCGACCAGGAGCTGGGCTGGACCCGGGAGGAGTTCAAGAAGCTCGGCGTGAAGTACGCGTTCCTCCGGTCGCGTCGCGAGAACAACTGGTACCCGCACTACGTCCACAACATGGACAACCTGATCCGCTTCGGCGGCCTGTTCCCCCCCATCCACGTCCACGCCGACATCCGTCGCACCAGGCTGCTCGGCGCGACCCACGCGCCTCACGAGGGCGGTTGCATGCTCGTGCGGGCCCGCGACGACATCTACCGGATGACGGAGCTGAAGGGAAAGAAGATCGGTCTCACGAAGAGCCTGAACACCATCAAGAACGACTGGTGGCGCATCCAGGAGGAGCAGGGCATCGAGTTGATGCTGCGGGTGAACGGCATGACCCGCGACGACGTCGACATCGTCGAGTTCCCATACCCCGACGACTGGTATGACAAGCCCGAGATGTTGGACCCGATGGAGAACCCCTCCGAGCTCTGGCTGAAGCGGGACCACAAGCACGACCTGGCCTTCCGCCCACTGGAGACCGCTCTGGCGAACGGCACCGTCGACGCCATCTACACGCAGAGCAAGGTGTTCCAGCACCTCCAGGAGGCGACCGGCACGTTCAAGGCCATCGAGGACCTCTCCCGGTACCCCGACTGGACCCTCCAGGTCGCCAACATCCCCGCGGTCATCACCTGCACCGCCGAGATGGCCGAGCAACACCCGGAGCTCGTCGTCACCTTCATGAAGGGGATGATCAAGGTCGGTCGCTGGGCCAACGAGCACAAGCACGCGGCGGCGGCCATCCTCGACAAGCAGACCTTCTACGCCGACGTCGAGGACACCTACCGCGGCATCAAGGACCTCGACATCGTGCCCAACCTCTCACCGCAGAACCTGGCCTCCATCGAGATCGGGAAGGACTTCATGGTCGGCCACGGGTACATCGAGAACGACTTCGACGTGCAGGAGTGGGCCGCCCCCGAGTTCCTCGAGCAGGCCGCCGAGGAGCTGCTCCGGGAGGCGTGGACGAAGGTGACGACGGCCAAGCTGCCGCAGGCGACCGAGATGGAGGTCCACACCCACCGCCTCGGTTAGCCGGCGACCTGCCACCTCGATCTGGCTTCGGGTCCACGCCGCTGCCCCGGTAACGTGGACGGACCCGCCCGGGTAGCTCAGTCGGCAGAGCAGCTCACTCGTAAGTATCCGAGGCTGAGCGCTGTGCGGAATCCCCGGATGCCCGCAGCGGCGGGACGGGCTGCTGAGCGTGAGAGCCGAAGTAAATCCGCTGTGAGGAGAGCCCTACGCGCGGCTTGATTCCTCCGGGCTAGAGTCGGCGAACGCTGACCGGGCCGAGGGCGTGCGGCCTTGCGCAATGAGCTGGGTACCAGCGGTTCCCAAGCTTGCACTTTGGAATGTGAGGCGAGAGGCGAGATCGCGATGGTGGCCAACACGAGAGTGGTGGGCAACCGCACCCAACCGGTGCGACCATTGCTCGGGCGGCGCGTTGGGCACGCCCTTCTTGCAGCATCTTTGCTGGTGAGCGTTGGGTCAACCCTTGGCGCAGCACTCGGGTTGGCAGCGAGCACCGACGCCGCAGCGGTCAACAACACCTACCCGTACCCGAATGCTCCCGACTGCAACGAGTCGAGCGGTGCCAACTGCGTTGCAGACCAATGGAGTTTCTACCAAGGACAATGCACCTCCTACGTTGCCTGGAAGCTCAACGAACGCGGCGTGCCGTTCAACAACTCCCATGGGGGCGCGCACTGGGGTGACGCCACCAACTGGGCGGCGGCTGCGCGCTCGGTAGGCATAGCCGTCGATTCGACTCCGGGCGTGGGTTCGGTGGCTTGGTACTCGTACGGCCATGTCGCGTACGTCGATCAAGTCTTGTCGGATGGGTCGATTGTCATGTCCGACATGAATGCCGACAACCACAACGGGTTTCGCGGGGCCGTCTCGGCGCGGAGTGGCGGGACGAACTGGCCTACCGCCTTCATCCACGTCTCGGACGCCGCAGGGCCCCCGCCCCCGCAGCGAAACCCACTCGGTGATTTCAACGGTGATGGTAGGTCGGATCTGCTGTATCAGGATGCGGGTCGGACGAACATGCGACTGTTGACGTCGAACGGGACGAACTACGGGGCGAGCTACGACTGGGTGACGGGGATCAGCCAGCCGGCGTGGGTGGTGCCGGGGGACTTCAACGGTGACGGGAAGACCGATCTGCTGTATCAGGATGCGGGTGAGACGAGGATGCGACTGTTGACGTCGAACGGGACGAACTACGGGGCGAGCTACGACTGGGTGA
>CAZWMT010000035.1:43206-45473 GCA_964635055.1 uncultured Microthrixaceae bacterium | reverse complement strand
CGGGGATCAGCCAGCCGGCGTGGGCAGCCAGCGCGGTGCGCTCCACACGGCCCTCGGCGATCGTCGGCGCGGTACGCGAGGATGGGTCCTCTGCGCCGATCGGCGGCGCACACGTCGCCGTGCTGCGCACATCGGATTTCGCCGTCGTGGACGGGGTGATCGCGGACTCTCAGGGCGGCTTCGTGTCCTTAGTTCGGCCTGGCGCGTACTACCTCTACGCCATCGACCCGAGCGGTCAGCACCTGTCGGGATTCTTCGGCGCGCCAACGTCGGTGTCGGTCACTGCCGGCAATGCGTCGGCCGCGAGCCCGGGGTTGACCTCTCTGCGGGGCTCTGTGGCTGCCGCAGTCACGGAGACTGGGACAGGTGCTGCCATCCCGGGGGTATGGGGCCTCGCTCTTGCGACGGGTGTGGGCAACACCGGGGCGGTCGAACAGGTCGTCACGGGCGATGGGGCCGGCCGGGTCACCGTCGGGGGACTCCGACCGGGAAGTCACTTCTTCGGCTACGTGGACCCCACGGGGGCTCACGCCACCCGCTTCTACCCGAGTTCCCCTGATGTGCCCGGCTCGACCCCGGTGAATGCCACGGCCGCTGCGACGACGACTGCGGACGCCACGCTGCCGGCGCAGTCAATCGTGGGGACCGGCGCAGCCATCACGGGCGTGGTCACCGAACAAGGAACTGGCGTCCCGGTGGCCGGGGCCAGGGTTGTGGCGCTGCGAGCGTCGGACTACCGATTGGTGAGAGGTGCCATCACCGACGCGTTCGGTGCGTACAGCCTCGACCTCGAGCCTGGTGCTGGCTACAAGCTGGCCGTGTTCGACAGCGCCGGGAACCACGACATGGAGTGGTTCAACGACTTGCCCTCGACCGGCCTTGCCAGCGCGGTCACGGTCAACGCTCCGGCCACCGCCGACGCCGCTCTCGAGGCCAACATCGGGTCCATTGCTGGCACCATCGTCGACGACCCGTCGGGTGACCCCATCGCGGGGGCCTGGGTGATCGCGATTGGCCCCACGGGCATCGCCGGGGGTGCGGTCACCGCGGCGGATGGCTCTTACACCATCGCCGGACTGGCCCCTGGTACCTATCGAGCCACATTCGTAGACCCGAAGGGTGGCCGTGACCAGGAGTACTGGGACAACAGCTCCGACTACGCCGAGGCGACCGTCGTCAACGTCACTGCCGCCACCACTGCGACGGTGAATGCCGGTCTGGCGTTGCCGTGAACCGACGAAGGCGCAAGAGGCTTCGGCGGAGCGCCGCCGCCCCGGTAACGTGGACGGACCCGCCCGGGTAGCTCGGTCGGCAGAGCAGCTCACTCGTAAGTATCCGACCCTGAGCGCTGTGCGGAATCCCTTGGGGCCTGCCTCTGTGGGCCTGGCCCGCGAGCGTGGAGGCCGTAGTTATCCGCTGTGAGGAAGATCTCCGGCTGGCCACGACGTCGAGACATTCGCTCGGTGCCTCGTTCCGTCCTATTGTGTTTCGACGGCGAGCGAGGGAGTAGTGGCTATGGCGGCAGCAGAAGCGGGTGGCTGGGTAGTGACGACGTGGAGGCGACAGGTCGGACACGCTGTCTTGGCAATGTCACTCATGGTTGCTGGCGGAGCAGCTGTGGGGACTGCAACGGTCGTAGCCACCACGTCTGTCGCGAGCGCATCGGGGGACGATTACCCAGCGCAGTGGCGGAATGCTCCACAGGACTCGCTCGTTGATTCCTGGGGCTACTACAACCGTGAGTGCACATCATTCGTTGCGTGGGCGCTTCACAGCCGCAACGGGTATGAGATGCCGCGTGCGATAGGCAACGCGAACAACTGGGACAACTACTTCTCTTCCCACGGGGTCCGGGTTGACGGCACACCAGCCGTGGGTTCGATCGCACAATGGGATGCTGGCTCTGGGGGCCACGTTGCGTGGGTGTCGCACGTTAACGCTGACAAGTCAGTCGTGGTTGATGAGTACAACCAGAGGGGTGATGGACTATACCACTCTCGTACTGTGCGGGCTGAGCGCTACATACATGTGAGGGACATCTCGACAGGGACCGACACGGTCGGTGTTCGTCGGGGCGACATGTTCTTGTTGAGCAACCGCACCAACTCGGGGAGCGCCGACATTCGCATCGCCTACGGCCAAGCCTCCGATGTCCCGGTGGTGGGCGACTGGAACGGTGATGGCAAGGACACGATCGGTGTTCGTCGGGGCAACATGTTCTTGTTGAGCAACCGCACCAACTCGGGGAGCGCCGACATTCGCATCGC
>CAZWMT010000035.1:0-43106 GCA_964635055.1 uncultured Microthrixaceae bacterium | reverse complement strand
CTACGGCCAAGCCTCCGATGTCCCGGTGGTGGGTGACTGGAACGGTCGTTAGCGACCCGTCGCATCAGTGAACATCCGACCACCCATGCGGAGGGGCAATGCCCGGAAGTCCGAACACGCTACCGTTGATTGAGGCCGCAGCCCGACTGGTTGTGGCGAATCAGACTGACTCGAACTTCGTTGCAGTTGCCTCCAACTATGATCGGCAGTACTCGGCAGTACTCGGCAGTAGTCGAGGCTGCAGGTCTGCAGGGCCTCTGCGATGCCCTTGCAGCGCAGTACACCGCCATGAGGAAGAGCGACGCAACGTTTCAAGCAACTACCAACAAGATGCGCGAGATACTCACAGCGCAGGGCGGCCACGGGCTTGACGCGTTCGACCGATTCCGAAACCTGTCCAACACCGACCCTGGGTCGACCGACCGACGGGAGCAGATGAACTTCTTGTTCGCGCCGGGCATCGAGTACGCCAGCGCCGAGCTACAAGCCGCCGTTCGGACCCTGGGACTTGCGTGGGCCAAAGACCCAAAGGCGAGGAAGGCCATCACAAAGGCGAGGTACTGACCACCGACGGGGCCGCAGTCGATTCGCCATCGGCGCATACCGTCGGTCGGCAAGGGCGAGTGGGCCTTGCGGTCCGAGAGCAACCGCGGGCACCGGCGGTCGCACCGCAGTCGAGGGCCTGGATCCTGCTCTGCGAGTGCTGTGCTACCGGGTAGCATCTGCCACGCTTCACCGTTTCCCCTGGCCAAAGGGGGATTCACCCGCCCGGGTAGCTCAGTCGGCAGAGCAGCTCACTCGTAATGAGCAGGTCAGGAGTTCGAATCTCCTCTCGGGCTCTAGGTTTCGGTCCTGCGCTGGGGCCAATTGCTAACGAGGTGCTAACGATCGTGGCCGAATCCTCCGACCGAGAGGTCGTAGTCGACCAGTTCGCCGTGGCAATCGAACCGGTTCGTGCGTGCGTCGACGCCGTCGTCGGCGACCTTCGCTCCATCCGGGAGGGCCGAGGATTCGATCCATCGCCCGACTCCCCGGCTGAACGCGACGCGGTGCATGACGATGCCTTTCGAGGAGCGCTCGGGCATGATCCGGTCAGTGACGCCCGACTCGGCGCGTTGATCCTCTGCTCGGCCGCCGAGGATCACGCCCTCGGCCTGACCGCGATGTTGGCGACACACCACCCCCCGTTCGCTCACCAACCGCCTGCTCGGGCTGCGCTTGAGTGTGCTGCGCGCGCATCACATCTCATCGAGCCAGGGCTCACCCCGCTTCAGCGTGTCGGACGCTGGACTAACGAGAGGCTCTACAGCCTGGCCGAGCAGAAGAAGCTAGTGCCGCTCGAATCCAAGAGTGCGGCGGACAGGACAAAGCACATACTTGATGGGGCCGTGGCTGCTGGCCTGACCAAGGCGCCAACGCGCAAAGGGCGTCCCCCGCAGGTGCTCCCGGTGCGCGAACACGCAACCAGGCTTGTTGGCCGCCTCCTGCTCGATGGCGATGACACCGACGGGTTCGGCGCGCTGACCTACCGGTGGTTCTCTGCGACGACACACGGGACGGTCTACGCCCTATACCAACGCGTGGAACCCCTTGGGCTCCACGACGCGGACGATCTATCGGCTCGGCTGGGTGCGATCCGGGCGACGGCCGACGATGTGAACAGCGCGCTGGGCGCGGTCCTCTATGGCCTTACGATGCTCGCCCGTGACGTGCTCACCTACTTCGGATGGGACGAGCCGGACTTGGCCAAAGCGATCGACAACGCCCACGCGATCGCCCGGCTCCATGGGGGGACGGTGCCTACTGCCCGCTGACGGGGCCGGCGTGGGAAGTGGTGTCAGGCGTCCGCGGCCCCCTGAAAGACTGCGGCGTCGCAGTTCTGGTACATGATCGGGATCACCTCGTTCGGCCCGCCCACCGGGTACACGACGGCCTCGGCGACGTTCACGATGAGCTGCGTTCCCTCGGCGTCCTCGATGGTCACTTCGTCGCCGGACTGGGCCACGATCGAGGCCGATGCCGGGTCGGGGGTGATCGTCAGGTCGCACGACTCCTCGGCGAGGGACTCGAACAGGTCGAGTGCGTCCTCGTCGCCCGTAGAACCTGATGAGCCCGAAGTGGTGGTAGTCGGGTCTGTCGGGGTGGCCGACGTGTCAACTTCGCCGGGGAGAGCCAGGCAAGCCTGGGTGCCGGCGGCGAGAGGCCACGCCACAGCCGCCGGGTTCGAGTCCTCGGGTACTTCGAACACGGCCCAGCTGATGCCCTGAAGGCCAGCGCCCACCAGATCCTCGCTGTCGGCGTCGCCGCTGACCTCGGACCAGTCATCGGACACTTCAAGGAAGTCCCCGGTGTAGTCGGCGATCGGCCACGACTGCTCGCCATCGGTGAGTCGCCAGCTGAGCGCGAACTCGGTCATCGGCATGACCTCCGTGGTCAGGTCGTTCGTGACCTCGTATCGCACGCCGACGAGCGGGTTGTCGGCCGTGACTGTCAGGTCGACCGAGGGCACATAGAAGGAATCGGGGAGCCGGGCGACGTCGATCGCCTCCACGGTTAGGGACCCATTGCGCGGTCCAGAGGGCGTGTCACCGAGTTCCTGTGGAAGCAGTTGAGCGCCGTCGACCGTGACCGAGGTCTCAGCCTCGTCGGAGGCGCAACTGATCGGGTCCGTCGCCCCTGAGGCATCGGTCGCAGGTGTGCTTGCTCCGGTACTGTCCTCTTGTGTCTCGCTGCTGTCGCCGCCGCACGAGACGCCGCCGACCAGCAACACCGCCGCGAGGAATCCAGCCGCCAGGAGCCTCGCTCGGCCCCGGCTATCGAGCTTGCGCATCCTGTCCTGCATCAGCGAGGCCATCGTTCCTCCTGCATGGTCATCGTCCTTCCATCACCTCCAACCGTGCGCCACGAGGTTGCTGCTCTTGTAGAGGACTTCGGCCCACAGCTGAACCCGACATGAGGCCCGTTTTGTGAACACTGCGGCCGAGCGTCGCCGACTCGGGGAGTGCCTGGCGGCGCTGGACCCCGACCCGTCTCGGGCCGGGGTCGAGTTCGAGCAGGTGGCCGCTTGGTGGCTCACGGCGGACCCGGTGTGGGCCAGCCGGGTGGCCCAGGTGTGGCGGTGGACCAAGTGGCCCCAGCGGCCGGGTGATCAGGACCTCGGGATCGACCTCGTCGTCGAACTTGTCGGCGGTGGGCTTATGGCGGTGCAGGTCAAGCACCGGACACGGGTCAGCACGGCTGAGATCGACAGCTTCCTCGCGGCGGCCGCCGGCGGCCCGTTCAACGAGCGGATGCTGCTCGCCACCACCGATGACGTCGCCGCCAATGGCCGGAAGAAGCTGCGGGCAGCCGGGGCGCACATCGTCACCCGCGGTGACCTCGACGCCAGCCAGGTGTCGTGGCCCGACGGCACCGACCTGACTGGGGCTGGGCGGGAACCGCCGCGGGTGGCGCTCGGCCATCAGACCGCCGCCATCGGCGACACGGTGGCCGCGCTTGAAGTGGGCGACCGGTGCCGGCTCACGATGGCGTGCGGGTCAGGCAAGACCCTGGTCGCGCAGCGGGCCGCCGAGACGATCGCCGGGACGGGCCTCGTACTGGTGGCGGTGCCGTCTCTATCGCTGCTGAAGCAGACGCTGGAATCGTGGGCGCGGGACAGCCTCACGGTCGGTGGGCTGGCCGACTGGCTGGCCGTGTGCTCCGACCGGACCGTCGCCGACGCCCCCGACCCGTCGGAGATGCCGACGGTCACGACCGACCTCGCCGCGGTCGCCGCTTGGCTCATCCGACGCAAGGCACGCGACCGGCAGCGGGTGCTGTTCACCACGCACGCCTCCATGCCGGTCGTGGCAGAGGCTCTCAAGACCGCTAACCGGACTGCTGACCTGCTGGTGGTGGACGAGGCGCACCGCGTTGCTGGCCGCGGCCAGCTCGCCAGCCTCGCTACCGGTGCGTTCCCGGCCAAGCGGCGGGTATTTCTGACGGCCACGCCGCGGATCTACACCGCCGCCGCCAGGGCCCAGGCCGACGGAGAGGGGGTCGAGGTCGTGTCGATGGACGACGACGAGCGCTTCGGCCCGGAGGCGCACCATCTGTCGTTCGCCGCCGCTGTCGACGCCGGGCTGCTGTGCGACTTCGAGATTGTCGTATCGATCATCACCGACGCGGATACCGCCCGGCTCGTAGACCAGCGGGTCCTCGCCGAGCTGGGTGGCGTGCAGAACGACACCGCCACCCTCGCCTCGCACCTCGCGGTCGCCCGCGCGGCCCATGACTGGGACGCGCGCCGCACCATCTCGTTCCACACCCGCATCGCCCAGGCGTACTCGTTCGCTCAGGACCATCCCCGCCTTGCCCAGCTGGTGGACCCTGGCGAAGTTGTCGCCGCCGAGGCCACGTCGGGTGCGGTGCCTGCTGGGGCACGCAAAGCCGCCCTCGACCGGCTCGCTGGGCTGGTGGCTGCCGACCGGCGGCTGCTCGCCAACGCCAGGGTCCTGTCCGAGGGCGTCGACGTGCCAAGCGTCGACGCGGTCACATTCATCGACCCGAAGCGGTCCGTGATCGACATCGCTCAGGCGGTCGGACGGGCCATGCGGACCGCGCCTGGTAAGACGCGCGGTCTGGTCATCGTCCCTGTCCACCTGCCATCTGGTGCTGGATCACAAGGCGTGGCAGACGCCTCGGCGTGGAAGCCGGTGTGGGACACGCTGCGGGCCTTGCGATCCATCGATGAGCGCCTCGCTGAGGAACTGGACCGGTACCGCTACCAGCTTGGCCGACGCTCCGGGCCCGCCGAACCTCCGACCCGACTTCACTTCCACTACGTCGAAGTCCTTGACGCGCGATTCATCGAGTCCGTCACAGTGGAGGCCGTCCGGCGCACGACGGCCTCCTGGGAGGAACGGTTCGGGCAGTTGGGGGCTTACGTCGACGGGCATGGCACCTCCTTTGTCCCGAAGGCCTTCTTGACGTCCGACGGCTTCCGGCTCAACCGTTGGGTTCTGGATCAACGGTCGCTTCGGAAGAAGGGGAGGATGGCGGCGGAGCGACAGGCGCGCCTGGACGCGCTGCCTGGTTGGACCTGGGACCCCCATGAGGCGGCGTGGGAGGACGGGTACGCCCACTTAGTGGCGTTCGCCGACGATCACGGCACCTCCAGAGTGCCCCAGAGTTACGTGACCCACGACGGGTGCCGCCTGGGTGGATGGGTTGCGGCGCAGCGGCGGGCGGGCAGGCAGGGGCGGTCATTCACTCAGCAGGCGCGCCTCGATGGACTGCCCGACTGGACCTGGGACGCCTTAGAGGCGGCTTGGGATGACGGGTATGCCCGCCTGGTTGCGTACATCGATGAGCACGGCACCTCCGCTGTCCCCCGGAACTACGTGACGCACGATGGTTATCGCCTTGGTCTATGGGTCCGGGGGCAGCGGCGGGGGGGAAGGCGGCGGCGGTCATCGACTCAACAAGAGCGCCTGGATGCGCTGCCCGACTGGACGTGGGACCCTCCTCTGGAGTCTGCGTGGGAGGACGGGTACGCCCACTTAGTGGCGTACATCGACAAGCACGGCAGCTCCAGACTCCCCCGGAGCCACGTGACCGCCGACGGGTACCGCCTCGGGCAATGGGTGGGCGTGCAGCGACGGGCGTACCGGCAGGGGAAGCTGTCGGCGGAGCGACAAGGGCGCCTTGACCCGTTGCCCGACTGGACCTGGGACCCCAATGAGTCGGCGTGGGAGGACGGGTACGCCCGCCTGGTCGCGTACATCGACGAGCACGACACATCCCTCGTTCCACTGAGGTACGTAACCGCCGACGGGTTCCACCTCGGGCAATGGGCGCAGGCGCAACGAACGGCCCGCAGGATGGGCACGATTCCACTGAATCGGCGGGAGCGCCTGGACGCTCTGCCCGAGAAAATCTTGGACCCGCGGGAGGTGGCGTGGGAGGACGGGTACGCACGCCTTGTCGCATACACCGGCGAGCACGGCACCTCCCGAGTCCCCCAGAGCTACGTGACCCCCGACGGGTACACGCTCGGCCGGTGGGCCTTAAACCAGCAGAAGACCCACCGGCAGGGGAAGATATCGGCGGAGCGACAAGAGCGCCTGGACGCACTGCCTAATTGGACCTGGGGCCCCAATGAGGCGGCGTGGGAGGACGGGTACGCCCACTTGGTGGCGTTCGCCGAGGAGCACGGCACCTCCGGGGTCACTGTCGCCCACGTGACCGCCGACGGGTACCGCCTCGGGCAATGGGTGGGCGTGCAGCGACGGGCATACCGGCAGGGGAAGATGTCGGCGGAGCGACAAGAGCGCCTGGACGCACTGCCTAATTGGACCTGGGGCCCCAATGAGGCGGCGTGGGAGGACGGGTACGCCCACTTGGTGGCGTTCGCCGAGGAGCACGGCACCTCCGGGGTCACTGTCGCCCACGTGACCGCCGACGGGTACCGCCTCGGGCAATGGGTGGGCGTGCAGCGACGGGCATACCGGCAAGGGAAGATGTCGGCGGAGCGACAAGAGCGCCTGCTAGCGCTGCCCGACTGGACTTGGGGCGTTCTGGAGGCGGCTTCGGATGACGGGTAGGCGTACCTTCCCGCGTACACCGACCAGCACGGCAGCTCTTCGGCTGCTCACTCGGTGGGTGCTAACGAGGCGCTAACGGATGCACCGGCGGGAGCCCGAACCAGGCGTCACTCGCCGTCACAAGGCACTTGTTCGACCCCACGTAGCCAGGGCTTCGAGGCACGCCATGGCATGGGCCGTCATGGGGTGATGCGGACTCGTAATGAGCAGGTCAGGAGTTCGAATCTCCTCTCGGGCTCCAGCCTCGCCGCTTCATTACGGTGGCCGGATGATCGTCATCGCCGGCACCATCGTGATGGACCCAGCCAAGGTCGAGCGGGCCAAGGACCTGGTCGCCGTGCTCATGGCCGAGACCCGCAAGGAGGCGGGTTGCGTCCACTACGAGTTCTTCGCCGCACTCGACGAACCTGGGCGGTTCCACGTCTTCGAGGAATGGGAGACGCAGGAGGCGAACGCGGCGCACTCGGCGTCGACGCACCTGGCCGCCTTCTACCAGGCGATCCCTGAGCTGGGCGTGACGAGCGCAGAGCTGTTCCGTTACGAGGCGGCCTCGAAGACGCCGCTCTGACCAGGGGGCTGCGTAGTTCGCAGCCGATCCCCAGGCTCGGTCCTCGTCGGCAGCGGGGTCAGGCTCGCTGGGTGATGAACCCGACGCGGTCCCGCGCAGTGAGGTCGATCAGCGACCGTGCGGTCACGGTGCCGGCCAGGCTCGACCCGGGCGGGGCGCCCGCCTTCACCTTGACCGTGACCTTGACCACGTGCCGTTCGCCGGGTGCGAGCACGGGTGTGGAGTAGCCACCCTCGGTGACCTGGGCGGTGATGTCCTCTCCGAGAGCGGTGTAGGTCACCCGGAAGCGGTCGTTGGAGGCGGTGCCCCGGAGGCTCAGGACGTCGGCCAGGGGGGCGTCGTTCTGGACGGTGACGAAGTAGGTCACGGTCCGCCCGGGGGCGGCTTGACCCCTCGCGGTCTGGCCGAGGGCGGTGGTGTTGTAGCGGTCGTCGCCCTTGTAGGTGCCGGCGGCGCCGAGCTTGACCCACCCGTCGGGGCGGGGGTCGGCGACCGCGTAGGTGTGGGTCACCACGGTCTCGTGGCCGGCGTGGTCGGTGGCAGACACCGAGAAGGGCTGGTCGCCGAGGGTGGCGGTGTCGATGTGGGCGCCCTCGGCCACGTCGCCCACGCAGGTATCGATCCCTGTCCCGCTCGTGTCAGCGCAGGTGTAGTCGGCCGTCACCGGTTGGCCGTGGCCGTAGACGGCGCCATCCGCCGGGGTGACGAGGGTCACGATGGGATCGCTCGTGTCGGACAGCTCCACGACCGGCAGCGCGTCGCCCATCTCGCCGGGCCCGTCGCCGCGGTCGGCGGTGTCGCCCAGGCCCAGTTGCCCGCCGCGGTTGTTCCCCCAGCACTTGGTGGTGGCGTCGTCCAACACGGCGCACGTGTGGTAGTCGCCCGCGGCGATCTGGGTGGCGGTGCGGCCGGTGCCCAGCGGCACCGCGGGCAGCGCGTCGCCCATCTCGCCGGGCCCGTCGCCGCGGTGGTCGGTGTCGCCCAGGCCCAGTCGCCGGTTGGAGTTGGCGCCCCAGCACTTGACCGTGCCGTCGTCCAACAACGCGCACGTGTGGGCGTAGCCGGCGGCGATCTGGGTGGCGGTGCGGCTCGTGCCCAACCCCACCGTGGGCAGCCGGTCGCCCATCTCCCCGGGCCCGTCGCCACGATCGACCGTGTCCCCGAGTCCCTGCGTGCCGAAGCCGTTGAAGCCCCAGCACTTGACCCGGCCGTCGTCCAGCAACGCGCACGTGTAGTAGGCGCCGGCCGCCACCTGGGCCACGCTGGCCGGCACCGCCTCTGCCACGTACCGGTAGCCGTCACCGTCGGGCGCCGCTGCGGCCGGTGGCGCGCCGAGGGGCACCACGGCGGGGACTGCTCCCAGCAGGACTGCGACCAACAACGAACCGACGAGCCTGCGCAGCATGGGATCACCTTCCTCGACCGTTGTTCTCAGCCCACCGTCGCACCGGCAGCCCAGCGCGGGCAGGGCCGAAGGTTCCTGCCCGGCGTCGGGTGACGGATCCACGAACCGGACCTCGGTGGCCTCGTCGCCCAGGGAGAGGGGCACGTGGTCAACACCTCCTCGTCAGCCGGGCTGACGACGACGCCGGTGGGGGGCTCGTACAACGCATCGAAGGCAGCCGTCGTGGCGGGACCGCCGCGCTGGTCGGTCACCAGACCACGGTGACCGACGCGCCGACCATCGCCCCGACGGGTCACCTGATCGTCGACCCCGACGCCGGCGGGAATCGCCAGCTCTACGCCATCAACATCGTGAACGACGGCACGGTGGACCTCAACGAGAGCCGACAACGTGCTGGACAACCAGTCCACGGGTGTCATGGCGGCGGCAGCAACCCTGACAACGGCTTGCACAACCGCGGGCCCTGAACATCGCTCCCGAAGCGACCTACCACCAGCACGCCGACAACGTGCTGGACAACCAGTCCACGGGTGTCATCGTCGATCACGGCATCCTCAACATCGAGCGTGACGCCTCCAACGCCGGCACGTTCACCCCGGCCAGCAGTGACGCGGCGCACCCGGTGACCTTCCACAGCACGGGCGCGTTCACGAAGAGACCCTGTGGCCTGAAGCGGAGACCTCTCCCAGGCCGGCGTCAGGAGGCGGGTGAGCCCAGCCGGCTCCGGATTCCCTCGAGCGTGGCGATCGCGGCGTCGATGGCGGCCTGGTCCGGTTCCTGGCGCCGGCGGAGGCTCTCGGCCAAGAGGCGGCGGGCGGCGTGCGACACCGTCTCCCCGTGCTCTCGGGCGACGTCCTCCAGTTCGTCGAGGAGCGCGGCGGGCACCCGGATCGACAGGTGACGGCCCGCCGGGGGCGGATCGACGGGGCGTTCGAGGCGCTCGCCCGTCTGCTCTTCCAGCCAGGTGATCCCTCGGGGCTTGGTCATCCCTCTCCTCCTGAGCGGTCGATTGCATCGCTGAGGATGTGGGCGATGCTCACGGCGTGGGCTCGGTTGGGCTCGTCGGCGTCGGTACCGCTGATGAGTGCTCGCAGTGCGATGGACATGTCGAACAGCTCCTGTTGCGTGAGCAGTGCCCCCTCGACGGGAAGCCATCCGAGGTCATCGCCGGAGGGCGCGTCACACGATGTAACACGCCTGGGCACGGCCGGCAAGAGCCGACCACCGCGACGAGGTCGCCGCGGGTCGAGGCGTTCCGCGGAACGTTTTCGGAACGCTCCGTGTCCGTGAAGCGCGAGCATGAGGCGTCAGTCCTCGTGACCACCACGCACACCTGGTCGATGCCGAGGTCGGTGTGTGGTGTCGCTCGTGAGACGATCGACCAGACCGGTCGGCGCGACGAGGGGGACCGTCGAGAGAACGGTCGACCGACGCGTCGCCGGTGCCTCGGGGCGACTCACCAACGTACGAGTTGGGACCTGTGGCCCTGACCGGCGGGCGGTGGCGGCGCGACGGTGAGTCATGACACCGAGAGCCGCAGTCGTGGCGGGCAACGACGACACGCCGACGCTCGCACCGGGAGCGACCCTCTCGGTGAAGGTGGTGGTCAAGGTGAAGTCGTCCGCTCCGGTCGGCTCGAGCATGACCGCGCTGCTGACCGCGAAGTCCCGCACCGACTCGACCTACAAGGACACCGTCAAGGTGGTCACCCACCGGGCTGACAGGAGGCGTCGACCATGACCGCAACCGCACACGCCGCCACCACACCGCCACCGGGGTGGTATCCGGACCCGGCCCACCTGCACCAGATGCGCTACTGGGACGGCGCCACCTGGACGGACCAGTTTGCCGACGGCGTGCCCGCGGGCGGCACGCCGCCCCCGCCTCCGACCGGGGAACCGCCTCCGACCGCGGCACCGCCCCCGCCGGCGGCTGAGGCGCCGGCGGCGCCCCCTTCGCCCCCTCCGGCACCCGCGGCAGAGCCTCCACCCTCGCCGCCCCCACCCTCGCCGCCCCCACCACCGCCGCCCCCGCCGCCCGGCGGGCCCGCGGTGACCCCGGCGCCCGTCGTTGGCCCCGGCCCGGCCCCGGGCTCCACAGGCACGCCGCCGGCGGTGACCCCGATCAACGCCGTCGAGTGCACGGAGTTGGCCGTGCGAGTCTCACCCGACGAGGCGCGTGCCGCGGCAGTCGGCGAGCTCTCGCGGCTCGGCTTCCGCACCAACTTCACCGACCCCTGGCACGGTGTGGCCGAGCGAGGCAGCAAGGGCATGAACGTCGCCTTCGGCGCCATGTCCCAGTACTTCCGCATCGACGTCCACCTGCTCACCGGTCCCAACGGGGAGACGGTGATCCGGCTGCTGCGGGCCAAGACCGGCTACTTCACCGGGGGAGGACTGGTAGGCAAATCGCGCACGGCGACAACCTTCCGCCAGGTCGTCTACGACCTCGAGCAGGGCTTCCAGCAGCGCGGGTTGCTGCTCGGCGTGAGCACGGCCTGATCCCGTCGATGCGAACGTGACGTGATCGCCGTGCCCGGCACCTACACCATCTTCGTCACCTCTTCTACGGCGGCGGGCTGAACCGACCGTTCCACAACCGTGGCGCCTTCACGGTGGCCAACGGCGCCACCTTCGAGTCGTACGCCAACTACACCCAGTTCGCCAGGCACCGGCGCCACCCAGAAGGTGCGGGTCGTCGTCACCGTCGGCGCCGCCGCACCGTCGGGCTCGAGCCTCAGTGCCACGGTGCTGGCCAAGTCGGACACCGATGCCGCCCGGCGCGACACCGTGCGCTTCGTGACCAGTCGCGCCTGACCGTGGAGCGCGCCCGCCTGGGAGCGCGGCGCGCCACGCGTGACCATCAGGTACGTTCTCGCCACCAACTCGATCGTTCGAGGGGCGGGGGGACACGATGGCGGGTCAGCGATTGCTGCGATGTGTGCTGGTGGTGGCGCTGACCGGAGGCGTGCTCGCCGTCGGCCCTGGCGCCACGGGTGCGGGGGCGGCCCCGGAGCGGTCCGCCGCTGATCCCGACGGCCTCGACGCCGGCGGGTCGGTCCCCGACGACCCCCGCGAGGTGCCGCCCGACCTGGCCGACCGCACCGACACCGACGGCGACGGCCTACGTGACACCGAGGAGACCTCGGGCGCCCGCAACCCGTGGCCGTCCGGCCTGGTGGGCATGGCCGCGCCCGGCGACCCCACCGACCCCGCCGACCCCGACAGCGACGACGACGGCCTCAGCGACGGCCTCGAGGTGGGCACCACCGCAGGGAACCGGGCCGGCACCGCGACCGACCCGAACGTGGCCGACACGGACGCCGACGGCGTCACCGACGGATCCGAGGTGGCCCACGGCACCGACCCCCGCAACGCCGACACCGACGCCGACGGGGTGGACGACGGGGCCGAGCAGGCCGCCAACCCGCTGGCGCCCGACACCGACTTCGACGGCCGCACCGACGGTGCCGAGGTGGCGGCGGGCTCCGACCCGACGATCTCCGACGTCACCGGCGCAGAGTCGGCCACGCCCATCCACTTCGCCGACGTGGCTCCCGGCGCCTACTACCACGACCCCGCGTACTGGGCCGTGGGGTCGGACGTGGCGCTGATCAAGCCCGCCGCCAACTTCGGGCCGACGGTGCCCGTGACGCGCTGGCAACTGGCCGTGTACCTGCGCCGGTACGCGAAGTACCTCGGCCGCGACGTGTCGCCGACGCCCCATCCCTTCACCGACCTGTCGGGGTTGAGCCGCCAGGCCCGCAACTCGATCGCGTGGGCGTCGTCCATCGGTGTGCTGCCGGGGACCAGCGCCACCCGCTTCAAGCCCACCCGCAACCTCCGGCGCTCCGAGATCGCGCTGGCGCTGTTCCAGTTCGCCGACTGGTCCGGCCACGACGCCACCGCATCGCCCGCCGACAACCCCTACACCGACACCGCGGCGCTGTCCGAGGCCATCCGGGGTGCCATCGGCTGGCTCCACGCCGAGGGCGTCATCCAGGCCACCGGGTTCATCACCAGCCCCACGTCGTTCGCCCCCCGCCGGGGGATGAACCGGGGCCAGACCATCTCGTTCCTCTACCGCCTCGACGAGGTGATCGGCACGGCCGAGCCGACCGGCGACACCGACGGCGACGGCGTGTCGAACCTCGACGAGACCCAGGGCTCGGCCAACGCCTACCCCGTGCCCGTCGACAACGGTGACCCCAACCCGCTCGACCCCGACGGCCAGTGCATCGCACCCGCCCCGCCCGGCCCGCTGCCGCCCACCGGCGCAGTGGGTGCCCCCACCGACCCGAACGACCCCGACACCGACGACGACGGCATCAGCGACGGGTTCGAGATCCGGGGCCAGCGCATCGACCATGACGCCGGTGACGGCAGCGTGGTCGCCGGCCCGCGCACCGACCCCAGCGACGCCGACACCGACAACGACTGCCTCACCGACGGCCACGAGGACACCGGGTGGCACATCGTGCTCGACGAGGACGGCAACGGGTGTGACGGCGGCAGCGGCGGTGGGTGCCCCGACCTGACCCGCTACGACGGCTACAGCGACCCGCTCGACGTCGACACCGACGACGACGGCCTGCCCGACCACGAGGAGAACCTGCTCCGCACCGACGCCGAGCTCGAGGACACGGACTCCGACGGCTTGACCGACTTCGACGAGTGGAACCAGTGGTACACGGCCCCCACCTCGGTCGACTCCGACCAGGACGCACGGGGCGGTGACCGCACGCTGCCGCCGACCGAGTCGCTGTTCGACGGCATCGAGCTGCGCGACATCGGCACTTCACCCACGCTGGCCGACACCGACGGCGACGGCGCCACGGACGGCGACGAGCTGGACTCGCCCGTGCGCAACCCCCTGCTGGCCGAGCTGCCCGGGTTCGACATGGAGCTGTCCGGCGGCACGTCGATCCGCCTGCGCAAGGAGCGCTCGCAGGAGGAGGGCGGCGCACTGACCGTGGGCCTCACCAACTCGACCGAGAGCTCGTCGTCGTCGACCAACACCTCATCGACCACGCAGCGTGAGACCCACTCGTTCGGCGTGAGCGTGGGTCTCGAGTGGTCGAAGAGCTTCGTCCCCGACGTCTCGTTGGAGTTCCGCACGGACCACGAGTACGGCACCGACACCACCCGGGAGTTCTCCTCGGAGGAGTCCCAGACGATCGCGCAGGAGCGGTCGAAGACCGAGGAGACGTCGTGGACCTCGGTGGAGTCGGCCGCGAGCGGCGAGATCAGCCAGGGCATGGTCTTCCGCAACACGGGCACGTTCACCTACGAGCTGTCGAGCGTCGGCTACAGCCTGCTCCTGCTCAACCCCGACACCCTCGCGTTCGACGTCGTGGGCACCATGACGGTGCCACTGGACGGCATCACGCTGGCGCCGGGTGCCAGCACCCAGCCCATCCAGGTGGTGGCCGACGACGTGAACGTCGACCTCATCGAGGAGTTCCTGAAGTCGCCGTCGTCGCTGCACTTCTCCACCAGCAACATCGAGTTCCTCGACGACAGTGGTCGCAACCTCGAGTTCGTGCAGGAGCAGACCTACGCGCAGACCGCGCAGCTGATGATCGACTTCGGCGAGGTCGGCGCGGAGGGATACCGCACCGAGGAGTACAACCTCGCCACCAACGTCAACCGGGCGGCCCCCGGCGAACCCGCCAACGGCCTGCGCTCCTTCCCCGGCATCCGGGTGGGTGCCGGGGCCGATGGCGACCCGGCGTACCTCCAGGGGGTCATGGACCAGATCGGCTATCCGCGGTGCGCGGACGACACTCCGGCCGATGGCTGCTACACCACGGACGACGACGGCGACCTGGCGTCGATCGACAACGTGGCCAATCGGGGCGCCGACGAGGTCGGGTGCCCGAGCCACTGGAGGATCATCACCGAGACCCCGGCGCAGGCGGCCACCGCGAACTTCGACGACATCGTCGTCCATGCTCGCGACAACCTGCGGTTCGTCCTCCAGACGGACTGCGACCGTGATGGTCTCACCGACAACGTCGAGTCGACGGTCGGTGCCTGCATCCACGACGACGACTGCGACGACGACCACCTCAACGACCTGCAAGAGGTCCAGGGCTGGATCGTGGGCTACCCGGCCCTGGCCGGCGGCGCCCCCTGCGAGGCCCGCGAGGACGATCCCACCCCCTGGCGCGGCGACACGGCCGCCTGCCCATGGGTGCACTCCAGCCCCGCCCTCGCCGACTCCGACGGTGACGGGGTGACCGACCTCGAGGAGCGCGATGGCGCCGGCCGCGCGTTCCAAGGGACGCCGCTCGACGTGCGCACCGACCCGCGCGACCAGGACACCGATGGGGACGGCTACTCGGACTGTCTGACCTCAGGGCCGTCGGGGCCCTGCGGTGGGGCCGAGCCCGACCCGGCGCCGCTGCACACGTCGGTGCGCCAGGTCGACAGCACGCCGTGCGGCGTCGCGGCCGGGTGCTGGGTCAACCCGTCCACCAACCTACGGACCAGCCTCGCCCTCGGCGGGGTGAACTTCGACACCGACCCCCGCAACGACGTGCGTTCGATCTGGGTCGCCGGCGGTACCTATCCGTCGCCCCCAGGGGGATTCCGGCTGCCCGGCGACGTGGCGATCTACGGCGGGTTCGCCGGTGACGAGACGCGGGAGTACGACCGCAACCCCGACCCGACCGCCGCCGAGGGCACCCGCCTGCTCGACGCCGGCGGTGCGGACGCCGAGGCCGTGGTGGTGGTCGGCTCCGACGGCACCACGTTCGACGGGTTCCGAGTGCAGGGCGGCGAGACCGGGGGCATCTCCGGTTGGAGCGACGAGGTGCACCTGGCCAACCTGCGGGTGACGGGCAACTTCTTCCCATCGGCACAGGGAGGGCAGTCGGTCGGCGCCGGCGGCATCACCTGGATCGCCGCGCCCGCCGTACCGGCCCGCAACCTGCGACTCGACAACGTGACCATCGCCTCCAACGCGGGGCCGGTGGGTGGCCTGCACCTCGAGAACGTGGACGACGCGGTCATCACCGACTCGGTGATCCGCAACAACCGCTCGGACGAGACGTTCCGCCCCGGGAACTGCGACACCGAACCGGCGCCGCGGTGCAGCGGCGGTGGCGGCGTCTCGCTGATCGACGGCAGCGCCACGTTCGACCGGAGCACCATCACCGACAACAGCGCCCTCGTGGGCGGCGGCATCGACGTGAGCGGTGCCGACTCGGTGCTGCGGGTGATCTCCAGCGAGGTGACCCAGAACGAGGCGAGGGGCGACGCCCTGGTGGTCGGTCGGGGCGGCGGCATCCACGCCCGCGAGGCCGACGTGCTGCTCAGCAACTGCCTGGTGGGCGACAACCGCGCCGTGGTCGGCCCCCGGTGGGGCGAGAACCCCGACGAGGACGGGTTCGGCGGGGGCGTCTTCGCCCATGACGACGCCGACGTGCGCATCATCAACTGCACCGTCGCCGGGAACCAGGGCGGCGGTGCGCTGATCGCCGGCGACGAGCACGGCTTCACCTCGCCGAGCGCGGTGAACAACCAGTGCGGCGGGACGCACACGAGCCTGCCCTACAACTGCGAGCTCATCGAGGGTGCCGAGGCCACCGTGCGCAACTCGGTGTTCTACGGCAACGACATGTTCTGGCAACCCACCTACGTCGGCAGCGTCGACGGTCAGAACGTGTGCGGCGGCAACTGCGACCTCGACGTGATCAAGCCGGTGGCCCGCGGGCTGCTCGGCCTGTCCGAGGAGACCTCGCAGCCCGGCCTCCTCAAGCCGTGCCTCGGCCAACCGGGCCCCGGCTCCCAGGGGCCGTGCAGCGCGGTCTGGTTCACCGGCCTGAGCGCCTCGAGCTCGACCGAGCTGCGCAGCGGTCACGGCCCCGAGACCACCTCGCGGGTGTCCACCTTCAACACCATGGTGGGTGCCGGGTCGCGCCACGGCGAGTTCGGCACCTACTGCGTGGGCCTTCAGTACTACGGGCGCACCGAGAACCCCACCTACGAGTCGAACCGGGGCCCCATCCTGTGCGGCGAGGACGACGCGAGGACCCTGGAGGTCAACCGCTACGTCGGGCTGCGGGGACGCGGCTTCGTCGGGGTGGCCCGGTTCTCGGTGGCGCCACCGGCGCTGGACAGCCCGCTCGGCGACTTCTACCAACTGCCGGGCTACCAGCTGAGGGCCGGCGCCGCCGGGGTCGACCGGGGTGACCAGGACATCGACTGGGACCCGTTCACCCTCGACGTGATCGAGGACGCGCCCGAGCTCGACCTGGACGGCAACCCTCGCATCGTCGGGGACCGCATCGATCTCGGCGCCTACGAACGCCAGCCCCAGTAGGCGAGGAGGTAGGCCGGGGCGTCAATGGCCGCCGAGGACGTTCTTGAACACCGCGATCACCAGGCCCACCGCCGCGGCGCCGAGGCCGATGGCGAGGGACCAGAACCGGCTGGAGCCCGAGGTGCGGGCCGTGGCGTAGCCCGCCACCCCGATGATGAGCTCGGGGACGTACAGCGAGAAGCGCAGGTCGTTGGCGTCGCTCGCGAAGATGCCCGGCACCGAGCACAGTGCCGCCACGACGGCCGCCCCCGCCAACTGGGCCGCGGCGACCTCGCCGTGGGTCGTCCGCCCTTCGCGGACGAAGGCCCGGGACGCCAGCCGGAACGCGAAGAGGTGGGCCACCGCGAGGCCGATCGTGGTGCCCCAGATGAGGGCGACGAGCTCGATCCCCTCGACCGGGACGGGGTTGCCGGGTCCCTGGCCGACCCACAACGTCAACAGCTCCGCCTCGACCACGATGGCGACGTAGAGGGCCATGGTGGCGGCCTCGTGGGCCAACTCGTGGTGGCCGACCGCTGGATGGGGTCCGTCGGTGGAGCGCACGGTCACGGCGGCGAAGGTTAGGCGCCGGCCCGGCTGCGATGGTCCCAGCGGGCGCCCGTACGTGCCATGGTCGGCCGCGCCTAAGGTGACGTCTCGAGGCGCGGTCACGTGGGCCGAGGTCGCAGGATGGGCGGGGGTCGACATGTCGCCGAAGAACGCTTGGTGGAAGCGTGCCAGCCGGCTCGGGCTGCTGGGCGCGGTCGTGGTCACCTGGGCGGTCGTCCTGCCGGCCGCGCCCGGCGGCGCCGACTCGAACGAGGCGCCCGGCGCGCCGGTCGCGGCCCGCAGCCTCACGGCCGGCGCCGCCCATGCGTGTGCGTTGTCCGCCACCGGAGTGGTCCGGTGCTGGGGCTTCAACGGAAATGGACAGCTCGGCCTGGGTGACACCCTCGACCGTGGGGACGGGCCGAACGAGATGGGCGGCAACCTGCCGGCGGTCGACCTGGGGACGGGCCGAACCGCGACCTCGATCAGCGCCGGCAACGGGCACACCTGTGCCGTCCTGGACGACGCCAGTGTGAAGTGCTGGGGCCTCAACAGCTCGGGGCAGCTCGGTCTCGGGGACACTGCGGCGCGGGGTGACGGGCCCAACGAGATGGGTGACAGCCTCCCCACGGTCAACCTGGGCGCCGGGCGCACGGCCATCGCCATCACCAGTGGGACGAACCACACGTGCGCCCTGCTGACCGACGGCGCCGTGAAGTGCTGGGGGACGAACGCGGACGGGCAATTGGGTCAGGGGAACCCAGACCTCGGGATTCGAGGCGACAACCCCGGCGACATGGGTGACAGCCTTCCTGCCGTGACGCTGGGGGTCGGGCGGACGGCCACCGCGATCTCCGCCGGCGACTCGTTCACGTGTGCCGTGTTGGATGACGCCTCGGTGAAGTGCTGGGGCCGGAACTCGGCGGGGCAACTCGGCCTCGGCGACACCGCCGACCGGGGGGACTTCGTCGGTGAGATGGACGCCCTGCCCGTGGTCGACCTGGGGGCGGGTCGTACCGCCACCGCGATCAGCGCAGGCTCCGAGCACGTGTGCGCCGTGTTGGACAACGCGTCGGTGAAGTGCTGGGGCGGCAACAGCGTCGGCCAGCTGGGGGCCGGTGACGTCAGTGGACGGGGCGACGACCCCAACGAGATGGGCGCCTTCAACGGCGGCGTGGACCTGGGTGCCGGTCGCACCGCGACCTCGGTCAGCGCCGGCGGCGCTCACACCTGTGCCGTGTTGGACACCGCCAGGGTGAAATGCTGGGGGCTCGGCTCCGCCGGCCAGCTGGGCCGTGGCGACACGTCCACCCGTGGCGACGGCCTCAACGAGATGGGTGACTTCAACCTCGCGGTGGACGTGGGCACGGACCGCACGGTGACGGCGGTCACCGGGGGCGGCTCGCTCACGTGTGCGCGCCTCGACAACGGCGCGGTCAAGTGCTGGGGAACGAACTTCTTCGGGTCGCTGGGCCTCGGAGACAACCTCACCCGAGGCGACGACTTCAACGAGATGGGCGACAAGCTGCCGCCGGTCTTCCTCGAGACCCCGACCGGGATCTCCGGCACGATGACCGATTCGGCGTCGGGGGCGCCGCTGGCGGGGTGGGTGGCGGTCCTGCGCACGACCGACTTCTCGGTCGCCGGTGGGGCGGTCGCCGATCCAGCAGGCCAGTTCACCGCCGACGTCCCGGCGGGCTCGTACTTCTTGTACCTGCTCGATCCGGCGGGCGTGCACAACCCTGGGTTCTTCGGGGCGCCGGCCACCGTCACCGTGTCCACGGGTGCGTTGACGACGGCCAACCCCACGATGGTGCCGACCAGAGGCTCGGTGACAGGCACGATCATCGAGGACACCACCTTCAACGCGATCAGCGGGGCGTGGGCCATCTCGTTGAGCGGCGTCACCACCGCGACCGAGGCCATCGTGGTCGCCAACGGGGCCGGTCAATTCGCCCTGCCTGATCTGCGCCCGGGGAACCACTTCGTGGGCTGGATCGACCCGAGCGGTGGCCACACCACCGAGTTCGCCCCGAACTCGCCGAACGTGCCCGATTCGACGCCGCTGGCCGTGACCGCGGGTGCGGCGACGCTGGGGAGTGGCTCGCTGGCGCCCAAGCCGGTGGCGCCGGGTGGGGCGACGCTGTCCGGCACCATCACCGAGACCGGCAGCGGCACCGCGCTGGGCGGGGTGCACGTCGTCGCGCTCGGCGCCGCCGACTACCAGATCGTGCGGGGCGGGGTCACCAACCCGGCTGGCCACTACAGCCTCAGCGTGCCGGCCGGTGACTACAAGTTGGCGTTCGTCGACTCGACGGGCCGACACGACATGGAGTGGCACAACAACCTGCCCGCCACCGGTCTCGGGTCGGCGGCGTCGGTCACGGCGCCGGCGGTCACCAACGCGGTGCTCGACGCCAACACGGGCACGATGGCGGGCACGATCACCCAGGACCCGTCCGGCGCGCCCCTCGCCGGTGCCTGGGTGCTTGCCATCGGCCCCAACGGCGTCGCCGGTGGGGCGGTGACCGCAGCGAACGGCGCCTACAGCGTGACCGGGCTCGCCCCCGGCACCTACCGGGCCGCGTTCTTCGACCCGCTCGGGGGCGGCCTGCTCGAGTACGCGAACAACAGCCCCGACTTCGCGGGCGCCACTCCCTTCCCGGTCACCGCGGGCACCACGTCTACCGCCAATGCGGCGCTCGCCTTCGGGAGCAACGACGCCTTCGCCTCAGCTCGGGCCCTCGCCGGCACCTCCCCGTCCGCGGCCGGATCCAACGTGGGGGCCACGAAGGAGGTCGGTGAGCCCAATCACACCTCCAGCGGCGGTGCGTCGGTCTGGTACCGGTGGACGGCGCCGTCCAATGGCACGATGACGATGAGCACGTGCGGCAGCAGCTTCGACACGCTGCTGGCCGTCTACACCGGTGCGACCCTCGGGGCGCTGACCACGGCGGCGAGCAACGATGACGGCTGCGGACTGAATTCCGGCAGCATCGTGTCGTTCGCGGTGACCGCCGGCAGGACCTACCGCATCGCCGTCGACGGGTTCCGCACCGCTGGCGTGGCCGCAACCGGGAGCATCCAGTTGTCGGGGTCGTTCACCTGACCGGGCGGCGATCGCCGGCTCAGCCCGCCGGCGCATGATCTGGGGCCGTCCCGGGCCCCCCTCGCTCCGTTCGAGCCCACGGCCGGGCGCTGGCACGTCGCCGGGTCGGACTTGCGGGAGGCCCGCTGGGTAGGGTGGCCGGATGGCCGACCAGGCGGACTTCGCCGCGCAGGCGATGCAGTACATGGACTCGCTGTACTCGGGCGCGATGCGCATGACCCGCAACCCGGCCGACGCCGAGGACCTCGTGCAGGAGACCTACCTGAAGGCCTACCGCGGCTTCGGCGGGTTCCAGGAGGGCACCAACCTGAAGGCCTGGCTGTACCGCATCCTCACCAACACCTTCATCAACAACTACCGGGCCAAGAAGCGCCGGCCGGACGAGTCCGACCTCGACGAGGTGGAGGATCTGTACCTCTACCGCCGCCTCGGTGGGCTCGAGGCCGCGGAGGCGGGCCGCTCCGCCGAGGACGAGTTGCTCGACCACGTCACCGACATCGAGGTGAAGGAGGCGATCGAGTCGCTGCCCGAGCAGTTCCGGGTGGCCGTTCTGCTGGCCGACGTCGAGGGCTTCTCCTACAAGGAGATCGCCGAGATCCTCGACGTGCCGATCGGCACCGTGATGAGCCGGTTGCACCGGGGAAGAAAGGGCCTGCAGAAGCGGTTGTACGAGTACGCCGTCGAACGGGGCCTCGTGTCTCTCGAGGACCTGCCGGTCGCGGACACCGTCGAAGTCGTGGAGCACGCCGGATGACCGATCAACCGATGAAGCCGGCCTGTGAGGAGACCTTCCACGAGATCTGGCCGTACCTCGACGGCGAGCTCACCGACGACAAGCGGGCCAAGATCAAGGCCCACCTCGACGAGTGCCCGCCCTGTGTCGGCGCCGAGCACTTCGAGGCCGAGCTGCGCAAGGTGATCTCCCAGAAGTGCCGCGACGAGGTGCCCGAGTCGCTGAAGCTCCGCATCGCCGACGCCCTGCGCCAGGCCGGTGGCGAACCGAGCTGAACCCCGCCGACGACCGAGCCGACGACGGGTCGCCCGTTTCGCAGAGGCGGGTCGGCCGGCGTCAGCCGGGCTGCTCGACCACCGTCGTGAGGCCGTCGACCCGGGCGGCGGCGCTCAGGTCGGCGGCGGCGTCGGGGTCGTGGGCCACGTGGAGGCGCCAGAAGGCCGTGGTGGTGTCGACGACCATCTGGTCGGCGGGGTCGGGAGTGTCCTCGTAGGGCGAGGCGTGGACGGCCTCGTGGATGGTCACGAGGTACTTCGGCGCCGCCGCGGCGGCGAAGGCCTCCTCGCCCTGGGCGTAGGGGATGACGGGGTCGGCGTCGGCGTGCATCACGAGCAGCGGCGTGCCGCGGGTGAGGTCCAGCCCGCTGCTGTCGGGATGGGGGGCCTCCATCGCGATCACCGCGTCCACGCGGGCGTCGCGGCAGCACTCGTCGAACGCCACCTGGTACACGGTGGCCCCACCCAGTGACAGGCCGCCGACGGCGATCTGCTCGGGGTTCACCCGGCCCTGCAGGAAGCTGTCGGGGTCGCCGCTCATCTGCAGCGTCGACGTGATCACGAAGCTGACGTCACCCGGCTGGTTGACCAGGTCGAACACCGACGCCGCCCCGGGCACCTCGTCGTTGCTGAGGGGGAACGCCGGCGCGGCCACCACGAACCCGGCCCGGGCCCACGCCGCGAACAACTGGGTGAACTTGCGCGGGTGCCCGTTGTGGCCGTGGGCGAACACGATCAGCGGGAACGGCCCCGGGGCGTCGGGGTAGGTGAAGGTGGTGACCAGGGTGCGGTCGGCCGAGGGCTGCACCCCGGTGTCGGGCAGGTCGGGGGTGGGGCGGGTGTCGTCGACGAGTGTCCGGGTGCGACTGCGCACCTGGTAGCCGCCGGCGGGGACGGTCGTCGGCGTGACCGTCGCGGTCGTGGCGGCTGCACCGGCGTCGGCGGTGGCGCTGGTGGGGGAAGCGGCACCCGAGTCGGTGGGTCCCGCGGCGCTCGAGCACCCGGCGGCCAGCGCGACAGCGACCGCGATCACCGTCGCGGTGGTCGAGCGGCGAAGCTGATGGTCTGTGGCCACGGTTCCGTCCGATTCCTCGCCGGGGAAGCTAGTGCGTATGCTCCAGCCCCATGGATGCCGTGCTCGCCGCCGCCAAGGTCTGGCACTTCTGGATCGCCCCCGCCGTGGTGGCCCTGGCGGTCCTCCTCGTGATCGCCACCATCATCGGGTACCTCGTGAAGGTCGTCGCCCCGAAGTACCCGAAGAACTGAGCCCGGGGGACCCTCGGTGAGCGGCCCGGTCGACTGGGGACTCGCCGAGCGGGTCGCGGTCAGGGTTGCGGGCCGCGACCCCTTCGCCGAGTCGTACCACTACGACTCGCTGGTCCCCGACTTCACCGAGCTCACCGCCCAGGCGGAGGCGCTCGTGGGCGACGCCACCGGTCTGCGCTCCCTTGCCGGGCCGGCGCGGGCGCGGGTGGCCGACCGACCCGACTGGGTGCGGGCCAACATCGCCTCGTTCCAGCGCCTGCTGCGCCCGCTCACCGACCGCTTCGGCGACCGGATGGCCTCAGGGCCGTTCGCGCCGGTGGCCCGGGGACTGGCCGGCGCCGAGGTGGGGGTGATGCTGGGGTGGATGTCCACCCGGGTGCTGGGCCAGTACGACATGTTGATCATCGAGGAGGAGCACCCCGACGACCAGGACGTCGTCTACTACGTGGGCCCCAACGTGTTGGCCCTCGAGAAGCACTTCGCCTTCCCGCCCCGCGAGTTCCGGCTGTGGCTGGCACTGCACGAGGTCACCCACCGGGCCCAGTTCACCGGCATCCCCTGGCTGCGCGAGCACTTCCTGTCGCTGGTCGACCAGACCCTGGCCGCGGTCGACCCCGATCCGAAGCGGTTCGTGGCCGCCCTGGGCCGGGTGGCCGAGGGGGTGCGGGGCGGTCACAACCCCCTCGACGACGGGGGGCTGGCGGCACTGCTGGCCAGCCCGGAGCAGTTGGCGGTGCTCGACCGGATCTCGGGGATGATGAGCCTGCTCGAAGGCCACGGCGACGTCACCATGGACCGGGCCGGCGCCGACCGCATCCCCAGTGCCGAGCGCTTCAGCCGGGTGCTGCGGCTGCGCCGCCAGCAGGCCAACACGATGGTGCGCCTGTTGCAGAAGCTGGTCGGCCTCGAGGCCAAGCTGAACCAGTACGAGCAGGGCGAGCGCTTCATCACGGCGGTGGAGGCAGCGGGCGGGCCCGGCCTGCTCGACGAGGCCTGGACCGGCCCTGAGGCCCTGCCGTCGATGGCCGAGATCCGCATGCCGCAGCTCTGGATCGACCGCGTGCAGGCGTCGACCTCCCTCGCCGGCTGAGCGGGTGTCCCGGTTGACCGGGTCGGCGGGGGAGTTGCTGGACCGGTGCGCCTTCCCCCCTTCGGGCACCGCCGTCACCTGTGCGGTGTCGGGCGGGGCCGACTCACTGAGCTTGCTGGTGCTGGCCGTCGCCGCCGGGCTCGAGGTGACCGCCGTGCATGTGGACCACGGACTGCGGGCCGGTTCGGCGGCGGAGGCCGCGGTCGTCCGGGCCGCCGCCGAGCGGTTCGGCGCCGCGTTCCGCCCCGTGCAGGTCGTGGTCGGCGAGGGTCCCAACCTCGAGGCGCGGGCTCGGGCGGCGCGTTACGGAGCGCTGCCCGCCGACGTGTGCACCGGCCACACCGCCGACGACCAGGCCGAGACCGTCCTGTTGAACCTGCTGCGGGGCGCCGCCCGCACCGGGTTGTCCGGGATGCGGCCGGGTCCGCGGCGGCCGCTCCTGGGCCTTCGCCGCTCGGAGACCGCGGCCCTGTGCGCCGCCGTGGGCCTGCACCCGGTGGCCGACCCGTCGAACCTCGATCCGCGCTTTCGTCGCAACCGGGTGCGCCACGAGCTGCTGCCGCTGCTCGACGACCTGGCCGGCCGCGACGTGGTGCCCGTCCTGTGCCGCCAGGCCGACCTGCTGCGCGACGAGGCCGACCTGCTGGCCGTACTGGCGGCCGAGCTCGACCCCACCGACGCCCGCACCCTGCGGGAGGCGCCGGTGGCCCTGGCCCGTCTGGCCGTCCGGTCGTGGTTGCGCACCGGGCCGGCGGCCGCCCATCCCCCCGACGCCGCCACCGTCGAGCGGGTGCTCGCGGTGGCCCGCCTCGAGGCGGGGGCCACCGACGTCGGCGCCGGCTGGCGGGTCACCCGCTCGGCGGGAGCGCTGCGGCTCGTCGGCCCCTCCGAGCCCGTTGGGCCTGGCCCTGACGACGCCCGGTAGCCTCCGATCGTGGCCTCCCCCCCGCCCGTGCCCGCCGACGACCCGAACCTGGGTCGGGTGGTCGTCGGTGAGCTCGAGCTGCGCGAGCGCATCGAGGCCCTGGGCAAGGAGATCACCGCCGACTTCGCCGGCCGGCCGCCGCTTCTCGTGGGTGTGCTGAAGGGCGCGTTCATGTTCATGGCCGATCTGGCCCGGGCCATCGACCTGCCGGTCGAGTTCGACTTCATGGCGGTGTCGTCCTACGGCAGCTCCACCCGCACGAGCGGCGTGGTTCGGATCGTGAAGGACCTCGACCTCGACCTCACCGACCGCCACGTGTTGCTGGTGGAGGACATCGTCGACAGCGGCCTGACCCTCAGCTACCTGCGCCGCAACCTGCTGGCCCGCAACCCGGCCAGCCTCGAGGTGTGCGCGCTGCTGGTGCGGGACGGGTCCGAGGCCACCGTCGACGATCTGCGCTACGTGGGGTTCCGCATCCCGGCCGACTTCGTCGTGGGCTACGGCCTCGACGTGGGCGAGCGCTACCGCAACCTGCCCTACCTGTGCACCTGGGAGGGCCCCCCCGAAGTGCAGTGATTGTCGGGACCTCCTGACGCGCGGCGACGGAGGCGCGGCCTGTGTCGGGTGGGTTGGGCGCGCCACCGGTACGCTTGGCGGTCACCGTGAAGCCGCGCTACCGCCTCGCCCTGGCCCTCGGGGCCATCCTGCTCGTGAGCCTGCTGCTCAGCTCGTGGCTGTTCCGCGCCGACGCACCCGAGGATCTGACCCTCGACCAGTTCCAGAGCGAGCTGGCCGACGGCAACGTGAAGACCGCCGAGATCAAGGACCGCGACAACGAGGTCACCGGCGAGCTGCGGGACGGCACGAAGTACAAGGCGGTGTACCCCCAGGAGTTCGCCGACGAGCTCACTGCCCAGGTGGCCGACGCCGAGCCGGCCGTCGAGCTGTCGGTCGACCAGCAGCACGAGTCGTTCTGGCTCTCGCTGGCCGCCAGCGTGTTGCCCATCCTGCTGCTGGTCGGGGTCTTCCTGTTCGTCATGAGCCAGATGCAGGGCGGTGGCGGCAAGGTCATGAAGTTCGGCAAGGCCCGCACCAAGAAGGTGGACAAGGACCAGCCCAGTGTCACCTTCGCCGACGTGGCCGGCGCCGACGAGGCCGTCGAGGAGCTCCAGGAGATCAAGGAATTCCTGCGCTCACCGGCCAAGTTCCAGGCCCTCGGCGCCAAGATCCCCAAAGGGGTGCTGCTCTACGGTCCGCCGGGCACGGGCAAGACGCTGCTGGCCCGGGCGGTGGCGGGCGAGGCCGAGGCCCCGTTCTTCTCCATCTCGGGCTCGGACTTCGTCGAGATGTTCGTGGGCGTGGGCGCCAGCAGGGTGCGCGACCTGTTCGAGCAGGCCAAGGCGGCGGCGCCGGCCATCATCTTCGTGGACGAGATCGACGCCGTCGGCCGCCACCGCGGGGCGGGGCTGGGTGGGGGCCACGACGAGCGTGAGCAGACCCTGAACCAGCTGCTGGTCGAGATGGACGGCTTCGACGTGGCGGGGGGCGTGATCCTGATCGCGGCCACCAACCGTCCCGACATCCTCGACCCGGCGCTGCTGCGGCCGGGGCGCTTCGATCGCCAGATCGTGGTCGATCGCCCCGACCTGTCCGGGCGGCGCGCCATCCTGAACGTGCACGCCAAGGGCAAGCCGCTCGACCACGACGTCGACCTCGACGTGGTGGCCCGCCGCACCCCGGGGTTCACGGGCGCCGACCTGGCCAACCTGATGAACGAGGCCGCGCTGCTGTCGGCCCGGCGTGACGGCGAGCGCATCGACATGGGCGTGCTCAGCGACGCCCTGGACCGGGTGATCGCCGGCGCCGAGCGCAAGAGCCGGGTGATGTCCGACAAGGAGAAGCAGGTGATCGCGTACCACGAGAGCGGTCACGCCCTCGTCGGGCACCTGCTGCCCAACACCGACCCGATCCACAAGGTGTCGATCATCGCCCGGGGCCGCGCCCTCGGCTGGACGCTGGCCCTGCCCGTCGAGGACAAGTACCTCAGCACCAGCTCGGAGCTGCGCGACCAGTTGGCCATGCTGCTCGGCGGGCGCACCGCCGAGGAGCTGATCTTCGGCGACCCCACCACCGGGGCCTCCGACGACATCGACCGGGCCACCCAGATCGCCACCGCCATGGTCACCGAGTACGGCATGAGCGAGGCCCTGGGCCCCCGCCGCCTCGGCCACCCTCACGGCGAGGTGTTCCTGGGCAAGGAGGTCGGCCACGAGCCGAACTACTCCGAGCAGGTGGCCACCGACATCGACGCCGAGGTGCGCCGCCTGCTCGACGCCGCCCACGACGAGGCCGCCGAGATCCTCACCCTCCACCGGGCCACGCTCGATCGGATGGCGGAGAGCCTGATCGAGCACGAGACCCTGGACGAGGACATGCTGCGTGAGCTCTTCGCCGACCTCGACACCTGGGACGGCCCCAACGGTGGCCGGTCGGTGTCGGCCCCGTCGGCCGGCGCCCCCGAGCGGGTGCGCACCGCGAACCTGGACGGCGGCGACAAGCCGCGCCGGTGGTGGCGACCGTGAGCGGCGAGGCCGACGACGACGAGCACGCCAACGGGCTGCCGCCGGTCGACCTCGACCGCATCGAGGCGGCCGTGCGCGAGATCCTGCTGGCCATCGGCGAGGACCCCGAGCGCGACGGCCTGAAGCGCACCCCCGCCCGGGTGGCGGCGATGTACGAGGAGATCTTCTCGGGGCTGCGCGAGTCGGCCGACCACCACCTGCAGGTCACCTTCGAGGCCGACCACGACGAGATGGTGATGGTGCGCGACATCCCGCTCTACAGCTCCTGTGAGCATCACCTGGTCCCCTTCCTGGGCAAGGCCCACGTCGCCTACATCCCGGGCAACGACGGCCGGATCACCGGGCTGTCCAAGCTGGCGCGACTGGTCGACGCCTACGCCCGACGCCCCCAGGTGCAGGAGCGCCTGACCTCCCAGATCGCCGACGAGATCGAGCGGACGCTCCTGCCCAAGGGGGTGCTCGTGGTGATCGAGGCCGAGCACCTGTGCATGTCGATGCGGGGCGTGCGCAAGCCCGGCGCCAGCACGGTCACCTCGGCGGTGCGGGGCCTGTTCCGCGACAACGTGGCCACCCGCGCCGAGGCCATGCGCTTCCTCGGCGCCTGAGGGTCGACGCTCAGCGAAGCGCGAGACAGGACGAGCGGAGGGCGTCGAGGCGACCGGGTCGGCGCTTGTAGGCGGTGCGGGTCGCGCCGCTGAGCGCCCCCGGCTCGAGGCGCTCGGCGGCGTCGGCCACCGCATCGGGGCCGAGGGCGCGGGTGGCCGCGGCGATGGCCCGGTGCGACTCGACCGACAGGCTGAGCGACGCCAGCAACTCGGCGATGTCGGTGCGCAGCAGCAGGTCCGACGCGGCCAGCTCGCTGAACCCGAAGTCGATCAGCGACACCTCACCCTCGTCGCTGAGGAACACGTTGGCCAGGCGCAGGTCGCGGTGGGCGATGCGGTGGTAGCGCAGCGTCTCGATCTGGCTCCAGATGGCATCGAGCACCTCATCGGTCAGGCGGTCGGGCTCGACGCCGTCCAGCGACGACCCGTCGATGCCCTCGTAGGACAGCACGAACCCGCCGGGCTCGGCGGCGGCGAAGGCCAGCACCCGCGGCGTGGCGACGCCCACGCTGCGGGCCATCAGCGACACCAGGGCCTCGTGCTCGACCATGCGCCGCAGCGACGAGAACGGGCGCTCGTCCCCCAGGTCGCGTGGCGTCAACGACCGGTAGAGGCGGAACAGCAGGTCGGCGCTGCGCTCGTCGCGGGCCACCACCTTGGCGAAGACCCGACGGTCGTCGGTGGTGCGGCCGAAGAACGGCGTCGAGCCTCGGGCGTCGACGTCGGCCGGCGAGAGCGACGCCAGCGGTACCCCGGCCCCGACGAGGGCGTCGGCCACGGCCTGGCCACGGGGGCGGCGGGCGGGGCTGCCCGCCACGATGAGCACGATCGAGCCGGCCAGCCAACCACCGCACAGGGCGATGGCGACGTCGAGCGACACCGGGGACATGACGAAGCGTGAGATCGCGAGGCCGATGACCAGCACCCACCCCACGCGCCGCCAGCGCCGCCCGAGCCAGGGTGACGCTGCGGTCAGCAACCCGGCCGCCGCGCCGAGCCCGGAAGGGCCGGGGAACTGCCCACCGCTGATCCCACCGAGGCTGACCGTGGGGTGGACCAGCGCAGGCTCGGTCAGGTCGATGGCGCCGGCCGCCACGCCGGCGATGGTCGAGCCCAGCGCGGCCGCGGCCAGACCGGTGAGCAGCAGCCGCCATTGCCGGGTCATCACCGCGGCCCCGACACCACCGATGATCACGGTGACGACCAGCAGGCGGGTGGCCAGCACGACCGCGGTGATCACCGAGTCGCCGATGGCGCCGATCCCTCCGAGCAGTTCCGCCAGGAAGCCCTGGATGCCGTCGGCGAACAGCAGGCCGAGCACCAGCAGGACCACCAGGGTCGTGGCGGCGACGACCGCCCGCAACACGTCGACGGGGGAGGCCCGTTCCACGGTCGAGGGCTCGGCCTCGATCACCACCACGGGCGTGCCCACCCGCGCCAGCCTAGGCGCTGGTCCGATTCCGGGCCCCCGGCGCTCGGGTCCTGTCGGCGGTCGTACCTCGCGAACCAGGGGGTGGATTTGACGCCCCCGGTACGATCGGCACCCGTGAACCCCCTGGTCATGGGCGTCGTGAACGTGACGCCCGACTCCTTCTCCGACGGCGGGCGCTTCCTCGCGGTCGAGCGCGCGGTGGCCCACGGCCGGCGCCTGGCCGCCGAGGGCGCCGACATCGTCGACGTCGGCGGGGAGTCCACCCGGCCCGGGGCCGCCCCGGTCGATGCCGCCGAGGAGCGTCGCCGGGTGCTGCCCGTCATCGAGGCCTTGGCGCCGGACGTGCGGGTGTCGGTGGACACCACCAAGGCCGAGGTGGCCGAGGCGGCGGTGGCCGCCGGCGCCACGCTCGTCAACGACGTGTCGGCGGCGCTGGCCCCGGTGGCGGCCGGGCTCGGCGTGGGGTGGGTGGCCATGCACCGCCAGGGCGACCCCCGCACCATGCAGGACGACCCCCGCTACGACGACGTGGTCACCGAGGTCCGCGACCAGTTGGTCGCGTGGGCCGAGGGCGCCCGGGCCGCGGGCGTGACCGAGGTGTGGATCGACCCGGGCATCGGCTTCGGCAAGACGTTGGCCCACAACCTCGCGCTGCTCGCCCACCTCGACGAGTTGGTGGCCACGGGCTTCCCGGTGGCGATCGGCACCAGCCGCAAGTCCAGCCTGGGTGTGCTGTTGGCCCGCTCCGACGGTGTGGATCAGGTCGACCCCGACGATCGGCTCGAGGCGTCGATCGCCACCGCCACCTGGGCCATGGCCCAGGGCGTGGGCATGGTGCGGGTGCACGACGTGCGAGCCACCGTCCACGCCGCCGCGGTCGTGGCCGGACAGATCGAACCCGCAGCATGAGATTCCACAGGACAGGAGCACCCGTATGGCGGTGAAGAGCAAGTGGGCGCGGGGGATCACCCCGCGGAACTTCGCGTGGGTCATCAAGGACCAGTTGGCCGTGTGCGAGCGGCCGGGCGGCTACGGCCAGAACCACCGGCGGGTGCGGCGCCAGGAGGAGATCATCTGGATCCGCGAGCAGGGCTTCACCAAGGTGATCTCGCTCGTGTCCTCGCCGGCCAACCTGCACAACTACGACGAGCTGGGCGTGGAGTGGCTGCACCGACCGTTCACCGCCACCGACGACACCTACGAGTTCATCTCGTCGTTCTACCCCGAGCTGCGGGCACTGCTGGCCGCCGGCGGGCGGGTCCTGGTCCACCAGGAGGAGCTGGGCGACCGCATCTCGGGCCTGATGGGCGGCTACCTGCTGTGGTCGGGCCTGCTCGAGACCGGCCCGCAGACGATCTCGGTGGTCGAGCGCATCGTCGATCGCCAGATGGGCCCGCTGGGACGCGAGCTGGTGGCGCTGTCGGCCAAGCTCGCGGCCGATGGCTGACCGCATCGAGCTGCGGGGCCTGCGGGCCATGGGCCGGTGCGGTGTGCTGCCCGAGGAGGAACTGCGGCCGCAGCCGCTCGAGGTCGACCTCGACGTCGAGCTGGACCTGTCCGCGGCCGGTGCCAGTGACGCGCTGGCCGACACGGTCGACTACGGCGCCCTCTGCGCGCTCGTCGAGGGGGTGATCACCGCCCGGTCGGTGGCGCTGCTCGAGCACCTGGCCGAGACGATCGCGGCGCGCGTCCTCGCCGACGCGCGGGTCGATGCGGTCACCGTGTCGATCCGCAAGCTCCGCCCGCCCGTGCCCCACCAGCTGGCCACATCGGGCGTCCGCATCTCCCGGTCGCGGGCCTGAGCGAGCGTGCGGGTCTTCCTCGGGCTGGGGTCGAACCTGGGTGACCGCTGGGCCTACCTGCGGGATGCGGTCGACTCGCTGGCCGACGTGGTGGCGGTGTCGTCGGTGTACGAGACCGAGCCGGTCGGCGGCCCCGGCGGCCAGGGGCCCTACCTCAACCTGGTGGTCGAGCTCGACACCGAGCTGACCGCCCGCCAGCTCCTGGGTGTGGCCCAGCGCCTGCAGGCGGCGGCCGAGCGGGTGCAGGGCGCCCGCTGGGGCCCCCGCACCCTCGACGTCGACGTGCTGTGGATCGACGGCGTCACCGTCGACGACCACGACCTGCAGGTGCCCCACCCCCGCATGTTCGAGCGCCGCTTCGTCCTGGCCCCGCTGGCCGAGCTGGCCCCCGACCTGGTGCCCGGCGCGACGATCGCCGACGCGGCAGGTCGGGTCAGCGTGGTGGGCACCTTGTGAGCAGGCGATCGGTGCGGGTGATCGGCGGGGGACGGGCCGGCTCGTCGTTCGCCGGTGCGCTGGCCGGCGCCGGCTGGAGGGTGCCGCCGCCGCTCCGACGGGGCGACGACGTGAGCGTCGCAGCGCACGGCGTCGATCTGGTGCTGATCGCCACGCCCGACGCAGCCATCTCCGACACCGCTGCGGCGGTGGTGCCCGGCGATGCGGTCCTGGCCCACGTCGCCGGCTCGCTGGGCCTCGACGTGCTCGCGCCTCATGACCGGCGGGCCGCCGTGCACCCGCTGGTGTCGCTGCCCAACGCCGAGGTGGGGGCCGAGCGCCTCCGCGACGGGGCGTGGTTCGCCATCGCCGGCGACCCGATCGCTGCCGAGGTGGTGGCCGACCTGGGTGGTCACGCGTTCGAGGTGGCCGACGCCGACCGGGCCGCCTACCACGCCGCCGCCTGCATCGCCTCGAACCACCTGGTGGCCCTGCTCGGCCAGGTGGAGCGGGTGGGAGCCTCTGCCGGCGTGCCCCTCGAGGCCTACCTCGACCTGGTGCGGGGAACGGTCGACAACGTGGCCGCCCTGGGCCCCGCCGCCGCCCTCACCGGCCCCGCCGCACGGGGCGACACCGCCACCATCGAGCGCCACCTGGCCGCCCTCGACCCCAGCGAGCGCCCCGCCTACGAGGCCCTGATGCACGCCGCCCGCCGGCTCGTCACGCCCGAGGGCCCCCCACCCCGATCTGGAGGAAATACCAGTCACCCGTGACTGGTATTTCCTCCGCTTGGTCGGGCGCGGGAGGATGGCGCCGTGAAGGTGGTCACGAGGGTCGCCGAGCTCCGCGCCGAGCTCGACGCGGCGCGCCATGCCGGCGGGCGGGTCGGGCTGGTGCCGACGATGGGGTACCTGCACGATGGCCACGTGTCGCTCATGGAGCGGTCGGTGGGCGACGACGACCTCACCACCACCACCATCTTCGTGAACCCGCTGCAGTTCGGGGCCAACGAGGACCTCGGCGCCTACCCCCGCGACCTCGAGGGTGACACCGCCCGCTGCGAGGCCGCCGGCGTGGCGGTGCTGTTCGCCCCGTCGGTGGACGAGATGTACCCCGAGCCGGTGCGCACCACGGTCTCGGTGTCGGGTATCACCGAGACCATGGAGGGGGCCTCGCGGCCCACCCACTTCGCCGGCGTGGCCACGGTGGTGGCCAAGCTCTTCGCCCTCGCGGGCCCGTGCCGGGCCTACTTCGGCGAGAAGGACTTCCAGCAACTGGCGGTGGTGCGCAAGATGGCCCTCGACCTCTCGTTCCCCGTGGAGGTGGTGGGCTGCCCCACGGTGCGCGAGCCCGACGGCCTGGCCATGTCGAGCCGCAACGCCTACCTCACCCCCGACGAGCGGGCGGCGGCGCCGGTGCTGCACCAGGCCCTTCAGGCCGGCGTCGACGCGATCCGGGCCGGCGAGCGCGACCCTGCCGCGGTGCGCAGCCTGATGGCCGGCGTCATCGCCACCGAGGCCCTGGCCGAGCTGGACTACGTCGCCGTCGTCGACGCCGCCACGCTGGACCCGGTCGCCCCGCTGGCCGGCGAGCTGCGACTTCTCACCGCCGCCAGGTTCGGTCGCGCCCGCTTGTTGGATAATCTCGGGGTATCGGCCCCACCGGGGTGAAGCACGGCGACCGGGACACCGGCGTCAAGCGACAGAAAGCGAACCAGCCATGCGCCGACGCATGATGAAGTCCAAGGTCCACCGGGCCACGGTCACCGATGCCAACCTGCACTACGTGGGGTCGATCACCCTCGACACCACCCTCATGCGGCTGGCCGACATCCGCGAGCACGAGCAGGTGCACGTGCTCGACGTCGACAACGGGGCCCGGTTCGAGACCTACGCGATCCCCGGCGGGCCGGGCGACGTGTGCCTCAACGGTGCCGCGGCCCGTCTCGTGCAGCCGGGCGACCGGGTGATCGTGATCACCTACGCCGACTACGAGGATGCCGAGCTCGACGGCTACGAGCCGCTGGTGGTGCACGTCGACACCGCCAATCGCCCCGTGTCGGCCGAGCAGGCCGCCGAGCTCGCCGGCGCCTCCGGCCCGGGTGGCCCGGGTGGTCCCGGACCGGTCCGCTACGTGGACATCACGGCGGAGATGGCCGCCCTCGACACCGAGCTCGGCGCGCTGTAACAGGTGTCCGACGCCAGGCCCGAGGGGCTGGACCTACTGGTCCTCGGGTCGGGTGTGGCCGGGCTCTCCGCCGCCGTGCGGGCCAGCCAGCAGCACGGCCGGCGCGTCGGCGTGCTCACCAAGGGCGTGCTGAGCCAGGCCACCACCCGTTGGGCGCAGGGGGGCGTGGCGGCGGTGCTCGACAGCGACCCCGACTCGACCGACCTCCACCTGGCCGACACGCTGGCCGCCGGCGCCGGCCTCTGCGATGCGGAGGCGGTGCGGGTGTTGGTGGACGACGGCCCGCGCCGGGTCGAGGAGTTGATGGCGCAGGGGGCGGCGTTCGACCGTGACGCGGCGGGCGGGCTCGAATTGGCCCGCGAGGGTGGCCACAGCCTGCCGCGGATCCTGCACGCCGGCGGCGACGCCACCGGCTTCGAGATCGAGCGGGCCCTGGTGGCGGCGGTGCACCGTACGGCCGCGCTCGTGCTCGAACGGCACTTCGCCACCGACCTGCTGGTCGACGGCGGCCGTTGCGTCGGGGTCACCGCGATCGACGCCGGCGGCGAGGTGGTGGAGGTGCGCGCCACCCACGTGCTGATGGCCACCGGGGGTGCCGGTCAGCTGTACGCGGTCACCACCAACCCGGCTGAATCGACCGGCGACGGGGTGGCCATGGGGCTGCGGGCCGGGGTGGCCGTGGCCGACATCGAGTTCGTGCAGTTCCACCCGACCGCGCTGCACGACCCCCGGATGCCGCGACCGCTGCTGTCCGAGGCCCTCCGCGGCCACGGTGCTCTGCTGCGCGATCGCGACGGCGAGCGCTTCGTCGACGAGTTGCAGCCCCGCGACGTGGTGTCCCGGGCCATCACCGCCACGATGATCGAACAGGGCGTCGATCACGTGTGGTTGGACGCCACCGGCCTGGACGACTTCGCCCGCCGGTTCCCGACGATGGCCGAGTCGCTGGTGTCGGTGCACCTCGACCCGGCCACCGACTGGCTGCCGGTGGCGCCCGCGGCCCACTACCTCTGCGGCGGGCTGGTCACCGACCTCGACGGCGCCACCAGCCTGCCGGGCCTCTGGGCCGCCGGCGAGACCACCTGCACCGGGGTGCACGGCGCCAACCGCCTGGCGTCGAACTCGCTGCTGGAGGGCCTGGTGTTCGCCCCGCGGGCGGTCGAGGCCATGGACGCGGGCCAGGACGGCCCGCAGCCGACGGGGGCGATGCGCGCGGTGCTGGGCTCCGACGTGGTCCCGGGCCCGTCCGGCATCGAGGTCATCGGGGGCCGGGAAGTCGCCGAGCCCGCGCCGGACGACCACCGGCCACCCGCAGCGCCGGGCACCGTCGTCGAGGTGCGCGCCCGGCTGCAGCGAGCGATGACCCGAGGAGCCGGCGTGCTTCGCGACGCGGCGTCGCTGCTGGCCACGGGCGAGACCGTGGCCGCAGTACGGGCGGCCACGGTCACCCCGGGCGATGCCGCCCACTGGGAAGTTCAGAACCTGGCCACCGTGGCTCGGGCCGTGCTCACCGCCGCCACCGAGCGCGAGGAGAGCCGTGGGGCCCACACCCGCCTCGACTTCCCGGACCTCGACCGTGACCTCCACTGCCGACTCGTCCTCAGAGGAGATGGCCATGGCTGACGGCTACGCGCCCGGTTGGTACCCGGACCCCATGGGTCGTCACGAGAACCGGTGGTTCGACGGCCAGGCCTGGACCGAGCACGTCACCAGCGCGGGCGCCCAGGGGATCGACCCGATCGGACCCGGGCCCGCAGCGGTCCCACGGGGCGATCACGCGCCGGTCCAGGTGCAGAAACAGGTGCAGCGGGCGGCCGGCGCGCCGCCCGGTGCCCTGCCCCAGGGCGGCGGCACCGTGTTCACCGAGCCGGTCCTGGTGGTGAACCAGAAGGCCAAGTACATCGAGATCAACAGCGAGTACGCGGTGTACGACCAGCACGGCAACCAGATCGCCGCAGTGCGCCAGGTCGGCCAGAGCGCGACCCGCAAGGTGGCTCGCGCGCTCACGAACTTCGACCAGTACATGACCCACCAGTTCCAGCTGGTCGACCTGGCCGGCAACGTGTTGCTCAACGTCACCCGTCCGGCGAAGTTCATGAAGTCCAAAGTCATCGTGGCCGGCCCCCAGGGCCACGAGATCGGCCAGATCGTGCAGGAGAACCTGTGGGGCAAGATCCGCTTCGCGATGGTGGCCGGCGGTCACCAGTACGGGGCCATCAACGCCGAGAACTGGCGGGCGTGGAACTTCACCATCGTCGACCACACCGGCGCCGAGATAGGACGCATCACCAAGACCTACGTGGGCCTGGCCAAGGCCGTGTTCACCACCGCCGACAACTACGTGGTCCAGATCCACCGGCCCCTCGATGACCCGTTGCGGACCCTGGTGGTCGCAGCCGCCCTCACCGTGGACACCGCCCTGAAGCAGTACGAGTCGTGACCGCCCCGCGGCGCCGTGGCCCCAACGACCGCGGCGAGGCAAGGTGGTCGGCGTGAGCGGCGACCACCTGCACCCGCCCATCGGGGCGGTTCGCGCCGCGGTGGCCCGGGCCCTGGACGAGGACCTCACCCCCCTGGGCGATCTCACCTCGGGGCTGCTGCCGCCCTCGGCACGGGCGACCGCCCAGTTCGTTGCCCGGGCACCCGGGGTGCTGGCCGGGCGGCGGTGCGCCGACGAGGCCTTC
This sequence comes from uncultured Microthrixaceae bacterium, assembly GCA_964635055.1. GTDB lineage: Bacteria > Actinomycetota > Acidimicrobiia > Acidimicrobiales > DATDAH01 > JAEUJM01. The sequence goes on along the minus strand of CAZWMT010000035.1, from coordinate 6,568 downwards.
CTGCAGGTCGACCCCGCGGTCACCGTGGCCTGGACGGTCGACGACGGCGATCCGCTCGGCGCGGGCCAGGTGCTGGCCACCGTCGACGGCCCGCTGGCCTCGGTGCTCACCGCCGAGCGCACGGCGCTCAACTTCCTCGGCCACCTGTCGGGGGTGGCCACCGAGACCCGGCGCTACGTCGACGCCGCCGCCGGCGGCGCCCAGGTGTGGGACACCCGGAAGACCACGCCCGGCCTGCGCGCGCTGGAGAAGGCCGCCGTCCGCGCCGGTGGTGGCCGCAACCACCGGGGCAACCTGTCCGACTGGGTGATGCTCAAGGACAACCACCTGACCGTGCTGGGCATCACCGCGGCGGTGGCGCAGGCCCACGATCGTTGGCCCGCCCGCACGGTCCACGTCGAGTGCGCCACCCACGCCGAGGTGGTCGAGGCCCTCGCCGCCGGCGCCGACGCCCTGCTGCTCGACAACATGAGCCCCGACGAGGTGCGCGACGCGATGGCCGCCGTGGGCCACCATCGCGCCGCGGGGGGCCGCCCGTGCCTGGTCGAGGCCTCCGGAGGCATCACGTTGGAGACGATCACCGCCTTCGCCGCCACCGGCGTCGACCTGGTGTCGGTGGGCGCGCTCACCAACTCGGCGCCGGTGCTCGACATCGGCCTCGACATCGCGGTCGACGCCACCCCGTCGCCCGCGCCACGACCCACCCCCGCGCCACGGCCCACCCCGGCGCCCGATGCACACGACACAGGAGCCCCCTGATGCTGTTGGTGATCGATGTCGGCAACACCGACACCGTCTTCGGCCTGTACGACCCCGAGGTGACCGCGGTCGAGACCGCGGGCGACGGGCTCACCGGGCACTGGCGGATCTCCACCCACGCCGAGCGCACCGCCGACGAGCAGGTGGTGATGCTCGAAGGGTTCCTCGGCCTCGCCGGCTACTCCTGGAGCCACGACGTGGACGGCGTGTCCATCTGCTCGGGTGTGCCCCGCGTGACGGTGAACCTGCGCAACATGTGCGACCGGTACCTCGACGGCGATCCCGTGGTGCTCGAGCCCGGCGTGAAGACCGGCATCTCGATCCTCTACAACGACCCCAAGGAGGTCGGCCCCGACCGCATCGCCAACGCGGCGGCGGCCTTCGACCTGTTCGGCGGTCCCACGATCATGGTGGACTTCGGCACCGCCACCACCTGCGACGTGGTGTCGGCCGCGGGCGAGTACCTGGGTGGCGCCATCGCCCCGGGCATCGAGATCAGCCTCGACGCCCTGTTCGGCCGCGCCGCGGCGGTGCGCCAGGTGGCCCTCGACCGACCCACCCACGTGCTGGGCAAGAGCACCATGGAGTCCATCCAGTCCGGCACCGGCTTCGGCTACGCGGCCATGGTCGACGGCCTCTGCGCCCGCATCGAGTCCGAGCTGGGGGAGTGCACCGTGGTCGCCACCGGTGGCCTCGCCCACCTCATCGCCCCCATCTCCGACCGGATCGAGCACATCGAGCCCTGGCTCACGCTGCACGGCCTGCGCCTGATCCACGAGAAGAACGCGGGTTAGCGGTGACTGACATCCCGTATCGGTACGACCCCGATGCCACCGCCGCTGGACTTCAGCAGGAGCACTCGGGGCTCGAGGCGGGCACCGAGACCGGGCGGACCGTCACCGTCGCGGGGCGGCTCATGCTGCGCCGGGTGCAGGGCAAGCTGGCCTTCGGCACCCTCCAGGACGGCACCGGCCGCATCCAGCTGTTCGCCCCCGCCGCGTCCACCCCCGACTTCGAGGGCTTCGCCGACCTGTCCCTCGGCGACTGGATCGGCGTCACGGGCGAGGTGATGACCACCCGCCGCGGCGAGCTGTCGGTCCGGGTCGACCAGTGGGTCACGCTGGCTCGGGCCCAGCGGCCGTTCCCCGACAAGTGGCACGGCCTCAGCGATCCCGACACCCGCTACCGCCAGCGCTACGTCGACTTCTGGGTCACCGACGAGGCCCGGGACGCCATCGTGTTGCGCAGCCGGATCATGTCGCTCACCCGCCGCTGGCTCGAGGAGCGCGAGTTCATCGAGATCGAGACGCCGGTCTTCCACCCCATCTCGGGGGGTGCGACGGCCCGGCCGTTCACCACCCACCACAACGCCCTCGACGTCGACCTGTTCCTGCGCATCGCCCCCGAGCTCTACCTCAAGCGCCTGGTCGTGGGCGGGTTCACGAGGGTGTTCGAGATCGCCCGGGTGTTCCGCAACGAGGGCCTCTCGCCCCGCCACCAGCCCGAGTTCACGATGCTCGAGCTCTACCAGGCCTACGCGGACTACTCGGACATGATGGCCATCACCGAGGAGCTGGTGGCCTTCCTGGCCACCGAGCTCTGCGGCGGCACCCTGCTGTCGTACGGGGGGCGCGAGCTCGACCTCGGCGTGCCCTGGCGCCGGGCCTCCATGACCGACCTGGTGGAGGAGATCGCCGGTGTGCGGGTCGATGTGCGCATGCCCCTCGACGAGTTGACGGCCGTCGCCCGTGAGCACGGGGTGCCGGTCGAGGACGACTGGGGCCCCGGCAAGCTGGTGTTGGAGATCTACGAGAAGACCACCGAGCACCAGCTGTGGGGACCGGTGTTCGTCACCGACTACCCCCTCGAGGTGTCGCCGCTGTCGCGCGACCACCGCGAGCTGCCCGGCATGGTCGAGCGCTTCGAGGCCATCGTCGCCGGCCGCGAGCTGTGCAACGCGTTCAGCGAGCTGGTCGACCCCGCCGAGCAGCGGGCCCGCTTCGAGGACCAGGCGGCCAAGGCCGCCGCGGGCGACCCTGAGGCCGCCGCCGTGATCGACGAGGACTACGTGCGGGCGCTCGAGTACGGCCTGCCTCCCACCGGTGGGCTTGGCATCGGCATGGACCGTCTGGTCATGTTGTTGGGCGACATCGCCACGATCCGCGATGTCGTGGCGTTCCCCACATTGCGGCCCGAGGTCTTCTGAGGACACGTCTTCTGAAGCCACAGGTCGCCGGAGAGAGGTGTTCTGAACCATGCGGGTACTGGTGACCGGGCTCGGCGGAGAGCTCGGCACGCGGGTGGCACTGCTGCTGGAGGAGCGGCCGGAGGTCGCGGCCATCACCGGCATCGACATCGAGCCGCCCCGCCGCTACCTCGAGCGCACCGACTTCCATCGGGTCGATCCCCGGAACCGGGCCCGCAACGTGGCCATCGTGCGCGAGTTCGAGCCCACTGCCGTGGTGCACGTGGGTACCTACGAGCCCAACGCCCGTTGCTCGCCCAAGGCCGCGGTGGAGCGCACCGAGGCGGGCACGATCGCGGTGCTGGGCGCCGCCGCCGAGTGCCCGAGCCTCGATCGCATCGTCCTGCGGTCGGGCATCGAGGTCTACGGCCGGGCGCGGGGCGCGGCCACCCGCCCCGACGAGACCGTGGCGCCCGACCCCACCACGCCCTTCGGCCGGTCGTTGCTGCACGCTGAGCGGGTGGCGGGCGTGGCCGGCGACGCCGCCGGGGTACCGGTCACGTCGCTGCGCCTGGCCCCGGTGATGGGCCCGCACTTCCCCAGCCCCCTGGGCCGCTACCTGCGGCTGCCGGTGGTGCCGGTGAGCGCCACCTCCGACCTGCCCTTCTCGCTGCTGCACCAGGAGGACGCCGCTGCAGCCATCGTGGCCGCGGTGCTCGCCGGCCACGACGGCCCGGTCAACGTGGTGGGCGACGGCGCGGTGACCGCCGGGCAGGCTGCCCGTCTCGGCGGCCGGGTGCCCGTGCCCATCGTGGGGCCGGCCTGGGCCCTGGCACGGGTCGTGGCCGAGGTGGCGGGCTCACCGCTGCCCGAGCACCTGCGCGAGTTGCTGGTGCGGGGGCGCACCGCCGACGGGTCTCGCTGCGCCGAGTGGCTCGGGGTGGCGCCGCGGTGGGACACCGTCGACGTGGTGAAGGACCTGTTCCAGTGGGCCGGGGTCACCTACGTCACCTTCGGCGACGCCACGTCGGCGGTGGCCTGATGGTGGACCTGCCGGCGCTGCCCACGCTGCCCGCGTTGCCCGCGTTGCCGGTCCTGCCGGCCGCGCTCCAGCGGCGCGTGCGTGGCACGTTCACCGTCGATCCGTGGGGCCTCGACGCCGACCTGGTCGATCTGCTCGCCCCCGCGGCCCGCCTGCGCTGGGACATCGAGGTCGACGGCCACGTCGACCTTCCCCCCGGCCCGCTCGCCGTCGTGATGAACCGCCGCCTCGGGCTGTCCGAGCCGTGGGTCGTCACCGAGGGCCTCCGGCGGGCGACCGGCCGTCACCTGCGGGTCGTGGGCCTGCCCGACGTGGCACCGATGGGCCCTGCGCTGCGCCGGCTGGGCGCGGTGCTGGACCGCCCCGACGAGATCGCCGGCCTGCTGCGGGCGGGCGAGGCCGTCGGCCTCGGCCTGGGGCTCGAGCTGCGCTGGGGCCAGCACGCCGGCGGCCTGCACCCCGAGGTGCTGGCGCCGGTGGTCGCGGCCGGCGCGCCGGTCGTCCCGGTGGCGGTGCGGGGCCGCGAGGTGGGCCGGCGGTGGCGCATCACCGTCGGCGAACCCGTCGCGGCGGCGGTCCACCCCGGCCCCCTGGCGGTGGCCGACCTGGCCGAGCACACCCGCCTCGCCGTCCAGGCCCTCCTCGACCGGCACTGACGCCGAACGGGTGCGCGTCGATCGGCCCGAGCGCCCGCCGAGACCGCGCCCACGGAGTCGAGCGAGCAAAGGCTGACCCGCGGGTCGGCGGGGGCTACGTTGGACACGACCGAACCGATCGGTCACAGGGGGAGGGGATCCGATGGATGCCGTGAGTGACGACGAGCTGCAGGCGGGGGCGAGGTTCTGGTGGGTGATGCTGGTGATCGGGCTGTTCTCGGTCGCCTTGGGCATCATCATGATCACGAGGCCGTTCAAGAGCATCGCCGCCCTGGCGTGGCTGGCGGGACTGTTCCTGCTGATCGGTGGCATCAGCGGCTTCTTCGGGGCCAAGCGCCGTGAGGTGGGCATCGGCTGGGCCCTGGTGTCGGTCGTCTCGGGCCTGGTCCTGCTCTTCTGGCCCGACGTCACGGTCCAGGTCGTGGCCGTGGTGGCCGGCATCGGCTACCTGCTGCGGGGGGTCATACGAGCCGTGGTCGCCTTGATGGACCGCGGTGAGGGGATGTGGCCGCTGCTCATCGTGGGCGTCGTCGGCGCCCTGGTGGGCATCGCCATCATCGTCTGGCCCGACGCCACCGTGGCCGTGGTGGGGCTGGTGCTCGGCATCGGCGCCCTGATCGCCGGCATCGGCGAGATCATGACCTCGTTCGAGCTCAAGAAGCTCGCGGCCTGAGCGGGAGGGCGCGACCCGTGGGCACCAGCGACGAGGACGGCGGCAAGGGCGGCAGGGGCAAGGGCTCGGCCATCAACGGCCAGACGGTCGGCGTCGCCGCCATCGTCGTGTTGCTGTTGGCCTTCGTGCTCTCGAACCGCGACGAGGTCAACATCGACTTCCTGGTGTTCGACGTCAACCTGGCCCTGATCTGGGTCCTGGTCGGCACCGCCCTGTTCGGGGCGGCCGCCGGTTTCCTGCTGGGGCGGCGCAGCCGCAAGGATTGACTGCATGGCCTTCGCCTGGGGTGAGGACGGCACCCGCATCCACTACGACGCCTTCGGCAACCCCGACGGCGAGCCCCTGCTGCTCATCCAGGGGCTTGGTGCCGACCGGCGCGGCTGGATCCTGCAGCGCCGCGCACTCGGCGCGACCTACCGCTGCCTCGCCCTCGACAATCGGGGGGTCGGCCGGTCCGACAAGCCTCCGGGCCCCTACGACCTGTCGATGATGGCCCGCGACGCCATCGCGGTGCTCGACGACGCCGGCGTCGACCGCGCCCATGTGGTGGGTGCCTCGATGGGGGGCGTGATCAGCCAGATCATCGGGGTGTTGCACGCCGACCGCGTGCGGTCGCTGGTGCTGGCCTGCACGGCCTGTCGCCAGCTGCCGTGGCGGCGGGAGCTGCTGGCCGAGTGGGCCGACCTGGCCGAGGCCGAGGGCATGGGCGCGTTCGTCGGGCGCAACGCCCGGTGGCTGTTCGGCGCCCGCTCGTTCCGGCGCCTGCAGCCGCTGATCGGCCCCGTCGGCGGCCTGGCCCTCAACGCCTCGCCCGACGCCTTCCTCGCCCAGGTGCAGGCCATCCTCGACGCCGACGAGTCGTTGCGCGAGCAGCTGGTGCACGTGCGCGCCCCCACCCTGGTGCTGGTGGGAAGCCAAGACATCCTCACGCCGCGGGGCGACTCCGAGGAGCTGGCGCGGCTCATCCCGGGCGCCCGCATGGCCGTGGTGCGGGGTGCCGCGCACGGCTTCATGTTCGAGCACGCCAGCACCTTCAACCGGCTGGTGCTCGACTTCCTGGCCGGCCTCGAGGCCGGCGAGCGCGTGACGTCGCCCGCGCCGCCGCTCGGCACGGCGCATGTCGCCTGACGGCAGCGGCGAACCACCGGACGACCCGGGCCGGCCCCACCCACCCGACCCACCCGATCCACCCGACCCGCCCGATCCACCCGACCCGCCCGATCCACCCGACCCGCCCGATCCACCCGACCCGC
>CAZWMT010000034.1:59154-67668 GCA_964635055.1 uncultured Microthrixaceae bacterium | reverse complement strand
GCGACGCCCGCGAGAAGGAATCCAAGAAGTACGGCCTCAAGAAGGCCCGCAAGGCACCGCAGTACTCCAAGCGGTAGCCGCGGCGGTCCTCCCCTGACCACCCGGCCGGCGAAGCTGCGCGTGTTGTCGTCGAGCGCCGCCACGGGCCGAACGCAACTGGAGGAGATACCGGTCACCTGTGACGGCTATTTCCTCCGCCTGTGCCCCGTTCGGGCAACGGCCTGGCGAACGGTCCCCGCCGGGTGACCCTGCGCTTCGGCACCGATGGGGTGCGAGGCGTCGCCGACACCGAGCTCACCGACGACCTGGTCGTGGCGCTGGGCCGGGCGGCGGCGCGGGTGCTGCCCGCCGAACGGTTCGTGATCGGCCGCGACACCCGGGTGTCGGGCCCACGCCTCGAGGCCGCGCTGGCCCGCGGCCTGGCCGCCGAGGGGGTGGCCGTCGACCTGCTGGGCGTGGCGCCGACGCCGGCGGTGGCCTGGCTGTCGGCGGCCGACGACCATCCGGCGGCCATGATCTCGGCGTCGCACAACCCCGCGGCCGACAACGGGGTGAAGTTGTTCGCCGCCGGTGGCCGCAAGCTCTCCGACGACACCGAGGAACGGCTCGAGGCCGAGTTGGACGCGCTGCTGGGCCACACCGTCGGCGAGCCGCCCCCGGGGGCCGTCGGCGACGTGCACGGGCAGGTGCGCCGCTGGGCCGACGCCGTCGCCGCCTCGATCGAGGGACGCCGACTCGACGGGTTGCACGTGGTGATCGACTGCGCCAACGGCGCGGTCGCCGAGGTCGCCGGGCCCGTCCTGGTGGGCCTCGGCGCGCAGGTCGACGTGCTGCACGCCGCGCCCGACGGCACCAACATCAACGACGGCTGCGGGTCGACCCACCCCGAGTCGCTGCAGGCGCAGGTGCGGGCGGCCGGCGCCCACGCCGGCCTGGCCTTCGACGGCGACGCCGACCGGGTGCTGGCGGTGGACGCGGCAGGGTCGCTGGTGAGCGGCGACCACCTGATCGGCATCTGCGCCATCGACCGCCACGAGCGGGGGCGCCTGCCGGACGACACCGTCGTCGTCACCGTCATGACGAACCTGGGATTCCGCCTGGGCATGGCCGACCGGGGCATCACCGTGGTCGACACCCAGGTGGGCGACCGCTACGTGCTCGAGGCCCTCGAGGCCGGCGGCTGGGCCCTCGGTGGCGAGCAGTCCGGCCACGTCATCTTCCGCGACCTGGCCAGCACCGGTGACGGCCTGCTCACCGGTGTGCAGGTGCTCGACGTGATGGCGCGGACCGGGCGCACCCTCGCCGACCTCGCCGGCGCGGCCATGACCCAGCTGCCCCAGGTGCTGCACAACGTGCGGGTGGCCCGGCGCGACGCCGCCCTGGTCGAGCACCTGGCCGCCGACATCGCCGCCGTCGAAGCCGAGCTGGGCGACCATGGCCGGGTGCTGGTGCGCCCCAGCGGCACCGAGCCGGTCGTCCGGGTGATGGTCGAGGCCCCGACCGCCGGCCAGGCCGACGCCGCCGCCCGGCGCCTGGTCGACGCGGTCCACCGACTCGCCGGTTGAGCGCTCGCCCCTCGCCGTGCGCAGCGCGGTCGCCGGCGGGGTACTGACGTCGCGGCGCCCCTCGCCTCGTCGCCGGCCAGGGACCGGTGGTCAGGCGGTGAGGGTCCCGTCGCGGTCCGGACCGCCGCTCGGGAGGTCCGGGCGTGTGCCGCCCGCGAGGTCGACCGCCACGTGCCGGTGCGGCGGACAGGTCGTGTGCGGCCCGTAGGGCACCAGGCGGTGGCCGCCGGCCCGGACGCGGCGCAGCACCAGGGGCGACATCAGCGCCTCGAGCTCGGCGTCACGGCACGCCCCCGGCCACGGATAGCGGGACAGGTCGGCGTCGCCGTGCTCGCCGGGGTGCACCGCCACCTCGATCGTGGTGGTCGGGTCCTGGGGGAGGAGGTCGACCAACGCCAGCAGCGCCTCGGTGTCGAGCCGGCCCCCCTCGTCGATGCCGTAGTACACGTCGGGGTGCCAGAGCCCGGCCCCGTCGGCGCGATGGCGGAGCCTCCGGCCGAGGTGGCGCACGCCGGCGCCGATCGGTGAGCGGGCACGCGACCACGGCACGCGCACCGCCGGCACCGACCACGTCGTCGCCAGCCGGGTCACCACGTCGGCCACCATCGGCCACAGGTGGAGGTTGTGGTGGGTGTCGAGGTGCGTGGGGGCGCGGCCGGTGGACACGAAGGCCTCGTACTGCGCGGTGAACTCGCGCTCGAGGTCGGCGGGGTCGATGCGGCCCGCCGCCAGTCGCGGCACCATCTTCAACGAGCTGAGGGCGAGACGCCCCTTGCGGTCGACCAGGCTGGGCACCTCGGATGCGGTGAGCAGCGGCGGGTCCTCACCGACCGCGGCCAGGTGCAGCCCCACGCCCAACCCGGGCGCATCGTCCAACCACGCGGTCGTCCGGGTGAAGGCCGGCGCCAGGGTGAGCACCGAGGTGCTGGTGACCACGCCGTCGAGGTGGGCCCGGACGATGGCGCGCGAGGTCCCGGCGGTGAGCCCGTAGTCGTCCGCGTTCACCACCAGGGTCGCCATCGCGTCCTCTCCGCCGCGCGCCGGCGCATCGGCGCATCCCGTGCCACGGTAACCCTCGGCGAGGCGCCGGTCCGACCCGCGACCGGCCCGCCCCGGCGACCGGGTGCGCCCGCGATCGGGTTCGGCTCGGTGATCGGCCCGGCGATCGGGTGCGCCCGCCGCCCTCGACGGCCGTGACGGGCGGCGACCGCCCCGACCGGGGCACGATGGGGTGTGCCTCCGGCTCGATCCGCGTTGACGACCCGCGCCCTCGCCGGCGCCTACACCGGCGGCGACCGCGCCCATGTGGCCATCCGCCTGCGGCTGTGCCCGTTCGGCGCCATCGACGCGCTCGTGCCCGACACGGGCCGGATCCTCGACATCGCGTGTGGTCACGGCCACCTCGCGCTGCTGCTGGCGTCCGGTGCGCCGGGCCGCCGTGTGCGAGGGGTCGACATCGACGACCGCAAGATCGCCGCCGCGGCCGGCGCACGAGATCGCCTCGGCATCGGCGCCGAGCAGGTGAGCTTCTCGGTGGTGCCCGCCGACTGGCTGCCCGCCGGCTCGTTCGACGCCGTCACGATCGTCGATGCGGCGTACCTGTTGGGGATCGACGCCGCCGAGCGCCTGATGCGGGCGGCGGCGAAGGCACTGGCCCCCGGCGGGGTGCTGCTGGTCAAGGAGATGGACATGGAGCGGCGGGCCAAGGCCGTGGTGGCCCGCTCGGGGGAGCTGGTGATGACGAGGCTGGCCGGGATCACCGCGTCGGCCGCGGGCCGGATCGACTTCATCGCGCCGGCGCGGATCGAGGCCTGGATGCACGACGAGGGGCTCGCCACCACCGCCGAGCGGTGGGACCGGGGCTATCCCGTCCCCCACCACGCCGTGTACGGGCGCCGGCCCGCGGCTCAGGGGTAGGCGGGAAGGGCCTGGTCGGCCCCGGTGACCACCTGGCCGGCGACCAGGGGGATCGGCGTGGGGTTGCCGCCGTTGTCGTCGTGGTACCAGCGGAGGGCATGGCTGCCCGCCGGGTCGACGAACTCCAGGTAGGTGGCGCCCGGCGGCAGGTTGCCCACCGTGTACTGGCCGGCTGCGTTCGTCCGGGTGGCACTGCGCACCCCTCCGTTGATGGCGACCACCCACACGCCGGCCAATGGCCCGCCGGCGTCCGTGACCGTGCCGGAGATGGCGGCGGGGTTGACCGGCGGCGCGAAGCCCGACGCCGCGAGGGACGCGTCGGCCGTGGCCGGTCCCGACCCCGAGGCGACGGTGGTGAGGTCGGCGGTGGTGAGGTCGAGGGCGTTGGTGCGGTTGCCCGAGTACTCGGCCAGGTGGGCGCCGGCCGGGTCGACGAACGCGAGGTAGTAGCGGCCGGGATCGAGCCCGAGGCTGTAGGCGCCGGCCGCGTCGGTGGTGGCGTCGCCGTGCAAGGGCAGGAAGTCGCGGTCCAGGGCGAGGACGTAGGCGCCGCCGACCGGCCCGCCGGGCCCGGTGATCGTGCCGGTGATGCGTCCCTGGACGCGGGTGACGGCGCTGGCGAACGCCGCCTGGGTGGCGGTGGCGTCGACACCGGCGACGTTCAGGACGACGCTGCCGGCGTCGGCGTCGGTGGTGGCCCTGGAGCAGTTGACCGTGGTCGTGGCGCCCGGGGCGAGGTCGGCGACCGGTCCCGCGCACGCCGGGACACCGCTGTCGGTGACGCGGAGGCCCCGCAGGGCCTGGGCGGTGTTGTTGGTGATCGAGAGGGCGTAGTCGATGGCCCGGGTGGCCATCACCCGGGCCGGTGCCGTCATGGCGATGGTCAGCGCCGGCCCGACCTGGGTGGTCACCGTGTTCGAGGTGACCGGGTTGCTCTGGTCGGAGCTGACGGTGGCGGCGTTGGCGAAGGGCCCGGCGTCGTCGACGCCGGTGTTGTGGGTGCAGTCCACCACCCGCGTCGCGCCGGGAAGGATGTCGGCCACCGGCCCCTCGCAGTCGGGCGCCGCGGGGTCGGTGATCACCGTCCCTGTCAACGTGTCGGCCGTCGTGTTGGCGATGGTGACGTGGTAGTCGATCGGCTCGCCCGTTCCCACCGACGACTGGTCGGCGGCCAGCGAGACCGACGGAGTGGTGGCCGTGCCGGTGGCGAAGACCTGGACGCGGTGGTTGCCGGCGTCGGCCACGTAGATCGAGCCCACCGCGTTGACCGCGACGCCGAGCGGGACCTGGAAGCGGCCGTCGCCCGAGCCGGGCCCGCCCCACTGGGTGAGGTACGAGCCGGTGAGCGTGAACTTCTGGATGCGGTTGTTGCCGGTGTCGACGACGTAGACGGCGCCGTCACCGGCCCGGTCGACGGCGACGTCCTCGGGGTCGTCGAACTGGCTGTTGCCCGTACCGGCCGAGCCCCATTGCCCGAGGTAGGTGCCGGTGGCGGTGAACTTCTGGATGCGGTCGTTGCCGGCATCGGCCACGTAGACGTTGCCGGCCGAGTCGGCCGCGATCCCCGTGGCGTCCTGTAACTGGCCGTTGCCGGTGCCGGTGCTCCCCCACTGGGTGACGAAGGTGCCCGCCGCGTTGTACTTGCGCACCCGGTCCAGCACGTGGTCGACGACGTAGAGGTTCCCGTTGGCGTCGACGGCGACGCCGTCGGGCTGCTCGAACACGGACTGGTCGCCGATCTGGGCCAGGAACGTGCCGGTGGCGGTGAACTTCTGGACGCGGTGGTTGAAGGTGTCGGCGACGTAGACGTTGCCGGCCGCGTCCGTGGCCACGCCTGCCGCCTGGTCGAACTGGCCGGTGCCGGTGCCGTAGGTGCCCCACTGGGAGAGGAAGGTGCCGGTCGCGCTGAACCGCTCGATCCGGCCACTCCCGTAGTCGGAGACGTAGGCGTTCCCCGACGGGCCGATGGCGACCGCCAGCGCCGCGTTCATCTGGCCCGGTCCCTGGCCCGCCGTGCCGAAGGCGGTGACGAACAGGGGCCGTGCGCCGGGCAGGCCAGGCGCGAAGCGCTGGACCCGGCTGTTGTCCTTGTCCGCGACCAGGAGGCGCGTGCCGTCGGACGCCACGGCCACGCCCCAGGCACCCTGGAACTGCCCGTCGAGGCTGCCGGTGGTGCCCCACGCGGCCTGGAACAGGCCGGTCGCCGAGAACGCCTGCACCCGGTTGGCCGTGGTGTCGGTGACGTACACCGTGCCGGTGGCGTCGACCGCCACGCCGAACGGATCCTGGAAGCGGCCGTTGCCGGTGCCCGCCGCACCCCACAGGCGCTGGAACGTCCCCGTGCCGGTGAACTGCTGGACGCGGTCGTTGCGGGCATCGACCACGTACACCTGGCGGTCGGCGCTGACCGCGATGCCGCTCGGGGTCTCGAACCGGCCCGCGGCGGTGCCCTCCCGTCCCCAACTCGTGCGGTAGGTGCCCGTGGAGGTGAACTTCTGGACGCGGTGGTTGCCGCTGTCGGCCACGAAGACGTTGCCCGCCGGGTCGGTGGCGACGCCCATCGGCGCGCTGAACTGGCCGTGCCCGGACCCGGCCGTCCCCCAGGCGCCCAGGAACGTGCCGGTCGCGGTGAACCTCTGGATGCGGTTGTTGGCGGTGTCGGCCACGAAGACGCTGCCGTCGGGGCCCACCGCCACGGCGTGCGGCAGGTTGAACTGGCCGTTGCCCGCCCCGGTGGTGCCGAACTGACCCAGGAAGGTGCCGTCGGCGTCGAAGCGCTCGATCCGGTTGCTGAACAGGTTGGTGACGTACACCGTGCCCGTCGTGGGGCTCGCGGCGATGCCGACGGGCAACGAGGGGCTCCCGTTCCCGGTGGGCCACGACCGGTCGAACCGAGGTGTCGGCGCGGCGCCGGCGAGCTCGGCCGCCCCGGTGACGGTCACGGCGGTCGCCAGCAGGGCCGCCACCGCGAGGACGACCCGACCCCGGTGCCTCCGGGGCGGCCCGCCCGGGCGGGTGCGGCGTCGGCCCGGGGATCGGCGGGCGGGTCGGCTCGTGGGTCGGCGGGCGGGTCGGCATCGGAGGTCCACACCTTGTTGTGTCCTCGGGCGCCGCGATCGGTTCACCGGTGTCGGGGTCGGGTGCCGTCGACCACCGGCGGGCCGGTCCACCGGCGATGCCCCTCTACACTGTCCTCCCGCGGGCAGGACGAAGGGACAGTGACATGTGCGGGATCATCGCGGTCGTTCGCCGGCCCCCCACCCGGGCCACGCCCGAGCCCCAGGAGATCCTCGACCTGCTCGGCGCCGCCGTCGCCGACCTGGCTGCTGCACCCGGTGCCCCGCTGTCGTCGCTCGAGAGGATCGATCGGGCCGCGGCCGCCCTCGAGCGCGCCGACCGGCTGCTGCGGGGCACGCCGGGGGTCACCTGCCTGTTGCGCCACCGGGGCCTGGGCGCCGAGGCCAACGCCCTGCTCGACACCGCGGCGGGCCGGATCGCCGACGTCGAGCAGGTGCTCGACGCCGGTGCCGCCGACATCGGCCCGGCCGACCTGGAACGCGTCAACGCCACGGTCATCCGGGTGAAGGACGCCGCCTGGGCGGTCCAGCGCGACCGCCTGCCCACCGCCGAGAAGGTGCGTGCCCTGTCCGGGGCCGAGCCCGGGCCGGCGGCGATCGAGGCGTTCACCTCGGTGCAGCAGGCCTTGTCGGCCCTCGACCGACTCGAGGTGCGCGGGCGCGACTCCGCCGGTCTGCACCTGCTGGTGAGCGGCCACGGGCTCGACCTCACCGCGCCGGCCATCTCAGGCCTGCTGGGCGAGCGCGACGGTGATCGTCTCTTCGAGTCGCTGGCGGTGCGGTCGGCGGTGGGCGCCGCAGCCGATGGTGACGACGGCGCCCCGGCACTCAGCTTCGTCTACAAGGCGGCCGCCGAGATCGGCGAGCTGGGCGACAACACCGCCGCGCTCCGGGCGGCCATCGAGGCCGACGACCTGCTCCACCTGGCCCTGGCGGCCGACGGGGCCCACGCCCTGGTGCTCGGCCACACCCGCTGGGCCAGTGTGGGCATCATCTCCGAGGCCAACGCCCACCCGTTGAACTCCGACGAGGAAGGCCGCGTCTCGGGCCCGTACGTCACCGCCGCGCTCAACGGCGACGTCGACAACTTCGCCGACCTCAAGTCGGCCCACGGCCTGGTGCTGGCCCCCGAGATCACCACCGACGCCAAGGTGATCCCCACCCTGGTGTCGCGCCGGGTGGCGGTCGGCGAGGGCCTCGACTCGGCCTTCCGGGCCGCGGTGGCGTCGATGGAGGGTTCGGTGGCCATCGCCGCCAGCGCCGCGGTGGCTCCCGAGTCGCTGCACCTCGCCCTGCGGGGCAGCGGCCAGGCGCTCTACGTGGGCCTGGCCGAGGACACCTACATCGTGGCCAGCGAGCCCTACGGCGTGGTGGAGGAGACAGCCACCTACCTGCGGATGGACGGCGAGACGCCGGCCAACCCCGAGAACCCCACCGCCAGCCGGGGCCAGATCGTCGTACTCGACGGCGCCAGGGCGGGCACCCTCGAGGGCATCCACCGCCAGGCCTACGACGGCACGGTGCTGCCGGTCACCGACGACGACCTGGCCACCGCGCAGATCACGACGCGCGACATCGACCGCGGCACCTACCCCCACTTCCTCCTGAAGGAGATCACCGAGGCCCCCACCTCGTTCCGCAAGACGCTGCGGGGCAAGCTGGTCGACGACGGCGGCTCGCTGCGGGTGGTGCTGGGGCCCGACACGCTGCCCGACGACCTGCGCGCCGCCATCGCCGACGGCACGATCACACGGATCGTGGTCACCGGCCAGGGCACCGCGGCCGTGGCGGGCCAGAGCCTGGCCGTCGCCCTCGACGCCGCCCTCGCCGACACGGCAGTACGGGTCGACGCGGTGCTGGCCACCGAGCTCTCCGGCTTCGCCATGCGCCCCGACATGTCCGACACGCTGGTGGTGGCCATGGCCTTCGACGACATCATCACGCTCGACCCGGCG